>CAVOZW010000012.1:0-111552 GCA_963701385.1 uncultured delta proteobacterium
TTATATATGACCTAAACTCAATAAAGGAGTATCCGACATCCAATGAGAATCAAATGATTGTGACTTTATGGGGTCAGCGACACGAATTCAATCCGTATAAATTGAAGCTTATGCTTCCGAGTCTCAAGCGCAGGAGGATCAACGGATAGATCAAGTCATTCGTTTTCACTGACGGCTTTGATCATAGAATTGGATTGATATTCAAAATCTCGATTCATACCCTGGGCCGAGTAGTCCTTACTGAAGGTATTGTTAACTTCATAAAAATCAGTCTGGAGTCATGAATAGGACAATTATTCTTGAGCGATATAATGATATTCGGTTTTTTCAGCGGAATATTGAGATAAATTATCTCCCTTTCTTCTGAGTGTGACCTGCTGGATTTCACTGGGTCTCCAAAGCCTCATGCGCGGACCCCATGTGCCCGTTCCCCTGCAGACAATAACTGTCATGCCATCGATTTCGTAACGCCCCTCCAGCAGTGGGTACCGCCTACGTACCAGATAGTCGAACGGCCATATCTGTCCACCGTGGGTATGACCGGATAACATTAGATCCACGCCAGCGTTGGCTGCCTTTTCCGTTTCCCAGGGTGTGTGAGAAAGACCATTACCACTAAGCATATCAGACCCCATTCGGGGAGCGGGGAACTGCGACAGGAAGACAATGAAAAATGAATTCCGGCCATGCACAAGGCAACTGGATTCAGAACATAATGAAATCGCATCAGGTGGCGTTTCTGGAGCTGGTTAAATCTCTTTATCGAGCTTATTGTTTTCGGCGCTTTCACGCTTTTTGTGATCATCAAGAGAATGCTCATTTTTTTCTATCATTCCACTTTTTATGGTGTTTTTTCAAGTACCCGATCATGAAAACAAAAAGGGACGCGGTGATAAAAAAAATTGGGGCAACCGTACGGATTATCTTTTCCAAGATCCTTATACCGGATTCACGAAAAATGGCGATACTTTTCGAAATGTAGGATTTGATAAATCTGAAATGGGATAATTGATCATACTCATCCCGGCTCTCAGTAAAGTCGGCAAACGAACCCAAGATCGCAGATAATTTTATAGAAAATGATGCCCGATATGCACCATTAGGAATCTTGGTTTCCGAGTCGTTTTTGTACTCATTTCCAGCGCCATACTTTTTTGTTGCATTGGTCTGATACAGCAACTTTTTCCGTTCTTCCTTTACCTCATTTCCGGGCTCGCATTCATGGAGAGAAAATCTCTTGGAGAAATATTCCGTTTGATCCCAGATTGGCAGTTGCCGTAGGTTTGCAAGAAATTGCCTTTTGTTAAAATTGGATGGCTTGTTTTGTTGGGGGCCAATGAATAAAATATTTTCTAAGATAAAGCAGTTGCCACTGCTTACGGAGTTCGACCCCGAGTATGTTCTCGAAAAAATTTGCCCGTCTGTTTTTACTATTATTTCATGCCGTTGGAGTCTGTACACCGCATTTTCCAAACCCTTTCCGGCAGCGGCACAATTTGAAAAAATCTTGGGGGCACCACCATTTATTTCGATGCCTTCTCTGGGGCTACGACCAAGCGTCCACAACATCATTTCCTCTTTCGTTACGCTCTTGCCGTTTTTGCAATGGTGAACGCCAACACCAATACAATAAAACTTCGTTTTGCCCCACTTTGGGTACTTTTTTAGATCATCAAGAAATTCTCCTTTCAAAAATCCATTCCGGCAATTCTCTGCCGAACCAATGAACAAGACGCCCCCTTTTCTAAAACATCGTCCCTTTTGGAATTCACCGAACCCGACATGAGCCTCCCACATCAACTGCCCGGCATCGGATTCGATGATTTTGTACTCACCCAATCTGTAAATAGTTTCTTTCATTTCTGTTTACCGTGGAATCGTAACGTTGTCGTCGTCATAGATCCCCTTTTCAGCACTGGTGTGACAAGCCGCGCAGTTGGATAAGGAGCCAATGGATTCAAGATTTAGCACGTTTTGTTGAATTTCATGGTGCTCTCGCCGTATATAGGGCACCTCGCTTATTCTTAACGGTGCTTGGTGGCCCAGACTTTTCATTATTTTTAAAGACAGTTTCCCGGAGGAATAATTTGCGGAATTGGCCCTTAGATAAGCTGAAATCGTCTTTGCTGATTCCGAATCAAGCTCGATAGACTCACCGAAATGATCCGAAAGACCCGCCAGAATTTTTTCCCATGAACCAGATGGTAATAATCCCGGTTGATATGCGAAATGACACGCACCGCAATTTTCTTCATACGTTGGATTACTAACCATTGTCAGATTACGTTTGCCAACCGCTTCCTCATTCTTACGTTATTTTTTCACTCAAACTCTCGATCCCTTGGATCCTGGAACCCTTCATTCGTGTTTGTGCTTGTCCGCCTGGACCTTCACGAGAAAGGTTTTGGCGATGTTGCTCGAATAGACCACGATCTGTTTCAGCAGGTCCATCAATTCCATATGGATTTCGTGGGTTTTGGCGGATTCCACCTGTTCCTGGCGGATCCGTTCGAGATGCCTGGCGCGGTACTGCTCTTCCAGATCCAGATACGTGCGTTCGCTGGACATGATTTCCCGGGCTGCATCGAGATTCATTTCCATAAAAGACTCTTTAAGAAGTTCAATCCGTCGGCAGACTTTCTGGTGATAGATCAGGATTTCCTCTTTTCCTTCCTCGGAAAAATCGATCATGAGATCTTTTTTCTTGGTAATGAGGGGCACCATATTGCGGTGAATGAGATCGGCCATACTCTCTATGTCGCTTGCGATGGAAATCATGCCGAATGCTTCGTTGGCCTGCTCAGGAGCCACGCCCTGCTCCACCAGTTTGAAGAGGTATTCCCTGATTTTCTCTTCGATAAAATCGATTTTCTCTTCGCGCATGTCGATTCCCTGGAGAAGTGTCAGGTCTGTCCGCCAGGTATCTTTTGTAGGAATTTCCCGCAGCAGAAAGTCCTTTTCCTCCGGGTCTGATATTTCTTTTTCAATCAGCTTCTCATCCGACATGAAGGGAATGATAATGGAGGCAAGCATCCGCCAAACCAGCTTGGCCATCCTGGCCACTTCCGCCCGGGCCAAGTCCAAGGCAATGGCCGGTGTGGAAATACTCCCCTCATCAAGGAACTTGGTGGTCATAATGACATCTTTGGGGGTCTCTTCGAGGGGAAGGATCTTGAAAATAAGCCTCGAAAAATATTGGGTGAAGGGCAGAAAAACCAGGGCCAGGGCAACGTTGAAAATCGTATGGGCATTGGCAATCTGGCGTGCTGTTCCAGAGCCGAATCTTTCAGCGAGCATCCGAATCAGATCCGCAAACGCCGGCAACCAGAAAACGAAAAGAAGCACACCCGCAATTTTAAAAATGACATGCGCCAGAGCCACCCGTTTGGCCTCGCGCGAGGTGCCGATGGAGGCCAGTCCTGCTGTGATACAGGTGCCGATATTGGCGCCTAAGACCAGCGGGATACCAGCCTCAAGATTCAGGATCCCTTGCTGGGCCAAGGCGATGACAACACCAGCGGTGGCAGCACTGCTCTGAACCAGGGAAGTAAACAGGGCCCCGATCAAAATTCCGAGGAAAGGATTCTCCATTTCCTTCATGATATCGATGAATACGGCATACGTTCTCAGGGGCTTCATGGCATCGCTCATGAGTTTCATGCCGAAAAAGAGAAGGCCGAACCCCAGGATCACATCACCGACATTCTTGGTCGTCCCCTTTTTTCCAAACATATGCAGCGAAAACCCAATGGCGACCATCAGCAGGGCATAATCCCCAAGATTAGAAGCGATCAATTGCGCTGTGATGGTGGTGCCGATGTCAGCCCCCAGGATAACCCCCATGGACTGAACAAAGGTCATCAGGCCTGCCTGAACAAAACTGACCAGCATCACAGTTGTGGCGCTGCTGGACTGGATGACTACTGTGACGAAGGCGCCCACGCACATTGCGATGACACGGTTTCTGGTCAGCGCAGCCAGTATGGAGCGCATCCGGTTTCCGGCGGTACGTTTCAGGCCGGTACTCATTTCTTCCATGCCGTGGAGGAACAGCGCCAATCCGCCTAACATACCGACACAGAGAAAATACCATGAAATAGTCCCAGTTCCTGATTCCGCGGCATAAAGACAGGGTGGGTACGAAAAGGCGACACCGGCCGCTATCATCCAGGGACTGTATCGTTTAAGGCATTGAAATGACAATTTCATTTGTCAACCTTTCAATAATTGAACTCAGATTTCTTCCGGCTAACGGTATATCAACATTACCAATAACCTTGTCTTATTTTTCAGAAGCAATCAGTTTTTTAGCATAAGCCTTGCAAGCGATAGGCAAAGTAATACCTTCCCGAGAATATTTTGAGTAATCTTCACCTGGATCAAAACATGTCGGGCTTCCATTTACCCAGAACTGATCGGGATCGTATGTTTGAGAATATTTTTGAGAATTTCCTCCAACCTTACAAATTCCGAAATGTAAATGAGAAAAGCCATCAGTGGGGACACCGGACAAACCAATCAGTTGACCCCTTTTTAGTATTTGGCCCTTTTCTACATAAACCTTGCTCAGGTGAGCATAAATAAGATCAAAATGTTTCAAATTTTGAACCCGGACAAAAATACCACCGTTATAAGAAGCTTCTGGGTAGGAATTTCCAACGAGAGACACCTCTCCCTCAGTAGCCGCAATTATCGGTGTCCCCTCACTAATTTTAAAATCAATGCCCGAGTGAAGCCCTTCACCACCAACAACTGGAGCACCATAATTCCTGCAGATATTAAAAGGGCTCGCCGATGAAGGCTTGTGGCTATCACATGAGCATATGAGAAAGACACCCAAGAGCATGCAGCATATATGCTTTTTCACCTTATTGCCTCCATCGTCATGTCATTCCATTGTTATATCAATCCAAGGGTATCAATTTGAACACGGGGTACTACAACATTATTATTTATGACTTCAAATTCGGTGACTGGCGTTCCGTGAAAAATTGACCGCTCATTATTCATGAGGCAATCTTCACGATGATCAGTTGAATTTTATCGTTGGTTTCAACTGCCTGCGAAGAAATGGTCGCAATACTTTCCATGCAGTCATTTAAGTATGATTTTTGCCAATGATCGAGAGAAGAAGAATATATTTGATTTTTCAAATCTCTTGACAGGGCGCTTACCTCAGCCCTTTTCTCCAGAAACTGATCGACGTTTTTCCTGATAACGTTCTGCGCATCATCGCCCCTCAGGTAGTACAGGATACTTTCATGGATAGGTCTGAATAGAAAAAAGACCAGCCGCGTCATGATCGCAAACTGATTTTTTATTTTAATCGGCATCTCCGGCTGCAGGTACATAAAGGTTTCACAGGACAGTGTAGCCGCATCGGCAATCCTGCCGACACTTTTCACAATCTCGAGCAGATCTTTCCGGATTACCGGAAAATACGCACCTTTGCAGAGCCTGTGCCAAATTTCCTGACGTTCTGCTTCAAGAAAGGCACTATTTGCATTTTTCCTCAGAAGCAGGGATTTAAATTTCTCAAGATCATCCGAGAGATAGTAGTCAAGGGCTTCGGAAGATACTTTCAGCCATTCCTTGATTTCTTCAAGGTGCTTTTCCAGCAGGAAAATGACCTCTCTTTCCTTTTTAAGCATCATTTTTTGTAAACTTCCCCCAGAAGTCTTGGTTGAAATATTTCACTGTATTTTAAAATAGTTAATATCTTCTGTAAATTACGTTAGGGCTGTATTTTCAAATAACAAAAACCCAGTAGTTTCTTATAACCGATTCCCGGTAGTCGAGTTCCTTGGGACATTGTCTTATTGATTTTTATCGCAATTTAATTTTTAATGGGAATAAGCAAACAATATTTCCAAAGCGGGCCATATGGGAAAAAATTACAGAATTGTAATCGTCGAAGATTACACGATTGTTCGTCAGGGTTTGAAGTCTTTGTTGGATTCTTTCAGCGATTTGGAGGTTGTCGGAGAAGCGGTGGATGGCAAAGGGGCTATTGAATCTGCCGAGCGTCTTAAACCGGATCTTGTATTGATGGATCTGTCGATGCCAAAAACAGATGGCTTCACTGCCATTAAGGAGATAAAAAAGCGTCTTCCAGAAACAAAGATTTTAGTGCTGACGGTGCACAAAACCGAAGGCCACGTTCGCATGGCGCTTGAAGCCGGCGCGGATGGCTATATTCTGAAAGATGCCTCCTGCACAGAACTGGAAATGGCCATCAGAAATATTGCGGATGGGAAATCATACCTGAGTCCCGAAATCTCCAACGGCATTATTCGGGGGTATCTGTCCGGAATGCAAACGGGGAGGGAGGCAAATAAATCCGGCAGTCTTACACCGCGGGAAGTGGAAGTGATGAAGCTTATTGCTGAGGGTTACAAGAGCAGGGAAATTGCCGACTACCTGGCAATCAGCATCAACACCGTCGATAAACACCGTGCAAATTTGATGCGGAAGCTGGGTCTTCACAGTTCCTCGGCGCTCACCCATTTTGCGATCAAAGAGGGTCTGGTGGGAAAATAAGCTTTGCGTGCGCTATTGGCCATACGGCACAAATTCTGGTGGCTTGCCCCGGTGCTGTCTCTAAGGTGAAGGTGCCGCCTGAAAGTTCGGTTCGCTCCCGCATGCCGGCCAGACCAAATCCTCCCTCAGTTACGTTTTGCAACAAGAAATTGTCAGGGTCGAAGCCGTTTCCATTGTCTTCGACACAAAGTTCGACATGATTGCCTTGCTGCCGCAAGCTTACCTGTGCGCAATCAGCTCCGCTGTGTTTGGCTACATTGTTGAGAGATTCCTGCAAAACCCTAAAAATTACGATCTTTAAAGTTTCGTGAATCTCATTCTCATCGACTTCAATCAACTTTAAAATTCGAATTTTTTTATATATGTTTTCAAACTGCTGGCAAAACCAATAAATTGTCTCCGATATGCCGATATCGTCCAGAGTGGAAGGTCTCAGCCCCATGGCGATTCGCCGTGTTTCCTCGACCGTTGCCTGAATTAGAGGAATTATGTTCTCCAGCGCTTCAGAATTGGATGCTGACTCAGTTTTTCTAAGCCTTCGGACACTGTTTTCTATAGCAAACTTTATTCCTGTCAGCGCCTGCCCGATGCCGTCATGAAGTTCCCCAGCCACCCTTTTGCGTTCGCTTTCCTGGGCCTCCAATATTTTGGAAGAGAGCAGACGTAACTCTCCTTCCGATTTTCGCAACATTTCTTCCGCCAGTTTGCGTTTGGTATTGTCTTGTGCCACGACTACAAAGCCACCGCTATCAGACATCAGAGAGCCGGATAGTGATACGGATATCTTTTGATGGTCTTTGCAAACAAGTTCGGTCTCATAATTTCGTAACGAACCGCTTTTGATAATTTTATCAACTAATAAGTGGTCGGTATTCGAGCCGCCCAATATCACATCCACCTTCTTGCCGAACAGCTCCCTTTCTTCATACACCAGCAGGTCAAGAGCGGCCCGGTTGACTTTTTCGATTTTCCTTTCCGAATTGACCACAATCAACATGTCCGCCATGGATTCTATGATCTTATCGACGTAGTTTTTGGAAACAGTGATCTGCTTTAGGTCAACGGTCATTTTGTTGAATGCTTCAGCTACGATACCGATTTCGTCATTTGTTGTCACCGGGACCTTTGTATCTAGATGCCCCCTGCCAACCCGTAAGACGCCATTTTTCAATGCGATAAGTTTCATAGAGATCGAACGGGCGAAGAAATAATAAAACGTGCTTCCCACTGCAATGCCAAATATATAAATAATCAGGCTCATTACGCGAAAATCGAACTTTGTGCGTTTATAGTCCGACAGACTTTCCTCCATGATTTGATCGACAACAGTCTCCATTCTTTCAATTACGTTGCCAAATTGGCCTTGAAGACCCTCTTCATCGGTCCGTCCAACTTTTTTTTGCAATAGTACAAAATTTCGAAAAGCGTTTTCATATAAGGTCAGATCTTCTGATAATTCAGCAGCCTTGGGGCTGGGTATTTTCAAAATCTCCTTCCGCAAGTCGGCAATTCGGTTTCGTATATCCTCCAGATATGTTTCATCGCCTCTCAGGAGATAATCTTTTTCGAGTCTCCTGAGTTGAAGCAGCGATTCCTGCATATCTGTTCTATTCAGTATGGTTATTTGGTGTTCGACCTCATGGATCGCCTGGCGCCATTGCCCCAACAACCCCCAGTCTTTGAATCCAATTTGTTGGTAGGTGTTTTCCAATTCGGAAAAAATATGGCTGTATTCATTGAATAGTTGCATGAGTTGAATGGCACTGTTTCTGTCGCTGACAGGCCGCCATTGAATCAGGTATCCAATCTTTTCTTGAGCACTTTCTGTAAAGTGTTGATGCGCCTGGAGGTTGTTTGAAACGCCTGTTTTATAGAATCTTTCATTCTGTAAATCGCGAAGGATAAAATTTTTTTCAGCAATTCGAGCCTTCAGCATCTGAATGATAATGCTGTCTGTCATCGTATGAATCCGGTCGGCATGTTCAGTTTTACTGAGGAAATAAGACATAGTCAAAAAGGATGGCAAAACAATCAGTAATATGGACGACCAGCCAATGATCAATAACTTGATAAATATGTTCTTGCACTGGAACCACTTTTTCATTGTTTTCTCACTTTCAAATTAAAATTAACAAAAGGCCCTTGTTGATGGTATCTGCCAATTAAACGATTGCAGAATATTGCCAATTTGAAATAGCTCTATTTAGACTTGTCATTATCGAAGATTTAGCATTTTAATTGCAATATGACAATTGATGGAGAGTTTGAAGACTTGGCCTATCCAGGCGTTCTCACTGATGTGGTGATTGTGATTCAATCTTTAACCCGCTAAAAACCTGGTTGCAGGAACAAGTCTTTACTGAACCAGTGCCTTCCGCAGCAGCATAACTTTATGGAGCTTCGAAATTGCCGCTTTCTAAATTTTACCGGATTCCCACCTGAGTTGGTATCTTATTTTTATAAAAGGTTATGCGCTCGGTCCAGGATGACGTTGGGGGTTAATTTTTACTTGACAAGTACAAAAATAGAGGGCAGACTAGCCACATATAACTTATTAATTATAATAGAAAAATAAAGATTTGTTACGTCTTATCTCCATATATCGGCAGTCTGCTGATAGTTGGTTTTTTGGCATGAAAATTAACTGTAAACTAAAACCAAATGCTATGATAAAATTACCAGGCTCATATGCAAAAGGCAACTCAGATTAAACAACGTTTTACGATTCCAGCAAGTCGATATTTACCAGTATTATGTATACTTGTTTTCGGTCTCATAGCGTCCTTTGTAATATTTTATCTGGTCTACAATTGGGAACAGGTGAAGCAGCGCGGTGAATTTGAAAGCAGGGCAAACGCATACACGAACGCTATTGAACACTCTTTGGTTGATAGTATCAAGGCGTTGCTGTTTCTTGGTGACTTTTTTAATAATTCCCAGTTCGTGACCCGTCAAGAGTTCAACAGCCTTACGAGAGACCTATTACCACGCTACCCCGGTATCCATGCATTTGGTTGGGACCCTCTTGTGAAAGACGCCGAGCGCGGTAATTATGAAGCCGCGGCAAGAAAAGATGGATACAATGATTTTGAATTCAGGGAACGCTCAGAGACAGAGAAACTTGTAAGGGCTGCACATCGAGACGAATATGTCATCGTCTTTTATATATATCCCTTGGAATCCAATAGATCGGCCTTAGGTTTTGACATTGCTTCCAATAAAACTCGGTTAAAGGCCATAACAGAAGCATTTCGTACTGGAAAACTGACTGCCACAGGCAGGATCACCTTGGTGCAAGAAACCGGCAGTCAGTTTGGTACTCTAATCCTCCTGCCAATTTATCATCAAGGTGTTCCATTGGATAGCCTGCAGGACCGCCTAAATGGCCGAAAAGGATTTGTTGTCGAGGTTCTTCGCATTGGTAAAGCCGTCGAAGCTGCGCTGAAAGGTTTTGCTGATGAAGGGATATCTTTGACGCTTTACGATATGTCAGCCGACAAAGGAAATCGATTGCTCTACCATCGACCTTCGAGGATGTCAGAAACGAAAGATCAGCCCATACCAGCTGAGGGATTTAACAAAAGTCTTTTTGGGAGCAAGACTTTTAATTTTGCTGAGCGCGAGTGGAAAATTTTGCTTAGTCCCTCAGGCTTCTTACATCATATTTGGCATGCCTGGGTTTTTTTTCTTGGGTCGTTGTCATTAACGGTTCTTGCGACGCTCTATATGCGAGGAAAGATCCTATACACTGCCGATATTGAACAAAGGGTAATCCAGCAGGCTCAAACGAACCAACAATTAGAAAAAGAAATTAACGAACGCTCAGCCGCAGAGGTAAAACGCGATAAGACCATTCTGGATCTTCAAAAAGCTCTGCAAGAAGTGCAAACTTTAAGGGGTATACTTCCCATTTGTTCCTACTGCAAGAAAATCAGAGATGATAAAGGCTATTGGGAACAGGTTGATGTCTATATCCACAAGCATTCACAGGCTGACTTCAGCCACAGTATCTGTCCGACCTGCGTTAAAAAACATTATCCATCTATATATCATAATAAGGATTAGCGATTATTTATCCTGGATAAATTGATTTAGGAAATCGCCTTATAGATGTTCGGAATCCATATTAGAATGATCATCTAATAATTGCAGATACCTCCAACATCTGTTTACCGGAGGTAATTCCGAATCGGGTAGACTGCCACACGCCTTAATGCCTTAGAACGACGACGCAAAATAATTGATTTAGCCAGTAAAGGTAGGTAAATAGCTGTTTTTATTATACCCATTGTAGGTTCAAATCCTACCGCCCCGACCACGTTTATGCCAATCTATCTAATTTTTGTTGCAGGTCAATGTTATAGAAAGGTCAAAATAGCAAAAGAAAAGTGCTTAAGACTGTATCATAGGTCCATTTTATTATCAATGGTGCCCCCCGGGATTTGAACCCGCGTTGCCGGCGTGAAAGACCCTCCGCGCCTCCCCTGTAATATCTTTATATCCTTATATATTAATATGTTATAACTGCAAGAGAGTCCTTAGAATACATCAAAAGCATAGGAATCAGTGTCCGGGAAGTGTCCGCTATCAGCAACTTCTGCTCTTTTAGGATTAATATTTTTAAGTGGTTCACTGATAACCGGGAATGCTTAAAAACATACTCAAAGTCCCAAACAATATTGATCATTTGTTATGGATATGAAATATTTCCAATTTGAAGGTAAACATGATCACAACGCATAAAATTATTTTTAAAAATTCAAATCAAATGATAGATCTGCCTGATGAGTCTATTGATTTGATTGTCACATCCCCGCCCTACCCAATGATCGAAATGTGGGACCGAATATTTTCTAATCAAAATAAAAAAATAGGCAGAGCCATAGAGGAAAAAAACGGGCCGGTTGCTTTTGAATTGATGCATCAGGAACTCGATAAAGTATGGAATGAGCTTTTTCGTGTTTTAAGAAAGGGCGGAATCGCATGCATCAATATTGGTGATGCAACTAGAACTATCAATGGTAAATTCGCTTTGTATACGAATCATTCCAGAATCCATACTTACATGCAAAAATTAGGTTTTTCGGCTCTTCCAGCCATTATATGGCGAAAACAAACCAATGCCCCCAATAAGTTTATGGGGTCTGGTATGATGCCGCCGGGAGCATATGTTACACTAGAACATGAATACGTTTTAATTTTAAGAAAAGGAAACAAAAAAGAATACAAGACCAAAATAGAGAAGAACATTCGGCGGGAAAGTTCGTTTTTTTGGGAAGAAAGAAATGATTGGTTTTCTGATGTATGGATGGATCTAAAGGGTACATCTCAAAACTTGCTTGATAACAAGACCAGGAACCGAAGTGCAGCATACCCCTTTGAATTACCCTACCGGCTAATTACAATGTTTTCCGTTAAAAATGACAATGTTTTGGATCCATTTTTTGGTATTGGGACTACAATGTACGCTTCTATGGCAGCAGGGCGCAATAGTATAGGTTATGAAATTGACCAGAATCTTGGTGAACATATTATGCCGAAACAATCTGGAATAGTAAGTTTTTCCAATAAACGTATCCAGAAACGATTGGAAAAGCATTTAGAATTTGTCGAGGATAAATACCAAAAAAAAGGCAAGTTCAAATACGTAAATAATCAATATCTATTCCCCGTAGTGACAAGTCAAGAAACGGACCTAATCATAAATGAACTGTCATCTATTGAACAGAAAGACAAGACTTCCTTCGAGGTTACCTATTCAGACAAGCCTCAAAAAAATTATGTAGGTCCTTGGGATGAATATGTTCTTTCCGACTCTGAAAAAAAGGAAATGAAAAATCGTATTGCCTCTAAAAAGCGAAAAATAGAAGACGGACAACAGCAGTTGTTCTAATGATGAGCCTAAGAATCTAACTCAACTTTTATGCCATCTTTTACTTTTTCGTAATAAATGATAGTTGAATCAATGTTCTCTTGTAGCATGTTTTTGACTTTGTAGGTCACGGGCTTGATTGAAGAACCCCGCAGCAAGCTACGGGGAATGCGCTCGCTGTTGCGGTTCAACCGGGTAATATATTAAAAAATATTTCAGCATGTTAATTTTTATTGCCCCTACGATCACCTGCGTCTCCATCAGGCGGCCCTTCAGACAATTATTTAAAAGAGAACAGGATTGTTCGATCGGATGGTCAGGTATTTTTAAAACGGTTTATCAACTTCATCCCAAATTGCCTTTCCTGCTGCTTAAGTTTTGGACGGCGGAACATGTAATTAGACTTGCCATCGATGATCATCTATCGTAAATTATTTGTCAATTACATCATACTTCTATCACTTATGCTGAAAAAATACGCGGCCTCATGGATAAACCCAGACGAAAAAAGATAGATAAAAGCTTGATAAAGTTGTTCCTGGATATGTCCTGTGAAGATAGGTTGTTGTCAAATGACAACGCCATACGAACCATATCGGAATTAAGACATGCCTTCAGCCAGAAAACCTCCAGTATCCGATCTGAGCGCCCTTCTGAAAAAACTGAATGAAGCTAGCGTTGAGTTCATCCTTGTCGGTGGGTTGGCGGCCGTCGTGCAAGGAGCGCCGATCACGACATTCGATTTAGACATCGTACATCGCCGGTCGGATGAGAATATCAAGCGCCTGATTAAATTTTTGAAATCGGTTGATGCATACCAACGTCGTCCCGATGACAAGATTATCGAACCAGCTGAAATGGATTTAAAAGGGACTGGACATTTACTGTTGACATCCTGTTATGGACCTCTGGACATTCTATCTGTGATTGAAAAGGGGCTAGGCTATCAGGAATTGTTGCCATCCACTGTTGAAATCGAGTTCAAAGGTCGTAAGATATACGTTTTGAGCCTTGAAACCATGATAAGATTGAAACATGGGTCCACCGATCCCAATGAACAATATCGCTTGAAAATCTACAAGCAAACGCTGCGTCTGCAAACTGAAAGCCAATAACAATCACTCCGAACACATCAGAGTTCAACAGTGACCAAACTCATTCGCAAAAAACAAAAAACGGGGATGCAAACCGGTAAGCTGCGCATCGCAGACCAAAGGAAACAGACCTGACGATTTATCCATTGCAGCGGAGGCGGTCAACTGGAGAGTAACAATTCTGAATCGTTGGTTTTCCGTGCGCCTCCGGAACCGTGCCTGACTTCATTGATGGTAACCGTCCGACAGGGCGAAACGGAATGCAGTGATTAGGCCTTGATAGCCGTTTCTGAGGGCACGATTTTGCAGTGTTGAAAACATGGGTAGTCCATGTTATGCGTTCTACAAGAAAAATATCACAACCCATCACAATTGCATCTGTTGATCACAACAAATCCTGATTGATGGTTGATTCGGCGAAAAGAATTTTCGTTCGTCGCATTTACAGAAAGGATCAAGCGCATGTTCAACCACATTCTTTGTCCAACCGACTTGAAAGAGCGTGCCGATATCGCTGTCAAAAAGGCCGTACAACTTGCCCACCAGTTCGGTTCAAAAATCACTTTACTCAATATCCACGAAGAGTTTATGGATAAGGAAGAGCGGGAGACGCTACGCGTCAGTGTTAACGAAATGAAAGAAAAATTTAGCCGCATCGCTATTGATTCCAAACAAGAGATGAAAGCCGTCATCCATAAGTTACATGCCGACGATATTGAAGTCGATTACCTTTTGCACAAAGGTAAGCCGGCAAGGGTGATCGTGGAGACGGCTGAAAAACTTGGAATAGATCTGATAATTATGTGTACTGACGGCAGGGATAATCTCATGGATTTCATTGCCGGTTCCATCACCGAGCATGTCATCAACGCCTCCCCCTGCCCTGTATTGGTCATCCCCAACAGAGAGTAAACCAACTCATTGTCGTAAGTGTCGGACCCTCCCTGAGAACCGGAGTTACAGGTATAATACCATTCTGGAGGGGATATCTTCATAAACACAGTACCTGCGGTCACCGATAAGATCACCGGATATGAAAACAGTTTACTTGAAACGCATGGCCCCGTTTTTCGGTCTGGGTCTCTTTGCCCTGGCCGTCGTGGTCCTTTACCGCCAGCTGCATGCTTACCACCTGCATGATATTACAGCCAGGATAAGGCAGATGCCGTCGGCTCAAATTTGGATGGCCTTGGTGTTGACCGCCTGCAGCTATCTCATCATGACCGGCTACGATCTGCTGGCGCTGCGCTATATCAGACACCCCTTGAATACCGCCAAAACCGCCCTGGCCTCCTTTCTCGGCTACACATTCAGCAACAACATTGGTTTCTCCATGATTGCCGGCGCTTCGGTGCGCTACCGCCTTTATTCTGCCTGGGGGCTTTCGGCGGTGGAGATTACCCAGGTGGTCCTGTTCTGCACCGCAAGCCTCTGGCTGGGCTTTTTTGTTTTGAGCGGCGTGGTCTTTGTGAGCGAACCCCTGGCGTTGCCCCAAAGCCTGCATTGGCCTGTGGAAACGGTTAAGCCGCTGGGAATTGTTTTGCTGACGGCGGCCGGACTGTATTTTTTTGTAACCTTGAAAGGCAACAAGACCCTGACGTTCAAATCGTGGCAATTTTCACTACCCTCATGGCGTCTGGCGGCAGCGCAGATAACCATCGCATGCGCGGACTGGCTGATGGCCGGTGCCGTGCTCTACTGCCTGCTGCCCCGGGGCGCCCCTATTGGTTTCGGCCATTTCCTGGAAATCTATCTGTTAGCCCAGCTGGCCGGTTTGATCAGCCAGGTACCCGGCGGCTTGGGCGTGTTCGAGTCGGTCATGCTACTGATGGCTCCTGCCGGGATGACGGCCCCTCAGCTGTTGGGGGCTCTCGTTGTCTATCGCGGTATTTACTATCTGTTGCCCCTGGTCATGGCCACCGTTGCGCTGGGCCTAGAAGAGCTGATGCGCAAACAGGCCCTTTTCGCACGGGTTCAGGCCCTGGCTGGCGGCACGCTGGAAGCGCTGTTTATTCCGCTACTCAGCCTGAGTGTCTTCGTGGTGGGTGCCATTCTGCTGTTTTCCGGAGCTTTGCCGGCCATTCCCCATCGCATGACATACCTGGAGACAAGCCTGCCCCTTCCTTTTCTGGAACTCTCTCATTTTCTGGGAAGTCTGGTAGGTGTGGGCCTGCTGCTTCTGGCCAGGGGCCTTCAGCGAAAGCTGGATGCAGCCTATCTGCTGACCGTCAGTCTTTTAGGCCTTGGCATCGTGGTTTCGCTGCTCAAAGGCTTCGATTACGAAGAGGCCTCTATCCTGGCGCTCATTTTGACAGCATTGCTGCCCTGCCGACGATTCTTCTACAGACGCACCGCACTGCTTTCCGAAAGCTTCACACCCGCCTGGTTGGCGGCCATCGCCGTGGTACTTGCCTCCTCGGTCTGGCTGGGTTTGTTTGCCTTTCGCCATGTGGATTACAGTACGGAGTTATGGTGGCATTTCAGCGCCAGGGGTGATGCCCCACGCTTTTTAAGAGCCTCGGTGGGCGCCTTTTCTCTGGTCCTGGGATTCGGGCTGGCGCGCTTGCTGCGACCGGCCCCCTATCGCCCGATCAAGAATGCAGATGTATTGCCGGAAGCGGTTCCGGCCATCGTTGCTAAATCGCCAACGGCCGTCGCCAATCTGGCCTTGCTGGGTGACAAACAGTTTCTCATCAATGCCGAGCAACAGGCTTTCATCATGTATGGCACAAGCGGAGAGACCTGGGTGGCCATGGGTGACCCTGTGGGTCCTGTCGACCAATGGCCCGAGCTGCTCTGGCAGTTTCGTCAGGCGGCCGACCGCTATGCGGACCGGGCTGTTTTCTACGAAGTGGGGCATGAGCATCTGCATCTCTACTTGGACATGGGGCTCAACTTGCTCAAGCTGGGCGAAGAGGCCCGCGTTGCGTTGACGGACTTTACCCTCGAGGGCAGCAGCCGCAAAGACCTGAGATACATCCATCGCAAATTGGCCAAACAAGGATGCACCTTTGACATCCTTGCCAAAGAGTCCGTACCCGCCCATATGGACGAATTGACATCCATCTCCGATGCCTGGCTCAGGGAGAAAAATACCCGCGAGAAAGGATTCTCCCTGGGGTTTTTCGATCCCGTCTATGTCCATCGCTTTCCCATGGGCATCGTGCGGGTCCAGGACCGCCTCGTGGCCTTTGCCAATATCTGGGACAGCGCAGGCCAGGAGGAGCTCACCGTTGATTTAATGCGTTACCTCCCCGATGCACCCAGTGGCGTCATGGATTATCTCTTCATCGAACTCATGCTTTGGGGTGCCGCCAGCGGCTACCGCTGGTTCAATCTGGGGATGGCGCCGTTCAGCGGGATGGAAACCCATGAATTGTCCCCCTTGTGGCACCGTATCGGAAACCTGGTGGTTCGGTTTGGGGATCACTTTTACAACTTCCAGGGACTGCGCGCCTACAAAGAAAAATTCGACCCGGTCTGGCATCCCAAATACCTGGCAGCTCCCGGCGGATGGACCCTCCCGCGTTCACTGGCCGATGTCGGCGCCCTCATCTCCGGCGGACTGAAAGGCATTCTTTTCAAATGAATAGATAGGGTGGGTGTGCTTCTTTCTAAAGCCACTTGATCTTCCTGAACCATCCTATAAGAAATGCTGCCAGACCAACCAGCAGGACTGTTACCACAGCGAACGCCCACTTATTTTCAGTACCGGGTATGCCGCCGACGTTGATGCCCAGCAGTCCGGTCAGGAGACCGAGGGGCAGAAAAATGGCCGCCACGATAGACAAGACGTACATGGCCTTGTTCATCTGCTCGGATAATCGATTGTTGAGCTCTTCCTGGGTGACAGAGGCCCTCTCTCGAGCCGAATCGATGTCTTCAACGTAGCGGGCGGTTCTTTCGGCGACCTCTCTCAGATGAGCACGATCCGAGTCCGTAAGCCACGATATCCGGTCATGAAGCAGGCGGGCCAAGACATCCCGTTGGGGCGCAATATATCGGCGAAGGCTGATACTCATTCGCCGAAGGTCTGCCAATTGGCTTCGCAGCTCATGGCTCTCCGCGGTTAAGACCGTGTTTTCAAGCTCACCGACCTTGTCATCGCAGTCAACCACCACATCGCCCATGCGATCGGCGATCAATTCTGTGATCATCACTAGAAAGTCCCCGGCCGTGGCAGGGCCAGTGCCCTTGTCTAGCGCCTTTCGAACATCCTGAACAGCCATAACGTGTCGATTTCTCATGGATATGATGCGATTTTCAGTCAACAACATACGGATCGCGACCATGTCTTCAGGGTCTGCCCCCGGGTTGCAGTTTACCACCCGAAGAATCAGAAGAAGCCCATCCTCCGTTTGTACATTACGAGGTCTGGTTTCCAGTTCCAAAAGGGACTCGCATGTCAGCGAACTCAGGCCACTTTTATTCTCCAGCCATACCTGCGCCGCTTGGGTCTTCGAATCAAGATGGATCCATAAAAGACCCTGATCTGAAGTCCAGGTTTCGATTTGAGGAATGTCAATGGCCTTGCCGCCGCCCTTGCCGTCAAGTAAATAAGCGAAAACCAGGGCATCACCAGTGTTCATGACGCTCTCCTATTAAAAAATGTATTCCTAAAGATACCCCCATGTTTACTTATCGAATAGCGCTATGCGTTCCTGATATTGTGTCTGTTTCGGGACTGGGTGTCGGGACTGATCTATTTTTCTATATGATAGGCAACAATCGGTGTCAAGATTTGGGTACCAAAATACTGCTTTCGTGTATTGACATTGGGGTTACCGTTTCTGGGCCAGGGGGTACTGTGTTGATAGCGTTGGTCTGGATTCGGAAATGGTTCAGAAATACATCAAGCACCAAGAACAAAAAGAACGCAGGTCTGAGACCTCAGAGTACTAACGATTCTCGGGGCAACTCACTTTGCCTCCTCAGGAGGCAAAGCAATTCTTGAGTGCATGATAGGTATTTTTTTTTAATTTTGAATGTGTTAGTTTTTATGTTTCATTATATCCTTACGATTTGTCAGTTTGACCCCACTTAATAAGACAACCTTGTCCAAACAAGAAGGAAAGGAGGCCACGTGTTCGATGCACTGATCAAGCTCATTGATGTCCAAGCCTTGGTTACCCGGTTTGTCGCTTATCTGCCGAATATTGTCAGCGCACTGATATTGCTATCCATTTTCTGGGTCGCAAACAAGGCAATTCAGAAGATGCTTTCGGCAGCCCTGATTCGCATGAAAATCGCCCGGCAGGCCCAGGGGCTTATTCTGCGTGCAGCCCGTGTTGCATTGTACATTTTTGCCGTGCTTACCGTGGCTGACCAGCTCAAGTTTAATATCACTTCCCTTCTCGCAGGCGTGGGGGTCATGGGACTTGCTCTATCCTTTGCCGCTCAGGATACCGTCGGCAACATTATTTCCGGCGTGGTCATTATCATCGACGGCCCTTTCAAGGAAGGCGACTGGATTCAAATAGGGCAGCTGCACGCCAAGGTAACGGAAATTCGGCTGCGCACCACCGTACTGACGACCTTTGACAATGAAAGCGTGGTGGTACCGAACAAGCAGGTCTCCCAGGAGCGGATCGTCAATTACACGATGACCCCGAACAGCCGCATAAAAGTTCCCATTGGAATCGCCTATAAGGAAGACATGCAGCAAGCGCGTGACATCATGCTGGAAACTGTCAAGGGGGATGATCGCATCCTGCTGGACCCGGCACCAAACGTCATTGTCACCGATCTGGGGGAGAGCAGTGTCAATATGCAGCTGCGGTTCTGGACGGAGGACCCCCTGCTGAAATTCAACCTCATGTGGGAATACACTGAAAAATGCAAGCAAGCAATGGATGATGCCGGTATTGAGATCCCTTTCCCGCACATGCAGTTGTTTCTGGAAAAATCAGAGGGCTTACAGCTGTTGGCTGCGGGGGAATCGACGGAAGTATAGAAGCTCTTTTTTCCGGTTCTAGCCCTTCTACCGTGCCACGGAAAAACCGCAGTATCAGAGATCCGTGATTTAAGAACCTCCCAGCTTGCTGCAAGGTTCTTAAATAAAATCGTCCAACGATATTATTCAACTTTGTACGTCACCGTAATCATCCAAGAAGCATAATTCTCATAGGACGTTTTAAGTGCCTGGACCACTCTTTCCTTCAATGTTTCTTCGATGATTTTTGTTTGCCCGGGCCACAGCTTGAACTTGATACGCATATAGCGCCATTGACCTTTCTTGACATCCTTGATCCCGAAGATTTCCGGTGTGGCCAGGATAATGGAGTTGTGTTGTTGATACATTCCCTGGGCAATCGACTGAATCGTTAGTGACATCTCCTTTTCATCGATTCCTTGCGGCAGTTGAATGTCGACATAAGCGCGGATGCAGCCGCCGCGAAACTGGCTGATCACAGCAATGTTTCTGTTGGGAATCAAAATCCGCTGACCGTGCAGATTGACCAGTGTTGTGAATCTCAGTCCGATGCTATCGACCCTGCCGATTTCATCGCCCAGTTTAACCACTTCCCCGATGTTGATTGCATCCGAAAAAATCAGGGTGAGCCCGATCACCACATCCTGCACAAAACCCTGCAGACCAAAACCGACAGCCAGGCCGATCACCGTAGCACTGGCAAAATAGGTTGTCAGCGATATTTTGAATTCGCGCAGAATCATGCCGACGGCCACAAAATAAATGGCAAACGTGGCGGCACTGACCAGGAGGGTAACGATGGTGGCAAGTTTGGGATATTTCCGGGCCAGGTTCGCTTCCGGTGTTGCCTTATCGTCAACCTTCATCAGCAGCAGATATTGGCTGAGCCAGCGAACCCCTTTGACGGTGAAATGGGCTGCCACCGTCATAACGATAATGAGAAAAATTCTCAAAATTGGATTAAGGCTGGTCAAGATAGTTACAAGCTTCATTTTTTTCGTACCCTCGTCATGGGACGCATTAATGTCGGATGTGAAGTTAATTGATTGATATGAACGATACTCAAAACAAAGAGAAGGATCAAGCCTCACGATCCAGGCGATACAGGACGGCGATCAATACCAAACTGCCGGTTAACATATAGATCGGACCGAACAGCCACAGGGCAATGGGTACCGACAGATAGAACCCCCGCATACCGATGGTGTAGTGCAGCGCCCCGTGATTGAGAACCTGGGTAACGGCTTGCTCGGAAACCGTGGCATCGTTGTGTTCAAAGGCATTGATCATGAACCCGGCATGATTGTAGTAGCGGATGGAGAGGGTAAAATTGAAAAAAGTGTAAAAGAACAATATCCCCAAAAGCATCAGTTTCAGCATCCACAATGTTTCGGTTTTGGTCCCAAAAAAATTGAGCGCGTGGGAAATCTCGCCAAACACACCCGATCGAAAGGCTGCGGAAAATGAGCCAAGGCTGATAAGAATCGCGGTAGACGCCAAAAAGGTGGCCGCCATGACCTGGTTGCGTAGTGTCTGTACCGCCAGGATGTCGTGTTTGTCTCTGATGACCCCCCTGACCCACATCTGCCGCGCGTGATTCGTAATGCCGATAGCTGTCGACAAGGGCTTTTGCCGAACCTTTATATACAGATGCGTGTGATAGGCGATGATGACGACAGCAGTCGACACCACGAATAATATTTCCGGCAACAATATTATGGGCATGTTTTGCTCCTAATCCGAACATTTCATGAAACGTGACCAGAAACATTCATTTGTCTCTATATATCTAAAGATCCTTTTGAGACCTGTATGACGACATTGCCCTTTTTATGTCCTTTATCGACATACCTATGGGCCGCTGCAATCTCTTCAAACGGATAGATCCGGTCTATTATTGGTTTTAGCTCTCCCGCTTCGGCAAGCTCTTTTAGTAAGATCATATCCTCTTGGCGCTCAGCCGCGACACCCAGGATGATTCTCTTGCGGCTAAAGATTGAAGCCAGGGCTCGCAAATACCACGAAAATTTGAAAACAGCCCCTAAAATGAAGATTCCCTGCGGTTTAAGTATTCTCATACAGCCTGAATAAGAGCTCTTGCCAACTGTGTCAAAGATGACATCATAAGGACCACTCAAGGTGTAGTCTTCTTTGGTATAATCGATCACTTCGGCTCCAAGAGATTTCACCATCTCCAGATTCGAAGTGCTGCAAACGCCGGTAACATCTGCGCCATAGTGCCTGGCAATTTGTACGGCAAAAGTCCCCACGCTTCCGGAAGCGCCATAAACCAGGACTTTTTGTCCTTTCTGGATATTTGCCTTTTTAAGGAAAAAAAGGGCCGTATGCCCACCAAACGGAATTGCGGCAGCTTCCTCATCGGTCAGGTTGGCAGGTTTGTTTGTAAAGGGACCGTCTTCAGGCAGGCATATGTACTCAGCATGCGCACCCATGTTAAAACCGACTGTACCAAAGACCTGGTCCCCTTTCTTGAACTTTGTAACGTCTTTGCCAACAGATTCAACGACACCGGCCAAATCATCCCCAAGAATTTGTCTCTTGGGTTTTCTAAAACCCATATATAATCCCATGGGAAGCCAGTACAATGCCCCGACATTGAAACTGCGAAGTTTTACATCGCCTGAACTTACCGTTGTCGCATGGATTCTTATCAGCACTTCTTTGTCTTTGGGGGTAGGTTTTTCTAGCTCTTTGAGCTGGAGAACCTCTGGTGATCCATATTTGGTGTATACAATTGCTTTCATGGGTCTCTTCCCCAATGGTTTTGATCGGGTCATCTGGCGTTAGGTTGGCTTCTTTTCCAGAGCGGCCATTACACGTTCGCTGGTCATGGGCAACTGAAACACTTTGGCACCTGTGGCATCATAGACAGCTGTCGCTAAAACGCCCCCCATACAGATAATGGCCGGTTCACCCCCCCCTTTGGGTGGCAGTGAAAGGTTTGGCACAATCACGGTTTCGATTTTGGGCAACCATGAAAAACGCGGTATGGCATAGGTGTCGAAGTTGGTGTCCAGGATCTTTCCGTCGTGGAAACGCACCTCTTCGGCCAGGGCATAGCCCAGCCCCATGGTCAAGCAACCTTCCATTTGTATGGTGGCCCCTTGTGGATTGACGACTTGACCCATCTCCTGGGCACAGGCCACTCGCTTTACCTGGATAACGCCCCCGTGTTTATCCACCTCAACCTCAGCCATGGCTGCCACATAGGTGTCGGCATCGATTCCACAAGCGATGCCGATTCCCCTGCCACTGGGAAGATTGGCTGATGTATAGCCGAATTTATTCGCCACGGCCTCCAACACCGAGCGCATGCGCCGGTCCTTTAGATGGCGCAATCGAAAAGCCAAGGGATCTTCACGGGCTATCTCTGCCATCAGGTGAAGGTGCAGATCGCGTGCATATACGTTGGTGTTGGCTGCCGGCGCCCGCCAGGGTCCGACTGCAAAGGGGTGAATACCTGGAGCTATGCGCCATTCACCAAAAACAGACTCCCGGTGGTGCGGAATTTCGTAAAAATTGTGACAACCGCGACTGCCGGCAAAATAGACACGATAGTCCCAAAGCACCATGTTGCCGGCATGATCCAAGCCAGAACGAATCTTGACCACTGCCGCAGGTCGAAAGGTATCGAAAAAAAACTCCTCTTCACGGCTCCACATCAGCATGACCGGTTTACCGCTGGCCCTGGCCAGACGAGCGGCTTCAACGGCCTGTGCTGAAGCGGACTTGCCGCCAAAGCCCCCTCCCACAAAAGGGGTGATCACGCGCACCTTCTCGATGGGCAAGCCCAGCACTGTCGCCACCTGTTGCTGAACGCCAAATGGGGACTGCGTGGATGCCCAGACCGTCATTTTGTCGTTTTCATAATGGGCCAGAGCGGTGTGGGTTTCCATGGGCGCATGGGCGACATAGCTGTTTAAATAGGTCTCCTCGACAACAACAGCAGCCTTCTTTCGACCCAGTTCGAGATCACCCGCTTGGCTGGCCACTACCGCAGGCGGCGCATTCTCGAGCAAATGGTCGAAGATATTTTCGTGATTTATACCGGTTTGAGGCATCGTGTATTGCGCTTCGATGCTCGCCAAGGCTTGTTGCGCAATATCAGGATAGGGGTGTAAAACAGCCACCAACTCCTTATCGCGAACGATCCGGACATTGGCAATCCCTTCTGCAGCCGAGGTGTCGATACGAATCGGCCTGGCGCCATGGGCATGTGGCCTGACAATCTTGGCATAGAGCATACCCGGCAAGCGAATATCTCCGGCAAACCGAGCCTCGCCGGTGACCTTCTCACGAGCGTCGCGTCTTAAATAGGGTTTGCCACTGATGGTATATTCGGAAAACGGTTTTAAGGGAGGCACCCCTTTTAGATGTCGTTCCATCACCCTGCCGCGGGTCAATTCTCCGTAGCTTACCCTGTTGTGCGGTCGCTCGCGATCAGAGATGCCCCCTGCCTGAGTCACCAAGCGCCCTAAAGGGCAGTTCAGCCGCTCTGCTGCAAGTTCTCTGAGAACACCCTTGGCTTCAGCGGCCGCCTCTTTGACGAATATCCCGTAATAGCGTGTCGAAAGCGATCCCCAGGTGCCGGCGTCCCACGGGCAGCGGTCGGTGTCTCCCATGACCATGTCCACGGATTCGTAGGGAACGTCCAACTCCTCGGCCACCATCTGGGCAAAGCTGGTGACGGGTCCCTGTCCCATCTCGATCTTGCCGACAAAACAGCTTACGCGGTTGTCGATTCCGATTTTCAGAAAGGCATTAAAATCAACCGGGACCTTGGCGCCGGCATATCCCTCGCGAGCCGCCCGGGCAAAAGCTTGCCCATCACCGACGGTGGCGTATACGATCAACCCGCCGCCCAAGAGACCCATGCGTTTGAGAAAATCTCGACGAGTTAACGATGCGGTAGGGGCAGCATCGATTGTCTTCTTTGAGGCATAAGCCCTTTTGTTTTTCATGGCCGCCCTCCTTTGAGTGCCTTGGCAGCCGTTTGAACAGCCTCGACGATCCGGACATAAGTACCACATCGGCAAAGGTTGTCCTCCATGCCATCAAGGATCTCCTGAGGGGTGGGTGTGGGGTTGGACACGAGCAAGCCGTATGCGCTGAGAATCATACCCGGGGTGCAAAACCCGCACTGCAATGCATCATGCGCCATAAACGCTTCTTGAATGGGATGTAACTGTCCGTTTTTGGACAGTCCCTCGATGGTTCTGACATCGCTTCCGGAAACTTCTTTGACAGATCTCTGACAGGCAGGTGTTGCCTCGTCATTTATCAGCACTGTACAGGCACCACAAAGGCCTTCGCCGCAGCCGAATTTGGAACCGGTCAAGCCCAGGTCGGTTCGTAAAACCCAAAGCAGGGGTCGATCACTGTCCGTGCGCAAGGTCACCGGGCTGTCGTTAAGCGTAAACGAGATTGTTTCGATCATAAAAAACCTCACTTGGGCTGAAATCAATATATTTGATAAATGTGTAAGCCGTCACGGGAGTCGTTTGGAGGCTGGAAACCATTCGATACAAAAGGGTTATAACACTGTTTTCAATATGAGTTAAATAGTGGCGAATTGCAATAAAAAATCCCTAAACAGGGACAAAATAGAACCTCTCCCCTGATAGGGAGCTTACCGTATCTTTTTTCATACGGTCCTTATCTTATTTTGAACAGTTGCCGAGCAATTTTGATCCGCAGCATATCGATCAAAGCCGCTTGCATTTATGCAACGGTTCTTTTTTTCGATGTCACCCGTATTGGCGTTCAGATCTGAATCCATCGTTTCCGTATCCCGTTGGATCACAAAATATATTCAATCTTTTCTAGTGCTTAAAATCAAATTTAAATAAGCTGTCTCTTCCTCGAACGAACCTACTGTGCCCCTTTTCGATCCGATATCAGTGCCTCTTATTGGCATGCTTCAATCATTTTCATCTGTAGTTGGTACGAATCCTGCTCCATTCTCCCAGCAAAGCACGAGCGGCCGGTTCAAATAAAAGCGTCCGCCCATGAAGTAAATTTAGAAAGTAACCAGGAGGTATGGGAATGTATGCATTTTTTCAAAATGGCGGTGAATTCATGTATGTGATTCTTTCGGTTTCGATTATAGGCATGGCCCTTTTCTGCGAACGAGCCGGATTCCTCTATTTCCGTCTTAAACTGAATACGGACAAGGCCTTTAAAAAAATCATGGTTCATCTGGAAAAAGCCAATTATCGGGGGGCCATCGATGAGTGTACCCGAATTGAAAATCATCCTCTGGGTCGAATACTCAAAGCCGGCCTGCTCAAATCAGACAAACGGGACAGAGAAATTGAAATGACCATCGAAGAAAATATTCTCAAGGAGATTCCTTTTGTCAAAGCCCGAATCAACTACCTGACGCTCCTGGCCAATATCTCCACCCTGTTGGGACTGTTGGGTACCATCATCGGGCTGATCACCGCCTTTCAGGGGGTCAGCGAAGCCAGTGCCGCCATGAAGCAGGAAATTCTGGCGCACGGTATTTCCGTAGCCATGTTCACCACCGCTTTTGGACTGATGGTAGCCATCCCCTGTCTGGCCGGTTTTTATGTCCTAAACAATCGTGGCGACTATCTGGTGGATCAGTTCGAGGAAAAAGCTTTGCGCTTGTTCAATACACTTTCGACCATGAAAAGAGAAAGGGAAGCCCAATGCCAGGTCTAAGGAAACGACGGCGCAGAGGAGAAACTGAGGTGGATGTGGATATGGTACCGATCATGAATATGTTTCTGGTTCTGGTTCCCTTCCTGTTGATGTCGGCCTCTTTTTTACACATCAAAGCCATCAACACATCCGTACCGGTGTTAGGAACGGCGGCAGAAAAATCGCCGCTGGATCCAAATATCAAAGCCATCGTGGTGCTAGAGTTGAAGAAAGCCGCCATCGATCTGACATTGAAGGCCGAAGCACTCGAAACAAAAGATGCGGCCACATGGAGCAGGGTATTTCAAAAAAATGAACAAGGCTCCTTGCCGTTCCAATTCCTGGCAGACCATCTGGAAAAGATAAAAACAGCCTATCCTGCCAGTGACACGCTCATCATTGTGCCCCATGACGAGGTCCTTTACGACACCATTATCCAGACCATGGATGTGGCCAGGTACCGGGAAACAGAGATCAAGCTTTTTCCCAACGTCGTTATTTCAGGAAAAATCGGATAGGAGCCGCCCATGCGATCATATGCAACCAGACGTGCCGGCAGGTCATTTAAACCCCCAAAACTGAACATTACCTCAATGATGGACATGTTCACCATCATCTTGATCTTTCTGCTGTTCTCATTTTCGAGCAAGCCTGAATTAGCTGGCTTGGACAAAAATATGGAACTGCCGCAATCCACAGCAAAATCGGATTTTCATGACACCATCAAGCTGATCTTGTCCAGATCCACATTGAAATTGGGGGATCGGGTTCTTGCCAGAATAGAACACGACACCATTCTCGGCCTGGACCCAAAAAATCTCAAGGCATCCGATCTCTATCGGGAACTGTCAAACTGCGTCAATACATCTGCGGATATGGAGATCGAGCAGGCTGAGCCACTACCCATCCTGCTTTTGTGCGACCGGCGGTTGCCGTTTAAAACCATTAACCAAATAACCAAAACCGCGGCGCTGGCCGGATTCCCAAATTTCCAGCTGGCTGTTATCAAAAGGTGATACCCATGCAGCACAATCCATATCTCAGACATGGCGCCATCAAGCGCTGGGTTCGTATCCATCTCTTTGTGGTGCTCACAATTCAAGCAACGATCATCCCGACAGCCTGGCCCATGGTCAAAAACCCGGAAGTGGCTAAAGGGTCTGAGTCCGAGGATCAGCTACTGAGACGGATTGACTTTGGCAATTCCTACATACGGGGCCAAACCATTCAATCCGGAGCTGTCTACCTTTTACAACGAAAGAAAAGTGATATCGAAAGCCTGCTGAAACCAAGACAGAACTATCGCGAAGAAATTCTAAAAGATTTTCATGTAGAGGAGAAAGACCCAGAACCTACGAAGGTGATCGATCTAAACATTAAATGAGCATTCGGATCGTTAGAAAAGACAACCGCAACTTAATATGAATACAGGGGAAGCTATAACTTTGAAATCAAATACAAACACCAAGGGGTTTGGATACAAAGACGATAAGATTCCCATTGCTAGGGTTTTCGTGTTCAGAGGTGAGGCCTGCCTCGGGTGGGACTGCTTTTGCAAGCATTCGATTCAGATCGGAAGCCATCCTGAATCCGATGTTTTTTTGGATGACCCGTCCATTGCCGACAAACATGCGGTTATTTACGTCAAAGGAGATAAAGTTGTCGTATCTGCAAAAACCCATGAATCCAACTTGTGTGTGAACAACAAACAAGTGACGTCCGCTATTATAGGACCCTTGGATTATGTTGGCATGGGGCCTTTCACACTCAAGGTTAAAGTTTCACGCAAAAAAGTCCCTCGCCCTCCCGACAAAACACGACCCAAGATAGTCCAACCGCTTTCCTCGAAACCCAAAGTCATCGAGAAGTGGAAAACACCATCCCACGTGAAAACGGCGGGCGCTCCGAATCAGGAAGTGGGCGGTTATCGCGTTATTTTCAAAGGTGATCTCATGGATGGCTTTAAACCGCAAACGGTCAAGGCCAACCTGTGTGCGCTGCTGCCCTCGGACCCCGACACCGTGACATCTTATCTTAATAAACAGCGCATCTTGGCGACCCACAGCATTTCCATGGGCGCCGCTAAAAAATATTGCCTCGCTTTAGAAAAAGCAGGCGCCCGTTGCACCATCGAGACCGTTGTGTCCGATTCGAACAATCAAACCCAAAGCGTTGAAAAAATCCCCCTGGCTTTCCCAACAAAGAAAGAGGCAACCTTAGAATTCAATTCCCAGGGAACCAAAAAGGAATTAGCGCCCCTTGCAGACAACACCCTCAACAGCACAAGGGTATCTGAACCCTTACAGCATCAGCACATGGATCCGGATGAAGATGACGACCCAGAAGAAGAGGAGATCATCCGACCTTTTCTAAAGACAGTCCTGCTGGGAAACGTCTATACACAAGATGTTGCATCCGGCAAAGCGCGTGTCCTGGAAATCATCAAGTTCAAGGGCAACACCATTGTCGATCTGCAATATCTTGCGCCAAATAAAAAATATATTGTTGATAAAAACGGAAAACGCTTTTGCCTGGCAAAGTATACCTCCAAGGAAGTCTGCCGGCTCTTTTTTAACGAAAGCCAGACAGGATTAATAAAAACGCCGAGGTCGCCGGATAAGACTTTAGCGGAACTTTGTACGCATGAGTATCTGTATCAAAAGAAAAAAAGAATCTTTTCGATTGTAATTACAAACGGACAAACCTTCCATCTCGAGGAGGGCGGATATCATTATCACCTTCGACTGGTGCCCAAGCAGGATAGTCCAGAGGTGCCCTTGTCGAAAACACACAGCGTGCCGTTCTACAAAAGCATCTTAAAATCGAGCGGCCTGCATGTGTTTTTGATGGTGTTTTTGAGTGTGTTTCTGTCGTTACCTGAAATGCCGGGGCCGACGGAACCGGAATCCCATTTTGTAAAAATAGACCCAACCCAACTTCAACCACCGGAACCGGTAGGCGTCGAACCCAAACCCCTCCCGCCAAAATTGATAACGCCACCGGTTACAAAGAAGCCCGATAAAGTCAAAAAAATGATGCCAAAGACCGCAAAAAGCAAGCCAAAGACCGTGCAAAAGGCAAAACCGGTCAGTTCACCTAAAGCAGGTGGCGGCAGCGGAAAAACAGGCAACGTGAAGACACGCAATGTGAAAGAGACTGGTATTCTGGGGTTAATCGGGGATGGCATTGGTCTGACGACCAAGGAAGCACTGGCATCCGTGACCAATATGGATATCGTCTCTTCACCTGGAGCGAGTGATAAACAATTCAAGATCAGCGGGATTGCCGGAAAAATCCCCGGATCCAAGCTGTCGATTGTCACCGGGGATGTGCTCCGTGCCAAGGGAACCCGGCAAGTATTGAGAAGTGCCGGTATCGAGGGACAAGGAGACGTCGCCGCACTTAGAAAAGGCCAAACCGGTCAGAACAAAGTGATGGCGATGGTATCGGTGGATCTGGACAAATCGGTGCGCGTGCAGGGGGGCATGTCTCGTGAGGAAGTAAAAAGAATTATCGATCAACATTTGGACGAAATCAGTTTCTGTTATGAAAATGCACTGATGGCTGCACCATCCTTGATGGGCAATATCGTGTTTGAGTGGAAAATTTTAATGTCTGGAAATGTCGGCGCGGTTCGAATCAAGTCCTCCACCATTCGTTCGGGCCAAATTCATAACTGTATTCAGGCTGCCATCAAATCCTGGCAGTTTCCCAAACCCCAACACTCGGAGGTCATGGTTTCATATCCGTTTGTTTTCGACATCGTGGGTTTTTAAGGAGCATGGTTAAATGAAAACGTTGAAAGTTGTCATCATGATCTTGGCCGTTGTTCTCTTGCCTATTCCCAATGGCGCTTGTGCTGACACCCTGGACGGTGAATCGGTTGCGGCGGTGCAGGACAGGGTTTTTTTCCGCTACCATGAAATCGATCTGGGGTTTGGATATATCCCGGACGACGACTTTTATGAGTTGTTTCCCATCAAATTTGGCTACACCTTCAGTTTTAACGACCATTTCGCCTGGAATGTGATCAATGTCCATTGGATGCACAATCAGGAAAAAGATCTTAAAACGGATCTAGAGCAAGATTTCGGTGTCACCCCTGAAAATTTCGATCATATGGTCTCCGCCGTGCATACCAACTTCGTTATCAAGCCTCTCTATGGGAAAAGCGTATACCGAAACAGCAAGGTGATCAACCATGAGACCTACTTTCTTATCGGTGGTGGCTTGGTAAATTACGAAAAAGAGAAAAGCGACGGCAGCACTTTGTCGGAAATGAGATCTTCCATAAGCCTGGGGATAGGGAAAAAGATTTTTGTCGGCCAAAAACTGTGTTTCAACCTGGAGCTGAAAAATTGGATCAATGTCAACCAGAATGAAATAGACAACCATTTCTGGGTTGGCATTTCCCTGGGGTATCGATTCAATCTTTCCCCGAGACAGTCGGATCGGGACACAACGGTGGATAAAGTCAGTCAATATTTGGAATAGGGTGGCCTTTATGAGAGTGTGCGTTATCGTGTTTGTGCTTGTAATTTTACTAGGCTGCGGTGCAGCGACCCAACCTGTCCGCCTGCAGGATCGGGATACCGAAATCTATACCGGCGTGCAGGAAGTCCCGTCTGACGATCGTGTTGAATTTGATAGAGGATATCAGGCCTTCGAAAAGAAAAAGTATGCCAAGGCACGCGATCATCTATACCGTTATTTGAATACCCATACAGCGGATGACACGGATTATGAGTGGGCACAATTTTTCTTTGGCATTTCTCTGGTACGAACCGGATTCTCCCACGCCGCTGTCGATATTCTGTCTGATTTGGTAACGCGCAAATCCAATTCGAAGATCGTTTCCTATAGCCTTGAATTTTTGGAAGAGGTCACCCGGACGCTTCCCTTTGACCGAGAAAAAATCATTTTTCAAGTTTTAAGCGACCAGACCTATGGTTTTGTTGATCAACATCTGAGCGATTTTGTGAACTATCACCAGGGGGTATTTGACTGGCAACACGGTTTTTTCGATTGGGGCAATAAGCATTTTAAACGCATCACACCTGACACCTATTATTTCAACCGCTATCTCTATCAGATGGCCCTTTACCGGTTATATAAAAACGATCCCGAGGCGGCGATCAAGATTCTGCAGGGTATTCTGGCCAAGCCCTTGGCAGACAACGCTTTTAAAAACGAGGTTCAGCAAACCCTGGCGCGTCTTTATTATGAGGTGGGACGTTATGAGACAGCAGACACGATGTATCGAGACATCGAAACGCCGATTTTAAAACAGGCGCAGCACCTGCTGGAGCGCGCATGGGTTGACTACCGTATGGGCAACCCTGAAACCGCCATGGGGTATCTGTATGCATTTCGCGCACCCAGTTTCCAGAATTATTTCACGCCTGAATACTATATTCTCAAATCTTTTATCTACAAGTCGGTATGTCACTATGAAAAGGCGCTGGCTGTCATCGAGGAGTTCGATCATCATTACGGGACGGCGCTGGCTGCCATTCATGATCGGGCCGATATCAAAGACAACCCGGCCTTGTTGCAGGTGCTCCTGCATCAAAAACAAATCAATCGAGCCTGGGAGTTTCTAACGCTGCTCGAAAAAGAACACCAAGGGGTCGCTTTGATTTCAGACCCGGATTTACAGGCATATTTAAGTCGAATCTACACCCTGCAGCTGAATAAAACAAAGTCGGACTTTAAAAAGCTGGTGACAGACGCATACGAAAATATGGCCGATGGTCTCTTGAAATATGAAGAAGAATCACACCTGATCGCCTATGAAATCGGACTCGATATGGTTGAGCGTGTTCAGCAGTACCATTATCAAGAAAAGAATGACGCTGGTGCGCCGCAAACCAAGGACCACAAGATCGCGTATCCGTTCCAGGGAGAGTTCTGGTCTTATGAGCTGGATGACTATCACGTCACCCTGATCGACAAATGTCAATGCGCAGAAGAATGGGATGTATTTTTCAAATGATACCAAGACAACGAAAGAAAAAATCAGGCATCGTTTTGACCGGACTTTTGGTGTCGCTGTTCTTTTTTTTCAGTGAAGGACTGTGCGAACCCAAATATACGTATGAGAAGACAGACCAAAAGGCCGAACAGAAGAAGTATATGGCCAAGCTTTCGGATGACGACCGCAAAGTCGCCCTGGCAATACAAAGCACCCGGACACTGATAGATAAATCCAAAGGGCGTCCTTACCTGGCCGAACTATATTTGCGCCTGGCCGAGCTTTATATCGAAAAGTCTCGCATCATATTTTTTATAAGGAAAAACCAGATTTCAGACAACCTCGCTTCATTAAAACAGCTGGAATCCAAGAATTACAAAATTCGAGCCATTGAGATTTACCAGCATATTCTGGACGAGTTTCCCCATTTTGAACACCGCGACAAGGCTCTTTTCTTTATGGCGCACGAATACAGAGAGCTGGGTATGATGGACGATATGATAAAAAATTACCGCGCCATCATCAAGGAGCATACTGAAAGCCGGTATGTAGCGGAATGTTATCTATTAATAGGCGATGACTTCAATAACAAAGGAGATCTGGCGCTCGCAAAAAGGCATTACACAGCCGTATTGAAATATCCGCAAAGCCCGGCAATAACCATTGCAAGATATAAACTGGCCTGGTGCCACATCAACGAAAAGGGGTTTCGAGATGCCATCCAACTTTTCGAACAGTGTGTCTTGAGCGAGACCACGGGTGACTTGGATGTCGATACCTACAAACGGGTGAACATCAAGCAGGAAGCGCTGATCGATATCGCATACTGCTACCCGGATTCCTATGCGGATACCGCCCCCTTGGAGGCGATCCGTTATTTCAAAACATTTGCTTGGTCGCGGTCTGTCTATACGGCGGTTCTGGAAAAACTGGCCTACCGTTACTATATCAAGAAACGCTGGCATCATGCAGCCGTTGTTTATCGGGAGCTTTCCGATCTTCAATATGACTCTCAGAAACTGCTCGAGTACGCCCGCAACACCTTCGAATGTGTTCAGGCGCTCAAGACCTTCGAGGATGCGGACAAGGATATGGCGCACATCATAAAGGCTTTGAGACTCCAAAAATACGCTTTTCACATTCCCGAGGCGGAAAAGAGAAAAAATCAAACAGACTATGAGCTGTATGCCAGAAATATCGTAACCCTTTTGCATGAAAAGGCCCGAAAAAACAAATCCATTGAAAATTTCAAACGCGCAGCGGACGGATACGCACACTATCTCGATTTTTTTGATGATAGCCCGGTACTCGGGGAGATGGCCATCAACTATGCCGAAACCTTGTTCTCTTCCCGACAATATTTCAAAGCCGGGAGGCAATATGAAAAAGTGGCCCGTACGACCGAAGCGGGTAAAAAGCCCAGCAAAGATCTCCTCTACAGCGCTGTCATCTCCTATTACAATGCCCTCAAAGAAAAGAAGGACCTGACGTATTATCAGACGTCTTTTACGCGAGACGGCCTGAGAACAACCGGTACGCAGTATGCCTCTTTTTACCCTGAAGCGGATCAAGTCCCCGATGTGCTTTTTAACATCGCCTGGATCGCCTATGACGAGGGTCTTTACGATCGGGCAATCGCCGAGTTCTCCGAATTTATTGAACGCCACCCATCCGGAGAGACAACGGCGGCGGCCGTCCATCTGACCTTGAACGCGTACCACCAAAAGGAAGACTACAAGGGTTTGGTGGCTTTCGGAAACCGCGTACTTGCTCGCCCCCCCATCAAAGACAAAAAATTCAGGTCTGAAATTGCGCAGATCGTGAGTGCATCGGAATCAAAAATCATCTCTTCCCTCACGGTGGCGGCAGTCAATGACTGGGACAAGGGGCGTTCAACCCTCAAGGCGTTTGCCGAGAAAAATCAACAGACCCAGTTGGGTGAGCAGGCGCTGAATGCACTGCTTATTTCCGGTAAAGAGCGGCGTGACATCGAAACCGTCTATACAACCGGATCCCAACTCATACAGCAGTACCCCGAATCCGCCAACGATGAGACGACCATGGGGGTGATGATCGATTCGCTTCTCAATGTTTCACAGTTCAGACTGCTGGCGACTTATCTTGAGCAATATGCCGTCAAGTACCCTGAAAACAAAAACAGCAGCGCCTTTCTCTATCAGGCGGGCCAGATTCGAGAACGACTGGGCCATCACCAAAATTCCAACGACGATTATGGTCGTTACCTGAATACAGCGTTAAAAAATGGAAGTTCAGCGGAGCCGGTCATCTTTTCCATGGCCGATAATGCCGAAGCTATGAACGAACCACAAAAGGCCATAAGCCTGTTGACGCGTTACAGAAAACAGTTGTCTCCAACCGGCAGGATAACGGCCGATGCAAGGCTGGCCGATCTTTGGTTACGCACCGGAAACGGCAAGAAAGCGATTAGCTACAGGAAAAAAGCCTACCAGGCCTATTCACCGGAGCTGGCAAAAAACGACGACGCCATGCGCTGGGCGCTTGCGCGCATGGTGTTTAACGCGGTCGACCGATCCTACCAACCATACATGCAGTTGAAGCTGGGAAACCGGATCGATAATGCGATGGTTCAATCCAAAGCCAAGCGACTCGAAACACTGGAAAAGGGCTATCATGACGTCATCCAGTATCAATCACCTCACTGGGCCCTAGCCGCTTGCCGTCGCGCATATGACATAAACCTGGAATTTGCCGACTTTCTAAAAAAATCACCCCTGCCGGACCTATCGGAAGACCAGATAAAGCAGTATCAAGATCTTTTGGCCCAAAAGGTCAAGTCCTACATGGACAAGGCCCAACAATACAAATCAGCCAGTGTTGAACGGGCCAAAAAATGGGAAACCTGTGATCCTGCAGTGGCCATATATCTATTTGATGACGAAAGCACAGGCAATCGCTTAAAGCAGTCCGTATCCTTTTCAACGCCGAAGAAAGCCACCGCCATTGCAGATCGCTTTCTAGACATTCAAGCATTGAAAATCCTGCATGAAAAACTGATGCAGGAACCGGACAATATGCAAGCCATGCTGTCACTGGCCGCCGGCTATGTGGATGCCCTCGATTTCAAACATGCTGTTCTTGTCTCCAAAAAGATTCTACAAAGTGCCAAACCGGAGCAAAAAAAGATCAGGGCCTCAGCCTATAAGCTGTTGGGTATGGCTTATCTTTTCGATCAGAACGACCCTGCGGCCAAGGACGCGTTTAAGATGGCGCTGGCCGAGGCGCCGGCAGACATCGAGGCCAAGATCAACCTGGCTGGTCTGTTTATGCATTATGGGTATCACCAGAATGCTCGACACCTATATCAGACAATCGTCGGTCTAAAGTTAGACGAAAGTAAAGCATTGATTCACCCGCGGGCAAGGGAGCTCTTTCATGAAAACAACAAACTGGCAAAAAACTAACCCAAGGCCGTTGGGGCCTGTCATCCTCGGCATCGTTCTTATCTGTGCAATGTTAGGGTGTGGTGGCAGCGGCAGTGATGGCGGCACAGACACATCATCCGAATCCACGGATACCCCTGCCTGGCAGCGGGAAGTTATTCGACAGCTTCAACCCGGTGGTTTGCTCACACCCCGCATCAAAGCCTACGCCGTAGGAGATGAAATGGTTCGCCTGGTCTATTTTGACGATCAGAATACGGTTTCCGGCCAGTACGACATACGTTCAATTTTATGGCCCATGGATGGGTCGCTTCTTCCCCAGGATGTGACGCCGGCAAGGATTGCCACCATTGACAACTGCAGTACGCTTGACCTGGCTGTGGACGCAAATGGTAGGCCTGCGGTTTTCTATCAGGGTGGAGAAGTAAAGGATTGCGGCGGAGAACAACAGGCCGATGCCATGATCAGTCTGATTGAAAATGACAACTGGGTCGAATACACCGGCGGCATCGGTTTTGTAGAACGCAATCCCGTATTCGCCGATGGCCTGGCAGGTGGTGATATGGCCATGGCGATTGATGCCAATGGAGATATCCATCTTTGCTATCAGTTCTTTTATGAAGGCTGTGATGCCATGAACTTTGCCTATCCGGACCTACATTACGTAAAAAAATACAGCAACGCACCCGGCGCCGATGTCGAAGAAGAAACGATTGAAGGCAATATCTATTTTGACGGCGGCGGAATTCAAAACAATGTCGGCAAGGGTTGTTCACTCGTACTGGACAGGCATGGGAACCCAAGGGTGTTCTACTATGCCGAACTTCCCGATGGGGAATACGGTCTGCGTACGGCCGTAAAGCAGCACGGTGCCTGGGAGGCAACCTGGGTTGAAACCGGAATTCAGGTGGCCGATATCAGCAGCGCTTCGGATCGTGAGGGCAACCTGGGTGTTGCCTATTATGTTCTCGATTATGTCGCGCCAATCACCAACGAGATATCACCGGCCTGCCTGCGCTATGCAGCCGAACCGCAAACGGTCGGTGAAGATTGGCAGGTCTCGATGGTCGATGATACTTCCCTTTGCGGGAAATACCCCAGCCTGGCCTTTACGTCACAAGGCGCGCCGGCCATCGCCTACTATGCCTTTGAAACCTATAGCGGGTATCCCCTCGAAAATCTCAATCTGGTCATAAAGAATGATTCTACATGGGAGAAGGAGCTTGTCTCAAGAGAGGGAAACGTCGGCCTTTACAACACCCTGTGGTTTGATTCGCTGAACAGCCCGGTTGTCTGCTCCTATTCGCGATCGGATCAGGCCATTTACTTATTTAAAATAGAGTGAGGTGCATCATGAATGCTTATCAGTATGCTGCAATCGTCCTTGCGATTTTATTTCAGCTTGTCTTTGTCGGCCATGAGCTTCACGGGCAAGACTTTGATCCCAATGATTTTTTTGACGAATGCCCGGATGATTTGTGTGGCGCGCCGCCTGAAGGCGGTGCCGGAGGCGGTGGCGGCGGGCCGATCGTGGTCAATTATGATCTAGGACCCCTCTTTTCCCTCGACGAAGATATCGATGCCGACGGCGCCGTGGATACCCGGGATAACTGTACATATGTTCCCAACGATCAAAGCGAAAACAGTGACGGGGACGATCATGGCGACGCGTGCGACAATTGCCCTATGCAAGCCAACAATCAGCAGACCGATACGGACGGTGACGGCTGGGGTGATGTGTGTGACAGCGATATGGATGCCGATGAGATATCAAACAATCAGGACAACTGCCCCAATCTCAGCAACCCGCTCCAGGCGGATTATGACAACGACGGCAGGGGTGATCTCTGTGACGATGATGACGACAATGACGGCATTCCTGACAGCATCGACAATTGCAGCCTGATGTACAACCCCGGCCAAGAAAACAGTGACTTCTTCATGGTGGACGATACGGCCGGGGATCTGTGCGATTCTGATCTGGACAACGATGGCTTTCTGGAAGGCGCCCTCGGTGGCGAAGACCTCTGTCCCAACTGTCACACCTATGAAAATTACGACGTGGACAATGACGGCATCGGTGACGCCTGCGATAACTGTCCTTATCATGCAAACGCCGAACAGATCGATTCGGACGAGGATGGGAGAGGAGATGTGTGTGATGGCTCTTAAAACAAAAGTGACAATACTATTGACCGCATGCTTGTTGTTTTTGGGTGGTTGCGAAGGACCCGGTCTGGAACCGACTCAGACACGAAACATCGTTAGTTTGAAGGGTTCCTTTATGACCGAAAGCCCGGATGAAATCAACTTTCCGGTAAAGGTTCTCTTCGCCATCGACTGCTCGTTGAGTATGGGGGACGAGGTTGAGGGCATCATGGCCGGAGCGGACCCTTATTTTTTAAGAATTGAGGCCGTGCGGAGTTTTATCGATACCTACAACAGCAACGAAAACACTTCGTTTGAAATCATGCTCTGGAACAATGATGTTTTTGAAAGGACACGTACCATCGATGGAAGGGGTGGATTCACCAAAGACCCCGATGAACTGAACCGGGTTTTGGACGCAGCCCGCAACGATACCATGACCGATTATCTCGGCACCCTGAATGCCATCCACAGCGATATCCAGCGAGATATCAACGCTGTCGACGAGGAAAGCCTGATCCGGAGCAAATATGTGGTCATCTTCTTGAGCGACGGCATGTCCAACGTACAGGGCGGCAGTCAGCCGGATAATGATATCTGGAACAGTGTCAGCGATATTTATGAAATGGCTGAAGATCGCGGTGTGGGCGGATTTAACTTTCACACCTTTCTATTGCTGGGCATGTTCGACGAAACCGAAAGTGGACAGGCGGCCCGCGCCTATGCGGAAAATACGCTGCAGGGAATGGCGGATCGCGGCAACGGTCAGTTTCGACTCTTTGAAACCGCCGAGTCCATCGATTTTGTGAACATCATCGATATGCGTCTGACCGTGGAGTATAAAATAAAGTACTTGGTGGCCTACAACACCAATGTCAGGGCCGGCATTGAACTCGTTTACGTGGACAGTGACGCAGACGGTCTCATCGATGCTGATGAAGCCGACTTTGGTACAGACCCGTATGCGGCCGACACCGATGGCGACGGTTTGAGTGACTATTTTGAGATAGCCGTCAGCTCACCAGGATACGCTTTGAATCCGCTGCTTCAAGACAGCCCGTGCGATTCAATAGCCGGAGGCATTTGGCCCGATACCGACCTTGATGGCTTAACGGATTGTGAGGAATATGTAAAAGGTACCAACCGACGTACGGTGGATACGGACGCCGACGGCATACCGGACGGTATCGAATTTGTCATGGGCACCAATCCGTTGGAGATACAGGATACCAATGATAGCGACTTTGACGGCATGGTGGATTGGCTGGAAATTCAGAAACACACCAACGTCACATCCAATGACCCGAAAATCAGGGACCGCTACGCCTACAGCTACAATATTCAAGACAAGGGATTGGTTCCCATCGAGCAAGGTGGTGATCAGCCGTCGTATGTGCGGCAGTTCCAGTTTAACATTTCCAATATCGACATTATGAATACGGGTGAGCATACCACCGACAGGGGTGATCTCTGGAACGAGGGTGACAATCTCATCCGTTTCTATATTGCGCAGGTTCCCGAAGACAACCCTGACAGTCCGCCCATATTCAGACTGGCGGAAGTGCGGGTCAATGTTGATGACGACGGCGACACCATTGTGCTGACACCCAATGATTTCATCTTGCTGGAGTAATTCTTCGGCTAAAGGGTCACGTTCATTTTACTGGATATATTAGAGGTGATAGCATGAAAAACATACTTATGATCGCAATAATAGGCCTCCTTTTGGTGTCTTGTGGCGAGTCCGATGATCCGGGAAATACTGAAAGTGAGATTCAGGAGCTTTCCCTGCAACAGACATTCACAGGCACCATCGCTCAAACAGGTGAAGTAGACTGGTACCATTACAAAGTGGTCCAAGCCAACGCAGTCCTTCAGGTGCAATGTTCCAGCAATACCTACCGGCCTGATGTGACGCTGTTGACAACCATTTACACTGAAAACGAATCCGGAGAAAAGGTCCGACTCTACGCTGACCATGCACCGGAGAACAGTCAACTTCCGGCAGACATCGAAATGAATGTCTATATAGATGTCCCCAAAGACATCTATATCTCGGTCAGGGATCTGATGGACGATGACAGTTCCAACCATCCTTACTATCTTTCCATCGATTTTGCCGAGAGCGGTGATGAAAACGGTGATTTTTCTCAAGCCACCCTCATCGGTGTAGATGATAGCGCGTCTTGCGCCTATGATACCATCGGATATATCGGCGATGTAGACTGCTTTGGGTTCTCGGCCGCCGAAACCGGCGTTTACGACGTTCATGTTGCCTTTTCCCCGTTTGCGGGCGGAACCGATGTGGAACTGTCCATAGACCTGTACGATGGTGAGGGTACCCTGGTTGCGGCCCTTAACAGGACACAGCGCCTGGATTATCACATTATATCCCATTTGGAAGCCGGGTATTATTATATCCTGATCGATGATTATGGCAAAAACGACTTTGATACGGCCTCCTCTTACACCGTTTGTGCGACGACGGTTGAAACCGCGGAAGCACTTGAAAATGACACCCGGTCGAATGCAGCCGAAATGGTATTTGATGACGCAACTCGGACATTTCAATCCGACGGCTCGCTTGATTATCTTGAGGATCAAGATTGGTATCACCTTACTTTAAACGACATCGATACAAGCGGATTCAAGGTTTTGCAGATCCAGTTTGATGATCTCGATCCGGAGGTACAATTTAATTACCAGCTAACTATCGAAGATGAAGACCGGGTGATCCGACTTTCGCACACATTTGCCGGGGGATCCACGGCCTATGTAAGCCAGATCAGGGCCGGGGCGGGTGACCACTTGTTGTGTGTGCGGTCGGCGGACAATCAGAATTTGACCCAAAAAGCACCCTATCGGATTTCAGTTCACGTGCTGGATATCGATGATCCGGCGGAAACCGTTCTTCACACCGATCCGGACACCGGGGAGAGTGTAACCGGAAACGACACCATCGATACGGCGGTCTTGTTGACACCCACGGCAGTGCCTGCATCCGCCACACCCGGAAAAATCGGATTCCGCGGGGATGTGGACTGGTACTATGTCGTCATACCCAACCCAGCCACCCCAAGTATTCTGGAACTCTATCTGGACACCGATAACGCGCCTTCTTTGGTCGAGTACAGCGTGAGTTTTATTCGAGATGGTATCGTTAAAAATATGTATGACGCCAATGGCCAAGACGGCGGTACGAATCTCAAGGGCAGCATTTACGTACCCGCGTTCCAGGCAGCGGGCCAGTTGTCTTATTATTTTAAGGTCAGTGACTACCAGGGAGACGATGGCGACGGTCTTGTGCCCTATAACATCCGGGTCAATCTATTGAATATCCCGGAGACACTTCCCTTCGATGCCGCGATAGCGCCAGCGTCGCGGACTTACATCAGCGAGATAGCAGAAAGAGATAGCAGCAATGCAGAAACGATTTTTGTGGAAGTCAATTCTCTGATCCAGAAAACCTATGCCGCTGACACAGCCCTGCTGGCATTCAACAATGGTACGCCGGCTCAAGGCGTCACCATCACCGAAAATGCCGATCAGACCCGCACGATTGTCTTCCCCTGGATCGCTGGTTATATTGACTACCAGGGGGATCGTGACTGGTATGCAATCGATCTTGAATCATGGATGGAAGCGGACGTTGCCCTCGATACCCGTTGGTACTATGACGTTCAAATCGAACTGCATGTGGATTCGCCGGGAACGGATGTTGAATATGTCTGGAAATTCTTTCGTGATGTGAACAGCAACCGCATACTCGTGGATCGTCCCCAGGACTCGAACGGTTTTTTTGCCAGTGCCGGAGACGGGGGTCTGGATCAACAACCCATCGACATGACCACACCGGACCAAGACAGTGAAGCCCCTTTTTGGGTCGGCGATGCCTGGGAGGGACGATTCTATTTAAGTGTGAGTGATTTCAACTTTGTGGGATCGGACTTGCCGGATGACGACTGGGGGTATGCGGGCAAGCCCTATTACATCCGCATGACCTTGGTTTATCATCCGGGTCAGTCTTATCCCTGACCCAAATGAAAATGAAGGGTTCCGGATCCAGGGTTCGAGGGTTGAGTGAAACGAGGTTTAATGTCAATTTACGTGGAAGTCCTTACAAAACGATTCAACGGGTCAGAGTGAAGGCGAACGTCTTCAGGAGACGTGATTGATGGGCAATTGAAACAACGGTGAAGGCGTCGATCATGATCGCTGACTGGAAAACCCGCACTCGGACCCTGGAACCCGCTATTCTGTTATGCCATACTGTGAAATGAGTCGCGATAGATACGTCCTCTGGATGTTCATCATTTCAGCAGCTTTGCTGCGGTTGCCTTTGGTGTGTTTCAGGTTGAACGAAATGAAGTCTTTTTTAAATCTGTCCACGGCCTCCTTTAAGGTGAGCCCTGTCTGGAGGTCCGGTCGACCGGATCGAATACCGACGATGGGAAGATCTTCCGGAACAATGGTCTTGCCGTTGCCCATGACCACGGCCCGTTCCATGGCGTTTCGCAGTTCGCGGATATTGCCGGGCCAGTCGTGATCGGTTATCTTCTTTAAGGCCGCCTTGGAGAGCGTCAATTCGGTCAATCCGGTATCCTTTTTGAATACTTCCAGAAAATGCTCGGCCAGGAGAGCGATATCTTCTTTTCTCTCTCTCAGTGAGGGCATATTGATCTGAACGACGTTGAGGCGGTAAAAGAGATCTTCACGGAATTTGCCCTCGGCAACCTCCTGGGCAAGGTTCTTGTTGGTGGCGGACAGCACCCGTACATCCACAAAAATGGGCGTGTTGTCACCGATGCGATAAAACATCCCCTCTTGGACCACCCGCAGGAACTTGGCCTGCATACCGGGGGTCATCTCTCCGATTTCATCCAGGAAGATGGTGCCTTGATGGGCCAGCTCAAATTTACCGATCTTGCGTGCTCGAAGCACCGGTAAACGCACCTTTTTCATGACCAAAGAGTTCATCTTCGAGCAACGATTCAGGCATGGCTGCACAGTTGAGCGTCACAAGCAGCTTGTCCTTCCTGGGGCTGGTTTGATGTATCAGTCGTGCCAGGAGTTCTTTACCCGTGCCACTTTCCCCTAAAATCAATGTTGTGGCGTTGGAATTGGCCACCTTGCTGGCATCGGCAATAGCGGCCCTCAAAGCAGGGCTGTTGCCCACAATTTTATTCTGATCGCTGAGAACGGCTTTGAGCTGCAAATTTTCGTTTTTTACCCGTTTAATCATACGGGCGTTGGCAATGGCCAGGGCCGCCAGACCGGCAAACTCTCCCAGAAGATGGAGATCTTTTTCCGTCATGGGGCTGGTGTCTAGCTTATCCACCACCTGCACCACACCGATAATTTTACCCGCCATCTTCAACGGTACGCATGCAATGGATCGGGTTTCAAAGGCAATATATTCGCTGATTTCAGAATACCAGCGCTTATCTTTGCTCACATCCGATATAAGCAGCGGCTTTCCTGATTTTGCTACCGAACCGGCAATACCCTGTCCGAGTTTAACGCGGTATTTTTTGATCTCTTTTTTCTTTGCTCCGGTTGCCACCTTGAAATAAAGGGTATTGGTGTCATGATCCAGAATCAGAAGCGAGCTGGCTTTGGCGTTAATCATCTGGGCGGCGGATTCTAAAATCAGCTCCAACAGATTGTCCAGATCCTGTACCGATGAGACCCATGACGAGATCTCCTTGAAAGGATTCAGGGTTTTTTGTTTTGGCAAATGGTCCATAGGCATCGTTTATATGATTGAATGGATAAGAACAAGGGTTAATGGATGCAAGGCCGGATCACCCACCCCAGGTGACGGATCAGGTTTCAGCGATGCACGCCTCATCCCGGCAGGCATCTTTTTTGCCGAATTTCATGGATGATCGGGTCGTGTGCTTCTTGTTCCCAACCTTTTTCCTGCCATTTTCTGCAGCATCTGCAGGAGGGGGTACGGTCACCTTGCCGATGCATTCCGCTTCCTGACAGATGGGTTTGGATGCATATGACATGGAAGATTCGGTCTTGATTCTCCCTGTCTTTTCCTTTTTGGTTTTATTTTTCATGGTTTAAGGTCCTCGCTGTGTCTTTTGACCAGAACTCGATTCTATTGTGTAAAATGCAGTGGTATCCGTCCACTGCTTGCAATATATTATAATATTCGAAGAGGTTATGTTCATATCGATCTCGGATCAGATAGACCAGTCTGAATTTTTTGCAATCCTGATCGGTTCTGGCGCAAGGCATTTCAGCCTGAAAATGTTCAGGCTAATTGTCTTTCAAATATACATCTTCATACAACTCCTCGAGTCGCGCAAGATGACCTTTCTCTTCCTTGGTCAATTTCTTGAACATGTCTTCCATGGGCGCACCTGCACATTGTGTCACCATGTTTTGGTAGAAATCAACGAGTCGCTTTTTATCGTGTATGGCGTGTATCATGACTTCCTGATCGTCGGCATCCTTACCCAGAGGTTTTTCCTGCAGCATGAGTGAAAGTTTCATGCTGGGGCTTTCTGCCATCCCATCTTGATGAAGCACCACTGTTTCCTGAAAATAGGCCTTTTCCAGAATGAATTTATGCTCCAATTCTTCCAGGGCCAGGTTTTTTACGAGATCCTTGATGCGCGGATCCAACATTTTGAGATAGGCTTCCTTGTAGGTTTGAAAACTCTTCATCTCCATTTCAATGGCTTTTTCCAAAGCGATTTCTCGCGTATAGCAAACCTCTTCGTGTTTCATCTGTTCCATACCATCCTCCTTTCTGTATCACATATTGGCAGCAAAGGCCTTCCCGTATTCAAAGCATTGAGCTTTGCTTTCTTCGTTAGGGTTCCACAACAGCTTCAGCCCGTCATCCACGATTTCAAAGCCCGCTGATGTTAACTTTTCCGATATTATTTTATTCGATTCACCACTCCAGCCATAGGAACCAAAAGCGGCGGCCTTTTTGTTTTTAAATCGTAATCCTTTTATCTCTTCCAGCATGCCGGCCACCGAAACCAAGATGCCTTTGTTGATGGTGGGTGACCCAACCAGGATGGCCTTGGATTTGAAAATTTCGGTAATCACGTCATTCTTGTCTGATTTTGCAAGATTGAACAGTTTCACATTGACGGTGTTGTCCGGATTCTTTTATGCCCTGGGCGATTTTTTCAGCCATTACACGGGTGCTGTTCCACATGGTGTCATAAACGATCGTGATCTGATTTTCCTGATAGCTGTCAGCCCATTTCAGGTATTGCTCGACAATCTGCACGGGCTTGTCGCGCCAGATGATGCCGTGGCTGGTGCAGATCATGTCCAGGGGAAGGTTGAATGACAGGACCTCCTTTATTTTCTTTGTCACCAGCGGGCTGAAAGGCGTCAAAATGTTGGCATAATATTTGATACACTCCTCGGCAAGTTCATTCTGGTCCACCAGGTCGTTGAACATGTATTCGGATGCATAGTGCTGCCCAAAGGCATCGTTGCTGAACAGGATATTATCATCGGTCAGATAGCAGAACATACTGTCGGGCCAGTGCAGCATGGGGGCCTCGACAAAAATGAGCTCCTTGTGTGCCCAGGCTGAGTTTGTCACCGGTTTTGACCACCTGAAAATTCCAGTCTTGGTGGTAGTGCCCTTGCAATGATTTGACGCCATTTTTGGTGCAGTAGATGGGCGTGTCGGGGATCTCAACGCATTAGTTCAGGCAGGGCCCCACTATGGTCGACTCTCGGCATGATTGGCAATGATGTAATCGATTTTTTTCAGGTCGATTTCTTGGGCCAGATTCTCGACGAATTCTTTGGCAAACGGTTTCCAGACCGTGTCGACCAAGGCCACCTTGTCTTCTTTGATCAAGTAAGAATTATACGACGACCCCCGATGCGTCGAGTATTCGTCTCCGTGAAATTTTCTCAGCTCCCAGTCAATTTTTCCGACCCAATAGATATTGTTTTTTACGTTAATATGCATAAGGTCCTCCTTTTCATTTTAATATCTTATAAGTCCTCTCGGATGCCATATACCGACAATATATCATTCAATGAAATTGTCTACACCAAATTATTTGCTATCGATGGCCACTGTGCTGTGTTGTCTTTTTCAAGAACGTCAGCCATATTGCCCGGAGCAGAAACAAGAACAGCAGAATTGCCCCCGCTGCAAATATCACATCCGGAACCAGACGCGCCCAGCTGAATGCACGAATCACCGGCCCGGAGGCAATTTCCGGACTGCGGGCAAACCACAATCCATGTTTGACCGCAAAATAGAACTGATAAAATCCGGACGGTATCAGACTGAAGACCGCCATGCTCGCCAGGCCGCCGTTGAGACCCCAGAAGCTCCATTTCAGCATCTTGTCAGACCATGAAGCCCGAGACACTATGTGGCGTACTGCAAAAAGAAGCAGGGATATGGCCAACATGCCATAGACACCAAAAAGGGCCGTGTGTGAGTGAATCGGTGTGGTATTGATTCCCTGGGCATAATATAGAACAATCGGCGGATTGATCAGGAACCCGAACATACCGGCACCCACCAGGTTCCAGAAGGCAACCGAGACAAAGAAATAAATCGGCCACTTATAAGCGTACGCCTTTCCACCGGACTTGATCACTCTCAAATTGTGAGCCGCCTCAAACCCCATCAGGGAGAGGGGAACAACTTCCAGTGCGGAAAAAACGGCACCTAAGGCAATAATGGGGGTGGGGGTGCCAGCCCAGTAAAGATGATGAAACGTGCCGATGACACCGCTGCCCAGATAGAGAAAAACCGTAAAATAAACGGTCGTCAGGGCAAATTTTTTGCTGACCGCTCCGATGTGAGAAAGCAAAAAGGCCATCACAACCGTTGCAAAGACCTCGAAAAAGCCTTCTACCCACAAATGAACCACCCACCAGCGCCAGTATTCCGCATCGGACAGATGGCTTCCTTTGCCGTATAACAGACCGGCCATGTAAAATAGGGGAATGCTGATGGAAGCGTACAGGAGCATGTGGGTCAACCCGCCGTTATCTTTTTCATCGCGAAGTGCCGGCCAGATGGCTCTCAATACCAATACCAGCCAAATCAGCATACCCGCTATGAGCAGCAGCTGCCACAACCGTCCCAATTCGATGAACTCATACCCCTGATGTCCCAGGAAAAAACCCTGGTCTCCGAAAACACCTGCCACGGAAAGCCAGGTTCCGCTCAGGGAACCGAGCACAACGACGACAATGGCACCAAAGAGAACCATCACCCACTAATCCTTGCCGTTTAGGTTCTTTACCGACAAAGGGGCCGATAAAAAGGCCTGCTGCCAGAAAGCAGGTCGCAATAAAGAAGACCGCCAACTGGAGATGCCAGGTGCGCACAGCGGCATAGGGCAGAATCTTGGCCAGGGAAATCCCGAAGAAATGGGTTCCTTCTACCGTATAATGGGCGGTGACGGCACCCATGCCGATCTGAATGACAAGCAAAGCCGATGGCGGTTAAAAAGTAAAGCAGGGTCGCCTTTTGGCTGGGGGTGGGACTGGGTTCCGGAAAATCAACCAAAAGATTGGTTTCATATTCGTCCCGACCGACATAGCGCAGGTAGACGAAAAGCGCCGCCGCGATTCCCAAAATAAGAAGGATCACACTGACAATGGACCATATCAAGAAATCCGGCAAGGGTTGATTCCCCACCAGGGGGTCGTAGGGCCAGTTGGACGTGTAGGTGTAGGCCGCATCCAGTCGCTGCGTTCCGGCAGACCAGGCCAACCATGAAAAGAAAGCAGTTACAAGACGTCCTTCTTCTTGGGTGTGAACGATACCTGGCTGAAGCCCCATTCTTTCATTACCGTTTTGGAAAAGGGCAGTATAATAATCCGTCAACGCGTCAAACCCTTCCGACTGGAATTGGGTGAATTTCAACACACCGCTTTCAGGGTCGAATCGGTTTGTTTTGATCTCCTCTTGAACGACGACAGCTAGACGTGCTTGTTCCTGGGAATCCAGACTCTCAAAATCCGAGTGGGTGAATTCACGTGCATCTACCGTCGAGAGGCCATGATGGCGGGCGGCCAGGTAGAGCCCCATCCGGTGCAGAAAGTCGGCTGACCAGTCCGGGGCCAGGTATGAGCCATGCCCCCAGATGGTACCGATGTGCTGACCCCCGCGGCTGAAATAATAATTCTGCCCATCGATGATATCCTCTCCGGTTATGATGGTAGCGCCTGATGGTGCCATGATCTTCACCGGGATAGGCGGTTTGGCCTTGTTGATGATATATCCTCCAAAAATCAAGACACCGAACGTCAGGCCGAGAATAAAGAGAAAAATTGCTCTTAGCTTTGGGTTTGTCATAACAAGTCACCTCTCCTATAATTTAAGTAAATAGCTAAATGAAATGAAGTTAGGATTGACTATTTGCCACGGATCATAACCAACAGCATCTTAAATTTTTCTTGTGCATGCAGCGCATGAGAAACATTGGCCGGCATAATCAGCATTTCCCCTGAATTAACAGTAGCGGTCTTTCCACCAATCGTTATTTCCGCTTTCCCGTCCAGAATATAAACGATCGCATCAAAAGGGGCGGTGTGCTCACTGAGACCCTGGCCCGAATCAAATGCAAAAAGGGTAATATTACCAATTTCTTTCTTCAGCAGTGTTTGGCTGACCACGGAACCATCAGCGTAATGGATGTTGTTTTCTAAATTGAACGGGACACCTTTGCGTTTTTCCATATTATCATTCATGATTGTTTCCTTATATGTGATTTGCGATGCGTTTCTTGCAAGATCTCTGTGATCTGATTGATCGGCGGCAGACAGCGTGCCTATCGATACGCGAAATGTCTGCCTGTCGCCGATACTATTCAATAATTTCTTTACACAGCATTTACTGCAGATAGATTTTCTCAAGAGAATCAATCATCTTATGGAATGCCTCATGTTTTCCGGCACCGATCACCTGTGTCTCGATGTTTTCAAACCCCTCCCAGAGTTCAGCCTGTGTTTCATCGGACAGATTTTTTTCGGCAATCGGAAACAGGACATTGTTTTCTTTTTCAATGTGCTGATTCAGCAGTGATATATAGGCCCGCGCATTTTTTATGAACTCGCGCAGCGCCTCCCGGTCATCGTCCAGATAGCGGGCCAGGGCGGCCTTCATTTTCGCGACATATTCGCGACCCTGCTGGTGTTCTTTGAGCATCACACCAATGGGCCCCGATTCCCTGCTGACACCCACCGCTTCCAAGTGCCGGAAACAGCAGTTGTTCCTCTTTGGTGTGATGACAGGTATCGACAAAGACCTTGAAAAATTCCATCAGTTGCGCCACATGGTCAGGGTTGGCAATTTGACCCGATGTTTCGGCAGCGTTGCCGATACTGATCCAGTATCCGCAATGTGACCTTGACGGCTTCGTGCTCCTGTTTTAAGTCTTGTATGGGTTTCATTGGGCACCTCCTTTTAAATTGTGTTTGTTGTTGTATTAGATAGCAAACCGCATGCCATATTTAATCTACATTAAATTACAGGTAGTTACAAACAATGTTATCATTTTGTTAACAAAATGCGTGTTGCTATTATAACAACATTGTTGTAATTAAAGTAACCATGGATGTATTGGACACGATCATCTCAATGGCGGGTGATCTGACGGGCGCCCTGAATGCCGGGGACCGCTATCAACGCTTGCTGGATGCCATCGGGCGCGTCATCCCCTACAACGCCTCGACCCTGCTCCGTCTTGAAGGAGACGAACTGGTGCCCATGGCAGCCGTGGGGCTGAAGGCCGATGCCATGGGCCGCAGATTCCCCCGCAGCGACCACCCGCGTCTGGACATTATCTGCAATGCGGCAGAGCCCGTGCTTTTTCCTTCCGACACCCAGCTTCCCGATCCCTTTGACGGGTTGTTGCGCTCGGACACAGACGCCTTGCAGCACATTCATGCCTGTCTGGGATGTCCCTTACGGGTGGAGAATCAGCTGGTGGGCATATTGACGGCCGATGCCAAAGACCCGCACAGTTTCGATCATCTGGAGCCACGCTTCCTCAAGGCCGTGGGTGCCATGGCAGGCGCCCAGATACAAACCGTCAACCTGATCGAAGCCTTGGAGCAAAGCGCCAGACGACACGGACAAATTGCAGATGACTTGATGAGAGACGTTCAGCTGGGCAAGGACAAACAAATCATCGGCAGCAGTCCGGCCGATGGTCCGGTTGCGTCGCGAAATCGAGCTTGTGGCAGGTTCGGATTTTACCGTTCTGGTTTTAGGCGAAACCGGTGTCGGAAAAGAACTGGTCGTGCGGGCCATTCATGCTGAGTCAATGCGAAAAGACGGTCCCATGCTGTATCTCAACTGTGCCGCCATACCCGAAACACTGGCGGATTCCGAACTTTTCGGGCACACAAAAGGCGCCTTTACCGGCGCCAGTAAAGACCGGGCGGGCAAGTTCGAGGTGGCCGACAAGGGTACGCTGTTTCTTGACGAAATCGGTGAACTGCCCCTGTCTATTCAAGCCAAACTGTTGCGAACCATCCAAGAAGGGGAAATTCAGCGCGTCGGATCGGAAAAAACCGTCCAGGTGAATGTGCGCCTGCTGACAGCCACGAATAGAAACCTTGAAAAAGAGGTCGAAAAAGGCACGTTCAGGGAGGATCTGTTTCACCGTCTCAATGTCTACCCCCTCAGGGTGCCGGCCTTGCGAGAACGCACAACGGACATTCCGCTGCTGGCCGGTTTTTTCAGCGAACGCATGCAGAGACGACTTGGGCTCGGACCGGTCAGAATCACGACGGATGCCATGGATGTATTGAGTGCCTATGCCTGGCCCGGCAATGTCAGAGAATTGGAGAACATCCTGTCAAGATCGATTCTCAAGGCCTCGGCCGAGTTCCCCCCGGGGGAGCAGGTGGTGGTCAATCAGGGCCATTTGGGAGACGACCTGTCATCGATTCCGATCATGGCTCAAATTGATCCCCAACCATCATCACAGCCATTGCCTTCCGGCTATTCGCTCCGTGAAGCAACCAAGCGTTTTCAGCGGCAGGTGATCCAAGGCACGCTGGATCACAAAAAAGGTAACTGGGCCGCGGCTGCAAGAGAGCTGGGGATGCACCGCAGCAACCTCCACAATCTGGCCACACGATTGAAGCTTCGGGAAAAGACGCGTTAGCCGGCAACGACCACCCACATGAAAGGATCCCCTATGCCGATACCGGGCAATCTGCTTACCACCGCCATGGCGGTCATGCCCCACACCGATGTGGATCGGGCGCTGGATGCCGCCCTGTCTCTGGATATACCCTTCTGGCCGCAGCTGCCGAACTACAACTACTACGAGGATATGTATGTCCAGGCATCGGAACATTTTCCGGGCATCCTCCTGGACCTGGAAAAGCGAACCCTGAGATTTTCGCTGGACAAATTTATCGACGAATTCGAAGCGGCCCAGGCCCGGTTCGACGACCCCGCCTATTTTGACATCAGCCCAACCTATTCAGTGGTATACCATCGCTTCTTGGAACTCGACCTGTCAGACCGGGCCGCGATTCGCGGCCAGCTGGAAGGGCCCATCAGTTTCGGGTTCAATATCCTCGACCAGAACGAACGGCCCATCCTTTTTGACGACACGATTCGCCCGTTCATGTTCGAGTTTATGGCCCAACGCATCAATGTACAACTGGCGCGCCTGAAAAACCGAAACGCCAACGCCTTCATGTTTGTCGACGAACCGGGTCTGCAGTTCCTGTTTTCGGCCATGTCCGGTTATGATGATCGAAAAGCCAAAAAGGACATGGATGAATTTTTTGCCCGGATCGATCGTCCCCGTGCGGTATTCATTTGTGCGGCAACCCTGACTGGGATTTTTTGCTGAACACGGATCTGGACGTGCTTTCCCTGGATGTGTTCACCAACGGAGAGGTTTTTGCTTCGTATGGGGACAGCATCAAGCGCTATCTGAAACGGGGTGGTATTCTTGTGTGGGGTATCGTCCCAACCGGTTTTGAAGATTTCTCAACAGCAAACATAACGCTGCTGGGAAAGCAGCTGGGCAGCATCTGGGATCAGCTTGCCCGAAAAGGTATCGACCTGGACATGCTGCTGCGTCAAAGCCTTTTGTCGCCGGCAACCTGCTGTCTGGTCAACCCGGACAAGGAAAAAACGGTCGAAAAGGCGTTTGCCATGATCAATGAACTTTCACAGATGTTAAGAGAAAGGTATCGACTGTTAACATAGAATGCATGTGCACGCATTAAGACAAACTAGAATCCGTCTCCCTTTTCTACCAGTGACCCACCCGAAATCATTGAAAACACAAAAGATCGCCGGAACCACCAGCAATACCAGCAGGGTCGATACCAGCAGACCAAAGACAATGCTGGTCGCCAGGGGCGTTAAAATCTGTGCCTGCAGGCTCTTTTCCAACAACAGCGGCGTCAACCCGGCTATGGTCGTCAGTGAGGTCAGCAGAATGGCACGAAAACGTTCACGGCTGGCTATTTTTGCCGCCTCGGGGATTGAATATCCTTCGCGGACGCGAAGTTTCAGAAATTCCACCAGCAGAATCGAGTCGTTAACGACGATGCCTGCCAGGGAAGCGGCGCCCATAATGCTGGGCATGGATATTTCGAGCCCCATGAATACGTGTCCCCAGATTACGCCAATCATTGCCAGGGGAATGGCCACCATGACGGCGACGGGCTCGATATAGCTTCGGAACTGAAAACTCAACAGAATAAAAATCCCCACCAGGCCCACCATAAAACCACGCACCATGGAGGAACCGGTTTTATTCGATTCTGCTGCCTGCCCTTCTATTTCGATCCCGATATCAGGGAACCTGTCTTTCAATCCCGGCAGAAACTGCTGACGGGTGTCAGCCAGTATCTGGTTTGGATTACCTTTCTCGGTGTCCACGTCGGCGGTAACAGTGACGGTTCGGATCCCCTGGACTCGGTTTATCCGGGCATACCCCCGGTCCATTGTCACATGCACAACCGTTCCCAGTGGAACCAGGTGTCCGGTGCTCGTTACAATACGAAAATCGAGTAAATCATTCAGGTTCTTACGGCTGACGTCATTGAGCAAGACACTGATTTCGTAGTCTTCATCGGCCGATTGCAGCTCTTGAGCCGTCACGCCTAAAAAAGCGTCTCGTATCTGTGTCGCGACTGTCATCACATCCAGACCGAAAGCAAGCGAACCCTCTTTCAGTTTCAACCGGATCTCCGCTTTGCCGGGACGCATGTCGTCGGACAGATTCAGTAAGCCCTGGTAATGCTGCAGCCATTCTTGCAACGATAGAGAAGCCTGCTTCAACTGGTCCAGGTCGTCACCTTGCAGACGTATCTCAATGGCCAGACCGGCCACGCCTGCCTGAGGCTCCTTGAAGTTCAAACTGACGATATCCGGCTGGAAGCCAATTTCACTGCGCCAGTGTTGCAAGAAGTCATCGGTCCGACCCACCCGCTACCTCAGCGCTTAAAAGATCGGCACTGATAGTGGCCACATGGGTTCCGACCTCGTTGGCGTCCAGGTTTTTGTTATATTGAATCATCACATCCTTGATCAGCTGTTTCTGCCGAGGTTGCAGCGGCGTAAAATGATCATCGACCTTTTTGAGCGCATCCGTGATCTCTTTCACCAGCGCTTCGGTGCGCCACAAGGGTGTTCCCTGGGGCATCAGCAGCCTTGCCTCCATGGAATCCCCGTCGATGTCCGGAAATGCAACCCTTTTTAAATGTCCTCCAGCCAGCATCCCTGCGGACACAAGAAACACGGCAATAACCAGACCCAGAAAAAGATATCGCCAATCGACCACGACATCGACAACCCGCCCGACGACTTGACTGCGAAACCAGTCGATACCATCGTCGAAACGACGCCGAAACCCCTTCTGGTTGTTCTGGATATCATGCTTTAAGGCATGTTCGAGATGATGAGGAAGTATCAGAAATGCTTCCAGCAGGCTGACAGCCAATACAGCGATCAACACCACGGGGATGACCTGCAGTACCCTGCCCATATTACCACTGAGAAATGCCAAGGGTACAAACACCGCCACGGATGTTAAAAACGATGAGAGCACACCGGGCATGACCTGCCTGGTCCCTTCTATCACGGCTTTTAGGGCGGACGCCCCCTGACGCAGATGTGTTGCGATGTTTTCCGAAATAACGATGGCATCATCCATCAGTAATCCAAGGGAAATCAACAATGCCACCATGGTAATCATATTGATGGACTGCCCCATGAGTGACATGATGAAAAGACCGCCCAGAAAAGAGACCGGCAAGCCCATGGCCACCCAGAAGGCGAAGCGGAATTTAAAAAACAGCCACATCACGATAAATACCAGTACAAGACCCTGCAACCCATTGGAAACCAGAATCTGCAGACGGGCACGAACAACGCTTGAGTTGTTATTGGTCAAACTGAGTTTAACATCAGGCGGCGCCATTTGCTGCTCGCGCTCAACAAAGGTTTTGACCGCATCAAAAACCCGCAAGGTGTCCTGAGACTTGTTTTTGTAAATTTCGAGCAGCCCTGCTCGATGTCCATTAAAAAGAATTTTTTCTTCATCCAGTTCAAAACTGTCCTCGATATCGGCAATATCGCCTAGCAGAAGCTCGCCTCCACCATCGCCGGCACCCAAAATAACGAGCTTTTTTAGGTCTTGCACCGTACGCTGCTGGCTCATAAATCGAATCAAATAATTGCGCTGAAGTGTTTCTACCGAACCGGCCGGCAGATCGATGTTCTGTCTTGCAATGGCACTGGCAATATTGCTGATACTGATGCCATGGCGCTGCAATACCTCCGCCGCGATTCTGACCTGAAGTTGGTGTTCTGAAAATCCGTCCAGAGAAACCTGGGACACCAGTGGAAGTCGCTGCAGCCGGTCCTTGAGCTGATCGGCATATGCCTTCAGATCTGCGGTGGTCATCGGTCCCGCAACGGCAATGGAGACAACATGATCTGTACGACCCAGTTGTTTGATCACAGGCGTCTCCACCTGTTCCGGAAAATTGTCGATGGCATCTACTTCACTTTTGACGTCATCCATGAACTGCGCAAATATGCCGCCTTCGTTCATTTTTACGATGGTCGTGGCATTGTTTTCCAGGGCCTGGCATTTGATTTCCTCGACGTCATTGACCGCGTCAATCACCTCTTCAAGACGTTGACAAATGGTGCGCTCAACATCCTCGGGGCCGGCCCCTGGATACGTCACGCTAATTTGGAGCTCCTGGGGAGCAAATTCCGGAAAGGTTTCGCGTTCCAGCGTGGGTAGCGATGCAAGACCGACCACCAATAGAAACAGCATCAATAGATTTGCGGCTGTTGGATGGGCAGCAAAAAAACGAATCATTTATCGATACCCCCACCAACGGATGAAAGCAGTTGCGCCAAGGCCTTCGTATCATCGACAGGTACGAGAAGCATGCCCTCGATGGCCGGCACCAGATCCGATATCACTATGCGTTCATTCGGCTCGAGACCCTCCTCGACAATCACGTAATCGGAACCACGAATCCCAGGAAAAACATTGCGCCGCTGCAACCGGTTTTCAGCGTTGACGACATATACCTGTCGATCATGCAAGGCGCTCAAGGGGATGACGATGCGGTTCAACTGGGGAAGACCGGACAGCTTCACATCCACAAACAGCCCTTTTACCAGGGGCGGGCGTTTGCCGGGTTGAATACGTCCATAGGGTTTGTCGACTTCAATGATGATATCCACGCTTCTGGTGCGCGGATCGAGTTCATGACCCACACGTGCGACAGTGGCATCCCATTCAATCAAATCATTGTTCTGTTGCAGCTGAACGCTGGCAGAAAGTCCCGTGAGTTTGCTGATTTCCGCATAACCCGAATTTTCGGCATCCACAATCACATCGGATTGAACCAGATTGGCCAGACGCGCCATGGGCATCTGTACCCTTACCTCAGCCGTTTCGATGCTTTCTGCAATTACCATGACACGGCCCTGTCCGACAAATTCCTGTTTTTCAATCTGAACCGAAGCGATACGACCGTTGAAAGGCATGCGAATGGTGGTACGTTCAAGATTGAGTTTTGCGGTGGATAGCTGTGTTTCCAGTTTTGCCAGATCTGTCTTTAGCCGCTTGCGGTCAACCGGATAATAGATTGATGCTGTTATACAAGGCCTGTACACGCTGTTGTTGCACCAGCACATTGCGTTGCTCTTTTTCAACATCGGAGGGTGACAGAGAGCCGAAATCAAGCAGTTTCTGTTTACGTTGAAGTTCATCTTTTGCTATTTTTAAGGCCTGGCGTTCAATGGCCAGTGAGGCTTTGTCGTTTTCTTCGCGGACATCGACTTGCGCCAGCTGAACATTGACGCTATCAATTTCCGTCTCAGCACGTGCAATCGCCAGCTCGTAGTCACGGGGATCGAGTTTCAGCAGGACCTCATCGGCATTGATCAAAAGACCCTGTTTTAGACGCGGGTGAAGGCCGACAACCGTCCCGCCAACCTGTGCAATCGCCTGCCACACCTGACCCGGCCGCACATAACCGGTCGCCATTGTGAGAGGCAACACGGTCGTTTGAGGCACATGGATGATCCTGACCGCGCTTGCTCTCTCCTGGATCGGCATATGCACCGGTTTGGAACTGTTCTTCTTTTGATAAACAAAAATTCCCACACCGATTAATACGGCCGGAATAATGAGCCAGTGCTTGAATCGATTCATTTTCATATCACACCCAATCTATACCCTAACTTCAAGTTTTACAGCGATAGTTCTCATTTTCTGGGTTGACCGGCGCATCCAGGCATCATGCAAGGGCGCTCTAATACGCAGGGATCCTTTATTTGGCTTCTGATCCGCTAATCCCGTTTCTGAAAAAAAATGAACCCCATCAGGGAGCCGCCCTACGCACCCGAATGATCTCCACGGGCGTTTTGGGCACATCGCGGAAGCGGCCCTTGTTGCCGGTCTCCACCTTGGAAATGGCATCCACCACCTGCATACCTTCGATAACTTTCCCGAAGACGGCATATCCCCATCCGGAAGGCGTCTGTCCCTGGTGATTTAGAAAGGTATTGTCCACCGTGTTGATGAAAAATTGAGAAGAAGCGCTGTGCGGATCCTGGGTACGCGCCATGGCAATGGTGCCACGGTTGTTTTTCAGACCGTTGTTGGCCTCGTTCTTTACGAGTGCCATGGTAGGCTTTTTCTGCATGTCACGCGAAAACCCGCCCCCCTGGATCATGAAGCCCGGGATCACCCGGTGAAAAATAGTGGACTTGTAAAACCCGGCATCGACATACGCTAAAAAGTTTTTCACGGTCAGGGTCGCTTGGTCGGGGTAGAGTTCCAGGACGATCTTTCCCCTGGAGGTTTCCATGACCACCAGGGGGTGGGATACCGGTGTCTCCTGCCCCAAGGACGTCCCCCCCATCATCACAACAAATATAAAAGCCCACAGCGTCTGTTTCATGTAATCACTCCTTTTGCGGTAAGCGCTTGGCACGATGTTGTTCATGCGCAGTCTTGTCGCTTATAAATCCCCTTGAAATTGCATACATTTACACGGCAATATGTGCCCTGAACATGTTCGGGTGTCAACCGATTTCTTGACTTCCGTCCGGGGAATGGTTTAACCTGTCTGATGAATTTTATGAATCATTGATGCGTTTGATATTTACGAACCCATCATGGAGGGCTAGCTGCATGAAACCCATCGTCTGTACCCTATGGATTTGCCTGCTGATTCCCTGTTTTTCATCGGCCGCAGAAATCGTTCTCAGCGAGGCCACCAGCGAGTGCATCGACTGCCATAGCACCTTTCAGCCGGGCATCGTTGCCGACTGGCAAAATAGCCGGCATGCCAAGACGACACCGGCCCAGGCCATGCAGGTCGAGGCCCTGGCCCTCAAGGTTTCGAGCAAGGATGTGCCAACCGAGCTCAGAGGCACCGCCGTAGGCTGTGCCGAATGTCACATGCTGCGACCCGGGGCGCACGCCGATACCTTCGAGCACAACGGATATGACATTCACATCGTTGTGAGCCCCAAGGATTGCAGCACCTGCCACCAAATCGAGGCAGACCAGTATGCCGGGAACCTCATGGCGCATGCCTACAAGAACCTGGCAGGCAACGCACTCTATCAGAAACTGCAACGCAGCATCCTTGGCAAAACGTCTCGCAAAGACGGCAAGGTTCAATTCGAGCCTGAAAGTGAAGCGACCAAGGCCGAAAGCTGCTATTATTGCCATGGCACCGTTCTGGAAGTGGCTGGCACGGAAACACGCGACACGGATGCCGCCGGTGAACTGGATTTTCCCATCATCAAAGGCTGGCCCAACCAGGGTGTCGGCCGAATCAACCTGGACGGCAGCCTGGGTGCCTGTACCCCCTGCCACACCCGTCATACGTTTTCCATTGAAATGGCCAGAAAGCCTTACACCTGCAAAGAATGCCATGTGGGTCCGGACGTACCGGTCTACAAAGTCTATTCCTCCAGTAAACACGGCAATATATTCGAGACCCATAAGACTGAGTGGGATTTTAAAGCAGTGCCCTGGACCATCGGGAAAGATTTTACGGCACCCACCTGTGCGGGCTGTCATGTAAGCCTGCTGGTCAATGCCGAAGGCGAAGTGGTTTCCGAGCGTTCACATCGCTTCAATGACCGGCTGCCCTGGCGGCTGTTCGGGCTTATCTATGCCCATCCCTACCCCCGAAATCCGGACACTTCCATCATTCGAAACACGGCCGGGCAACCCCTGCCAACGGATATGAACGGTGATCCCGCCACCCCCTATCTGATTTCGGAAACAGAACAGAAAGAACGCACCGGACAGTTTCAGCAGATCTGTCTGAACTGCCACGGATCCAACTGGGTCAATGGATTCTGGCAACGATTCGAAAATACGATTCAGGAAACCAATACCACCACCCTTATCACCACCCGGGTCATGTCGGATATCTGGGCGGCCGGGTTGGCGGATGCGGAAAACCCCTTTGATGAATACCCGGAAAGACTCTGGTGCGACCAGTGGCTCTTTTACACCAATACGGTTCGATTTGCGTCAGCCATGGCCGGTGGCGGTGATTACGGTGTGTTTGCCGACGGTCGCTACCAGATGACCAAACAACTGCTGGAACTCGAAGATTGGCATCATGCAACCATGAACCGCAAGCCGTAAGCTGTAAGGCAACTTTAGCGGTTCAGCGAGCGCATTCCCCGTGGGTTCTGCCGTTCGCTCTACCTATGGTAAAACCCGAAAGTTGAGTTATTGCTTATAGCTGCATATCTATCATCACCTTCACGGCCAGACCGTTATCGATGCGCTGCTCATACACATCGGGAAGCGTTTCCAGTGCAATCAGGTCGGTGATCAATGGCTTCCCATCGAGTTTACCCTCGGCCATCCAATTCAGGCATTGGATATTCTCGGCATGGGTGTTCGAGTAGGAACCCGTGAGCCGGAGTTCTTTGAAGTTCAAGGTAAAGGGAGTGATCTGTGCCGCCGTGTAAATGACGCTCACCACACAGATGGTTCCGCCTCGGGCAGCGGCATCCATGCAAGATTGAATCAGGGATGGAACGCCCGAGCACTCGAACACGGCATCGCAGCCCCTGCCTTCTGTGCTCGTAAAAACCTTGCGGCCCAGATCCTCGGTCAGGGGATCGATCACATGGTCGGCGCCGAAGGTCAGGGCAATCTCCCGCTTTTGGGCAACAGGCTCGGAAAGCAGGATCGGTCGATATTCGAGAATCTTCAGCAGCCTCACCAGTGCCAGTCCGATGGGTCCGCCGCCCACGACAAGCGCTGGGCACGCCTGCTTATTGATGCATGTTATGGCGTGCAGCGAAGCGGCAAAGGCCTCAGCCAACGCAGCATTTTGCGAGTCGACCTCTGCCGGCACCGGTATGAGCATTTGCGGATAGACCACAATATATTCCGCAAAAGCCCCCGCCAAGTCACCGATACCAATGGACCGTCGGTTGTTTTGGCAAAAATACGGTCGCCCTGACAAACAATCCGTGCAAGTGCCACAGGATGTCGGGCGCACAATGACACGGGTCCCTTCCAGCACGCCCTTGGCGCGGGTCCCCGTTTCGACAACTATGCCGCTCGTCTCATGCCCGATAATCGTGCCATCCGGCAGGCCGCCGCTGGATATCATGGAATGATCGGATCCGCAAAACCCTGTATGGGAAACCTTCACCAGCATCTGGTCCGGTTCGATCCGGGGTTTGGGAATCGACTCGATCACGAGGCCTTTGCCGGCCCTATACACCGCTGCTTTCATCATTTAAAAACATCCCTGGGCCAAAATCCTATTTTTGAGAAGTTTATCGCCAAATCAACCATGTTTACCAAAAAGTAGTTATACCGACGCCCCTGGGTCGACCCTGAAGTCGGGTCCCGAAACAGGTACATGAACGATACGGATGCCAAAATACTCCCCTGACTTATCAAATGCAGGGTGGGCGGTATGCGGCATGATGACCTCAGGATTCTGGATGCCTTTTTCCGCTTTAACCCAGTCCCGGTATACCTTCATGGCCATCAGGATGCTTTCCGTTCCACCGGAGGTGAGGGTTCCGCAAACCTTGTCCTGAGGGTTGAGCGCGCTGACGGCGTCGCCATGCAGCATCTTGGCGGTCATGCTGATAATTTCACTCTCCATCTTGAACATGCTGGGACACAGGTCGAACTGGATGGTGTTCATATGTGATACGACCGTCACGACATCCTCCTCGGACATGGCGGGCCGTGGTTCACCTTTGTTCGAAAAACAGCCTTGCGCATCCTATCACACCGTTGTAGGATGGTGTCAAAAAATATACGGAAAAAGAGGAGGCTCCATGTCGACAACCAAAACCCTTGAAATATTGAAAAGTGCCCTGCTGCTGGAAATGCGCGGAAAGTCATTTTACGAAAAAGCTGCCGACAGCGCCCAAGATCCAGCGGTAAAGGATTTCTTCGTCAAGTTGGCCGAAGACGAACTCAGCCATATCCAGATATTGTCAGAACAATACAAGTCCTACGAAAAAGACGCCAAGTTTACGGGGCTGCCCCGGAAATCTTCAAACGAGAGCGTTGCCAAAACTGTTTTGACCGATATCTTTAAAGAGCGTATCGCGGGTGCCGGGTTTGAATCGGCAGCTATCTCTGCAGCCATGGGCATGGAAGAACGCGCCATCAAGCTCTACTCGCAGCGTGCGCAAGAAACTTCCGATCCCGAGGAAAAAGCCCTCTATGCATGGCTTGCCAAATGGGAGACCCAGCACCTTGAGTTCCTTGCCGCCATTGACAAGGAAGTGACCGAAGCGCTTTGGAATGATAATAGCTTCTGGCCCTTTTGAAGCTGTTTTTTAGCTTCGGTTTTCCGGGCTCTTGCCTGCGCGGGAGCGACACTTCCACAGCAAATAATACATCTCATGTGTTTGGCTATATCGTGGCAAGAGCCTGATGCAGATCCTCAATCAACACGTCACAGTCTTCGATCCCAACGGACAGACGCACAAGGCTTTCCATGACACCCGCCTTTTTTCGTTCATCCGGATTTAACGCCACATGGGTGTTCGTGACCGGCTGATTTGCCAGGCTGGTGACCCCGCCCAGACTGGTGGCCAATTTAATGTTCTGCAGTTGATCCATAAAATGCTTGGTTTTTTCAAAGTCCGCATTCAGCTCGAAACTGAGCATGCCCCCGAAGCCTTGCATCTGCTTTCGCGCAATAGCGTGGTCAGGATGGGATGCAAGGCCCGGATAATGCACCTGACGAACGTTTTTCTCTTTCTCCAGAAATTCGGCAATTCGCATGGCATTCTCATTGTGCCGGTGCACGCGAAGCGCCAGGGTTCGAAGCCCCCTGGCGACTAAAAATGCGGTCATCGGGTCCATGACACCGCCCAGAATTTTGCGGTAGTCCCAGATTTTTTCAAAACAGGCTGCATGGCAACATGCAAACCCGGCCGTGATATCATGGTGACCGCCCAGGTACTTGGTCGCACTGTGAATGACCACGTCGACACCCCAGTCGACAGGATGTTGATTGACCGGGGTTGCGAAGGTGGAATCGAGCATAACAAGGGCGCCTTGGGCGTGCGCTGCTTCGGCCAATGATGCGACATTGACCACACGCAACAGCGGGTTGGTGGGCGTCTCGAGGTATAGTATTGACAAACCTTGTTTGATTTCTTTGAAAAGCCCCTCCAGGTCCCAGCAGTTTAAAAAAACCGTTTCGACACCAAAGCCCGGCAACAGTTTGTTCAGCAACTCAAAGGTGCCACCGTAAGATTCCCGCAGGGAAACGATTCTGCCGCCCGCTTGCACGTGAGACATGATGGCCGTTGTGATGGCCGCCATACCGGAGCTAAAGCCCAGGGCATGCTCATATTTCTCGAGCACGGCCAGCATGTCCTCCACATGCCTTACAGAGGGGTTGTCCCAACGGGAGTAAAGATATCCACTCCGGTTCTGAACCACATCGATCATATCGTCCGATGAGTCAAAATAGTAGGTCGCCGTTTGGTATACCGGCGCTATTACAGGTTTCCCTTTCATGTTTCTGTTCTCCCCCAATAAAATGGTTGCACGATGGCTTTAGACGATATCTGAAAAATGTCTTTGGGCCCAAATCCTGCGTTGAGATGACTTCTAAATGCCGCTGCGTGGCTGCAGCGGTGAAACCCTGTTTACCTGTTTGAAGCGAACCAATGCTGGCTAAATCAGGAACATCAACTATACCGGAATACCATTTCAGTGTCCATTTGACAATCTGTATGGGATGGTCCATGCAGAAATCCTGTCTATACCGGTTGCCAAAAATATGTTATTGGCAAGAAACCTTCAGAAACGATTCCGGGAACAAGTGAACATGGTCATGAACGATCTGGATGTACTGGTTATCGGGCGAAACTGCATTGACTACATCGCCATCGTCGATCGATTCCCCCAGGAAGATGAAAAGGTTTCCCTGAGTGCCAGGCTGGTAGAAGGCGGCGGCCAAGGTGGAACCTCTGCCTGTTGCGTGTCGCGACTGGGTGGCAAAACAGCCGTGGTCGGCTATATTGGCGATGACAAGGAAGGTGAATTCTGTCTTCGACGGCTGGCTGATTTCAACGTGGTCACCCGCTATGTCCGTGTTCTCGAAAATGCCAAAACGCCGGTCGCCTATCTTTTTGTCAACCGGTCCAACGGCAAGCGAACCATTATTTACGAACCCAGCAGACTGCCGGACATCGACATTCCGAAAGACCTGGATCATCTGCTGCAGAACGCAAAAACCCTGTCCCTCGATCCGCAGACGACGATGCTCGGCAAAACGCTCAAACAGCGGATCCGACCCGATGCCAAGCTCATCTATGATTGTGAGCGCTGGAAAGATCAGCTAGAAGATATGATGGCCGCAGCAGATTTTTTCATTCCGTCGTCCGCTTTTTTCGATTCCAAAAAGGACACGTTCGGCCCGTACGGCTTATTCGATAACATTTTCAAACTAAAAAAAATGGTCCAGGGACAGCTGATCGTGACGCATGGTGACGCAGGCGCATACTATCCCATGGGAACTACGCTGTATCATGTTCCCGCTCCGGCTGTAGCGGTGCTTGACACAACCGGCGCCGGAGACAATTTTCACGGTGCATTTGCCCTGGCCATCGCCCGGGGGTTCGGGCTCCACGAAGCTGTCCGGTTTTCGGTGGCCGTGGCATCGCTTTCGTGTCGTGACTATGGTGGACGGGAGGCGCTGCCGGGTTTCAAAGAAGCCTTCGACATGGCTCAAACGCTGTCGTCCAATCCAGTATGAAAACACGGCCATTTTCTACCATGCCTGTTTGGATAGATGGCGCTGATGTTTGGAGCCCTTGAGGCGCGTTCGCAAAGCACCAGGGGATTGTTCATTTCGCGTTTTCTAAATCCTGAAAGTTGTTTAGGTAGTGTCCGTCCAGAAATAGGGATTTTCGTGTTTTGCCAAGGCGGAAGGCAGATTTAGCCCGCAGGAATAGCGTGCTATTTTGGGGAGTTAAATCATGCCTTCCAACACCGGCAGGGCGCGAAAAAACCATTTGTGGATGGGTAATAGGTATTACCTGAACCGACCCATGATGTCGTTAGTGATGTTCTTGTGGATCGAATTTGCGTATCATCTGCAGGAAGGTTTTGTGAGATACCCCATCCTGGTGAGTCATGTATCGCAAGGCAATATATTGATGAGATATTTTTTCAATCGGGTCTTTCAGTTCGCTGCGGATCAGACCCGCCTTGCTGGCAAAATCAACCGGTCCCTGGGAAGGTTCTCTTTGAATACCGACACGTTTCAATTTATCACAGAACAGATCATAGGCCTCTTTGATAGGATCGATATGGCCGGTTTTTTTCTTGCCTCGCAATCGTTTCAAGGCCATCACGGCCGCAGCCGCCAGGAGCCCAATCAAGCCGGTCACCCAAAGCGCCTGGCGCCAGGTAATTTTTGAAAGGACTCCCGCCAGCAAGCGCAGCTGTTCGATACGCGAATATTCCATAAACCAGGCATTCCATTGCAGATTGATCGCGTCCCACAGGTATGTCATTCTCTTAAAGTAAGCACGTACACCACCCATTCTTGTCTGGCTTAGAAAACCCGGCAAGTCCTCTGACAGCAGGGAATCGACAAGCCCCATGGATACCCTTTGCGGTGCCACCAGCGCCGTCGGGTCCACACGAATCCATCCCTGGTTGTGCATATAAATTTCGACCCATGCATGGGCATGGTACTGTTTGACGATCAGATAGTTTCCATAGGGGTTGCGTTCTCCACCCAGATATCCCACCACCACCCGGGCCGGAATACCCGCCGCACGCATCAAATATGCAAAAGCCGATGCAAAGTGTTCACAATAGCCACTTTTGAGGCCAAACAAGAATTCATCCACGGGGTTCTCCCCCAGGAGCGGTGGCTTGAGGGTATAGAAAAATTCATTTTGTTTGAAAAATAGAATTACCTGATTCAGGACAGCTTCCGGTGAACCCAGGCGCGACCGCCACGCAGCCGCAAGTGCTTTGGCTTCAGGGTTTCCATGCTCTGGAAGTTGAAGAGCGCGCTGTTCCTGAGTGCCCATGAATCGTATCCTGGCATCTGGAGAAGACCGAACCTGATATCGATAGACTTTTCTCATGGGCCAGCGCGCCATCAAGGTAAAATCCTCCGTGAGACGCGTGAGAGGGGGTTCAGAAATCGGCAGGTCCAAGGCAAAGAGGTGCTTTTTTCGATGGGGTTCGAGGATAATGTCATATCGAAACACCTTTTTTCCCCGGACACGCCGTTCATGCCGTTCGGGGACAACCCCCCGTGTCCAGGATTTCCCATCGAAGTGCCATAGAACCAGCCCTCGCCAGTAGAGGCTTGATGCCTCTGGAAATTCCCCCTGGAACTGAACCCTGAACGCGGTTCTGTCTTCCCGAACGAGCCTCGATATGGAACCGGGTTGCATGGACTCTGAAAAACCGGTGCGGCCTTGAAATCTACCCGGCAGGGTAAAAAAGATCCCCTCTGCTCTGGGGAACAGGATGAAGAACAAGACCATCAAGGGAATTGCCTGGACCATGATGACGGCAGTCAGACGCAGGTTGGTCTTCAGGGGACTTCCCGGATAATTGACATGAACGAGACATGCTGTTGTTGCCAGTACCGACACAAACATGTACAGGGTTATGAGAAGGTTCTCTATGATAAAAAGACTGCTGATGATAATGAAATAGGCCATGAACAGCGTAACGACTCTGTCCCGATGGTTCCTGGTTTCCAAGGGTTTCAAACCGGCCATAACGCTCAACAAACCGATAAACATTTGCCCCCCCAGGGAGCCCTTTCCCAGTAAAAGCAGCACCAGCATGAATCCAATGCAGGTAAGAAAAAAACGGACTGCCCGATTCGGCAACGGCCATTTCTTTTTATTTGCAAGAAGCACGTAGCTCCAGAAGACCAGGCACCAACCGGCCACCCACGCCGGCAGGTTCAAAAGAAGAGGCCCAATGACGATGCCCAAAACGGCTATGATAAATACGGATTGCTGTGTTTCAGATTTCATCAAAATAAAGCCAGCGCACGCAGACATGCGTGCTTGTGCCGCTTCCCATTGTCTGGCGCAATCAGATGGCCGGGAAGACTGATTCCGTATTTGAGTTTCAACCCGTGGGCCTTGAGCACCATTCCGCACAACACGGAAAGCTTTTTTTCCAACGGGTCTGTATGGATTTTATTCAAACTGAAGCACAAGCAAGGAGAGGCGCCGCCCATAAATTCCTTGACCATCAAACCCTGTCCCTTTGAAAATGCCTTCCAGAATATGTGCTGGGTAGCATCTCCGTTTTGAAAGCTTCGCAAGCCCTTGAAGTCCTCGACGCTTTCCATTGCAGCGCCTTTCGATGAATGGGCCTGTAAAAGATCCTGCATGGAAAGCTTTTGCACAGGGACCGGCTTGGGATATACTGGACAGTCCGTAACCAGTTGACAGCTTACGTGGAAATTAAAGAGCCCGAATGGATATTCCGAATTGATGTACAATTCCCGAGGTGCGAGGCGCCCCCTTTTCTTGGCCGGCAGGGCAAGCGGTACCTTAGGCGAAGTACGCGGCATCACGTCAACGATGACCGCCTCACTGTTATCCAGGCTGAACCGAACCGCCATATGCTGCCTTGGCGACATGCGAAGTTTCAATTCAAATATGGCATCTTGTTTCTCGAACACGGGCAGGGCTTGAATCTCTTCAACCGCTAGCCCTTGAATGTTTCGATAACTGTGAACGAGTGATACCAGCAGCATACTTCCAAGCAGGAAGGTAAAAAGAAATCCCAGATTGTTGTTGTAATTGATGGAGCCGATCAGCATGGCCAAAAGCGCAACCACAAAGATCCAGCCGTAGCGTGTCGGGAAACACCTGGTCCGAACGCATCTATCCGGGTGGCCGAAAGAGCTTGTTGTGTTGGCTGCAAATTTAGATCGCATGTCTAATAGGGTCGTTGTCTCGCCTCTTTTAAATTAAGGTATGGGAACCTCAGACAGAATCGTTACCAGCCGTTGCCGGGGTATCTCCTCGAGATCTTCCTTTGACCTCAGGCGGTGCCCGACCACCCATGGCATAATTTTTTGAACATCTTCAGGGATAACATAATCGCGGCCACTGATATATGACCAGGACCGAGCAGCCTGCGTTATCGCCATACCGGCCCTGGGTGAAAGTCCCATGTGAAAATGGGTCGATGTCCGGGTAAACGCAAGAATATCCTGAATATAATTGAGTAATGCATCGGAAATATGCACGTCACCGACCCGCTTCTGAATTTCCAAAACGTTTTCGGACATGATGCAGGCCGACATGCCTGCCAGTAAATTTCTGATATTCACACTTTTGAGCAATTTTTTCTCGGCCACCCTGTCCGGATATCCCAGGTCGATACGCATCAAAAAACGATCCAGTTGGGATTCAGGCAGGGGAAACGTGCCATATTGTTCCAGGGGATTCTGGGTGGCAATGACAAAAAAGGGGCTCTCGAGCCCACGCGTTTTGCCTTCGATGGTAACCTGTTGCTCTTCCATTGCCTCCAATAGGGCGCTCTGGGTTTTCGGGGTGGCGCGGTTTATCTCATCTACCAGAAGAACCTGTGTAAAAATGGGACCGGGATGAAAAAGAAATGTGCTCTGTTTTCGATCAAATATAGAGGTCCCCAGGATATCACCCGGTAACATATCGCTCGTAAACTGGACCCGGCGGAACTGTAGCCCAAGACATTTTGAAAGTGCCTTTGCCAGGGTTGTTTTTCCGATGCCCGGAATGTCTTCTATCAGCAAATGGCCCCTGGCAAAGAGGCACGTCAACGCCAAGCGGATCTGATCCTCTTTTCCCAGAACAACTGCACTGATCTGCATCACGATATTCTGAAATCGGTCTTGCATGGTGTTGCTGCCTTTCAAAAACCAAATAATTATGTTAATGGGTTTCCCAAAAATGTGAAATACTCGAATGCAGACAGGTTACCATGGCACCGGCAAGACTGTCAAAGGATGGCAACACGTCGATCCAAGTCAGACCCAACAGACAGGAGACCCCCATGAACGACAAAAGCTACCAACCCGGTGAAAGCTACGCATACCCGCTGATCCTCAAGAAGCTGTTCAAAACCCCTCTCGTCTACGCACCCGAAAAGGAGATCGTTTACAGCGACAAATCGCGTTATACTTACAAGGACCTGGACGACCGAATTCACTGTTTGGCCGGCGGTCTCCACAAACTGGGCGTTCGACACGGCGACGTGGTTGCCGTGATCGATTATGACTCCCCAAGGTATCTGGAGTGCTTCTTTGCCATTCCCATGATGGGAGCGATTCTGCAGACTGTCAACTGGCGGTTATCCAGCGAACAGATCGTATATACCATCAACCATACCCAAGCCAAAACCATAATCACGCATTCTGATTTTGTGCCTGTTATTGGGGCTGTTAGAGAGCAACTGCACTATTTAAAAACCCTTATTGTCATAAGGGAAGATGCCACGGTACCAGACGCAACGCTGTTGGCGGATGCCGACTACGAAGAAATGCTTGCTTCGGTTACACCTTCTTATGCGTTTCCTGATCTTGACGAAAATATGAAAGCCACGACATTCTATACCACCGGCACAACGGGTAAGCCCAAAGGGGTTTATTATTCGCACCGACAACTGGTTTTGCATACGCTGTCCGTCAGCATCGCCTCCAGTGCCTATCATACCATATCCCGGTTCCGCTCAAACGATGTTTACATGCCCCTGACACCCATGTTCCATGTTCACGCATGGGGGTTTCCGTTTGTCGCAACCCTATTGGGGGCCAAACAGGTTTATCCCGGTCCCTATGAGCCGCAAAAAATACTTAAACTGATCGAAACCGAAAAAGTGACCTTTTCCCATTGTGTCCCCACGATTCTGCAAATGATCATCACAAATCCCATGGCAAAAGCGGTTGATCTGTCACACTGGAAAGTGGTCATGGGCGGTTCGCAACTCCCAAAAGGCCTGGCTCGGCAAGCCATGCGTCTCGGTATTGAAATTCATGCCGGCTATGGGATGTCAGAGACCGGACCCGTCATGACCATTGCGACACCCAATGAATCCATGCTGAACTGGGAAGGTGACGACTACTTGAATGTCATTACCAAAACCGGGAAACCCTTGCCATTGGCAGAAATCGAGGTGGTGGATGCAAACGACCAAGGACTCCCCCACGACGGCGTGACCACCGGAGAGGTGGTCATGCGCTCACCCTGGCTCACACAGAGCTATTTCAAGGCGCCGGACAAAACAAAGGCGCTATGGCAAAAGGGTTGGCTTCATAGCGGCGACGTTGGGCATATCGATGAAAATGGGTACCTTCAGATAACGGACAGGATAAAAGATGTCATCAAAAGCGGCGGCGAATGGGTCTCATCCCTTGATCTAGAAAATATCATGAGCCAGCACGAGGCCGTTCTGGAATCTGCTGCCATCGGCATCCATGACGATAAATGGGGCGAACGCCCCATGATGATCATCACCCTGAAACCTGAATACAGGGGCAAGATATCAGCTGAAGATTTCAAGGTCTACATGCAGGCATTTGCAAAACAGGGCAAGCTTCCCAAATATGGTATTCCAGATCGATACGAATTCGTTGAAAGCATCGCCAAAACCAGCGTGGGCAAATTGGACAAGAAAGCGTTGCGAAAGCAATTCAGCGCCTAACACAGACGATAGCCCGTTGAGCATTTATCAGTGAAGGATCTGCTGCCTGCAATCCAATAATGGCTAATCGCGGACCAGCTTCAAGTCTCTGGCCTGCTCCCAAAGCTGTCTGGCCAATCGTATGGTGGCATTGTCCACCATACTGCCACCCAGAGATATGGCACCGCGGCCCGATTTCGCAGCCGCATCGTAGGCCTCAATGACCATTCGTGCTCGCTCGATCTCTTCAGGAGATGGTGAAAAAATCGTGTTGACAATGTCGATCTGGTCCGGATGGATGACCCATTTTCCATCACAGCCCAGCGCGTTTGCCATGCAGGCGGATCGACGCAACCCTTCGAGATCTTTGAAATTACCAAACGGCGCATCCATCACCAACAACCCGTTGGCCTTGGCCGCCATTATGATGCGGCTCAATGGGAAATGCCACCGATGGCCCGGGTAGGCGTCTGCCTCTGCCTCGCCATGCCCCGAAACAGATACCAGTCTCGCACCAATGGAAGCTGAATAGTCGGCAATCCCGAATACCAAAGAGATCATGCGGTTGCTGGCCTTGGCAGTACGGGACACATTTTCAAGACCTGCGGCACTTTCGATGGATGCCTCAATTTTGATCCGGTTCAAACGTTGTTTATCCATCTCGATCCCTTCGAGCAGTCGATGTACAAAATGAATGTCACCCGGGTGATTCACCTTTGGAACAACCACGGCATCCAGTAAATGACCGACATTTTCGATGATATCAACAAGGTCCCTGTATGCAAAGGGGGAATCAAGCGCATTGCAACGTATGCTAACGGTTTTTTTGTGCCATTCCAGGGAGAGAAGAGATCGAATCACCTGCGCCCTGGCGGCCTTCTTTTGATCCACGGGCACGCTGTCCTCGAGATCAAACATCACGATATCCGCTGCGCTGTCCCTGGCTTTTGGGTGCATTTTTTCAACGTGGCCCGGTACGGACAAAATCGATCGTCTCGATTTCATAAAATACGCTCCTCTGACAAGTGTTGTTGCATACCCGGGTCAATCCGGGAAATTTCAGATCATTGCTTTATCCTATCCTCGTGTCATCTTATAAACCCAATATCAATTTTTCAAGTCTCTTGATACTTGCTGCTGTCTAAAAAATGGTGTAATGGTGAAGCATCACCCAGGTAAGATGATCAAACGGGCTTGCGATGAAATCTGTTACCATAAGGACGTTCACGCCTTTGTTTTTATTCGTCTTCCGCTTGCTTTAAAACGCAAACCGTCATCTCGTGTCCTAAACGATATTTTTCTTGACATTTTTTAAATATATTATCATAGTACTTATTTCTCGAATTGATACAATTGGCATCAAGACACACATCGTCAGATAGCATATAGGAGGCATCAAGCATGTACGCTGTAGTATCGACGGGCGGAAAGCAATATAGAGTACAAAAAGGGGAAACGCTGAAGATCGAAAAGATACCCGGGGACATTGGATCCCGGATCGACTTTGACCAGATTCTGATGGTTTCCGATGGCGATCGTGTTGAAATCGGTCAGCCGATGGTCGAGAATGCGGTTGTTCACGGTCAAATCGTGGAGCAGGGAAAGCACAAGAAAATTCTGGTGTTCAAATACAAGCGGCGCAAGCGTTATCGCAGAAAACAAGGCCACAGACAACAATTTACGGCCGTCAGAATCGACGACATATCGGTTCAATAGCGGCCTGAACACAGTCGGAATGACGGAAACAACCACTGTTGGGGTTGTTGAAAAGGGAGTGATACAATGGCACATAAAAAAGCGGGCGGAAGCTCAAAAAACGGTCGCGACAGCAATGGTCAGCGTCGAGGTGTCAAGCGCTATGGCGGACAGATCGTCAGCGCTGGGAACATTCTCGTTCGCCAGTTGGGCACCAGGATACATCCCGGCGAAAATGTCGGCCTGGGTAAAGACTACACGCTTTTCGCCAAAATAGACGGTATTGTTTCGTATGAAAGATTGGGTCGATCACGAAAAAAAGTCAGTGTTTATGCCGTGTGAAATTCATCGACGAAGCCAAAATAACCATCCAGTCCGGAGATGGCGGAAGCGGCTGCGTTAGCTTCAGGCGCGAAAAATTTATTCCCCGCGGCGGACCCGACGGGGGAGATGGCGGCAAAGGCGGTGATGTTATCCTGAAATCATCGCCCAGAAAACGAACGCTTTACGATTTTCGTTACAAACGTCACCTGAAAGCGAAGAATGGCGCCGGTGGTCAGGGAAAAAAGAAAGCCGGGAAAAAAGGGGGCGATATTGTCATAGAAGTTCCCGCTGGAACCGTAATCACCAATAGCGAGACAGGGGAAATTCTGAAAGATTTCATAACCCCCGGGGAAACATTCGTTGCCGCAACCGGTGGACGGGGGGGGCAAGGAAACTACCACTTCAAAACATCCACCCGCCGGACACCTCGCTTTGCTCAGCCTGGCGAGCCCGGGCAGACAATTCAAGTAAAACTGGAACTCAAACTTATCGCCGATGTCGGTCTTATTGGCCTGCCCAATGCCGGCAAATCCACACTGATCAGCAAGATATCCGCTGCAAGACCCAAAATTGGCGCCTACCCCTTTACGACCCTGGTTCCGAACCTCGGTGTCGTTTACACCGATTGGGGTGAACCCTTTGTTGTAGCGGATATTCCCGGTCTCATTGAAGGGGCCCACGAGGGGGCTGGTTTGGGAACCCAGTTTTTGCGTCATGTCGAACGAACACGTATACTGGTTCACCTGATCGATGCTTCGACACTGGATCCGGAAAACATTTTGTCAGCATACCTCACGGTCAATCATGAGCTCGAAAAGTATAGCCTAAAACTGTTTAACAGAAAGCAGTTACTGGTGTTGAACAAAATGGATACAGATGGATCCGAAGAAAAAGCCAGGTGTTTTAGGGAAGCGCTTGGAGACAATGAGGTACTGTCTATATCCGCACTGGCCGGTACGGGCATTCAAACCCTGCTGTCACGCATCCTGAGCCTGCTGGAAAGGAGCTGACCCATGCGGATCGGGTTGTTTGGCGGAACATTTAACCCCGTTCACCATGGGCATCTGCGTGCTGCAGTGGAGGTGTGCGAAGGGTTTGATCTGAAAAATCTGATCTTTATACCCTCAGCGCTTCCACCCCACAAAGATATCAAGGAGGTGGCTTCGGCCGAAGACCGCCTTGAAATGGTAAGACTTGCCATAGCGGACACCCCAGAATTCATTCTATCGGATGTCGAGTTGAAACGTCCCGGTCTCTCTTACACCGTCGATACCGTCAACCACTTCAAAAAGAACCCAAGCACCAAGGTGGAACTTTTTCTCGTTATGGGGATTGATGCGTTTCTAGAAATCGATACGTGGAAATCCTTTCAACAACTGTTCCGTATGCTCCCCATGATCATCATGACGCGGCCCCTTCCGGATGGCCAAGCGCACAGCCTCGAGTGGGAAAACATGACCACATTTATTCAAGAAAAAATTTCGGAAGATTATCGATTCTCGGAAAGGGCGCGCTGTTATCACCACGACCGACATCACCCTGTCTATCGGTTCAATATCAGTATGTTGGATATTTCTGGAACAAAGATACGGCACTTGATACAACAGGGTCGTTCGATTCGGTTTCTGCTTCCCGAAAAGGTCGGAAAATATATTTATGAACGAAGGATCTACGCATGACAGACATCGACAGCATGTCATTGAATTCGGCGATCAAACCATTTGTCAATGCTGTATTGGATAGAAAGGCGATCCAGGTCGTCATCATGGATATGCGCGACTTGACGTCCGTTGCAGATGCATTTATTATCTGTTCGGGAAGGTCGAATCGCCAGGTGACGGCTATCGCCGATTTTGTTCAACGCGATTTGAAAAAAAAAGGTAAAAAACCGATCAATGTCGAAGGGAAGAAAGAAGGGCACTGGGTTTTGATGGACTACGGTGACGTCATAATCCATATCTTTTACGATTCCTTGCGACATTTTTATGACCTGGAAGGCCTTTGGATCGATGCCAAGCGGCTTTCGGCAGACTCGCTGATAAGAACAGACAATTAAATCTTGTAACGAATTCATGAAAGGCAACATGCTTAAACATCACAGGCGCTGTATGCTGATTATTTTGGATGGATGGGGTGTACGGGAAGAAATACTGGGGAATGCCGTCGCACAAGCAAACATGCCCTTCTTGAACAAAATTCAGAAACAATACCCCTGTTCGCAGCTGCTGACATTCGGTAAAGCGGTGGGTCTGCCCGATAAGATAATGGGAAATTCCGAAGTCGGGCATTTGAATATCGGTGCCGGCCGGGTCGTCTATCAGGATCTAATGCGAATCGACAAGGCCATTGAAGATGGCAGCTTTTTTGAGAACGAGGCCATCAGCCGGCTGATGGAAAGGGTCAAGAAAAACCATTCCACACTTCATCTCATGGGGCTTGTTTCCGACGGCGGTGTTCATAGCCAATTGATGCATCTTCTCGCTCTCCTGGACATGGCCGGACGCCGGCAACTGGACCAGGTGGTCGTTCATGCCATCCTTGACGGAAGAGATACCCCGCCCACCAGTGGTGTCACGTACCTTTCGACACTACAGTCCCATATCGAAGCCTCCGGATTCGGTGCCATCGCGTCCATCTGCGGCCGGTTTTATGCCATGGACAGGGATAAGCGATGGGATCGTATTGAGAAAGCGTTTAACCTCTACACCCGTGGGCAGGGCATTCAGGCGACCGATCCCATCGCCGCTATAAACAGCGCCTATGCAAAAAAAGAAACCGATGAATTCATCAATCCCATCGTGATGGTCGAAGCAGACGGCACCCCCCGGGGAACGATAAAAAATGGCGACGGCATCCTTTTTTTCAATTTCCGTGCCGATCGAGCCAGGGAAATTACCCGCGCGTTGACAGACAGGACCTTCGATGAATTTGAGCGCAATCCCATGCCGGACCTGTGCGATTATACATGCATGACCCGCTTTGATGAGGGCTTTTCACTGCCCATCGCTTTTGAACCGGTTTTTATGGTCAACATTTTAGGCGAGATCATCAGCAGGAAGGGTCTGCGGCAACTCAGAATCGCAGAAACGGAAAAATACGCCCACGTCACTTATTTTTTTAATGGGGGCCGCGAAGAACCTTTTGAGGGAGAAGATCGTTGTCTCATACCCTCACCCCGAGAGGTTTCGACGTATGATCAAAAACCCGAAATGAGTGCCCTTGAGGTGACTCGGGAAGTCATCCAGCGCATCACCTCCGACGCCTACGATTTGATCATACTCAATTTTGCCAATATGGACATGGTTGGGCACACCGGCATGATGCCGGCCGCCATCAAGGCCTGTGAAACAATCGATCGCTGCGTCGAGAAAATCACCCAAAAACTACATGAAAAGCAATGGGCGGCCATTGTCACGGCAGATCACGGAAATGCGGAGAAGATGATCGATGAAGAAGGCAAGCCTTACACCGCCCACACGGTGGGCCGGGTGAGATGTATTCTCGTGGATGACACACGTGCCCGCCTGGCGCTCAACGATGGGGCCTTGTGTGACATCGCCCCCACCATCCTGGAAATCATGGGCCTAGACCAGCCGGCGGAAATGACGGGAAAATCATTGTTGGTCGATTCTGAAAATACAGTCCAAAACAACACCTGAGGCTGTAAGCATTAATCGATAAGCCGCTTCAACAACTATACCCCTGCCACATCTTTTCCACAGTGCTTGCACACCTTGGCCCGTTTTTTGATGACTTCGGCACAGAAAGGGCACTCGCGGGTAAAAAACCGCTCGTGGATCTGTTTCACCGAATCCGCCAATTGTTTTTCCACCAACTCGTTGCCCACCCGCAGGTTCCGCAAGGGCTCTACGGCCTCCAGGTCTCCAATGTCCCCGATCATTTCGGCGGCTTTCAATCGTACCCGAGCGGGTTCCGTGGGGTCGAGAAGCATACGCAACATCGTGGGGGTGTCTTTGTCCACATAACACTGTGCCAGGATTGAAAATCCCTTCTTGATTGCCTCTTTAAGCATTTCTTCCTGGAGCAATACCTGATCGTCAATGATCTGCCCCTGACCCCCCATGGGACTGAAAACCGGCATGAACTCAAACTGGTCGGTCCCGGGGTAGTTTATCTGCCGGTAGGATGCAGCCTGATTGTAATTCTCTTTCAGATTGTCCCAGCCCTGGCAATAGATGGGGCAGTCGTCATTGAAACAGATATAAAGATAGGGCGTACCCCACCCCAAACCATCGCTGAAATTAATGGGCGGCACCTCCCACAAATTCATGGTTTGGCCGCATTTGGGACAGCTTGGTTTGTCCTGGACCATTATTTTTTCCAGAACCTGTTCTTTGGTTTCAATATTCATCTTGATCTCCATATAAATTCATTGCACGAAGTTATGAAACGCGACCTTGTCGCTTGTTTTTAGGGTCTGGCTATCGCAGACGCCCGTCGTTTTGGCAATTAGCATAAACTCAGGCTAAAATAAGTGTCTTTCAAGGAATGTCAACTTAGGCTGACGTGTACAATGATCCTGCTGTCCCGGGCAAACAAAGTTTGGGATGGCGTGTTACCCTTACCTTACCTGAGACGATCTTTCGATCTGGTAACGATCGATAATACCATCTAATATTCGTGCGCTAAAAGCGCGACAAATTAGATTTCGGGGAAGATTTTGCCTGGATTGAGAATACCCTTGGGGTCGAATAGCGTCTTGATCTGTTTCATCCAATGGAGGCTTTTTCCATGTTCTGCCGGCATGTAAGCCTTCTTGCCGATACCGACGCCGTGCTCGCCGGTTGCCGTACCGCCATATGAAATCGCCTTGGAAACCAACTCCCGGCTGATGTCTTCGATCAACTTCCAGTCGTCCAGATTATTTTTCCTGCCGGCCAAATTCAGATGCAGATTGCCGTCCCCGGCATGACTGAAAGCATACCCTGGGATACCTGCGCTGTCAGTAGCCAAGCGGGCGCTGGCAATGATATCCGGGTAGGCTGTCATCGGGACCGCTACGTCGATGACCTGGGTACCACAGTCCGGATGGGCTCTGATCACCATTTCTCCCAGTTCATGCCGGGCCTCGAAAAAGCGGTTGCGTTCATCCCTGCCCAAGCCCCTTTGAAAACCAAGATGACCTGCATCCTTACAGATCTCTTCCACCATATCCAGAATCTCCACAAGATAAGACATGGAGGGCCCGTGAAACTCGGTAAAAAGCGTGGGGGATTCCGTTAGCCCCAGATGCTTTTCCTGATTGAAAAGCCTGATGCAGGCAGGGTCCAGAAGCTCCAGCGATGCCGGGTCAAGTCCGGATCGCATGATTTCCACCACTGCCTCGCTGGCCGTTTGTATGGAGGGAAACGTCACGATTGCGGCAGAGTATTCTTCCGGAAGGCCAACCAAGCGTAGGGTTGCCTCTACCACAATGCCGAGAGTTCCTTCGGATCCGACAAACAGATGCAGCAGATCGTATCCTGATGATGACTTTGCAGAGCGTGACCCGGTCGCGATGATTTCACCGTTGGCCAGCACAAGGGTGAGTTTCAGAACATAATCCTTGGTTGAACCGTAGTGAACCGTTCGTGTGCCGCTGGCGTTGTTGGCGATCATACCACCGATGGTGGCCCTGGCACCGGGGTCGGGTGGAAAAAAAAGACCACTATGCTTGAGATGGTCGTTCAAGTCCTGATAGACAAGGCCTGGTTCAACATCCACCTGAAAATCTTCCGTTTTTACGGCCAGAATTTTGTCCATACGAGAAAAATCGAGTACAATGCCTCTTTGAACCGGAATCGGATTCCCTTCAAGGCTTGAACCGGACCCCCATCCAACGATGGGAATGCAGTGGTCGTTGGCAAACGTCACCACAGCGGCCACTTCATCCCGGCTCTGTGGCCAGATAACGACCTCGGGACGGACGGGCGCATGCTGGGACTGATCCTTGGCATGCAGGTCCAACACCGAGGTTCCGGTGGAGATGCGCTCGGGCGAAACGATCAGGGAAAGATCCTTGATATGGGTTTGGGTCATGGGTGTGAAATTCAATCGATGGCTCCCTTGCAATATTGAATCAGATATGGACAATCAGGGGCTTCAGCGTGCATATTTGCCCCGGTCCAGGTTTCGGTATTGAACCGCTTCTGCGACATGACGTTCCAGCAGTTCCGGTCTGTCTTCAATATCCGCGATAGTGCGACCAATTTTTAAGATCCGATTGTGAGCACGCGCCGAAAGCCCCAGTTTGTCGATGGCGGTTTCAAGCAAGCGATGACTGGCTTCATCGATAAGGCAGTAACGTTTGATCTGTCGGCTGTTCATCTGGGCATTGCAATATATTTTTGTACGCTTGAATCGACGAGATTGAATGGCCCGTGCGGCGGCCACCCGGGTCCTAATACGCGCTGAAGACTCCGAATTTCCAATGCCTTTCAAGGCATGGTAGGGCACCGCCGGCACCTCGACATGAATGTCGATGCGGTCCAGCAAGGGCCCGGATATTTTTGAACGGTATCGATGAATTTGGTGAAAAGTACACCGGCAATCATGCTTGGGGTCGGAAAAATAGCCGCAGGGGCATGGGTTCATGGCTGCCACCAGCATGAAACTGGATGGGTAGGTGATGGTCGAGGCCGCACGAGAGATGGTAACCTTTAGATCCTCCAGCGGTTGCCGGAGTACCTCCAGAACATGTTTTTTATATTCAGACAGCTCATCCAGGAAAAGAACCCCGTTGTGAGCCAGGCTAACCTCGCCCGGCTTGGGAATGTGCCCGCCGCCTATCAGACCGGCATCCGAGATCGTGTGGTGAGGAGACCGGAAGGGTCTTTTCGTAACCAAGGCCTGTCCTTTTTCGAGCCTTCCTATGACACTGAAAATCTTGGTCGTCTCGATAGCTTCCTCGAATGTCAAGGGAGGCAGGATCGTCGGAAGACGTTTGGCTAGCATGGTTTTCCCGGAACCTGGCGCACCGACCATAATGAGATTATGCCCGCCGGCAGCGGCGATTTCCATGGCCCTTTTCACATGTTCCTGCCCCATGACATCGGCAAAATCGTTTTCAGACCGGTTTTGGGAATCAAACAGATCCTTCAGATTTGCCCTTACAACATCAATCTCTACAAGACCGCGCAGAAAATCAACGACCTGAGAAAGCGTTTTGGCCGGATAGACATTCATGGCATTGACAACAGACGCTTCACGCCCATTGTCATAGGGTACAATAATACCCTGGCAGCCCGCCTTTTGAGCGGCAATCGCCATGGGAAGGCTTCCGTTTACCGGTTTGATGCGTCCATCCAGGGAAAGTTCGCCCATAATGGTAAATTGGTTGACACGTTCCTGGGAGATCAGTTTTTCAGCGGCTAAGAATGCCCAAGGCGATGGGCAGGTCAAAACCGGTGCCTTCTTTTTTGATGTTCGCCGGGGCTAAATTGACGGTGATTCTATTGTCCGGAAAGCAATACCCCGAGTTACTGATGGCGGATTTGACACGTTCCTTGCTTTCCTTGACCGCGGCTTCCGGCAATCCAACGGTGGTAAACGTCGGCAATCCTCTAGTAATGTCAACCTCGACTTCTACCAGGTAAGCATCGATTCCAATGACCGCACTACTTAAAACTTTGGCCAGCACGCGACCTCCTAGCTCGGATAGCTCATCATAATTACCCAGAAACATCTAACACCCAACTCGGATTAGCGTAGCGTATCTGACACAACATATCAATATCCTAAACTGGGTGTTCTAAGCTTTGGTGCCTATCACCGACAGCGACAAGCATTTCTTCTTTTAGCGGAGCTGAGCGATTTTTCCCAATAGATGGGCCGAGATCTTGATTAAGAAGGGTTCTAAAAAAAATGTAAGCATACCAGTGGATCTGTCGAGACTTTTTGCGAACCTTTGATCCGCAAGAGATTGGTGCGAATCGAGATAAAAATCGTTCACTTCAGGATTTAATATCTTGAAAATATAATATGTTGATATATAATCGAATAAACCTAAGCTATCGGATATGATACCCTCTCTGTGCATATGAACAGATATCAAAGAACCTTAAAAACGACGGTAACCTGCTCCGGAATCGGTGTGCATTCTGGCAAAGAGGTCACTTTGAGCATCCATCCGGCACCTGTCAACCATGGTATCAAATTTGTCAGAACAGACCTGTTGAACAGCCCCGATATCCGCGCTCATTTCAGCCAGGTGGTCGATACAAGCCTGGCCACCGTTATCGGCTACGATGGGTTTATTATCTCGACCATTGAACATCTGATGGCCACGTTTTCAGGCCTTTCTATTGATAATGCACTGGTAAAAATCAATGCGTATGAAATGCCAATAATGGATGGGAGCGCCGGGCCTTTCACTGATTTAATCTTAAAGGGTGGCATCGCGATACAGGACCGCCCCAAGAGTTATTTTGTCATCAAGCAACCAACCGAATTGAGGGAAGATGGCAAATATGTTGGCATGTATCCGTCAACCAACTTTAAAATCACCTGTTCCATTGAATATGATCATCCCCTTATCAAACGACAGTCGTGCACCTTTGACATATCGGAGAAAAGTTTTGAAAACGATATCAGTCGAGCCCGGACTTTTGGATTTCTACAAGAGTATGAAATGCTCAAACGTTTTGGTCTCGCCAAGGGCGGCTCATTGGATAATGTCGTGGTCGTCGACCAGGAGGAAATACTGAACCCGGAGGGACTTCGCTATCCAGACGAATTTGTGAGACATAAAATTCTCGATTGCATCGGTGATTTTTCTCTTCTGGGTATGCCGATTTTAGGCCATGTCGTCGTTGATAAATCAGGACATGCGTTCAATCATGCGTTCCTGAAAAAACTCTTTTCCGAAAAAGCCTCTTGGGCAACCTGTAACATGAACCAAGAAATGGCTTCTCAAACCAACAACAGATAACCGGCATGTTAACACGTCCGACAGCATGAAATTACTCAACAAAAAAAATTTCTTGGGCATCCTGCTGTGTATCGTCATCATGATCCAGCCGCCAATGACATACGCCATGGACGCAAGGCTCAAAAACATTATCGTCACCAACACCAGAGACGACCTGTTGATCTATCTGACGGTTGAGGGCGCCTTTCGAGAAAATATGGAGACCGCTATTTCAAGCGGTGTCCCCGCCACATTTTCTTTTTTTGTGAACCTCTATCAAACACGCAGCTTCTGGTTTGATAAAAATATCTCCGAATTGAAAATCTTGCACACAATCAAATATGACAACCTCAAAAACGAATACATTGTTGAACGTTCATGGGATGGTCGTCATCAGAGAGTGGTGAAATTCTTTGATGAGGCAAAGAAATTGATGGCCGAAATCGACAGCCTAAAGATCGTAGAACTCAATCGCCTTGAAAAGGGCAGCCAATATCAAATTCGTGCCAAAGCACAATTGAGTAAGCTGACCCTCCCATTCTATCTTCACTATGTTCTGTTCTTTGTTTCGCTGTGGGATTTTGAAACCGACTGGTATACGATCGACTTTATTTACTGACGCCTATCGTTGTTAAGACATTTTACAAAGAAAGCATGGAAACAACCCCCATTTCCAACGCAGAGCGCAAACGACGAAAACGGGAATTATTTATCATCATCGGCATCATAGTGCTTGTCGCAATCCTGACGTTTGCAGAAAATCGTGTGATCCGGTTTGGGGCGGACTTTCCCATATCGAACACCATATTGATGTTTATCTTGATCAATATCAATCTCCTGCTCCTGATCTTGCTTATTTTTCTCGTATTGCGGAATGTCGTCAAGCTCCTGTATGACAGGAAAAGAAAGGTCATGGGTGCCAAGCTGCGCACCAAACTGGTGGTTGCTTTCATCGCCTTGACACTTTTGCCCACTATTGTGCTCTTTTTCTTTTCGATCAATTTTATCACCACCAGTATCGAGTTTTGGTTTAATGTGCCGATCGAACAGGCGCTGGAAAACTCGTTAGGTGTCGGGAGAAACATTTATACATTTGCCGAGGAAAACAACCGCTTTTTTCTGGAAAGAATCGCCTATCAGATTAAAACAAAAAAGCTCTTCGAGGAAAAAAACCACAAAGCGTTGTCAAGTTATATCCAGGTCGTTCAACGTGCCTTTAATATTGATGGCGTAGAGGTATATTCACCCAATTCAAAGCGAATAACGTTTGCGCTGATGCCCGAACTTGAGGGAAAGCCGTTTAAATCCATTTCCGCTGACTCCTTTCAGCAAAAAATACACCCAAACAAGGTTCGAACCATTTCTGAAAGTATCCAGGAAGGACAATTGGTCAGAACCATTGGAACGGTGCCCTTCGGTGTGGATCATTCTGATGCAAAAGCCTATCTGGTTCTAAACGATTTGATCCCACCGGATCTTTCTGAAAAAATGTTTTCCATCTCAAGAGGGTATGAAGAATACCAGCAAATCAAGCTGCTAAAAAGGCCTATCCAGACAACCTACTACATCACCCTTTCGATCGTTGCGTTATTGGTGGTATTCTGTGCTGTGTGGTTTGGCTTCTATCTGGCAAAGTCGATTACGATTCCCATCATGGCCCTGGCGGATGGAACCAAAAAGGTGGCAGAGGGAGACCTGAGTTTTTCAATCGGTGCCGTTGCGGACGATGAAATCGGAAGCCTGGTGACATCGTTCAATATGATGACAAAGGACTTACGAAGCAACAGAGAGCAGTTAGAGCTCTCGGCTCGCATGTTGCGCGAACGAAATATTGAAATCGAAGCACGACGCCAGTATATCGAAATTGTTTTGAGAAACGTCTCAGCCGGTGTTGTTACGCTGGACGCCGAGGGCATCGTCACAACCATCAATAAATCCGCGGAAAAAATGTTGAAATTACAGGCAGGTCGGGTTTTAAATGCCAGCTACCAAAATCTTCTCTGGGGGCAGCATCTGAGGTCTTGCACAGAAGGTGGTGGACAGCCTGGCAAGCTCTCGGGAAAAAGCGGTGGAAATGCCGCTGAAGCTTACCATCAGCGGCAGGCCAAGGAGTTTTCTGGTCAGTCTCAATTCATTGACCGACGATACGGGCAGACATATGGGCATCGTGATGGTATTTGATGATCTCACCGAGCTTGAAAAAGCACAGCGCATGGCTGCCTGGCGTGAAGTGGCCAGAAGGATCGCGCATGAAGTCAAAAATCCACTCACCCCGATTACCCTCTCAGCCCAAAGACTGAAGCGAAAATACTCCAAGACACTCCAAGAACCTATTTTTGACGAGTGCACCAAAACGATTATCGATCATGTTGAATTGATACAAAACCTCGTCAACGAGTTTTCATCTTTTGCCAGATTTCCGACGGCAAACCCAAAACCATGCAAACTGCTGCCGATTATCGAAGAAACCGTTGCACTTTACAAAGAAGGCCATCCGGATATTCAATTCTCAATTCATGCAATTGACACCATACCGACGCTCAATCTCGACCGGCAACAAATCAAGCAGGCTATGATTAATTTGGTGGACAACGCCATTACCGCCATACGGCAAAAAGGGATTGTCACCCTATCGCTGACTCACAACAAAGAAAGCAATCATGTTCGCATTGAAGTGGCAGACAACGGTACCGGTATCTCAGACGAAGTTAAACGGCGACTCTTTGAACCCAATTTTTCAACCAAGAAAACCGGGATGGGTCTTGGACTGACCATCGTGAGCACCATCATCAACGATCACCATGGAACCATTCGAGTCCAAGATAATGAGCCGCAGGGTGCCCGGTTTATTGTCGAGCTGCCGGCCTAAAAAAGATTCCAGGGGTCACGCCACGACCCAAAAAATGCAACGAACACAATAAACCCTCTTTTCCGACGCGATTGGAAAAGAAACCCAATCGAGGACACAACATGTTCCCATCAGTCTTGATCGTTGACGACGAGCCCTCCATATTGCAAACGCTAGGAGGCCTTCTGTCAGATGAAGGATTTGAGGTCATCACCGCTCCCAATGGATACGAAGCATTGAAAATTATCGATGCAGAATCTCCTGACCTGGTATTACTGGATATCTGGATGCCGGGAATCGATGGTATCGAAACGTTAAAGGAGATTAGAAGGGAGAATCCCACCGTACAGGTTATTATCATCACCGGTCACGGCACCATTGAAACAGCCGTTAAGGCCACCAAACTCGGCGCCTTCGACTTGATCGAAAAACCCCTGTCTATCGACAAGGTCATCCTGTCTATCAACAACGCCCTGAATTTCAGGAGACTGGAAGAAGAGAATCGCTACCTGCGCCGAAAGACCCTGCAGAAGAATTCAATCGATGGCCACAGCCCATTGGTTTCGGAGCTCAGAAAACAGATCGATACCGTAGCGCCAACCGGTTCCTGGGTGCTCATTAATGGCGAAAACGGCACCGGAAAAGAGCTCGTTGCGCGTACAATCCATCAACTGAGCTCCCGATCGGAGTATCCCTTGATCGATGTTAATTGTGCCGCCATACCCGAAGAACTGATTGAAAGCGAGCTTTTCGGTCATGAAAAAGGTTCCTTTGCCGGCGCAGTCACCAAAAAGATCGGCAAATTCGAACTGGCCAGCAACGGCACCATATTTTTTGATGAAATTGGGGATATGAGCCTGGTAACACAGGCCAAAATATTGAGAGTACTCCAGGAACAGCAGTTTCAGCGTGTTGGCGGAAGCCGAACCTTGAAGGTAAATGTCAGGGTCATTGCGGCCAGCAATAAAGATCTCAAAAAAGAAATCACAGCCGGTAAATTCAGGGAAGATCTTTTCTACCGAATCAATGTTGTGCCGATTACCGTGCCGGCTCTCAGGGATCGTCAGGAGGATATTGCACTCCTCGTTGAAACGTTTTTAAATGAAAACGTGAAAAAAGGTCTGGGATCTCGGAAAAAAATTACCGAAAACGCACTGCGACTCTTACAGGCATATGAATGGCCTGGCAATGTCAGGGAACTTAAAAATTTACTGGAACGACTGACCATTATGGTTGATAATGACCTGATTGATGTGTCCGACCTTCCATCACCCTACAATCCCCTGGATTCAGAAGCCTCCCGTATCGGTAATCTGCCGTTACTCGCCATCGACACTTTGAAAGACGCAAAAAAAACATTCGAAAAAGAATTTATTCAAATAAAATTGCTGGAAAACGACAACAACGTTTCAAAAACAGCCAAGGCAATCGGTGTAGAGAGAAGTTATCTGCATAAGCTCATCAAGCGCATCACATCGAAGCAGGGATCTGCTGGAGGCAAGTAAGGCCTTGAGAATCATCAGTGGTACGCTTAGAGGAAAAAAACTGCACCCCTTTCATGGCAAAGGCATTCGCCCCACCTCCGACCGGACAAGGGAAGCCATCTTCAACATCCTGTTTGATCGTGTACCCGGGAGCGTTGTTTTAGATCTATTTTCCGGCAGCGGTGCTTTAGGGATTGAGGCGCTGAGCAGGGGGGCCAGTATGGCAACCTTTATCGATACAGCACCTGACGCTCTTTCGCTGCTGGAAAAAAATCTACGCTCATGCGGTCTCCAAGAGCGCGCGCGGATCATTGCATGGGACATCGAACGCAACCTGAACTGCCTTCAATACCCTGGCCACCCGTATAACCTCATCTTTTTGGATCCGCCCTATTACAGCGGTATGGCCCTGCCGACGCTAAGACACCTGAAGGAAAGCCGTGCCCTGATGACAGGCGCGTGTCTTGTCCTGGAACATGGCAATGCCGACGAACTGCCCTTGCCTTTGGCCGATTTCAGTCTCTTGGATCAAAGACGGTATGGAAAAACCCTTGTTTCTTTTTTGAGTTATATGCTATGATTTTTTTTTACCGTTATAAAAAATATATTGCTTAACGACCTGTTATTATAGCTGATTTTTTATGGAGGCTGAAAAGGAATGAAAAAAATTGCAATCTATCCAGGCTCTTTCGATCCGGTTACCAATGGCCATCTCGATATCGTTGAAAGGGGGCTGTCTATATTCGACAAAATCATTGTGGCCATTTTGTTGAATCCATCCAAAGAATCTTTTTTTTCTGTAGAAGAGCGTATGGAAATGTTGCAGCTCAGTATGAAAAAATTTAATCGAGTCGAATTTGATATATTCGACGGACTCCTGGTGGACTATGCCCACCAGAGAAAAGCCAATGCCATTTTACGGGGCATGCGGGCCGTGTCCGACTTTGAATATGAGTTCCAGATGGCCTTAATGAACCGAAGACTGAGGCGCGATATTCAAACCGTATTCCTGATGACCGGCCTGCGCTGGATATTCACCAGCTCGTCGATCATCAAGGAGGCTGCGCAATTCGGTGGCGATATCAACGACATGGTTCCGCCGATCGTCAATAAGAAACTCAAAAAAAAATATGGTAAAACAACATGAAACTATCCATATCAAAAAATGCACGGGTCGTTCTGGAGAAGCGCTATCTGAAAAAAGACGCCAGCGGAAATGCCATTGAATCGCCGGAAAACATGTTTCAGCGGGTCGCCAGGAGCGTGGCCGAAGCAGATAGACTGTTTGACCCCGATAGTGACGTCGGTAAATCGGAAAAAAAGTTTCAAAAACTCCTCACAAACCTTTGGTTTTTGCCTAATTCGCCCACCATGATGAATGCAGGCAGACGCCTGGGACAGCTGGCCGCTTGTTTCGTTCTACCCATAGAAGACTCCATGGAGTCTATCTTTGAAACCGTCAAACACACAGCCATGATTCACAAAAGTGGCGGCGGGACGGGCTTCTCCTTTTCAAAAATCAGACCTGCCAAAGATGTGGTTCTCTCTACGGCAGGTGTTTCGAGCGGTCCGCTATCCTTTATGACCGTGTTCGATATCGCGACAGAAACCGTCAAGCAGGGGGGTACGCGACGCGGTGCCAATATGGGTGTTCTACGCGTCGATCACCCTGACATTGAAGCCTTTATCAAAACCAAGAATGACCTGACCCGCTTGAACAACTTCAACATTTCGGTCAGCCTGACGAAACAATTCATGGACGCCCTGGCTGTCAAGACCGATTTCGACCTGGTCAACCCGCGTACCGGCAAGACGGTCCAACGTGTTTCCGCACAAAAGATTTTCGATATGATCGTTCACTCCGCCTGGAAAACAGGGGAGCCTGGTATTCTGTTTATCGATAAAATCAATGCCGACAACCCAACAAAACAGATTGGGGACATCGAAGCGACAAACCCATGTGGGGAGCAGCCATTGCTGCCATATGAATCCTGTACGCTGGGATCTATCAATCTTTCCCAAATGGTGACAAAAAACAGCCTCAATACGAACCGTCTGAAACGGACCATCCATGATGCGGTACACTTTTTGGACAATGTCATCGAAATGAACAGGTATCCCCTGCCCCAAATAGAATCCATAAGCAAAGCCAACCGAAAAATCGGACTGGGCGTCATGGGCTTTGCCGACCTACTGCTAAAACTGGGAATTCCCTATGATTCCGATGACGCCGTATTGAAAGGTGAGTTCATTATGGAATTCATCTCTCGCGAATCTAAAGCGGCCTCTGCCTCATTGGCTGAAAAACGCGGCAATTTCAAAAACTATCCCGGCAGCATCTATGACACGACCGATACGCCCTACATGCGAAATGCCGCCACAACGACCATCGCACCCACCGGTACTATCAGTATCATCGCGGGTGTTTCGAGTGGTATTGAGCCGGTATTTTCAATCGTTCAAACGCGTCGCGTGCTGGATGGTGAGACGCTGTATGACGTGCATCCCCTGTTCGTCAAGGCGGCCAAAGCAGCTCATTTTTTCCACAAGAACCTGATCGATAAAATCACCGCCGGCATCTCTATTGCGAAAATCGACGAGGTTCCGGAACAGATCAAAACCTTGTTCAAAACATCTCTCGACATTTCACCGCAGTGGCATGTCAAAATTCAGGCCGCCTTTCAGAAACACACCGACAACGCTGTTTCGAAAACCGTCAACCTGCCGGCAGAAGCGACCGAAAAAGATGTGCAAGAAATATATCTTTCAGCCTACAAACTCGGCTGTAAAGGGGTCACTATTTATCGCTACGGCAGTCGTGACAAGCAGGTTCTGAACCTTGGAACAGATTCGAAAGACAGGCCGATTATTGCACCGAGACCGAGACCCTTGCGAACACGCGGCATGACAGAGCGGATCCAGACGGGTTGTGGGAAACTCTATGTCACTATTAATTCAGACACCAAAGGCATGTGTGAAGTGTTTGCCCAGATGGGGAAAACCGGTGGCTGTGCATCGTCTCAGATAGAAGCAGCCGGCCGGCTTGCATCGCTGGCATTGCGTTCCGGTGTGAACGTGGATGCCATTATCAGGCAACTCACCGGCATTCGCTGCCCGTCACCGGCCTGGCAGAATGGCAAAATGGTCCTGTCCTGCCCGGACGCCATGGCACAGGTTTTAAAAAACCTGACCAATTCCGATGTAACCGAAAGCGCTGTTCTCATGGGCGGATGCCCGGAGTGTGGTGGTGTGCTGTCACATGAGGAGGGCTGTCTTAACTGTCACTCGTGTGGGTTTTCCAAATGCAACTAACCTGATCAGGTCTGGTGCTGTATCAGCGACCACCAGCAACGCCGGTGGATGATGAAGGGCGATATTTAGCCTGTAAGGTAGCATCATGCTACGATGCCAGGTTGAAATGTCTTGCACCAGAGCCGATCAGAATTGTGAACTTTTCGAGGAAAACAGTACAATTCTCCGCCTGGAAAAGTTGATTAAAAGATAAGCTTGATCAGAAAAAAACTGGCCACCAGCAAAACGGTAAAGGCAACCGCCAGAACATCAAAATATTGGTCGATAAAAGACTGAATTCGGGGCCCGAACACAAAGAGAAGCCCCCCCACCAGAAAAAATCTGGCCGATCGCGAAACTGCCGAGGCAAGCAAAAAAATCAAGAAATGGATCCTGAACGCACCGGCTGATATGGTGAAGACCTTGTAGGGAATCGGTGTAAAACCGGCAATTCCGACAGCCCATGCATCGTATTGATTATACAAAGACGCTATGGTGGCGACCTTTTCCGTAAGCCCATAGAACGCAAGAACCTTGTGCCCCACCACCGCCATGAACTGCCAGCCGATCAAATAGCCCACGATGCCGCCAAGAACCGAACCGACAGAACAGATCAGGGCAAACATCAGTGCTTTTTTCGGTTTGCCCACCGCCAGGGCTATCAAAAGCACATCCGGGGGTATCGGAAAAAACGACGATTCACTGAAAGCAAGAATGAAAAGAGCCCAACTGCCATACGGCGTATCGGCCCACTTTATTACCCACTTGTATAGCTTTTTGAACATGTGAATCTATTCTGGTAGGTTCATAAAAGTTCTGGGTTATTCTTTCCATCCCTGCTCGCCGACAAGTTTGACAAATCTGCAACCGCCTAAGTTTGTCTCGTGCACGCCCTTTTCGTCTTTGGTTATCCTGATTAACTCCTGTGAATTACGATTTCCCACCGGAACGACCATCCGACCCCCCATGGCAAGTTGGTCTACCAGCGTTTTCGGTATATTTGGCGCTCCTGCCGTCACGATGATCGCATCAAAAGGGCTTTCATCTTTCCAGCCAGTAGTTCCATCGGAATATCGTGTAACAATATTGTAATACCGCAAGGTGTCAAAAAGGCGGCGGGTCTTGATAAAAAGTGAGTGGAGTCTTTCGATGGTATACACCCGGAACACAATTTCGGCAAGAATCGCTGCCTGATAACCGGATCCTGTGCCAATTTCCAGCACCCTGTCCTCATGCCTCAGTTGCAGGGCCTGGGTCATTTCGGCTACGATGAAGGGTTGGGATATGGTTTGCTGGGCACCGATGGGCAACGGAAAATCACCATAGGCCTGATCCATCAGCGCCTCACTGACAAAAAGGTGCCTAGGGACCGTGCCCATGGCAAGCAGTACATTCGGGTCGTGAATGCCACGCGCTTCGATCTGTTTATCCACCATTTCCAGACGCTGGCGTGCAAATTTTCTTGACTCATATTTCATGGGCAGATGTCTATCAGAACAATGCCTTTCCGTCAATCTATCAACACCCGATTGTGCCGGGCTATCTTCGGCTAGCTTCGTTCTTCGAATGAATGAAATAAGATGAAGGTGAAAATGCGTTTTACCTAGAAAAACCACTTGAATTTTATATAAAACTTGTCCACAATATCCCATCTCAACCATTGGGCCGAGAGGATGTATGAATAGCACAAAACATATCGCCATGGCGATCTTTTTTTCATTCGTCATATTGGCCATCGGTACCTTCGGATACATGATGATCGAAGGGTGGACTTTTTTGGACTCTCTTTACATGACCGTTATAACCTATTCCACGGTCGGTTTTGGGGAGGTTCACTCCATTTCTGAAGTCGGACGCCTGTACACCCTTTTCCTAATCTTTATAGGGGTCGGTTTTTTTATGTATGTGGCAGGTTCCGTCATACAGTACATGGTTGAGGGAAATATTCGTTCCGTGCTGGGGAGGAGAAAATTGGACAGAAAAATCAATCATTTAAAAAATCATTACATCATTTGCGGCTACGGGCGGATCGGCAAGGTCATCTGCGAAACATTGAATAGATCACCCATCGATCTGGTGGTGATAGAGAGCAATGAAAAACTGGTTCCCGAAATGGACACAGACCAGATACTCTATCTTTGGGGGGATGCCTCCGATGAGTCCCTGTTGGTTCAAGCCGGCATTCAGCGTGCCAGGGGGCTTGTGGCAGCCTTGGGAACGGATGCGGAAAATGTTTTCCTCGTATTGACAGCCAGACAGCTGGCGCCGGATATTTTGATAACCGCCCGGGCCTCTGATATAAATGTATCAAAAAAACTTCGCGCTGCCGGCGCCGATATCGTCGAATCCCCTTATGAAATGGGAGCCTTGCGGATGGCACAACGCATCACGCGCCCAACAGTCACGACATTTCTGGATTTTGCCTTTGGATTGGCACGGACAGACATTCAAATGGAAGAAATCCCCGTCGCCACCAATTCCCCCCTGAATGATGTCATGCTCAAGGATTCGGGCATCCGCCAAAAATTCAACCTGATCATCATTGCCATCAAAAAACCGGATGGCAACATGATTTTTAACCCCTCATTCGAGGCCAGGATTTCGTCTGGTGATACGGTCATTGCAGTTGGTGAAAGTAAAAACCTGCAGGATCTCGAGGAGATATTGAATCCTTGCTGAGAGTTGATCTAACCCACCTATTTCATGAAACCTTCAAATTATATCTTATAGATAATCCGATCTTCCGTGATGATGATGTCCATGAACCTGTCATGGGGCTCCATGGGAACTTGTTGAACGATCTGGCATTCCAGTGACAAGGCAACCTTGCGGGTGGTAATGGGCAATTTACCGATAAATCTGTCGTAATAGCCTTCGCCGGAACCGATCCTGCCTCCTTTTTCATCCAGTGCGACCCCTGGGATAATGGCGATGTCGATGCGTTCTATCGGTATGATTTTACAGCGTTCCGGGTTCGGTTCCAGGATATTGCGCGGTCCAAGGAGCATGTCCGCCTCAAACGAATCAACCTTGAAAAGTTGCATTCTGCGCTTTTCCGTATTGAACGCCGGAAGTGCAACGATTTTACGAAAATCAAAACAACGCTGGATAATACCTTTCGTATCGACCGCAAATTTTTGTGGCATGTATAACAACGAAATGTTTGATTCCAGAAAATTTGCAAATCCAAAAAGCCGTTTTTCAATTTGAGACGTCTTCGTTGCCAATTCCTCTGCGGAAAGGGTCTGAATAACCTTGATAACGCGGTCACGGATATCGCCTTTTGATTCTTGAACTTCTTCCATGGTATTCTCCGGAAATGAAAATTAAAACATGTGCACGCCATTTGTATGAACGAAGTAATATAATAAATATTTTTAAAAAAGTCAACTTTCAATAATCATTGACTAAATTGACCAAGCATGTTAGATCGACGCTACATTGACAAGCCCGAATCAATCGTTTTTTTTCTTCCTGATTCGTCTCAACTCATGAAATTTGTCAAAATGGAATACCCTGATACGGCTCAACACAATCCGATATGAGATGGCTATGCTGGAAATCAAATTCGTAAGAGATCACCTGGATGAGATCGACAAAATGCTGATAAATCGTGGCAGCATGGCAGACTTGTCACAGTTCAAAGCAGCAGATGACAGAAGAAGAGAGATACTGTTTGAAATTGAAGCGCTCAGGCATCGCCGAAATGTTGTCTCAGACCAGATCGCCGAAATGAAAAAAGCAGCTGAAAATGCGAATACACTCGTCGCTGACATGAGAGACGTTGCCAAAAAAATAAAAGCGTTGGAAATACCATTAGCAGAAAATGAGCAATATACGCGGGAAATCTTGATGCAGATACCCAATCAGCCGCATGCATCCGTTCCGCTTGGTAGCGGCAGCACCGACAACCCGATTATCAAAACGGTTGGCGATTGCCCGGATTTTCCATTCGAACCCATGCCCCACTGGACACTCGGTGAACGGCTGGGTATCCTCGATTTCGATCGGGCAGCCAAGATATCCGGGGCCCGTTTTCCACTCTACTTTGGCGCCGGCGCAAGACTTGAGCGGGCGCTGATCAATTTTATGCTCGATATCCACACCGGTGAACACGGATACATGGAAGTCCTGCCGCCGTTCATTGTCAATAGCAACAGCATGATGAATACCGGCCAGTTACCCAAATTTAAGGATGACCTGTTTAAGATCGAAGAATGGCCCTATTACCTCGTACCCACGGCCGAAGTACCGCTAACCAATATCCACCAGGGAGAAATCCTTGACGAATCAGACCTGCCGATCCTTTACACCGCCCATACACCCTGTTTCCGGTCGGAAGCAGGTTCCTACGGTAAAGACACGCGGGGGCTCATTCGTCAGCACCAGTTCAACAAAGTCGAACTGGTTAAATTTTCAACGCCTGAGAATTCCTATGCTGAACTGGAAAAGCTATTGCAAAATGCAGAGAGAATCTTGGGCATTCTGGAGTTGCCCTATCAAATTGTCACCCTCTGTAGCGGTGACCTTGGTTTTTCAGCTGCAAAAACATATGATATCGAAGTCTGGATGCCCTCTCAGAAGGTATATCGGGAAATTTCGTCCTGCAGCAATTTTGAAGATTTTCAGGCCCGGCGCGCCAATATTCGATTTCGCAGAAAAGGGAAAAAGGGCACGGAACTGGTTCACACTCTCAATGGTTCGGGATTGGCCGTCGGTCGAACCGTCGCAGCGATTCTTGAAAACTGCCAACAGGCCGATGGCACGATATTCATTCCCAAAGCACTTCGACCGTATATGGGCAACATGAAAAAAATAGAACCATGAAAATCGATGATTTTCCCAATGATATTCAATCGCATCTGATTCCGAAATTGGCCGGCGACATCCGTTATCGATGTTTGGGCTGCGGCAGGGAACACCCCATTGAAACACTGCTCTATACCTGCCCCCAATGCGGCGCTGTTCTGCTGCTCTTTGACAGGACTTTCGATCGATTGAAATCCATCCCCGGCAAGACGTGGCACAAGATCTTCGACTATCGCCGAATGCTGAATATTCCTTCACTGAAAGGTATCTACCGCTATCATGAATTCCTGGGACCTGTCATTCCCCTCGATGCCGTTGTCTATCTCGGGGAAGGACATACCCCCCTGGTGGAAGCCAATTCTGCTTTATCACAACGGGTTGGAATCAAGTTCTTTTTTAAGAACGATGGACAAAACCCCAGTGCGTCCTTCAAGGACCGTGGCATGGCAAGCGCGCTGAGCTATATTCATTTTCTGGTTCAACAGGGGTTCGTTTCCAACGTTCTGGCCATTTGTGCATCAACGGGTGACACGTCCGCGGCTGCCGCGCTTTATGCTGCCTATCTCCAGCCGCATATTAAGTCTGCAGTCCTTTTGCCACACAATAAAGTGACACCCCAGCAGTTATCGCAACCCCTGGGCAGCGGTGCGGCTGTTTTCGAAATCCCCGGTGTATTTGATGATTGCATGAAGGTCGTCGAAGCCTTGTCTGAGAACTATCATGTTGCCCTGTTAAACTCGAAAAATGCCTGGAGAATCTTGGGCCAGGAATCTTTTTCATATGAAATCTCACAGGATTTCGAGTATGATATGCGAAAAAAGGTCGTCGTATTGCCCATAGGAAACGCTGGTAACATCACAGCGGTTTTAAGTGGGTTTATCAAGTTTTACCAGACAGGCATCATCACCCAACTCCCCAAAGTGGTGGGGGTTCAGTCCGAACACGCCAACCCGGTTTTCCAGTACTATTCAGAACCGGACGAACGCAAGCGAAAATATAAACCCGTCCACGTCACCCCGAGTGTTGCCCAGGCCGCCATGATTGGCAATCCGGTTTCCATGCCGCGCGTCATCCAACTAGTGAATCAATACAACGCGCTATGTGGCCGACAGAACGTATTTGTGGTTGAAGTTGATGAGCAGTCGATTATGGACTGGGAGCTTCTGGCAAACAGAAACGGTCACATCGCATGCACCCATGGGGGTGAATCTCTTGCTGGTCTTAGCAAGGCGATCAGCCATGGCTACGTCCTCCCGGATGAGGTTGCGATCGTTGATTCAACGGCCCATGCATTGAAGTTTTCCGGTTTTCAGGAAATGTATTTCAACGACAGTTTCCCCGAGGTGTTCGATATTAAACCGGCCCCTGAACTGGTCAACACGCCGGTTTACGTAAATCCCCAGGACCTCAAAGATATTCCTGGGCCGGGTCGACCGTTATATGATAAGGCACTGAAACATTTTGTGCAGCGAATTTCAGACGAAATTGCTTCGGCGCTAGCACTTAGGAAAATTGATGAAACAAGGTAATGGTTCCGCTATAAAAAGTGTCGCAGCACTTTTTGGCATGCTTTTGCTATGCTTGCTTTGTGTTGCCGTGACATCTTCCAGAAGCGCTGTGTTGTATAAAAGTTATCTGGTCAAGTACGATCGTGGCTGGGATATTCTTTGCGATCCCTACGTGGTTCAAAATAACGACTGGGTATACAAGATATTTCGACAAAAGGGAGAGCTTTCTGCCAATGATTTTCGTGAATTTATCAATATTTTCAAACGGCTTAATCCGCACATTCAAAATATCGATCAAATACGACCCAACCAGAATATCATCATCCCGTTAAAAAAAATTGAACCCGGCACCTTCCCGAATCAATCATCAGGGGTCATATCCATCCCCTTTGTCACCATATCCAAGTTGTCCGACCTTCTCGATTCCTACGCCAAACCCTATGAAGTCCGGAAAGGGAATACGATTTCCGAGCTGATAGCAGACAGATATGGAACATTTGGCAGCCAATCCTATCACGAGGGGCTTGAACTATTCAAAACCATCAACCCGCACGTGAACGACATCAATATTATCTATATTGGTCAGCAGATAAAGCTACCCGATGTCACCCTCAAAAATCAGGCCTGGTATCAGTCGTTGTTCGATACAGCCGGTCGGATCAAGGATGAGCTAACCGGAACCTCCCAGAAGGCCTCAGCCGTTTCACCGGTAACGACACATACGACTCCCAAAATTCCCGGCGATCCCATATCCGAAACCGCTGCTGTTCTGGACGGCAAATTGCTGGACAAGGGCACGTATTATTTTCCCCGCCAAGGTAGAGAGGACTTTGCCTTGAATCTGTCCCAATTTCCAGTCATGGAATTAAAGGACGGTTCCCGGGTCATTTTCGTAGACAAAACAGATGCCTCAAAGACCGACCTGCCTCTGCTGCGGTCCTTGTGGGAAAATGTCAATGTCATCGAAATCGAAAAAGACACCTCGGTTGACAGCATTTTAAGCGCTGTTTTCCAGAAAACGGAAAAAGAGATCACCGATACCGAGATCTCCTTTTCTGATAATGGCATGGCGGTTGTCGTGACGGCGAAGTGGATCCAGCCCAACCCGCCTGATGAAGATGGCATCGTCCGTCATACCTGTATTTCAGTGCTAGAAAAGACAACCCAAAAAACCTCTGATGCCATTGTTCGGTACTTGGATCAGCAGCATGTCATCATAAAAGACATTCTTGAAAACGAGGTCGGGATCGATTCATTTGAGCGCAGTACTGCCTCATCGACACCTTTTGTCTTGCCCGATGTCATCACATTGACGCCGTTATACCGGACGGCGCTTGTCAGAGATCTGGTCGAGGCCATGGGGAATCAGTATTCCAAAGATATCACGGTTACTTTTCCCTATGCCGGAATTCAGGTACAGGCAGTATCGAATCTCGTTTCCACTGACAGTGGCAGGGAATTTTTAATCGACTTTGGTGACCTTTTTGGAGATGCTGTCGCGGAGATACAAAAAACAGGACTTGATGTGGTTCAGATACATCCGGACGACAGCATGACCACGCTGATCACCCGTCTCCTGGATGCCATCGGCGAACCCTATGTCAGCGATCCCGTGTTCTATGGCGCAAAAAGGCCGGCCCTCTATAATACAAAAATTGAAATAAAGGGCTTCCTGGTAACCAAAAAAAAGGCTTCAAAGGTGTTGATTTCTTTAATTCCCTTGCATAATCGTGTGCTTCAGTTTTTTAATGAAGATGATGTCAAGGTGGTGTTAGCCGGCTTGCTCGAGTAAAACGATCAGGCGGGTCCAATACGTTCACAAACCAGATTTGCTGCTATAGGAAAGGACCGCGTTGGGAGCTAATATGATACGAAAAAATACTTTGGTGTGGTTGCTTGTAATTTTAGGGGTGGTCTCTATGATTTCCTGTGCCGGCGGTCAGGAAAGGCGAAAAAAGCAGGCCCGCATGACGCGGACACTCGGCGAAGCCTATATGCAGCAGGGGAATTATACGGAATCACTCAAAGAACTGATAAAAGCCGAAAAGCTGTATTCGAACGATCATCTGCTGCACAATGATCTCGGCCTGGCCTACATGGCGAAGGAGCGATTCGATAAGGCCGAATTCCACTTCAAGAAAGCCATCGAAATCCGGGCCGAATATGCGCCCGCCAAAAACAACCTGGGTACGGTATACATGGCAAAGCAGGACTGGAATGCCGCCATTGAGCAATTCAAGACCGTGGCCGGTGATATCCTGTACGCGACGCCTCACTTTCCGCTTACGAATCTGGGTATTGCCTACTACAACAAGCATGATTACGCCAATGCGGAAAGATACTATCTGGATGCACTTGATCTGCAACCCGATTTTATTTTAGCCCTTCGGGGATTGGGCAGGACTTATATTGCCATGAACAAACTTCCCCAAACGGTTGCCACACTTGAAAAAGCGGTTGCCATCGCACCCCAGTCAGCCAACCTCTTTCTGGATTTGGGTAACGCCTACCATATGTCAGGTGATAGCCAGAAAGCGTTGTTTGCCTATCAGAAAGTCACTTCCCTGTCTCCCAATACGCCCATTGCGGCGGCAGCCCAAAAAGAGATCTTGAAAATCGAGAGCCAGCAATAAATTCGTTTTGCGAATTTATTTCAGATCCCCGTCGCATGCAACGGGGATTGCCGTAGGGTTTGAGATCGTTATTCTGCTAATCGCTATAGAAATAGCAAATAAAAAGCCCGCTCATCGCATCCAAAGCGATCGCGGGCTTTTTTCAGGGGCCAGCAGAATAACAGTGCGGTTACATTATCTGGCGCTGTTCCAGCTTTACAATCTTGGGTGTTATAAAAATCAGCAGTTCGGAGCTCTCTTTTGAATCAGTTTCCGTTTTAAAAAACCACCCCAGGACCGGAATTTTGGATAGCCACGGGAACCCGGCTGTGGCGTTGGTTTTACGTGTTTTCATGATACCGCCGATAACGATGGTGTCACCATCGTTCACCAGGAGTTCCGTCTCTGCTTCGTTGGTCGACAAGGACGGCACACCCTGGGTGATGGTGTCGATGTCGTTCTTGGTTATCTTGATTTCCATGGAAACCCGATTGTCCGGCGTGACATGCGGCGTAACTTCCAGAAGCAGGTCGATTTCCTTAAACGATACCGAAGAGCCGCCTGTATCGTCCCTTTCAAGATACGGATATTCGAGACCTTGCTTTATTTTGGCTTTTTTATTGTCCAGGGTTACGATCTTGGGCGATGAAATAATCTTGCCTTCACCGGTGCTTTCCAACGCATTGAGCCGCGCATTCAGAACAAAGGGTGTTCCACCAATTTTATCGAAGGTAAAGCCAACGCTGGAAGTGGCACCTGCCGCCGGGAAATTCATGGCCATGTCGCCATTCAAAATGCCATCGAACAGGTCGCTGTTTGCGGGCCCGATGCTCGCATCCCAATCAAATCCGAACTCGCTTGAGACGTCTGTACTGACTTCTGCAATACGTGCCTCGATGATAACCTGGGGCGTTACCTTGTCGATTCTATTGACGATTTCCTTTGCCTGCCAAACCTTGTCTGCCGTATCGGTCAGGATGATCTGGTTATTGCGGGTGTCGACACTGACCGTCCCTCTCTCTGGTGTCAAGATATTTTTAACGTGGGGCAGGATCTCGGTTCCGGCATTACTGTAGTTGACTGCGATATACTCGGTGACCAGGGGTTCCAGCGCCTTTTCCTGCTGTAACGATTTCTGGGCTGCCGCAATTTTAGCAGCCCTGAGCTCTTCCTCGTTTTTTAGCGTGTTCAATGTGGCAATACGAATGATGTCATCCTCATGGGCCTTACCCAGCTGGTTCATCCGCAAAACCAGATCCAGGACCTGATCCCAGGGAACCGGCTTGTCGAGGGTCAAGGTCACCCGGCCTGAGACATCTTTGTCGATGGCAAAGTTTTTACCACTAATTTCTCTCAGGATACGGAATACATTCTTGATATCTGTTTCAAAAAAGTCCAGAGCAATTTTTTCGCCGGTATATTTTTTGGGCTTGTATGAGCGCATCGTGGCCATGGAAACGTCGCCCACTTCTGCAGCAGCCTCGACCGGTTCCACGCCAGCAGGTTGGGTCAGCCCTTGGACGCCGGTGCCTGTTGATTCGTCTTCTATGGCCAACTCAGCCATGATGGTTTTCCATGGTGGCAGATCGGCATCCGCCAGAGGCTTGGGTGGAATCGATGAAGCCTCAAAGTGAACCATGATGAAATTTTCATTCTGTTCCACAAAGTAAGGTACGGATTCACGCAGTTCAATGGAGAAGAGCGTTTCGGTTTTCATTTCTGATTTTTGAACCGGCAGGATCCGGTTAACGGCACTTTCGAATCGGGTAGTTACCAAAGGATGCTTTCGGTATTCAGGAAGGTTGGTATTGTTTAATTGCAGCTGGACCCACGTGTCGGTCTTTTTCTTGATGCTGTAAGTTACCGGATGCGTCGTTCCGATGATCACCGTCGATTTTCCAGCTTCTTCGCTGGCAAAATCTATTCGGTTGACCCAAGCCGGACCTGTTGCCTCTTTATCGGCAGAAGCGCTCTCGGCCATATTCGCCATGGATTCCTGATTCGCTTCCACCGTATCTGTCACCTCGGCCGTTGCCGTATCACTGGCGACAACGATGGCCAAGGGGGTTTCCAGCACTGCCGATGCCGGTGTCCCGGTAGCGTTGCTCATGGCGGATTCAATCGCTTTTTCACCTGCAACCGTTTGGAATACGACGCTCAGACCCCTTTCTGAACGGATCACCTCATAGGGAACATCTTGCTTAAGTCCGATCTCAATTCTTGAGGCTTTTCCCTCAGCCGAGATAGCCGCTGCCGTTACAGAGCCAATCACGTCATTATCGATAGCGATATCTGTTACGGCACCTTCAAGCACCGTTTCGGGAAAATAGAGCACAACACTCAGGGGAATAGGTTTTTTGACAGAGGTATAGGTCAACAGGCGATTGCTACCAATTTCTACTTTGAATTGATCACTTTCCTGCAGCGTAGAAATTGATTGGATTGCCTTGAGTTCAAGCGGTTTAACAACATCCGGTGAAACAGATGGCTGTTTCGCTGAACAAGCCCCAGTACCATCATCCATGCAATCAGAACCATGATGACTGCTGTTTGGGTAAATAAACTTTTCCTTGAGTCTGCCATGTTATTCTTCTCCGGGAGGTTTCGGAAGTTTGATTTCTTTTTCCGTCGCTATCATTTTACCTTCGAAATTTTCTATCAGTTCTTCAACAACAACCCTGTCTTTCAATATTTTTGTAACCTTGCCATCGCGTCTTCCTATATAGGTGCCTTTGGTTATGATATACCCCTTTCCGGTCGCTTCTTCCACAAGCGCTTTGTTGCCACTTGAGGCCCTGATAATCGCTCTCAGTTTCAGCTGACTGAGTTCGATCTTTTCTAAAGGGGTCTTGGTGCGCTCTGGTATAACGACACCCTTTGCATCGACCGGCGCCTCCTTTTCGACCTTGACCGGCTCGTCTCTGACCAGGGGAACAAAGGGGTCGGTCCTTCCCTTGGGATCATATCCAAAGGTCAGCTCAGGTATCAGTGTTTGGGCGTCGAACGTTTCCAAAAGGGGCTTGGCTGTCGGTTTTGTCTCCGCCAAGCCTGCCTGGGATTCCACCGGTGGCGTCTTTTGAGGGGCCGTCACCGTTGAAATTTCTTTTGCTTTGGCCGTCTGAGGTACGACCTCCTGCATCTCGGTGGATATTTTCTGACTGACAACCGTAGATGGCTTTTCAGCCTTATCAGCCTTTTCCTGGCAACCGACATGCAGTACCAGCAGACCCAGCAAACAGATGGCGATTCGTATGAAAAAGGTATGCTTAGACATAGTGGTAGCTATCATTCCCTGCGATTATTATTTCTTCTTCTTTTTCGACGGTTTCTTTTTGACGGGTTCGATAAATTTATAGGTAACAGCCGTACAGGATGTTGAAAGTTTAACACCGTCCTTGTCCGGCACCATGTTGGCGGCATCAATCGTCACGATCCTGGGTAAATTTGATATCTTGTCAAAAAACATCGCCACGTTATGATATCCTCCCGACACCCGGATTGAAATGGGGACTTCTGCATAGAACTCCTTGGATTTTTCCGCGTTGGGCTCAAAACTTGTGATATCAAGACCAGCATCTCTTGCGGCCTGTGAAATACCCGCCAGCAGGGCTGGAATCTCCTCTTTCTCCGGCAGCGCTTTCATGACAATATTGAATTGGGCTTCTGCCGCCTTCATTTTGGTACGATAATAATTGAGTTGTTTGGCCGTCTTCCTTGCCTTGTCGAGTTTTTCTGCGAGGGTCTTGTATTCTGATTCGAGTTTGCTGATTTGCTTGTGTTTTGGCAGATAAGCAAAATATGCGAAACCTCCCACCAGAACTGCGATGGCTGAAAAATAGATCAATACCCGCTGCAGTTTGGTTCTGGCTTCTACCCATTCGATAGCAGGTGCAAATGCTTGCAAGGAAAGGTTTAATTTTTTCATGATTTTTTCGTTTTTCCTGCGTTATCTGGTTGCTTGGCCTTTGGGGGGGCCGCCTTGGTCAGAGTAACGTTAAAACTCTTTAAATTCAGACTTTTACCTTTGACTTGCTGCTGCTTAAGCGACTTCAATGTAACATTGGTGTAGGCAACGGTCCCGCTCCCCTCCAGACTCTTCATAAAGTCGGCAATGGTCCTCTCATCCAGCGCGATCCCACGAATTGTAATATTATCCCCCTGAACACTCAAATTGGTAAACCACATCCGTTCCTTGATGATCAGTTCGGTCATGGACTCCATAATCTTCACCGCATCCCTGCGGCCACCTTCAAGGGTTTCTATTACCTTGATTTTTTGTTCTAGATTGCTGAGCGTCTTTTTTATCTGATCGATTTCTTTATTGATTTTATCATACTTTGCAATTTGAGTGATGGTATCCTGGTTTCGGGCCTTCAATTTGGATATTTTGTTGCCCAACCATATATTCCAGTAGACCACTGCAATAATGATCAGTGCAAAAGAAAGCAGAAAGATTGATATCTGTCTCCTGACATTCTCTTTCTTACGGGCAGCCCTGAAAGGTAGTAGATTGATTCGTATCATTTGTCATCCACTCTTCTGATCGCAAGTCCCATGCAAATAGCTGCCTGGGGAGCGATACTTTCGATATAAGATGGCTCAAAACGGCTTTCGTCAGCAGAAATGTGCTCAAAAGGATTGATCGTCTGAACTTCTGCCGATGTTTCCACCGCCAACAACTGCCGGAATTCCTTGATACCGCCGCCGCCACCGCTAAGTACGATCTTCTTAATCTGCTCGTCCGGATAGGTTGAATAAAAAAAATCGAGCGCACGACGAATTTCCGTGCACCAGTCCGTTACGACGGCAGACACGATATCGGCCAGGTCTTCCTTGGAAATCTTGTCGCTCTGCTCGCCAAACTTGAGCTTTTCTGCCTCTTCCATGGTCGAATCGGTGATGGAAGCAATTCTCTGGTTGATCTGTCCGCATCCAAGGGAAACATCCCGCATGAAGACAGAGGCATCGTCCTTGAGGATATTCAAAGATGTCTTGCTGGCGCCGATATCGATCAGGGCCACGTTTTCATCTTTCGAATCGTAGTTGACCTCAAATATATTTTGAAGCGCAAAGGCATCGACATCGATGATACAGGGATTCAGGCCGGCCAGTTGGGCAAGATTCACATAATCATTTACCATGTCTTTTTTGGCCGCTACCAGCAAAACGCTCATCTGGTTGGGGTTTTGCTCATTTTCACCCAGAATCTGAAAATCAAGATTCACATCGCTGATGTCAAAAGGAATATACTGCTCTGCCTCGAAATGGATGCTTTCCTGGAGTTGGTCTTCGGACATGGTCTGAACATTGATCTTCTTCACAATAACTGAATATCCACCGATGGATATGGCGACATTGTGTTCCCGGATGCTATGGGTCTGGAAGAGCTGCCGAATGGCGTTGGCAACGACATCGGGACTCTTGATGGAACCATCTTCAATGAGCCCCGATTCGATGTCGATCATTCCGAACTTTTCTAGCGTTCGGCCTTTCTTTGTCTCGAATATCTCGCATGCTTTGATGGTTCGAGAGCCAATATCCAAACCAACGAGATGGTCTTTTCTTTTGAAAACCATAATAAGCTCTTAATCACCGAATATTTTATTTTTGTCAGAAAGCTTAAATCCAAGCGCCAGCAGTATCTTTCGCTTGGTTTCCATCCGGCACGGCATGCCCTGCTCGATACGGGTAATCGTGATTGGGGAAACATTGGCCTCACGAGCAAGTTCAGATTTGCTCATTAAAAGCGATTCTCTAATTTTTTTCAAGGAATTTTTCGTCATAATGATAGGCATAGGTTTGAAAATTATTGATAAGAATCTGAAACCTTATAATAAAAACCTGTTCGGATATTTAATTTGGCTTCTATCTTTGAATGAAAGTTGAGCAATGTCAAGTAAAATTATATATAAATTATATATAATTTTACTCAATTGCCATATATTGTGTCTTGTTAGGTAAAATTACTATATATGGTATCGCCTCAAACCGACAATTCCATACCATTGCGTATAAATTGGAGCAGAAACTTCTTTAGATACCGCATGTCCTTGACTTTAATCACCAGCTTCCTTATATGTTCTGTTAACAAACCATCTGCCAGTCTGCCAACACCTTTCATGGGACGGATCAAGACGTTCACGACAGGTCTTTATGATAAAAATTCTCGAGTTTGCCGGAAGACCCTTTATCCGTATCGCTGAGGAATTCGGAAAGGTTTTATTGCTATTTATAGCAACGGTTTCGTGGCTTTTCCGACCACCTTTCCGATTTCGCGTGATCTTCAAACAAATGGAATTTGTCGGCGTCGGCTCATTGCCCGTGGTTCTCATAACAGGCACCTTCACGGGAATGGTTCTCGCCATTCAGACTTACTATGGGTTTAGAATGTTTGGAGGAGAAAGTCTGGTGGGTGCAACGGTGGCCTTGTCCATGACCAGGGAATTGGGCCCTGCGATCACCGCATTGATGGTGACCGGCCGGGCGGGCTCTTCCATGGCTGCCGAAATCGGAACCATGCGTGTTACGGAACAGGTCGACGCACTCTACAGCATGTCCGTAAACCCGGTTCAATATCTCATCATGCCCCGTGTGGTGGCTGGAATCGTCATGCTGCCGATATTGACGGTCACATCGGACTTCATCGGTATCCTGGGCGGATATTTTGTGGGTGTTCACCTGCTGAATATCAACTCTGGTATCTTTATTGCCAGAATCATCGAATTCGTCGATCTCAATGACATTTTCAATGGATTGATAAAATCTGCCTTTTTTGGTTTGATTCTGTCCTTGGTCGGCTGTTACAAGGGCTTTAACACCACAGGCGGGGCAGCCGGCGTGGGTAGAGCGACCACACAGGCCGTTGTCTACGCATCCGTATCCATATTAATAAGCGATTACTTTCTGACCGCGGTTATGTTTTGAAAATTATTCTTGAAAATATTTCTAAATCTTTTGGCAAACAAAAGGTTCTGGACAATCTCGATCTGACCCTCGAATCAAAAAAAATAACTTTCATTATCGGTCAGAGTGGTGGCGGTAAGAGTGTCCTCCTAAAACACATGATCGGTCTCGTTAAACCCGATTCCGGCCGGATTCTTGTTGACGACACCGATATCGCCACATTGAACGAAGCAGAACTAAATGAAATACGTAAAAATTTCGGTATGCTATTTCAGGATGCCGCGCTCTTCGATTCCATGTCGGTTGGAGAAAATGTGGCCTTTCCCCTCAAGGAACATCGACGACTTCCGAAAAAAGAGCTGCAACGGATCGTCACCGAGAAACTGCAGCAGGTTGGGCTGACCGACGTAACGGGAAAAATGCCCTCGGAGTTGTCCGGGGGAATGCGCAAGCGGGTTGGACTTGCCAGGGCCATTGCACTTGACCCCAAAATTATTCTGTTCGATGAACCCACCACCGGTCTTGACCCCATCATGTGTGATGCCATTGATCGGCTCATTGTTGAAACCCAGAAGACGACCGGCGCAACCTGTGTGGTTATCAGCCACGACATCGAATCAACCTTTAAAATTGCCCACAGGGTCGCAATGTTATATAAAGGCAAGATCATTGCCTATGGATCACCGGAAGACATACAATCCTCGAGCAATCCGGTGCTCAGACAGTTTATCGAAGGTAAACATAACCCTGATATCGGTTAGGACATCATGTCGAATTTTAGTGCTGAAGCAAAAGTGGGTGTTTTCGTTGTCATTGGATTAATTATTTTTGGGTATATGTCCATGAGGGTGGGGAACCTGACATTTTCCAGGGAAAAGGGCTATGATCTGGAAGTGCTGTTCGATTCCGCCACCGGACTGGCCAAAGACGTCACCGTAGAGATAGCCGGCGTTGAAATTGGACGCGTCAAGAAAATAGTCTTGCAAGACAGAAAGGCCCTCGTTGTGCTGAGAATGCATCCAGGCATGGTCATTCGCAAAGATGCCCAAGCGATTATTCGAACCCGAGGTATTTTGGGGGATAAATATGTCGAGATCATTCCCGGTTCGGTGGCGGCACCACCCATCATGGCGGGTGAGCGCATCACCCGGACGGTTCCCATCACCGACATGGATATGCTCATGAACACCCTGGGGGAAGTCGCTCTGGACATCAAAGCCCTCACCAGTTCACTCTCCAATATCATCGGTACCGAAAAAGGCGAAGCCACTCTCGGTGCGATCATCGACAATATAAAAGAAATGGTAATCGCATTGAACCAGACCGTCCAGAGCAACAAGGATGATGTCGGCAAAATCGTTGACAACCTGACCACTTTTTCCGGAACGTTAAAAGAGGTCGGCGACCGCAACAAGGCAGATATCAATACGATCATCCGGAGCACCAGGAGCGTGCTTGAAACCATGCAACCGCTTGTAGCAAATCTGACTGAAATTACAGATAAAATAAACCAAGGGCAGGGCAGTATCGGCAGACTCATCAATGACGATGAAGCCGTAATGAACCTCAACCAAGCCCTGGCTTCCCTCAGGGAAATTACCGACCGCATCAGAAAAGGAGAAGGCACGCTGGGCCAGCTCATCGTTAAGGACGATGCCATTCAGGATCTCAACAAGACTCTGGCATCCCTCGGTGACATCACCGATACCATCAATCGCGGGGAAGGCACCATCGGAAGGCTCGTCCACGAGGAAGAAACCGTGGAGACGCTGAATGAGACACTGGCCAATCTAAACACCTATTTGGAAAAACAGGAATCCTTTCAAACCTATCTGGACTACAGGGGCGAATACCTGACCCGTAGCGAAGCCCTGAAATCCTATCTCTCCCTCCGCATTCAGCCCAGAGAAGACAAATATTACCTGCTTCAGATCGTGGACGACCCCGCCGGGACTGAAACCATTACCGACACCACGACGACCGTTGATGGCGTAACAACCAAGAAGCATAAAGAGAAAACAGAATACGATTCACTGAAATTTTCAGCACAGGTTGCCAAACGGTATTACGATTTAGGGCTGAGGGGTGGATTTTTCGAGTCGACCGGCGGTCTTGCACTCGACTATTATCTGTTCGATGACCGGGTGGTTTTATCGCTAGAGTCGTTTGATTTCGATCCGGAAGCCAACCCGCATCTAAAGGCAAAAGTAGATTTTTCCCCCTTTCCACACCTCTACATTACCGCAGGATTCGACGATTTTATCAGTGATGAAGACGATGAATCGTTTTTTTTCGGGGCGGGATTGAATTTTACGGATAACGACATAAAAACGATTATCTCCAGCGTCCCCCTGCCGTAATAGTGTCAATTCCATTTACCTTGGGGTATCAGCAGTGTGGCATGTAACTTTTTAAGATGAGCGTATGGTAACCAAGCCAAATAAGAAAACAAAATCATTCAAGCTTTACAAATACTTTTCCATCACCAGTTTTATCTTCATATTTATCGGTACCATTGTTCTCTCCTACCTGAACACCCATTGGGCACGTGAATTGCAGCTCAAAAAAAATGAAGAATATGCCCAATTATTGGTAGCCAACCTGAATCACCAGATTTTTCGTCAATTCGTTATCCCCATGTCTCTTCGCTATGGTTATATTCAACTCAGTGACAAAAACCAATACGAACGAATGGATACCATCGTACGGGGAACCCTTCACGGCTATAACATCGAAATGGTCAACCTGTATGATCTGAATGACATTATTGCCTATAGTTTCGACCAGGGACTCATGGGGATCAAGGATATCGGCGGCCATTCCTATGAGACGGCCGTCATGGGCGTTTCAACATCGGAAATTCAGCAGAACGGTGATTTTTGGGAAATCGTGCTCGGCATTCCCAAAGAGATCAAGGTGAACACATTTGCCCCGCTTCGAGCGGAAAAATCCCTTGCATCAATTACCGGCCCGATCATCGGTGTCATTGAAATTACACAGGATATCACCGATGATTTCCGAACCATCTTCAATTTTCAGATTCTGGTTGTCATCACTATCATGGCGGTCATGATCCTGCTCTTTCTGATTCTCATTTTTGTCGTCAAGAGAGGCGAGGCCATCATCGAACAGCGGGTGAACGAACAGCTCAGGCTCAAGGAGCAACTCAGCCGAGCGGAACATTTGTCCTCCATCGGCGAAATGGTGGCAGGCGTTTCACATGAGATTCGCAATCCCTTGGGAATTATCAGAAGTTCGGCAGATCTCCTGAAAAAGAAAATGGCCGCATATAATGCAGCCAGCACCATTCCTGACATCATTATTGAGGAAGGGGAACGCCTCAACAGTATCATTACAGATTTCTTGAACTTTGCCCGGCCACGGCAACCCGATTTTGTGGCCTGTCGAATAGAAGAGGTGCTGGAAAAAAATCTTAAATTTATTGCCACAGAAGCCGAAGAAAAGGGCTACAGTCTCCTACCTCAATATGGTTCCGATCTTCCAGAGATCATGGCCGATAACGACATGCTTTACCAGGCTTTCTTGAATATATTGATCAACGCCATGCAATCCATGCCGGATGGCGGCGTCATTAAGGTCAACATCACCTCAGGAGACGGTCTGGTAAAAGTTCAATTTTTAGATGAAGGGCAAGGCATCGCCGAAGAGATCAGCGCAAAGATATGGGATCCGTTTTTCACCACCAAAGAAAAAGGAACCGGCCTTGGCCTGGGCATCGTAAAAAACATCATTGAAGCCCACAACGGCGTTATTCATATTGAAAACCGTCCCAATGGGGGTGTGGCCGTAACGGTGGAATTGCCGGTAAAATAAGGATCATTCAATGGAAACAATACTTATCGTTGATGATGAAAAAAATTATCCGCTGATACTCAGCGAGGTTCTTGAAGAGGAAGGATTTGAAGCACTCACTGCCCATAGCGGCGAAGAAGCCCTAGCTATCCTGAAAGAATCAGATGTTGATCTGGTGTTAACCGATATGAAGATGCCGGCCCTGGACGGTATCGAGCTCCTAGAGAAAATCAAGGAAAAAGACCCCGGACTCCCGGTCATCATGATGACAGCACATGGAACGGTTGAAAAAGCCGTGGAAGCCATGCAAAAAGGTGCCTACAACTACATCCTGAAGCCCTTTGATAACAAGCGCCTGGTCATATATGTCAACAAGGCCATTCAGATGTATCGGGTCATCAAGGAAAACCGCCGACTGCGTGAAACCGTAAAATCCCAATACAGTTTTGGAAATATTATCGGTAAAAACGCAAAAATGCAGGATATCTTTGAACTCATTTATAAAGTTGCCCCGGCCACGGCTTCCATCCTAATCGAAGGCGAAAGCGGCACCGGTAAAGATCTGGTTGCCAAATCCATTCACTACAACAGCCCCCGCCGAGATCATCCTTTTATTGCCGTCAACTGCGCAGCCCTTGCAGAGAGTCTTCTCGAAAGCGAACTTTTCGGACATGAAAAGGGCGCCTTCACCGGTGCTGTGGCTACGAAAAAAGGACGCTTCGAACTGGCCGAAGGCGGAACGCTGTTTCTGGATGAAATTGGCGAATTGTCGCCATCTCTTCAGGTGAAACTGCTGAGGGTTCTGCAGGATAAAACCTTTGAAAGGGTCGGGGGACTGCGACAAGTGTCGGTCAATTTTCGGTTGATTACGGCCACGAACAAACGCTTGAGAGAAGAGGTTCAAAGAGGTCGATTCAGAGAGGACCTCTACTATCGATTGAATGTCGTATATATTGATTTGCCGCCGTTACGCCAGCGATCGGAAGATCTGCGGCTTCTGGTGGACCATTTCATTGGCAAGTATGCGACCGAAAGAAGAATGGGTGTTCCTGTAACCGGTATCGAAAGGGAAGTAGAGCAAATTTTCTATCGTCATGACTGGCCCGGCAATGTCAGGGAACTTGAAAACACGATTGAACGCGCAATGGTATTGTGTCCGGATGACATTATCCGGGTTTCCGACTTACCCCGGGATTTCAGAAGCAGCCTCACGGGGAAGTCGCATCTCGAAAATATTCCCTTGAATGCAAACTTGTTCGAAACTCTCGCCGATATCGAAAAGAAAATGCTTTTGCGAGCCTTGAAAAACTGCAACAATGTCCAATCCGAAGCCGCAGAGCTTCTGGGTATCGGAAGAAGCGGGTTCAACAAAAAGTTGAAGAAATATGGTATTGTCAGTGAGTAATCTCTGACAAACACGACCGGCAGAAAAGTGTCTGTTTGCACCATGGTCTGCCATAAGTATCAGGTTCTGTATGATACATGCTAGGCGATCGGGTGTTCTGTCTGATTTGGGTTGGCTTGCAAACCCCGCGACTCAGGCTCGCTTTGGCAGTTTCATCAGAATTATTTCCAAATGGAAACGGACATGTTTCTATTTGGAAACATGCCTGCGGACGGGGTGTCAAAAAACGAATTCGATCAGACGTCAGAAATTTTATAACGACTTGAAAACATATGAAAAAAATTAATAATAAACTTTATTGAAATATTTGTTGGTCTTGGCAGAAGAATTGCATATTCAGTAAGTCAGTTTGCCAATAATTTTTCATCTATTCTCCTCCTCAATGGCTAATCCGCTTCAACGGATTAGCCATTATAGGTTTATCCGGCGACTTTTTCCATGGCCAGCTGATAATACATGGAATCTGTGTATTCTGTTGTCAACCGTTCATACGCCTGCTTGCTTTTTACCGAATCTCCCAGTTCGTGATAGAGTCGACCCATATTGAACAAGGCGACATCCTTGGCAACCGGATTCTCTCCAGCGGCAATTTTTTCAAAGCAGGAGACCGCCATGCGGACGTCCTGCTTTTTTTCATAAGCATACCCGAGACCACTCCATAAAAAGTTGTGATAGGTCGTGTCGCTTTTAAAATGATCCAAAGCGGCTTCGTAGAGTTGAATGGTCCTTTCCACATCGCCCGCATCATAGCTGATCCCAGCAAATACCACCGTCGCAAGCTTACCCCCTTCGGTCTTATCATATTTTCTGATAATGATTTCAAAATCTTCTTTGGCGACTTCATAGGCAGCAATGGCATCCACGTCCGTCTTTTGAGTTTCGTATTTATTGATGGCCTGGTCAAGCAACAGAAAGGCCTTGTTTTCAGCGCTGTTTGAAAAATACCGATAACCGGCAATAACCACCAGCAGGATTATTAAGGCACCTGCGGCATATGCCACCTGCCTGGTGTACTGCTTCCCCCAGCGAATGACTCTGCCTGTGGTGGTAATAAATTCATCCGGTTCTTTGAGCAACTGCTTGCGTGTAACCCGTTTTTGTTTTGCCATTATTCCTCCGCTATACTTTTTATCCTGGTCCATCCCTCGTCAGGAATGGCCGCACCGACAACTTGACACACCTCATATCCACAAGCTGACGCAAGCCTGCCGCACCTTTCGACAGAATAACCTCGGGTGAGCCCATACAAAAACCCGGATGCCCATAAATCACCGGCGCCGGTGGTGTCGATGGCCTGGCCTGTTCCCATGGGATCGATTTTTTCGATTCTACCACCATGTGCGACATAGCTTCCACGCTCACCGACTTTCAACACCGCAAGCTTGGCCCTTTTCGATAGGGCTTCAATCGCTTTTCGTTCATCAATATGACCCGTGAATGCAGCAGCCTCATCCTCGTTGGCGATGAGAATATCGACATATTCCGTCACAAGCGTTTCCAGTAGCGCTTTCGATGATTCAACCACCGTATAACTAGCCAGGTCCAGGGAAACCATGGCGCCATCCTCTTTAGCCCTATTCAAGGCCGAAATGATCAGGTCGCTGTTAAATAGGAGGTACCCTTCGACATGCACGATGGCTGCATCCAGGAAGCTGCACCTGGCGATTTCGCCCGGCGTCGTCTCGGAGGCCGCTCCAAGATAGGTGAACATGGATCGCTGCGCATCGGGTGTCACAATAGAAAGAACCCGACCAGTGGGCGATGCGGACGTCATCAGAAACGGATCCACTTTACTTTTTAGCAGACCTGTGTTGAGCAAATTCCCCATGGCATCTTGACCGCATTTGCCAATGAACCTGGCTTTGCCGCCCAGTCTACCCACGCCGATGACCGTATTGCAGGCTGAGCCACCCGGAACAACAAGCGGCGTACCGGACGCCATGCCAAGCGTTTTGTCGATAAAGGTGCTGTCGACAAGAGACATGCCGCCTTTTGCAGCACCTGTTTTCTCTACAAAAGCATCGTCTTGATGTGTCAAAATATCCACCAGCGCCGAGCCGATACCCACGATGACATCCTTTTCTTTAGCAAAGCGCACAGGCGAAGTCATAAGGTCACCAGACCAGGGACTTGTGTATCCAGCCCCTGTCCCCATCCGTATGTTTGATCTGAATCCAGTTTTTTTGTCGATCGAGAATCAGAAAGGGAATCCCTTTTTCGACCGAAAAAATAACCTCGTGGTCCATGCCTGGTCCAATCCGGACATTGCATTTGTCCTTAATGGTAATGACGGTCGGCTGCTTATCGACCAGGGATTCGTGTATCCAGGCTTCATCTCCTTCAAAATCACGAAAATTGATCCATGAACCCGATTTTTTTAGAACCACTATGGGATAGTAGCTTTCGACCTTCCAAAGAATGTCATAGCCAGTTCCGGGTCCGGATCGAATATTTGCGATTTTTGAGGACACCGAGAGTCGTTCGGCCATGGCAACGCCAGCGGTCGCTAGGATTACCAGAATAGTCAACACTGAAACAAACTTCATGCCACACCCTCTTTTGAACCGCCACAGCGAGCGCATTCCCCGTGGGTTCTGCCGCATG
>CAVOZW010000013.1:0-102650 GCA_963701385.1 uncultured delta proteobacterium
CTGATCTGCATTAATATTAAAAGATGGAATGAAAAGAATTAAAAGGATTTTTCAAATCCTTCAAGAAGAAAGGGAATTATATGCGGAATGAAACTAACAACATAACTTCAACACGCAGCATAACTTTATGAAGTTATGGAATGCGAATTTTTTCAGACAAAGCACTTTAAAGAGGGGGCAGATTGTGAGGATATCACAACATCCATCAAAGTGGTGAGCTATGGAGACGATCTCAACTGTCCGAAAACATATAAAATTGTCAGATACCATCTGGTTATGCCCACGGTATCACGGGAACCGTTATCATAGCAAGATTCTGCCGATTGTGATTATTTTCGCACACCGGTAGAATTTTAGGTGTCTGATAACCTTGTTTTTGTTGGAGTTACTTCAGGTTTTCTATGATGATTTGGCTTGTGATAGTGAAACGTCATCGTTGATATTGTCTATTTTTTCACTACCAGAATATCCTGATCTTCTTTATGTATTGATTTGGTATGGCTGAGAATCAGGAGGCACCTAAAACTAAATCATTGGATAATCATTGTTGAGTTTCACTGCCACATCAACCACCTACATTTTTTCGATATCAGGCCTGCCTGAACTTCAGTAAAAATTAAACGGGGTTGAAAAAAAGGCGGCGTAAGACTATAGTGGCGGGGATATAATTAGTCCAGGCAATGAGCGGGGGGAAAGGAAAAAAAGATGGGAGGAAAAATGAACGGCTTGATCAGAAAAGGGGATACCTTTTTTGAAAACATGCGGGAAAAAAGAATAGACGGCCGGAACACATGGGACAACGCCCGGTTCGTTCTCGCGGACATTCCGCTGAACGGGAATGATGTCAAAAAAATCCTTCCACTGGGCATGTGGACCGGTCCGGAACCAAGGGCCACTCTCTTTATCTGTGACTACCCGGAGGTGTCCTACCCCATCGTCCCGTACCACGAGGCGGCGATGCTGGTGCATGTGCGTACTCCCCTGGGTAAGGGGTTACACTGCTGCTGGATGATCGTTGACGACGACACGGCCCTTATTCTCGGACGCGAGATGCTGGGCTACCCCAAGAAGATGGGTATATTCGAATTTGAAGAGAACGGGGACGAGATCCGTTCAGCTGTTTCTCGTCGAGGTACCCGGGTGTTGGAGATCAGGGCCCGGCGCGGGGAAACCCAGGACCCTGCGCCTCCGGTGTTCAACCATAAAACCTTCAATACGGGAGCCATGGGCCAGTTTCTCGCAATCAACCCGATATGGATGTTCAGGCCCCGCGAGGTCATTCACGAATCATATCATGCGGATATTCAGGTTACCCTGAACGATTCCGAATTTGACCCCATGGCGCGCCTGGCAGCAGGGGAAGCGTCGAATGGACGGATTGTGGTCATGGATATTCCCGGTGACAGCCCCTACATGCTGCCGGTGGGAATTTCGGGACCGGTTCTGTTCAACAGGACCTTCAACATGCGATTCCGTTGATACATGGAGAGAAGTCCAGTTATCAAGTTTGATGTAAATTTTACCGATACCATCTGGTGATCACCACGGTAACACGGAGGGGCGTATGAATTCAAGATTCAGGCGGTTATGATTATTTTCGAACACCGATAATATTTCATGTACCTAATAACCTTGTTTTTGCTGGTGACATTCACGGTGTTATAGACTGAAACTAACAATCATAAAAATTGCGATTCAACGTTAATAATAGGGGATGAATCGGGGTGTGGCTTATCCTTTACCAACAGCGAAATGTTAAACTACGTTGCCATTGCATACGTTTGATTTTTGAACAGGGTCTGATCAATTTTTTCGCCCCATTTTTGAAAAAAGCCTATCGAGCCTGCCGCCGAATTTGCTAAATAGTAGCAATATTATAATTCCGATCACGGGAATTATCAGAATGCTAAGGTCTCATGGCCCAGATGTGAAAACAGGTGTAAATACATCAAACTCATTCATTTTTATCGCCCCTTGGTCAAGAGTATCATTGTCCTACTCTAAAATGGGTCTATGTGTTTTTACTCACAGAGGTCAGTTTACATGCCCAGGGTATAAAAGCGAGACTCCCAGATCAACCTTAGCAGAACTTGGGATATCATGACGGAATACCAAATATCACGAGAACCGGGTAGCCGGGGGCCATTGCTGGCCCCAAGCCCCCTAAGAACCGTACGTGACAGGTTACCGTCATACGGCTCAAGCCCTTCAAAAGCCGACCTCAGCCAAGGGCGACCCAGTGATCGGGAATGCTAATCACCTTTGCGATACACACTGACAGCCAAAACCCATTTGGGGAAGGGCGCATGGCTCACCGTTAAGTGGCCTCATTTGCTTTCCCTTCTAAAATCGGTTCTGCCCGCTTTTCGCAACGAAGCACCCGATGGACGTCAGCTCTCTTGCAAGCCGGGTAATGTTGGGTCCGAGACCCTCAACCCGTATCCGCCCCATTACAGGATGGCCTTCGCTTTTTCCATCATCTCTCCCCATACCTCCAACAGCATGCCTTACGGTTAGCCTGCCCAAAGGGCGAAGGCATGGGGTTACCACGTTCCACGTATCCGACAACAAATACCTTAGGTCCACTCTGTCTACCGGTGGGAATACTGCCCGCGTCGGACGTTCACAGATCCATCCGAAACACCCACTTACCTTTTGGTTCAAGCCTTACAGCTCCTTTGGCTTGTTCATCTTCACGGCAGTTACGAGTGTTCACTTATGTTAACCGTAGTATCCTATCCTAACCCCTCACCCGGATGGAGCTTCCCGGAGCGTTTCCACCTCACGGCTTCCACACCATTCGCATAAGCGAACATCGGCGCATTGTCAGGAAGGCTTCATTCCCGTCAAGGATGCACCTTGAACGCATGCTTCCATAGGATTGCAGCGACGGAACACTGGGTTCAGACAAAGGCTAGATACCTCCGCTGAACAGTCAAAATACGCGACTTCGTGTCGCAATGGTGATAAATGGAGACGATCTCAACTATCCGATTATTAATAAATTTATCAGATACCATCTGGTCATCCCCACGGTACCACGGGAACTCCTAATTTTGCAAGATTTGGCCTGTTGTGATTATTTTCGAACACCGGTAATATTTTAGGGGCCTGATAACCTTGTTTTTGTTGGAGATATTTAAACCATCACGAGATATAAATATTAGCTGTCCATGTAATATTGAACTCCGCTCGCAAAAGCCCAATTTTCTCGAGCTGTCTCAATAAATAAAACCATTATATCGTGGGGTGCAATTCCTGGCCTGTTTTTTAAATTCTGAACGATTTTGTCCAATAAATCTTTTTTAAATTCTACACTTCTACCTAATGAAATAATTATCTCAACTAAAACAAATTTATCTGATCTTGCTTCAATTAAATTTGGATGTCGATCATCGTAAATGAATTGCTCCTTCGGTAGTCTGTGTATTTTTTGAAACCTGTCCTTCAATGGAAAACCAACTCCAACAATGGCATCATGAATACCATCTGCAATCATTTTTTGTTCTTCCAACGTACATGAATTAGATAGGCTTATCGTGACAAGTGGCATGATGGGCCTCCTATGCTATTTGATCTGTCCTAATAGTAACATCTAATAGATGGTTGTTCGGGTTCCATACAGTCATTCTAAAAAAGACGTCTTATTAATACCTCCAAATTGGGAAAAAGCCGATTTCAATCGACTATATTATTTCCAATAGCGGGCTCAAAAAATATAAAATTGAGACTACAGATACATGGAGATGTCCAGTTATCAGACTCAACCAAGTTATTACCGATACCATCTGGTCATGCCCACGGTACCATGGGAGACTTTATTGATGTCGCTTGCATATCACATCTTAAAAAATCAATAATTTTTTTCTTTCGCCAACCCCTTAAATTACAATTTCTTTACCGACTTTCACATCCACATAAGTGTCGCCGAACGTCTGTTTGAATTGATCAATGCACCAGTCAGAACTATCATGGGGGGACAAGGCAACAATTTTGGGGGACACTTTTTTGATTGCCGCAATAGCGTTTTTTACATCTGATTCTCGGATGCTGATCCAAGGAGGCCGGTCTGATCCGACGATGCGCTGAATATTGATGGGACCAATCATAATCCTGCCACCGTTAACCGGGTAATGCAGGCCACCAATAACCGCATAAATGGGTTCGTCAAACAAGGCCTGGGTCCGTTTGATGATGCGATCAATTGTCTGGTGGCCGCAACCGATGATCAGGACGATTCCTTTTCCGGCAACATTTATGGCCAGGGAGTTTTCCAAAGTATAGCCCATGAGAAATAAATATCGTGGAATGACGCCGATGCTGACAATTCCTTCTTTTAAGACTACGGGGTCTTTAATAACATGCGTTTCAGGGCCCGGGTTCCATCTGGAGGCAGAGATATCGGCTGGCGAATAAACCGGGAGATTCGGCAGCGACACTGGGCCTTGGGACAAACTGAATGTTTTTTCTTTTTGTTCCTTCATTCCTCCCACATGGTCTAAGTGTAGGTGGCTGAAAAAAATCATATCAATATTAGATTCAGAAATACCAAGGGTTTTCATGTTTTGGAGCAGCGGGGATGGATGTTCTTTTTTTTTGTTAAACCCAACATCTAACAAGATGTTGGTATCATCGGCAGAAACCAGATAGGATACACCGGCTTCTGTTTTTAAATTCGGGTTATCCGTGTAATAATCAATTAGGGGAAGGATTGAAAGTGATTTGATGGTCCCAGGCGACGATAATTTATTGATTGTCATGCCTGAAACTTGGGCATCTGCCAGTTGTTTTCCCTTTTTTAACTGAAAGATTTTTTTTGTAAAAATTATTGCAATAAGAGTGATCAGAACTAATAAAATATATAGCGCAATCATGGCGTTTCCTCCCAATGAACAACTCTTGCATTACGTTCTATTAACCGCACATCAGAATATTATTCAAACCACGATATGTGGATTTTTCAGGTGCATTGAATGGGTTGTGATCTGTTCTGAAATGTCTCCCGAAAACCAAATATTGGACAGGTAACGATAGATGGGGAACACCTGACATTTCGGATTTTAAGATAAATTTGCTGATACCATCTGGTTATCATCAGCGTATCACGGGAGACTATCATCAGGGGCAGCTAATCCCCCTGAGATACGATCTGAAAAACAGCTGGTGCTATCCTACCATTTTTGCATCCTGGGCACTTACCTGGCCGCTTGAATGTCTTTCGATTTTTAAATTGAAATCCGCAATTCATACAATAATAAGGCTCTAAATGTATTCGTTTTTTCTGATGCTTGAGCGTTTTTTCTATAAAAGTCAGATGGTGGTATACATCTTTTTCCAAGATACCAATTGATTGAGAAATATCCCTGACTGTCAAGGCATTGTTTTCAAGTTCATCGATGATCTCTTGCCTTATGGTTTGTTTTCTTTCATCGATCATAACATATGCCCTGGAACCACCCTCCCAACTGTGATTATTTTCGCACATCGTTACTTTCTAAGGCACCTGATATTTACCGAATTGTTGGAGCTATCGGCAATATATTGCATTACGAAATTCACTTGATAGGTACGAACAAAGCATTAGCAAATAGATGTGCATTTTGTTTATCAGAGATATACTGACCGATATATTCTTGAAAAAGATCATTTCCTCCTTCAAGTATCCAAGCATCATTTTTCAACAGATAAACTATGCTCATTTTCCTGGATATTTTCTCTATATAGCTATACTCTGCCTAATTAAAATCTGACTTTCGAGTATTTGACTTGGCATATTCAAGTGACTTGAACCCCCAAATGCGATTATCAGTTTCGTGACTGCTATTAGCATTTGGACTAAAACGATTATCCCTCCTATTAAAACTAAAGTGAATAATTAACTTACTATGAGCTCGGTTAGCTTCTTTACTAATGGTTACAAAATCAAAAGATTGGTTTACCATACCTATTCTATTCACATACCAATAATTCATATCGGAATCATAGATTACTAAGTTTAATTCATTAGAAAGAGACTTTTCCCAAAACGACACAATTTTTTCGATCGAAGTAGTAATTTGGTCAGAATTTGCACTGCATATCGTGACCTGGAAGAGTGAAAGGATAGAAATCAAAACTGCAACTTTTTTTATTTTATCCATTTTTCACCTCCTTTAGGAATTTGTTAACAATATGCGTATCGCTGCGTAGGTATGAAGAATAAGCCAAGTTTGCACTGATTCCATATATCATCATTTATGATGCTTTGGCGATCGAGTTGATGATATCACAACAATTTCAGCAATACAAAAACAGCACAGGTTGGAGTAATCGCAAGTCCTGAGCGTCTCTGATATTTGGTTTCGGTCGGTGATATATGAAATCTTTGATTAGCTATACTCACTCTGGAAATCCAGCCTTGCGCATGGCATCGACAAAGAGTTTAAGATCGGCTTTATTTTTATACCTTGACAACTTTTTAGCAAAACTTATAGAGACAAAAGGGGCTAACTCTACGCATCTTGTGGCAGTTGCACGTGCCTCTTCCTCTCTGTCCAGCAGTATATAAGCCACGGCTAATTCACCAAGGACCGAAGGCGAATCCGGGGCAAGTTGAAGCGCCTTCTCATATGCAGTCAATGCTTCATCAAACTTTCCCTTCAACAAATAGCATCGCCCCAAATCTTTGAAGAACCAATAATCAGGAAAAGGATTGAGGCGGATTCCTTTATTAAGATATTCAATGGCTTCATCCGGCTCTTCCTGCGTAGCTTAGCGTCTGACCTAATAGTCCGTGTACGTCTAGCCCCATTTGGATCAAGTTCAACAGATCGCTCTCCGGCAGCAATTGCCTTTTCATATTGCTTCATGCTCAGATAGACACTTGACCTAATAAGGCATAGGTAAGTGGTTCAGATTCATCCAGAGAAATAGCCTTTTTCGCAAGACTCAAAGGACTTTTTCAAATTCTCCTGGGGTGATTTACCCATACTTTGCAAGGAACCAGTAATACCAGGCCAAGATTCTATAACCCAATGCAGATTCTGGTGCCATATCGATGACTTCTTGTGCTACCTGGCCATACCGGATGATGACTTTCTTTATTGCCGTTCCGCCAAAGCGATCTTAACTCCATATGCTTTTAAAAGCACATCAAGGTTTTTATATTTCTTGGCCCACATACGGATCTGTTCTCCTTCCGTGAGCTTTACTTGCAGGGCGGTCACTATCTTCATGGTGATCTCATCTTGCAGTGCAAAGATTTCTTTCAGATCACGGTCGTAGCGTTCCGACCACAGGTGATGACCCGAGGTGGCATCGATCAACTGTGCGGTAATCCTCACGCGCTCTTCAGACTTTCGGACACTTCCTTCGAGCACATAGCGCACGCCCAGTTCCTCTTGCGACTTGCTTAACGTTGACAGGCTTGCCCTTATAAGTAAAGGATGAGTTTCGGGCAATTACAAAAAGCTTATCGCGTCTTTGAAAGAGCGGAGATGATATCTTCAGTAATTCCGTCGCTGAAATATTCCTGTTCGGATCACCGCTCATGTTGTCGAAAGCAAGGACCGCTATGGAGGGTTTGTCAGGTAGTGGATAGGCCATTTCTTCTACTGAGGAAAGCTCAACTTCTGGTATGATTTTTTCTTGGTAGAACTGCCAAATTACTACTCCCAATAGAATCACAATAACAATCGTCAATGGCCATACCCACTTTTTAACTGATGGTTTTGCTTTTACACCAACCAATTTCCCCGCATCTTCAGGATCCATCAGAATCTTGTAGACCCTGACAGGTTGTTTGATATTCTTTACACTGTGTTCACCCAGATACTCGTAACCCAATTTCAGTTTGTTCCTGATATGGTCGTAAGCATTGCGTGAGATACTTACCCCACCAGGGTCTGCAAGACCTTCAATACGAGCTGCAACATTTACCCCATTGCCATAAATACGATCTCCATCCTGCACAACATCACCAATGTTGACCCCAATACGGAACTCCAGCTTTCTATTGTCTGCGAGGTCTTCATTCTTCACTTTGAGGACCTTCTGAATTTCAACTGCACACGTTACTGCATCAACGATACTGGCAAAATCAGCCAGAACATTGTCGCCAGGAGAGTCCACAACACGACCATTATGCTGTTTGATCAAGTCGGACATGGTGTTTCGGTAAGCTTTGAGTGTCTTTATCGTGAAAGCTTCATCGTTTGCCATTAGGAGGGAATAACCTTTAACATCAGCACTGAGGATTGCCCTGAGTTTGCGAATGGTTTTATCTTGGTCTTGTGGGCATTAGATCACCTTCTGGTTTGCGGGTTGAAAGAAGATGATACGTCTTGGAACGGTAAGAACAGTTTGAGAATCTGGTCAGCTCGTGATCATGTGTGAATAATCAGCTTTAGATCAAGTGTGATTTAGATGCAACATTAGGTATATACATGATTTGGTCGAAAGGGTCAATGTGAGGTTGTCTTTGCAAGACCGATTACGTGGAGACGATCACAAGTTTTCAATGATTTCAGATATCATCAATGTTGCAGATTTTTCAGTAAGGTAAAAGTTGAAGTTCAGTCTGTTTTCTCCAAATAGACCTTCATTAGGATCTTTCCCCATCCTCCCTTGTCAAGTCCCACATCCATGCACTGGACTATCTGGGATCGCTCAAGGTTCGGGATCCGACTTTGTGACCAACCTCTCGTAGATAGCCGGCAGGGTGTTGCTGACTGGTCCAAGGGCAAACATGCACATCCTTTTGGGGCTCTTTTCGCCAATTAGCTGCCCCCCGGCAGTCATCACGAACCGGTCTCCCACCCGGTGCCCGGCATGACAACCATGGGACTCGATCACCTCGGCAATGACATTATACTTCACGAACTCAGGCGTTTGGGTTACCATCTTCACCTTCTCGGGATCGGATCGGAAAGTCTCCATCTCCTGGTCGGTATATCCCATGTGTTTCTGAAAACGTCTCCAAATTTCCTCAGCTTCCATTTTACTACCTCCTTATATTCAAAATAAAAGCCACGTCCCTTATCCAACATTTCTATTAACCTTTGATACATGGAGAACATTACCACATTAGCACAATTGCAGATATCATCTTTAATCCAAGTCCAAGTTTGTTTTACACTGATTGCATTTGATAACACCACGAAAAACTTTATTACCACATTCAGGACAAATATAGCGAGCCTCTTCATCTTGAATCCATTTTTCTGTGCCAAATTTTCGTCTATATGGGACAGATCGTAAAATTACCTTTTTCCCAACGGTCATCGGAAAATGTTCAATATGCTGGCAGGGGAAGTCATCGCACTCGTGACACCCAGTATAACCTTTTTCTTGGGTGCATTCTCTGATTTCACACTGCTGACAATGCATAAACCTATCGTTAGATAGACAGCCATTGCATCGGATATCTTCTGTTGTAAGATTTTCACTATTAGGAAGAATACCCTTACCAGCAGTTCCGCCCTGGTAAAGACGCACTAACCCTTCTTTAAGTTTTTGATTGTTATCACGGTGTGCAATATAAATGGCACAGACCCCACAATAAAGGCCACAAGGGGATGCAAAATCTGGATTTATTTTCATGATATATATTCCCTCACGATTCATCATCTTTTGATAGCAAGGTGCGTAACGACATAAGATAAATAAACTAACTATATGATTTAATTGATATATAACAGATATCATTTTGAGGTCTTTGTTGGTCCATTAAACCTATCAAACCGGATCAGATTCTGTCAAAACTCAATCACACGTACTTTTTCAGAAATCGTTTGGTGGCCCAATGCAGAAGCTCTATAGCGTAGTTTTGCCCAGCTAAGTATACTCCCAAGCCGAACATGATATGTACTAAAATAAGAACAACGGGGCCACCAACTGCGATAATTATCGGTTTGCTCATGTTCAATGACAAATAGCCCAATAAGGCCAGAGTCGGCAAACTTATCAAACAACTCATCACCAATAAGACTAAGCCGACATAAACTCGTATGCTCGGTTTCGGCATCAAGATATGAAGGCTCTCGGATTTGGTCAGAGAGGTTTGACCAAACTTGGTCTTCGCCAATCTAAATGCAAATGATTTTAGAAGTGCCACTTATAATTTCTTATTATTGACTACGACTAATCATGACAAAAAATTGCCAGTTTCTACTATCCATTAGCGGGGTTGTAAACTCCTAAAATAAAGAATCAGGATTGCAGATGTATGGAGAGTATCATGCCCCTCCATCCTTTCGAAAATACTGCCAGAAATCTATTGTTCCAGCAAGATAAAATGTTGTGATACCATCAATTCACTGCGAGCCTGTTGATTTGTGATAGCATGTTTTGCCAAGGGTCGCCAAAATACGATACTATTCTCTTATTATCACAGGTTCGTATCCACCTGAGGTACAATAATGTAACCCAAAACTGCAGATGCTCCATGATTTGTTATTGTCTCAAGCTTTTGGTATGGATATATTATGCTCCGATGGTAAAAATAAGGACTGCGGCAATAAGCCATCTTCCAAAAGGCAGTGAAATAAGGAGGCATTGTGGTAGAGAACTTGCGTAATCCCATGGACGAACCACGTTATAGTGGAATCCCCACTTTCATGAGAACACCCCTTGCAACTGACTTGAACGGTTTAGACATTGCACTTGTTGGCGTGCCTTATGATGGTGCCGTTGAAGCCAGATCAGGTGCACGTCAAGGTCCAAGGCAGATAAGAGACATGTCATCCATGATGCGGACTACCCACCATGTTACCCGCATAAATCCCTATAAATTGTGTCGAATCGCCGATGTGGGTGATGTTTCATTCAAACAAATATTTGATGTTGCAGCCAGCCATGACGATATAACAAGATTTTATGTGAAACTTCATAAATTTGGAATTACCCCTTTAAGTGCCGGTGGTGACCATTCAATTACTTTGCCGATTATGCGCGCAATTGCTGCAGATCGCCCCGTTGGTTTGGTACATATCGATGCCCATACAGACTGTTGCGATGAAGAGATGAATTCGAAATACAGCCATGGGACTCCCTTCCGAAGGGCTGTTGAGGAAGGTCTACTAGATCCAAAGCGGACTATTCAAATAGGAATTCGGGGAGCTGCCAATTCAGACGAATGTTGGGAATTTGGTCCAAAACATGGCATCCGAATTGTTTATATAGAGGAGTTCAATAAGCTTGGAGTTGATAAAGCAATAACTGAGATGAGGCGTGTGGTTGGTATGGGTCCAACATACGTTTCCTTTGATATTGATAGCCTTGATCCCTCATTCGCTCCTGGCACAGGGACGCCTGAGATTGGAGGTTTAACTACGATAGAGGCCCAAGGGTTAATACGAGGCTTACGAGGGATATACATAGTTGGTGCAGATGTTGTTGAAGTCTCTCCACCATTTGATTCGTCCGGCAATACAGCTTTAATCGGCGCAACAATGATGTATGAGATTCTATGTATTATCGCAGAAAGAATAGGTTCAGATTCGCGCTAATACATTCAGGTGATAGGACAGTACCCTTGGCCCCTTTAGAGCTAATATTGCGTTTCGCATAAAAGTATTCTCTTATCACAGATTTGAATATACCTGTGATCTTATAGACATACCTCAGACCTGAACGATTAATTTCACGCCGCAGAACGACTGGCTGGCGACCACAAGATATTGGGTGTAGGCTGGGTTAACGAAAGGGCTGCTTATGCTAAATATACTGTTACAAAACCTTTAATTGGAGGGTATCGCCGGAGATGATGTAATCTCCTATGTTTCGGCATTGGTCGAATTAAGAAGATTTCAACTGGAAGCCTGAATTGATCATATCCCAATATTGGTCTTAAATATAGCGCTCAAAATCAGCGGCGCGGCTTTTTTGCATCCACTGCAATTTACTTGTTAGCTATTAAATTTCCTTGCTTCAGAATCATCTTTTATAATTTTAAGCATTTTTTTACGAATTAATCCACTAAACGGCTTTATGATGGACCAATATAACCCAAAAGTAAACTTGGTAATTGGAGCTACACACAATACCCTGGTTTCTGTACTTACTTTTGTTTTATCTTTTTCCAGTTTTTCAAATTGGAAGTTCCATACAACTTTTAACCAAGGAAGAATAGAATTATTCGAAAAGTCTTCATAACTTGGTATTTTTGCAATTTTTGCCCTTGCCCAAAAGCCAACTAAACTTTCGTATGGATAATTTTCTTCAAGGTTTGTGAATCCAATATCGTTAATAAAATTTTGCAGATTCAGTCTTTTTGTTGGTAACCTCCTGATCTTGAATAAAAATGTAATAATTTTTGATTTGGATAGATCGAAGTCTTTTGCAACATGATACACATTTTCAATTGGGCTGTTTACCACTATTTCGTGGAATTCATTAAATGTGTATTTAGGGAGATACTTGTCGATTAAGGTGCTTTTTTTCATTTAATCGCCCTAATTTAAGTTTTCCATATTCCACGGTTTTAAGGTGGGCTCTAAGTTCCACATGCTATCGATCATCTTCTTTGTAAATATTCCTTGCCGCCAACATCCCATTTAAGCGTATCTTCCAATATTCCTTCCGGGCACGCAGTTGTACAGGTTAAACAGAAAATGCACTCAGTGGAGAGCACCCTTTCAGCATTGTTTATATACGCCATGATATTGATGTCCATGGGACATGTCTTGTTGCAGGCACCGCACTGTGTGCATTTCTCCCTGTCACCCTCGATTTTAAGCAAAGAAAACCTTGATGTGACCTTTAGTATGGTCGTTATGGGACAAAGATATTTACAAAAAGCCCGATTATCTTTGAGCGCAAAAGCCAGTATAATTGCAGATGCAAAATAAAACGTGTTGCCACCGACGAGCCATAATAGATCTGATTGGCCCATTGGATTGGGCCTGTATTGGAAAAAGAACCATAAAACTATGACCAATAACAGGCTGAGACCAAAATGGATATACCTCAAAGACTCCCATTTTGTTGCCACCCGGCCCAACTTGTTTTGCCTGTAGGGAAGAAAATCAAGAACCATTGCGGTCCAACATGCCCAACCGCAAAACCCTCTGCCAAAAAGAACCGGCCCTATAATTTTTGCCACTAAATAGTGTATAACGGAGCCAGCAAAAAAACCGGATAGAAAATAAAAAAAGAAACCTTCCAACTGCATGTTCTCCATGTTGACCAAACCCAAAAACCCAAGCATATAGATGCCAATCAGCAATTGGGCCAAACGCCTGCCAGAAGGTTTCTTTTTCTTGGGGAGGAATATATAGAGACCGATTCCAACGCCAACAGCAGTTCCAATGTAACCGAAATTGAACAAATAAAATGTGTTTCCCTTGGTCTGCCACAAGACAATGGCGATGGACCAGAATGATAGAAAAATAATTAAAGGCGCTCGGATAGATTTTGTTTGATTTGGATTTTTTTTAGCTGGCTTCAAAATGAGATCCTAAATGATCCGTAACGATTTCAAACATGTATTTCAAATATTGGTTTGTATTCTTCTTGAAGTTGTGACAGTTCACGCCTGAGTGTACTCCAATAGGCGTGCTCCTTTGAGAATACGACGTCTTCGATTTTGAGCTTCAATTCAGAAAAGTGCTGCTCCAGTATTGCATTGACATTACGCCAATTGGGATCCGAAGAGCTCAGGATGCTCAATCCATAGATCCATATCTTTTCGGTATGATCGGCCAGCAAGTCGATCAAAGGCTTGACATCCGTAATAAAGGGCATGACCGGACAGATCAGGGCAGAAGTGCTTACGCCCGCCGATTTGAGTTCCCTCAAGGCTGAAATTCTTGCTTCGGTGTCGATGGTATTTGCTTCGAAAAGTCTTCGAACATCGTTGTCGTTAAATGATACCGATATGCTGACGCTTGCATTTTCCATGGATACCAGCAGATCCATATCGCGTAAGACCAGGTCAGACTTGGTCAAAATGCTGGTTGAAAAACCTTTTTCCAACAGCAGCGCCAGCACCTGCCTGGTCTGACGACATACCGCCTCACAAGGTTGGTAAGGGTCTGTATGCCACCCCATGTATATTGTCTGTGGTTTAATGTTCGCCAGCTCTGTTTCCAGTCGCCCGGCGATGTCATCATGAAACAGAATTTGTTTTCGCCAGTCTGTTTCTGCCAGTGGAAGAACATAACAATAATAACAATAGTGCTCACACCCGATGTACGGATCCACCTGGTAATTCCTACCCTCTAAAGTACATGGATTCAATATGGGTCGTTCGGCGCACGGCTTGATCTCCATTGTTTGATCCCTTTGTTTACGGTGAACTTTTAAAGGCTTTTATGGTTTTCTGGATCGTTTAATGTTGTTCCAGAACGATTTGTGCAGAAAGCTGCTTTCGTCCAAGTGGTAAACCTGTTCAACCATGGGTTCTCATCAGAATTAATATATAAATGGAATAAACTTTTTCGTAACCTGAGAATATTGTGCAAATTCGTTTCCATATTTCTGGCCAAGGTGCTCATCGAGCCGAGGAATTTCGAATGTAATAAAATATACAAAAATACCCAACGATATAAACAGGCAAAAGATATTGTATGTAATCAGTGCCAATCCAAAATAAGCAACAGCATCTCCAAAATAATTAACATGCATAGAATACTCAAATAGTCCTGAGGTGTATAACCGTCCTTTGTTTTCTGCTTTTCGTTTCCAGGAGAACCTTTGGTAGTCAGCTAATGTATTGATACAAGATCCAAACAGAAATAGGGATATCCCAATAATGTCGATTATTTCAAACGGACCGGGGTGACTTCCAGCGGAAATACCAAAAAAATTAAACATAATAAAAAACATTACTGTAACAAAGCCGCCCTCGAACCAGTTAATCTTTCGTTGTATGAAAACGAACAGGGCTATAGTGAATCTAATAAAGTAAATGAGACAGCAAATAAACATAACCATTTGGCGGTAGGTATTTCCCACAACTTTTTCAAAATTCAGAACATTCATGAACCAGTCTGAATAGCCGGTCGTTAATGCCGTAGCAGTGAGCGTTCCCGCTAAGACACCCATAGACATAAGTACCTTTGCTGGAATTGACGGCGAGTGCTCATCTAGAAAAAACATTATACTCCTTTATGATATGTCAGTCCAAATATGTCATTTCAGGTAACCGGCGCCTGCCAAGTAATTAATGAGCATATAATAATGTAGTTTGAAATACTAAACACAGCTAAATGGCGGACTTTGTTAGCGTCAGGTTCACCGGCTGCATAGGTAAAACCACTATTGTCAGAAAATGGGCCCTCATTTACATTAGTATTATAAGACGATTTCCACTGAAAGCGTGATCGTTAGATGTCAATTAAATACGATCTATAAGCAATTAAAAATATTTCTTGTGATGTATTGTATCCTTTTTCCTTTTTAGCAAAATTTTTATCATATTCATCAGCATCATGTTCATCAATATTATAAACATCACTACCTTGATATTTCCATTTATGCTCTATTAAAATTCCTTCTTTTAACTCAAGAGCTAACATTCCAAATGGGTAATACCCCTGGTCATCTGAAATATTGAAATCCTTTGAACTCTTAAATCCATGTTTACAATAATTATGTGGATCACCAAGTATGACTATTGCGTTTACACCATTTTTTCTCGCAAGTCCTATGGTATGATTAATCAAGGTACTTCCGACACCTTTTCTCTGATATGCAGGCAATACGCTAACCGGTCCAAAACTGATAGTATTTAACTTATCTCCTTTTTCATTGATCAACAAGGTTTTTGTGTACATGATATTACCAACAATTTTTCCATTATATTCTGCAATAAAATTTAGTTCTTTAATAAAATCCGAGTGGTTTCTCATTTTGTGAACCAGATAGTGCTCATTACAACCGGGGCAGTATAAGTTCCAAAAAGCTTCTCGTGTAATTTCCTCAACTATCCTATGATCCTTTTCCTCTTCATTTCTCAGAATTATATTCATATTTATCTTTTCCTTATAGGCGGTTCTACTTGGTTTATCTTTTCGCATTAGCTCCCTTCCCGTGTTACCGTCAAATCTTTTTCCCGATTACAAATACAGCCTTTGAGCTTATCCCGATCAGCTTCGCCTCCTCGATGGCAAAGCCGGCACCCACCATCAGAGTGGCAAGCTTTTCCGGTGAAAAAATATGCGTATGTTTGGGAGGCTTTCCCCAGACCTTAATAAAACGCAACCCCAGTTTGATTTTGTCCAAAAGATGCATGCCGACATTTGTGTAGGTGACAATTATCATCATACCGCCTTTTCTCAAAACTCTATGGCATTCCTGTAGAATTTTATCAGGATGTTCGACAACATGAATCAGGTTTGCCATGAAAGCGCTATCGAACGCACCAGATGCAAAGGATGTGGCCATACAGTTTTCATTTTGAAAGATAACCTTCGGATTATTACTCAATCGTTTCCTTGCCAATGCCAACAGTTCATTGGACAAATCTGTTGCCACAAGATGCATTGTTTTCGGGATGATCAAATCAGTGAAGATACCGGTACCACAGCCGAGCTCCACTGTCTTACCCAATTTGGGGAGCTTGCTCAATTCCCTATCTATTTCACCAATGAAATCTTTCCCAACAACATATGCTTGATTCTCGTCATACGTGTCGGAAAATCTGCTCCAATACTTTTCCGTGTCGTCATTCTGCATTTGATATCCTCTTTCAGATTACACTATTCATTTGGTATTTACATATTCATGAGAATGAGCGGCGAATTCATGCATCCTTGTTCTTCAGGCTCACAAAATGCTCTTTCAATGTGTATTTCCCATATTCAGGCGCAACCATATCGATGGCCATAACGGTCATAAAGAATTCTATTGGTCCATACGTTTTGCTTCCGGTAAACATTTTCAACAGTTTGAGAACTGAAGCCCGCATCCATTCCGGGATATATGTTATTTTGGGTTTGCTCCCTAAAACATCAAAAGCTGATAGGGCAATTTCGTGGTGGGTGAGTGTTTCCGGCCCGCCAACTAATACTTCTTTATCTCCCGAGTTAATGGCATCCACACATACGGTGGCCAAGTCTTTGCCGTGAATCGGGTTGGTTTTCAGCACCCCCTTACCGAATAAGTAAACACGGCCTTTCTTAGCCATCTCAAAAAAATCAGCCATGTCTGAAAAGAAACCGTTTGGACGGATGATGCAATAGTCCAATCCCGATGCTTTCAGTTCTTCAACAAACCTCTCCTTGGCATCGCAAATCTTCAGATGCCTGAGACTTTCCCCATTTAATACGGAAACGTAGATAAACTTTTTGACCCCACTTTTTCGTGCATCCTGCAAAAGGTTCATGTTTGCTTGATAATCCACATCCATATAGGTCAATCCGTCCTTTTGACGCGTTATACCGATGGATGAGATGACAGCGTCAATATCATCACAAATTCCATTTAACGTATTTGGTTTTGTAATTTCTGCTTCATAGATTTCATCAATAGAATCTTTAAGATTATCTAATTTATTGGCCTTTCTAGCCAGTGCACTTACCCAATAGCCCTGTTTTGTCGCTTCTTTAATTAAATACCTACCAAGATATCCGGTAGCGCCTGCGATTAAAATTTTATTCATTATTACCTCCTACTTATTTAAATGGGCATTATCAGGCGCAGTTCCCTTTTAAAATATTCAATAATTTGGAATTTTATACCACATACCCACAATTTAGATATGTACCCTCTAACTCATTACAATTTTTCCCATTTCCTTAATATGTTGGAGGAACCCTAAAGCCTCATATCAATATCCCATGCTTTAGCGATTTCAGGATTTTGCTTAAAAAAGTCTTTCCGAACTTCCAACTTAACTGAATTCAGTGGGCAGGCAAAATTCATGCATTGTGAACAGAGGAATGTTTTTAATGTCATGAAAAATCCTGTAACGCTCACAAGATAAACAACCAACAGAAACAACTGAAATCCAGATATAAGGAATAACAGGGGATATCCCCAAACAAATCCAAACCCGACTAAAAACACGGCTTTTTCCCAAAAAGTCATTGGGCCGGGTCGATATTTCCATATTTTGGGCGAACCGTAATTTGCCCAACATTTTAATGAACTTCCCTCTTCAGCATAATGCGGACAATGGGAACACATGACCCGGATTTCAACAAAATTAAAATATCCAACAATTATGACCAACCATGGAATTAACCACCACCCACTTATGTTAAAAATTCCAGCGCCACCCAGCAAAAAAGAAGGTAAGACAATCAAGTAAAAATGTATCAAATCTTTTGGTGTAAAATGGCAATGCAGGGCATCGCTAACGTTGCAATCATCACACGTCTCAGATATGCATGTTCCTATTGGCTTTTTGGGATCTAAGAATTTCATCACACCCTCTTTAATAATCGTCAGCAACGGTTATGACTACATTTCCCTTTTTGTGCCCTTTATCTACATACCGATGGGCGTTCGCAATCTCTTCAAACGGATAGCCTTTGACATCGGCACTGAGGATTGCTCTGAGCTTTCGTATGAACTTTTCGTTATTGTTGGGCATCAGACCACCTTTTGGCATTGGATTTGAAGATGAAATAATTTGAAAATGGTGTGATTAAAGAGAGTTACGGATTTAATACATGATTAAGCAGAATAGGTCAAGAAATGGGGGTATTAAAACTAAACGTAGCTGAAATCCAAACCTTTGATACACAGAGAGCATGGCCGGTTTTCTGGGTCTTTAGAAACCTGAGATATCATCACATATCAACCACCAAATGGTCTATAACATCCATGTCAGATAGCCCGTTTCTGACAAAAATGCAAAAAATGAGAAATCAGCTCAATTGATTTCCTTCGATAACCTTTATTCAGCTCTGCTCTACATTGTACTGCTATTAGATTTTCATTGATAGAAGTGGGTGTTGATTAACGCTTCAAATGATTAGCAATCGGCCATTTGAGGGCATGAAGGCTACTGGCTGATTATGTCAACTATTTGATATCATTTAATTTCAAGCTGTTGTTACATAATCTTCAATTGAGGGGCATCGCCGGGGATGATATAATCACCTATATTTCGACAGAGTTCGAATTTTGAAGATTTCTTTCGGTAGCCTGAATTGGTCATATCCTAATTTCAGCATGATGATACCATGAAAAAGCAACGTTTATTCAAGTTTAGCACCGATGTAGATACCTAATAATGTTATCGGTAAAAAAGGCTGGCTGGCACTGAGTTATCTGGACTTGTAACGTTATGGAAAAGCGACCGCTATAGCGGTCCTCATTTATATAATTTTTAGCTCTCGTTTTTCTTTTTCAGAAAAGAATATCTGGCGTTTACGGTGACATATTAACAAAGAGTTTCCACCATTCATTTTTACCACCCCCGTTCCCGCTCTTGATTAACTCCCCAATTTTAGGTGTAAGATAATCTATACCAGATTGGTTAGCTGCAATCAAAAATTGCTCGATAGGTTCGAACCAGGGAAACAGTCCGAGATCAAATGTACCCCAGCCATATGGTACCATCACTTTGCCGTTTACAGCCTGATGTGCCTTAACTGCTTGTTCTGGGGAATAATGGACTTCCATCTGGCCTTTCAATTTGCTGTATGCCCCAATTTCGAAAAAAGTAACATCGAATGGCCCCAGACGTTCACCTATTTCGTAAAGACTGTCAAACCAGCCAGAATCTCCGCTAAGATATATATTCTGCCCTTTTCCTTGAATACTGTATGATACCCAAAGCGTTTTATTTTTATCAAAAAGACCACGTTCGGAAGTGTGTTTAGCCGGTGCTGCGGTAATAATCAATTCATCAATGGATTTAGTCTGCCACCAATCAAGTTCGAGTATATTCTCATGTGGTACTCCCCATTTCTCCAACTGCTTCCCTACAGCAAGAGGGGTAATAAATAGCTTGGTCTTGGTACTCAGTGCCTTAATGGAAGTCTCGTCCAGATGATCGGAATGGTTATGAGTAATAAGAACCACATCAACCGCCGGTAGGACATCTGTTGAAGATATCGTGTTTGAGTATCGCTTAGGACTCAGCCATCCAAAGGAACCTGATCGCTGTGAGAAAATCGGATCGGATAAAATCACCTTGTCCTCTATTTTAATTAGGACAGTTGTATGCCCAAGCCAGGCAAATTGGAAATTTTGTCGTCCTGTCCATTGAGAAATATCAAATGGTTCCACGGGCAAAGAGGTTCCAGGAATATATCCTTCTGGTTTGTTGGAAAAATATTTCCAGAACATCTTCAAACTCGGTCCCCATTCAACACTCGGGACAGGTTCAGGATTTTGAAAATGAGCGCCACTCCATTGTGGGCTTTCTGCTATGCGCTGTCTTTGAATTTGATCAGATGCATTACTTGCTGAAGAGCACCCAAATAAAGATAACTGCATAATTACTAGACCGATGAACAATGTTAATTTCATTTTTAGCATTTTTCTTTTTATATCGTTTTGCACAGCTAACACCTGATGTTACTAACGTGGTTGGAACGTAGAAGGTATTCTCACAAATTAATATGCATTCCGGGTTTGGCACATTTCACACAGGAAATTGTACTTTTAAATTCTTCTTTTAGATGTGTACCGTAATACTGTGTTTTTTCACCAGTGATAGGAATAGCATTTTGTCTCAAATCTTTAATTGATAGATGGATGGGTACAGGATCATCATCTTTACCGTTAAGGTCGATCAGTACAATACGTGGTTTTTGACTTAACACAGTATGAACTGATTCACACCAAATAGTATCTGCAATATAGGCGAAATCTATACTATTATCTCTACGAGCAAGGTAAAAACCATATGTATCTATCAAATGGTCCAACTTGAAAATAAATGTTTGAAATCCATTAATCAAATCCGGTCTTGATGTTTCGTCGACTTCTAAAAAATTACAAAATTCTTTCATCCATTTAAAGCAAGGATGCTTTGAAGAGAAAGCACTGACTACTAAATTTTCAGCCATCATTTTTAATCCTTCTGGCCCGACGATTTTGAAGGATAATCTCTTATTATTAGCTGTATGTAGAAAAAAGGCTGATAAGATTAAAAAAGGGAGACCAAAGATATGATCACCATGCAAATGAGAAATATAAATAGTATTGATAGAAGATAATTCAATAAAATTCTTGTTGATTGACAGCATTATATCAGGAGGTGTTTCGCATAATAGGGTGTCATTTAATACAAAAGCATTATACGGAAGTCCATCATTTATAGCTCCTCCATTTCCTAATATTTTGATTTTCACGTTATTCTTTCCATGATTACTGTCATTCCTTTTTATTGATTCTATTGCCTAACGCCAGCATAACCCACCCTGCGCATTCTGCCTTCCCCGGTGCTCACACCAGTGCGACCCCGACTGCAAGACCCACTCCATAGAATAGGTGGTTGGCCAGACTGGAAAGAGGAGCCCGAATGCCTTCGGGAGACCGCCTGCAAACACACCCAGCCCCATGGAAGGGAGAACGAAGAAATGAGAGGCTACCGTCGTCGCGACGCCATAGACAAGGGCCCATATCGGTGATGCAGGCCCTCCAACCAAGAGATCCCAGCCGAGCATGTAGGTGACCGCGAGGCCCACACCGATGGTGTAATGCGTGATATAGCCATAGAGCAACTCATTTGCGACCTGTCCCATTTCGCCTGGATGGCGATAGCGGAAGCGCCCGTGCGCCCAACCCATGGACATTCTCCCAATCATCCTCATGTCAATTTTTAGGAGCATCCCAGTTCGGGCGAAGAGATGGTTCAAAGAATCCATCACCAACGTCCCCAACACTCCGGCTACTACTCCCGTTACGATGAGATCCATCGTCCCTCCAATCTCCAAATCTGAGACACCAGGCTGCCCGGACAGGTTAACCTGGCTGTACCCCTATTGGTTCGTACCGGTATCTTCACGACTCGGAAACACCTAATATTAATGTTGGCCAGAAGTTTCTCTGTTCAGCGGTGTTCGTTGATGGCTTAAAATGCTTTCACCATTCTAAAGAACTTCACACCCGGTATTGCTAAGCGTTTTGGCCACTGCGACTCAACGGTCATCCCGCGACACTCATAGAGTTTGCGAGCGCCTTTATTTCCGGCTGAAACATCGAGGGAAAGTCGGGTTGATCCGTTGGCACGAGCGTGGTCTTCGATAAAGTCCATCAAAGTGGAACCGACGCCTTCGCCACGGAGTTCTTTGTCGACAGCCATAGCTTGGATGTAGAAATCGTTATCGGCGATGGTGTCGATAATTCGAAAGAGTGGTGCGAACAGGGTTGAAATGACCATCATCCGCAGATTAAACCTGCCCGCGGCCTGCTTCAGAGGTCGATCTGAGGATCGTCGATGTTGCTCGGCCGTATAGCCTGAGACCATTCCCACAATGACCTTTTCACGTTCGGCGAAAGTTACGTTTTTGTACGAGAGGTCGTGGCCCGGTTGTGTGAATGCTGTAGCGATTTTGTCAACGGAACGCCTACCGAGCATGAAACGAAAGAACCCCTCGGCTGCTTGATCGAGGTAGCGTGCGTACACCCGTCCCTCCTCGAAGATGGGATTGGCGGTACGAAACTTTATTGAGGGTTTTGGCATGATAGCTAACTCAACCCGAACAATAATATTAGGTGGAAAATATTGCCAACAAGAAATACTGACAGTGTGATCAATGCTGCTTGGTTAATCAGAAGATATCATGGAAAGGCTTACCAATGCAAGATTCTGTCTGTTGTGATTATTTTTGTACATCGTTACTTTTTGTGGCACTTGATATCTACCGTTTTGTTGGAGGTATATTTAACGCCAATCTTGAGGGGCTTGTGTGAAGCGGCAGCGTAACACAAGTCCCTCTCAAAGATTTTGTTAGGCTTGAATCCAATTCATAGTGGGTGGTCTTAGTTACTTTTTAGAAATTAAAACAAAAGAGAATTCTGTTAAAGGTTTTACTTTAATGTTTTTGAATCCAATTTCTCTGACATTCTTTTCTAACATCGAGATTGTCATTATATTTCTCTTTGGATCATCTGCCAAATTTTTAACAGCAAATAATGCACCAAATAAGGGGCCTGATCGTTCGGGATCTGCATAATAACCACGGACAATTAACACACCATTTTGGGTAAGACTATTCCAGGCGTTCTGTAAAATAATTTTGGCTTCAGAGTCTCCATACATGACGTCCGATAGAAGAACAGCATCAATTTTTTCTCCCAAAGGATCTTTCAGAAAGTTACCTTCCTTTAAAACAATTTGTTTTCTCTCTGGGCGGTCCACAATCAGCTTTCGTGTCACTGATAGGGTGTCTTTTACATCTAATATTGTAGATTCAAGATCAGGATATTTTTGGCACAAAGCAACGGAATACAAGCCGGAACCACCTCCTGCATCTGTCATTTTCATACATCCAGAAAGATCTACTATATCTTTTAATGCTTCAGCTTCTCCCAACTGGCCGATACTGTTCATGGCTAATATGAAAGTTTTGTAATCAAATTTTAAGTCAGGTAAAACTACGTTCTTTTTTTCTTTACCCCTAATTAACTCTGGGAGTTGGAACCATTGTAGTGATTCATTATTAACTAATTTCTGTAGAAAAAGGCAAAAAGTTCTTTGAAAACTTGGGGTTAAGCGCATTTTGACTACCAATTTTCAGGATAGTATGATATATAATTGGTTGTGAAATCAATATATTATCAATTTACTATCTTCGAAAGGAGAGCCAAAATGCGCAAAAAGACGATAGCACAAAGGGCCATTTTTGACCAGTCTATTCACCAACTGATCCGTTTGATTCAGCCTGAGAAGGTTCTCAGAAAAATCGATGCTGTTTTAGACCAGAATTGTCGAATGATCGACATTGTGCATGATGATCTCACCAAAGGCAGCCAGGCACTCAAAGGTGAAGACGTGCCTGCCAATGAAAAGATTTTGTCCATCTTTGAGCAGCACACCGATGTTATTTGCCGGGGCAAGACCCAATCACCTGCAGAATTTGGTCACAAGGTGTTTTTTGTAACCGGCAAAAGCGGTCTGGTCACTCAGTATGAAGTGTTGCTCGGCAATCCCGGAGACAATGAGCTTTTACCTGGATGTTTGGTGAAACACAAAAGCCAATACCGAAAGGCGCCCTACAACCTGAGTGGTGATCGCCGATTTTTCAGCGACGACAACGAAACAAAAGCTGCAAAAGCCGGCGTCGTGCGGGTATCAATCTGTAAGCCGGGCTATCGGTCCAAGGCGCGAAGACAACTTGAGAAAGAACGATGGTTTAAAACCCTACAAAGGTTCAGGGCTGGCATCGAGGGCATCATCTCCGGCTTGATGCGTGGCCTTGGTCTTAAACGGTGTATCTGGAAAGGATGGGAATCCTTTCGTACTTATGTGTCGATAGGGGTACTAACTTTTAACTTGAGGAAAGTCGCACTACTGTTGCGTTAAACTTTATAAGGGAAAATGCGCAATCAAAATAAAAGGGAGTCGTGTTTGTAACTTCTGTCAATAAAACCTGAAAAACGCTTGCTTGGAGAAAAAATGGAATCGCAATTATCCATATCTCAGGTTGCATACTCCCTTGATCGTCAAATCAAGGCAAAATAAGGCCTTTTTCTACAGAAACTAGGTAACTTCAAGCCGAAGTTCTTTTCCGAGAGCGTTGGCGAACTTGCCCAGAGTAGAGAGCTTTATATCCTCTGCATGATTCTCTATTCTTGAAATAGCTGATTTTTTTGTGTTCAATTTCTTGGCAAGTTCCTCTTGTGTTAGTCCGGCTTCTTCACGCGCCTTTTTTAGGATAACGCCAATCTTGAATTGTTCATATCCGTAATCGTAATCCAGTGCAAAATCGGGATCACGCGCCTTTCTTTTTTTTATGTATTTTTGAAGATCACTCATTTTATTTTCCTCCTGAAATAGTCTTTTTTTCTTTCTTCAGCAATTTTAATGGCTCTTTTAGGTGTTTTTTGGGTCTTTTTTTGAAAAGCATGTGCCACAACTACAATATTGGGGCCATCGAAAAATCCAATCAGCCGAAAAATGTTGGATCCAGCAGAGGCTCTAACCTCCCAGAAATCTTGGGTATTCACAAGTTTCTTGAAATATTTTGACGGCACCTGATCAAGATCTTCAACCAGTTTTAAAACCCACGTCACTTTTTTGGCTGACTTGGCTGGAAGCTGGTCCAGAAAGTCTTCGATCGGATTTTGTCCTGAAACTGTTCTGTAATATTCTATTTTCCGCATCGTATCCATATGTTAACATGTATGTGAACTTTGTCAAGGCAGATTAATTGATTGGACTCGAAGGCTTCGAATACAAATCATAGCAGTCTGGACAACTGCGAAATTGGAGATTTCATCAAATATTGAGATTTTCAGGTTTTAGAGGTTCTATGATTCAGCTTTTGGTCAGTGAAAAGCTGGTGACAGGGACCAAATCTTTAGCATTTTATGGATGTTTTTCGGGGTTGATTGCCACAAGAAGTGCTTATAAAATCCCAAGCAATCCATCTAATCGTTTTTTGATATAAGATCACCTTCAACGTAGCGGTGAATAACGCCGGAAATTAATGTTTGGTAGGGGATGCCCATTTGAAGCGCTTTCTTTTGAATCCCTTTAAAGTCGTGGTCATATAATCGAATAGTAATTCGCTTGTCCTTCTTGAATGTACTTAAGGCTGCAGCTTTGATAGCCGCAATCTCCTTTTTAGAAGGCTTGGACAATTTCAATTTGCCGGATTCATAAGCTTCCAGAATTTCTTTTTCTTCCTGATCTAGTTTCATGATTATTCTTCCTGTTCTTTTAAAAAGGCTTTGGTTGCTTTTCTGCTTGGAATGATCGTTTTCAAAAAAATGAAATCCTTTTTAATGATGTGCGGGACCAGATAAACATAATTTTCAACGATGACAAAATAGATTCGCTGATTTGGATATTTTTCCTGATTCGGGTGATCGGCAGTTCTCCAAATGTCACCGTGGCCAAGATGAAAAATTATCTGTTCGAATGAAATAACTCGATTTTTTTTCAACCAATCATTTTTATCTGGATTCCAATCATATTTCATGAACAACATTGTACATCTTTTGAATGTACATGTCAATTCGAGTTTAGCCCTGGACTTTAGAAGTCCATTCAGTTGATGCGATCTATGAAATAAAAAGATAGGCGAATTGCAAAAATAAACACTTAAGAATATCACCAAAGTTATCGTGTAACACAGATGTAACAAATTTTCGGTCACTGTGGGGATTTAGAGGGTAACGCTGGGAATTCCGATGTGATTATTGAATGATGGAATTAGTTTAAATATCGTCAAGTTAGGTAAGAAAAGGCAAGGTCGGGATAATGCAGGAAAAGGGGAGAACTTGGTACTGAAAATCCCCGTGTCGGCAGTTCGATTCTGTCCCTCGGCACCAGTAAAATAAAGCACTTACGATATTTTCGTGAGTGCTTTTTTTGTTTAAAGGGACCCAGTAACGGGCACAATTCACATTTGATAAAAATCTAACCTATTGATATCACATGAGAAAACTTTGATGACACGGGGATTTTAACCCCCCGCGCCCGTAAATACGGCAGTGTTGAATCGTTCTATTTATTGGAAACTGAGTGAATGCGCTTGTGATTTGAGAATCTTGTTTGAAATATTTATCAAAACATAATAAGGTATCGAAAATGTATTCATTGAACGTAAATGACGTTTAATAAAATCAAAAGGAAAAGAAAAAAATGCAATTATCCCCGTTGGAGGAAATAGCGAGCGGGCTGCCATTTTTCAAAACGGTAAATGAACGGGAGAAACTGTTGGGCGTGGTGGGTGCTCTGGTGCTACGGCAGGTAAGTCTTAGCAAAGCCGCCGAAATCATGGAAATGGGAAAGGAAGCCTTTGTTGAACTGCTGGATGCCATGAGGGTGGAATTTTCCTATCTTGAGGAAAGTGATGTCGAAACGGAAATGAAGTGGTGAAGAAAGCCGTTTTTAACAGTTCCCCCATCATATTTCTGACCAAGCTCGGTATAATCAAAGCGGCTTCAGACTTATTTGACCGGATTGTTGTCCCTTCATTGGTATATTCAGAGGTCCGACAGAAGCCGGACGCTTCGGCTGAGGCAGTCGAAGACCTTCTTAGAGGAAAGCATATTTCTGTTTCAAAAGCAGAAAATGAACGTTTCGTTAGTGCGCTGGGTCGACGATTGGGAAAAGGTGAAGCAGAAGCCATAGTCCTGTCTATTGAAACGGGGGCCGATCTTGTCATCCTGGATGACCATGCCGCAAGAGTAGAAGCCCTGCGACTGGGTCTTTCGGTGAGAGGTACATTGGGTATCATCAGGCGGTTAATGGAATATGGTGAATTTGAGAGTGACCTTGACGAGTTATTTTCCAATTTGAAAGCAATGGGATTTAGAGTTAGAGCAGAACTTTTCTGGGAGATCTTCAGTGGAATTGACCAGAAGCGGTGACCGAGCTTTCACTGGATTGAGCGTGGAAATATTTCAGCTTCAGAAAAATCGATGGATGCCAGGTCACACCGATAAACCGATTGCTTTCATATCTCGCCATAGATTTCGGCGGCGGTTATGTTTTTTTCGCCACTGCGAAAGTAAAGCCGTGTAGGATTTTTGATTCAGTTCATGCAAGGCTTTGCACCAATCGGCATGACCGGTGTAGTCTGATTTATTAACATGTGCCGGATCGGGCACGATCAGGTGCAGATGCTCTTTCCATACATCCATCACTCCGAGAAGGCAAGGACCGGCGCTCATTTTCTTCAACCCCCTGCGCCGGAAAGAACCGAGGATGTCATCTGCTGATTCTTCTAAGGGTAATACGGTTTTGTAAAAGACCGGATATTTTTTCACAATACGTTTGCTATTTGGCAAATCTGAACTCAAACGGGCCAACCAGCGCCACTTTTTTTTAAGGATCCTATTGTCTTCCTTCAAATCGCTCAGCCAGCCGTTGAGCTTATCGAGAAACCATTTTTTATTCTTTTTGGGGTCCAAACTCGCCTCTATCAACCAGTGAACCCAGGAATCGGAAACGTTGGAAGTGTCCATATACCGAGAAAAGCTGCGAATAGCCATTTCAGTTTTCCATTGTTCAAAGAGCGGATCTACGGTCTTTCTCGTTTTGGGTATGACCACACGTTTGTATTCTTTGATTACCGCATCACAGTCTGCAGGCTGCCGAAAGATGACCCCCTGTAGTTGGGCGGCTACACTGCGCAGTGAATTGCCCAACTTCAGGGAAACCTCGCTCCACGCCAGCAATAGGGCCGCAATATCTTCCTGGACATCTTCCATGTTATACTCAAGTTGATCCAATAGCAGGGATGATTCCGGGTGCCATTTTCCCTTTCTTCTCCTCTCCAGTAAACTGGAAAAAGCTTTCTCCAGCCACTGCTCCGCCTCTTGAAACTGATTCCGTTTATACGCATCATCAATCAGCGGACGGCCATAACGCCAATTATGGTCCAGATGGCTCCGGCAGGTTTCCAGGTACTGAGTTGAATCAAACTGGGATTCATAAACATGATTGATTTGATGCCAGGGAGAATGGACATTACTCAGATCAATCTCTTGTACCTCATCCTGCAAGTAGGTATAGATTTCACGGCAGGAATCACTGGGGAGGTTTACAAAAAAAGCAACAAGCGCAGTCTGGTCAAAGCAAACCAGTCTATATGACTTTTCAACCTCACATACCTTTGCAAGTAGTTTAATACCGGGCCTGGGTTGATACTGCAGGCCCAACCATTGCCACTTCAACACGCAACTGGTCGCATTTTTTTCGAGCTCGACAGGTTCTCCGTATTCGGCCCCCATCCATTCCGGATATGAAGCGATGCTAGCCTCGATCTCCTCAAACGCCCGGACAAAAAGATCTGGATCTTTAACCGACGAGTAGACATCATCAATCAATCCAAGCATCTCCTGCGCAATCGGTTCGATATCACATGCTAATTGGAAGCCGTCAAAATAGGGTTCCTCCCAGTGGTGATCCTGGACCGCATACTTTCCTTCTTCATCTCCGATGTCGGCAAGAATTTCATGCCATTTACGCCAGAGTGAATTCCAATATTCCATGGTTCGTTTGTGAGAAACCGGTCGGCTTTTTGTTTTCCAGTCGGTTTTAGCCCGAACTCCTTTTAGTACTTCACCAACGGTGGCGGCCATATCCGGATCAGCCCTCGTAAAATCGTCCATTAGGCTTTTTAAATCCCAGGCCGACGCAACCACTTCCAGCATGCATGCAATCTGATCCTTGGTCAGAGATTCCAGCAAAAGATGACCAATTGTGGTTTCTTTATCTTTCATAAGATTATAATGAACTGCTGCCTTGCCGCGCCTTTCGCTTTTTATGATTTTTCGCTTCGTCAAGATGGATCTTTTTCTCAATGGACACCACTGCGTCGGGGCGCTCCTTGCCGAAGCGTTTGAAATACAGGTGCTCGATATATTGTCGAAGCGGCATCTTCCACGGTTCTTGATCGTGGTTGTCCAGTTTACCCAACTTTTTTGGATTCATTTCAAGTTCACGCGCCATTTGGACCTGGGCGTGGGAAAGCCTGTGGCGCTTGCGGGTATCGATCCAGGCCTGCATCTTTTGGTTTGGTTTCTTCTTTTTGGCCATTTTGAATATCTAAAATACGAGCGGCACGATTCTATCATAGTTTACAATTCTTCACCCTTAACTATTGGCAAACATCAGTGTAAGAACTCGTCGCTTATATCATCATCTTTTAAGTCCGATAACATTTCGGTCATTTCTATTGCTTCGAAGGCCGCTTCGGCGATGTCTTCGTCCTCAGACTGGGTTAGGTCGATCAAGATTTGCGCGGCTTCATCGACCGAGTTATCGCGAAGCACCTTTAAAATTTTCCTGTCGACATCTTCCGGCCAATCCCAGGATGGGATTTCTAAAAAGGTCTTCAGTTTCATATTGTCCCCCTTATAGGGTTCATTTTTCATCAACTAAACCTATTCTTTAATACATCAATAAACCGTGGTTCGAGGTTATCGATAATGTCGATGATAAAATCAATATCCTCGAGATATTTTTTTTCATAAAGAAAATTGTAAAACAGTTTTAATGCAGGCGGCCAATCAACATGTTCGTGAGGCTCCATTATAACCTTGCGCAACACATGATCAAAAAGAAATTCTTCTAAATACTCAGGCCGGATAGACTTAAGAACGATTTTGCTGTCGCTCTTTTATTTTTCTTTTTCTTGCTCATGTAGATTCCCGCTAAACAAAGATTTGTATAACTGTATTTATCAGTTTTGCCGTCCTGATTGTCAAGCACTATGAACCGCAACAGCGAGCGCATTCCCCGTAGCTTGCTGCGGGGTTAGCGAGCGAATCAAAATTAGACAGAATTCCTTACGGTCGAAGATTCCTCGTAGCTTGCTGCGAGGTTCTTCAATAACGCACTTACGTCATATATATAAATTCAAATGGGTTCAGAGGAATCTTTATTTTATGACATTTAATTTCTGTAAAGACCATAATAGCCTTTGCCTGCTAACCGCCTGTTTTCATTTTTAGAAAAAGGTTGACCAAGCTTGACTTGTCAAGTATTATAGGCCGTTAAGTCACTCATACCAAAAGGTTGCCCAAATTGGAGTCCTGATGGACAAAATCGTTGAGCATTGGGTTGAAAGATCAAAATATGACCTCGATACGGCCAAGGCCATGCTGGATACCGGTCGTTATTTATATGTTTCCTACATGTGTCAGCAGGCTGTCGAGAAAATATTAAAAGCGATTATCGCACAACAGGGCAAAGAAAACTTTCCGATTCACAATTTGAATCGTCTTGCTGAAATATCATTAATTGATAGCGAATTGAACCCTGAACAATTCAATTTTTTAGCTGAATTAACCCCCTATAACATCGAAGCCCGTTACGGAGATTACAAGGAATCATTGTCAGAGATCATAAATGATAAAAAGGCACAGAAGGTTTATGAAAAGACCTTGGAGATCCATGAATGGCTTTATCAGAAGATCAATTAAATAAAATTGTAAGTGGATTTATTGAAGAACTGAGGCGTGAGATTCCAATCAAGGAGATAATTTTGTTTGGCTCTTATGCGAAGGGTAATCCCAGAGAATACAGCGACATTGATTTGGCTGTCATTTCCGATTGGTTCAAAGGCAAGCCCAGGATAGAAAATATGCAGTATCTTTCGAGAATTGCTGCATCCTACAACAGTTTAATCGAAGCGCTACCGTTTACGGAGGAAGAATATAGATATTTGGACAAAAGATCTTTTTTGGCCAGTATTATTCAATCCGGCCGCCGGTCTTCTGAATTGATTGATAAATCGGTTTAAAGGCAAGACAGTATAAATTATTGGTACCCACATTCCCCCAAGACCGGAGGGAAGTGAAATTGTGCCCAAATTGTGCCCGTCACGGTCAAATATTTCCGAATGGTTCCAAACGAAACCAAAAGTTAGTTTAAAAAATGGAATAGAATCAACTGGTTAAAATTCCAAGAAATTCAGATTTCAGAAATATTCGACTGAAAATCCCCGTGTCGGCAGTTCGATTCTGTCCCTCGGCACCATAAGATCTCAATGAAAAGAAGGGGTTAGCTGCTTCGGTAGTTGCCCCTTTTTTTTGATTTAATGAAAATCTCGATTTGTCCAGCCTTTATTATTTTCAGTTACAACATCCTTACAGGCGGGAAACATCTGTATAAATTATTAGTAAAGTCCAAACTTGGCAGTATTCTCCGAATTTGCTGTAATCTTTATCGGCACCGGTCCCAGTAACAATGATATTGCTATTTCTAATCTTCAAAGATTTGATTTTCCCAATATAGCTTTTTACAATTTAATAAGAAAAATGTTATCAGTAAGAGAGTGTTCGTGGTAGCCTGTGGTAATAACATACATCGGAACCAGTTATTTTCGTGCGCGAAAAGGCACGATCTTCTCCATATATCAGCATTTCGATAAAATTTGAATTAAAGGAAAGTATGGTCAATCAAGATAAAAGACAGCCCGGGACTGAAAGACCATTGAAACAGAAAGATAAAAAGGCTTCGATGGAAATGCATCAAATGGATATCCAGCGAGTTTTATCTGTTTCATTGGCTACGACTGACGATCTCATAGACGGATTAAACCTATGTCTCGAAGCAAGTCTGCAGATTTCGGGTACGAATTGCGGTGGCATCTTTCTTTTTGATAATATGAATGAAAACCTAAATTTGATCGTTCATAAAGGGCTTACTAACAATATCGTTAGCAAAATATCAAAATTTGATAAAACTTCTGAAACTGCATTATTGGTTAAGAAAGGAAAACCCCTTTATACATTAGTTGAAAAATTACCCATGCCACTCACTCAAGATCAACAACAAGGGAGGTTGCGAGCTTTTGCCGCCATACCATTATTTGATAAATCAAACGTAATAGGCTGTCTTACTGTGTCCTCAACCAGTTTCGATGAAATCAGCATGTCCTCACGCATTGCCATTGAAACCATTGCCGCTCAAGCTGGAAACGTCATCGCACGACTGCAGGCAAGTGAGAAGCTTCAGGAAAGTGAAGAACACCTAAGTTCATTGATGCAAAACGCTGAGCATTACGCTGTTTATAGGTTGAGTATCAGTGATTCATATCATGGACTAAAGGTTGTCTTCGTAAGCCCATCCATAATTGAGATCATGGGAGTTGATGACCCAAATAAATTCGAAACTTGGTTTGAAAATATTCACCCTGATGATCGTGAAAGAATCGAAGCTGCAAATTTACAAGCCTTTGAAACTTATGAATTTAATGAAGCCATGCAGATTATTCATCCTAATAAAAACGGGCATTGCTGGATTCATTCTATTTCTAAAGGCATTGTCTCGGGACAGGGTGAAATACAATATGTGAATGGGGTCATAATCGATATTACAGAACGTAAGCTTGCTGAAAATGCGTTGATTGCAAAAGAGAAAGAATTAGAGTTAAAGACAAACAAGCTTGAAGAGATAAATACAGCATTGAACGTCCTTCTGACAAAAAGAGAGGAAGATAAAATACGTTTGCAGGAGCAAGTTTTGTCCAATGTAAAAAAATTGGCTATCCCCTATGTCGAAAAATTGAAAAATAGTAAACTCAATGAAACCCAAATAGCATTAATTGATGTCATAGAATCAAGCCTACATGAAATTGTTTCACCGTTTTCCCTTAAACTATCCTCTGGTTCTTTCGGTTTAACGCCTTCTGAAATAAAAGTGGCCGATCTTGTAAGACAGGGCAAAGGAACAAAAGAAGTAGCAACCATCCGGAATATTTCACATAAAACAGTTGAACGCCATAGGGAGAATATAAGAAAAAAGCTCGGCATAAAAAACAAAAAAATTAATTTACAATCCCACCTAAACTCTCTCGCAGAATCCCCATAATAAGTAGGCAATATATAGGCAACAATATGGCATTGACTGTCTTCTCAACTTAAGTTAGAAAATCATTATAGCAATGCCTCTGGATTTTATCCAATTTGCAATTAATTACGTTTGCACCAGATCATACAGATACTATGCTCTTAACCACTGTTCTACTTGTTTCTCTGTTTTTTATCTCGTTTCTTCTCTACATTTATACCACTCCAAGACACATCAACACACGAATCATAACCATATACAATTTTTTCATTTTTGTTATAGCCATATCTGCGTGCATAATGATTTACGCATACACCTACATCAATAACGACCTTTCGGTTGAACAAGCAATGTTGTCACTGCTGGCTTATCTCCAGTCGATTCTTGTGATTTCTGTTGTTCTGATCATTGGTGGGTTATTTCGCAATTTTGTGATGTTTAGGAAAAAAAAAAGAGTTTGGATGATGGAAGGAGTTCCAGATATCTGTATTAGGGTCTAACTCATCACTACCCCCACCGGCTCCCTATTAAGTTGTGTTTTTAGATATCACCTTGCCCATCTAATATACGACCTGCTATATTTCCAACCTGACAAACCTGCTAACATTCCCTCTAACAATTATTCGGTGAGGTACCTCATGAAAACAGACCTATACACAAAGACCATCCTGACAATCATTGCTATCTGCCTTCTGTATTTTGTTGGCAAGGATGTTGTAGCACCGGCATATGCTGAACGTAAGGAGATCATTGATGTCAATATCGCCAAGATCGATGGACAGTATTTGGGAAGAGTACCGTTGTCGGTTAAGATTGCGAAGGAATAAATCACGGGACAGGAGGGATAAAAAATAGAATGGCTTCCCAAAGTGCCGATTACACGCACACCAGAGAAGCCTTGATAAATGTCACATCCAGCAACTCTTTTTTTAAGTATAACCGTTGGAGGCTTTAAGCCATCACATGGTTTAGATTATAAGCGTTGAAGCTGAGTGACAATTAATCCCTTATTGATATTATATCTGACTATAAAATAAGGTCTTTAATCAGCATGTCAATATGGCTTAATTTATTTTGACAGATTGTTCAAGCATAATACCCCACGAACTCCCCACACCGATCGTTGAAGAATTCCATCGCCTCATCAGCGGAGTCGAATATTATCCAATCATGCCGTATGGTCTTTTCACCCTGTTTGCGGATCCGTTCAATTTCCGTGTTGCCAAAATATTCAAAGTAGTCGTGATACTCTGTGTACAGTTCATGTTTCCGCATTTTGATGCCCTCCTTTTATTATAAGAACGCCTTTTCATCATATCTTGGAAGGCAGATTAACACATGCGTTTGACAGATCCGGTCACACTGTTGTAAATATTTCAAATATTTTCCATCCGACCCGAATACAGACATTTCCCGAAGAAAGGATCCCCATGAACAAAGCTGAACTTGCCCAAACCCTCTGCTCCACAAATAGTATCCGATGGGACGTTCGTGCAGAACGTGCAATAAATTTACAGACGTCCTGTATTGCAGCATATCGATCTTTGGTGCCGTTGATTCACGATGCAGATTTAATCGATGAAGTCGGGCATTTCGGCGAGTTTTTTAGTCATCCAAGCACATTAAAAAAAATGAAATCTTTGTCGCAGACATATTTCAATGGGCTAATAGACAGGCTTCCGGCAGTCGTATGAGCCCGAAAAAGCACCAATTTGGCACTTCGGTTTCAGCCGCTAAACTGCAACTGGTGTAAGGGCAAAAATACGGGCCATGCCGGCAGCAGCCTCGATGTCTCCATGACGTAGCGCATCTCGGATGTCGTCTAACTTATAAGCATCCTCGATTGAGAGATATGGTGACCACCCAAAATCGGAATAAATAAGCTCAACATCAATTTCGGCCACGTAATTTCCCTCATGAATGAGCTTTGTGTGTTTTCTTGTCTTCATTTTTTTCTTCTCCTGAAATCATCCGTCCATCGTGCTTGATCTGGCCGGTAGGCTGTTACAAGAACAGCGGGGCTCATTGTGCTTTTAGGTATGCCCAATACGACATCTCGCCCTTGGTCACAAGATCCTTAATTGATAGCGAATTGAACCCTGAACAGTTCAATTTTTTAGCTGAATTAACCCCCTATAACATCGAAGCCCGTTATGGAGACTACAAGGAATCATTGTCAGAGATCATAAATGGTAAAAAGGCACAGAAGGTTTATCAAAAGACCTTGGAGATCCATTCGCTGACTTAGTACCTCGTAAAGTTGCTGGGTCATTGGAACCTTTCGTGGGGTTAGATGGCCACCTTTCTTTTTCCTTGTGTACAAGATTACAAAACCGACCGTGAAATTGATAGGTCATGACGGGAATGCATTTTCTATCATGGGACGAGTGAAGAAAGCTTTAATGAGAAGCGAAGCTGACAAGGAATATATTGACCAATATCTTAGCGAAGCGACATCAGACGATTATGATCATCTGCTGTTTGTCAGTAGGAATTTGTTGATGTTGAATGATGGATTTAAATTAAATAACAAAGGACGGCATGGTTCGATCTCCTGTACCGTCCTGTTTTTTTGCCCCCGGAAACATGTTAATCAGTTGCCAATTTTCCCAAGTAACCAAGCCATGTTCTGACCGAGCGTTGCCATGGTTCCCTTGGCCTCTTCATCCTTTTCCACATCACCGATATTCCGACCGAAGCCCATGTTCCAGTAATTAGATCCGGGCACAATCATCTGGCTGATAAAGAAAAAGTGGTTCAAAGAATCAAAGGTGTGTATGGCACCACCCCTGCGGGCGGCTACCACTGCGGCACCTACTTTTCGCTTAAGCATCCCACCATTGGCGATAGATGTCATACCAGCCCGGTCGATCAATGCCTTGATTTGGGATGTGAGATCGGCAAAATATACCGGAGACGCCAAAATTATACCATCAGCCGTGAGCATTTTTTCAATGCATTCATTGGCGATATCTTTTTTAACAGCACAGCGTTGATCTTTATTCTCAAAACACTTGTAGCATGCAATGCAGCCGTTGATCCTTTTTCCTTTCATCTGGTATAATTCGGTTTCGATTCCTTCTTTCTCCAATTCAGCAAAGACCCAGCGAACCATCGTTGCTGTGTTCCCATCCTTACGTGCACTTCCATTGAATGCGACAACTTTCATAGCTGAACTCTCCCTGTTTATCCGTTCCGGATAAAGTTTGTTATTGACTCCTATGCCTTCGAATAGACACCCCTTCCGACACTCTTAATCTTACCCTGCTTCCTCAATTTGAAAACAATATTTGCCAGTTTATTTTTTGTCTGACCAATTATAAGACAGGAAATTATTAGTGCAAATAAATTGTCATGGTCTGTATATGTGAGATTGGGATGTGAATATTAGCAGGCTGCATTCCGCAAGAAAGTAGATATCACGACTTTTAGAACGTATTCTAAGGTTTGGATGTGTTCGAGCTAATCGTGGGCATAAGTGGTTTTGAAAATCACCAGCTGTTTAATCCATCTCAATGCCCTTGCTATGTGCTTTCGACAAGACTGCGATTAAACTGCAATTGGGTTAGTTCGATTGGTGATACAATTTCTTCATTCTCATCTGCTATAGGAACGGATCTGGTTGGAGTCGAATAGGATCAATCTATTCACCAGAGAAATGTTGCAATAAAAATTGTTCAATGAAACCTATTATGCTGCCAACGTCTTCTATATGAGATCGATAGTCGCCGGTCATGGGAAATACAAGGTGTCCTGCGCCATCAGAATATCCGGTACGTCCCAGGATTTCTGCACCATAAGCTCTTTAAAAGCACGGCGAAAAAGCAGCCGTACTGTCACGGACATACCTGAAGTCCGGGAACTGTCATGGACCTTGAAGGTATAAAGGCTCGTGTCCGTATCAAATGCAGCCAGACGGTTGTCGGAAAGCACGCGCGTGGGATTCCAATATGCGCCGCTTGGGCTGATTTCCGTCCAAATCTCCTGGAGGATTTTGGCGTAACCTTTGCCCGGCAGGCCGCCATAATAACCGTCCTCCGGGCTACCGATGCCCCCCCAGTTCGGAACTGTCGGTCCGGATAGTTGTGTGAGCTCATTCCCATCGGCATCCAGTGCCTCCACCAGCAGGATCATCTGTCGCAAGGGCGAATCGGTTGGAATGTGATGGCCTGTATTGTCATTGACCAGCATAACCGTCACGGTCACCGTGTCACCCGCCCCAACAGCGGATACGTCCATGGAAAGAGCGTTCTGCAGAAGGTCCGGGTCCGACGCACCGGGCATATTGTGACTGAAAAGCGTTTCTGGATCACGTTGCACTCCGCCACGCTCGGGAAGTACAAAGTGAGTGTTCCCCAACCGGGGCATGTGGCAGTCCTGACAGGTCCTACCGTCTAAAGGATCACTGTATGAACTTTCCAGCCATTCACCAAACGAGTTGTAAACAACAGTATCCCAGAAAACACCGAAATGGCAGGGGGCACAGAATTGGGATTCTGTCTGGACTGGCGAATACGTGTCTTCACCGGGTGCAACATCGTCCAACGGCCCCGCAAAGAACTGATGCCCTTCTGGGGGACGGCGGAATTCAAAGGACAACACACCCGGCATATTGACAAATGGCAGGCTCAAATCCGGATCGAGGGAAACATCCCAGACTTTGTGGCAGAAATCACAGGAGACCCCTTCGGTCTCAACGCCGTTCAGTTGGGTCGGGTCGATGCTGTAGGGGGTATCAATTGCCGCAAGCGGTGTGTGACAGGCGCCACAGTTCCCGGCCGTTCCCTGGAAATCCAACTTATAACCAGGGCCGTAATACGGTTCTTCCGGATCCGGGGGCAACGGGATATTGCCATACTCCCGATTGTAAACAAACCGGGTCGGCGGGCTTTGGTTGCCGTGTATGTCCGTACCACTATACATGGTCAAAAACCTCGGATTGATGGCAGAAAAAGCGTGCGCGTCCTGAAGCCATTCATCAACCGGCAGTGAAAAATTCAGGGCGGTGCCCTGGTTGCTGTGACACGCGGCGCAGCCCTGATTCTCACCCTGACCCTCATGAAAGGTGGACGGAAGCCAGGTGTAATCGGGGTTGTCCCGGTCGGTGTGGGGGTGCAATACGATAACAATACCATTCGTATTTTCCGTCACAATATCCACGCCATTGATATAATAGCCTGAACACCAGGCAGTGACAAAAGCGGCCTCTCCGGAAGTCAGCCCGGTCAGGGTAAACCGGCCTTTCTGGTCGGAGAGCGTCTCAAGATCGGTTGCTTGAATGCTGACGGTCGCATAGGGAATCGGCATAGCGTTTTCATCCACAACGATGCCGGTCACATCATCCTGATGAGAAGTGCATGAGGCCGATATCAAAAGCAGCCCCAGGCCAAGAAGTGTCAGATACTTCATCATTCTTCTGTCTGCCCAAGTCGGAAAACACCACCACCCGTGGTTGCCGCATAAAGAACACTGCCGTCCGCCGAAAGTGCTAGGTCGGCAACGGAGCGGTTTGACAACCCATTGTTCAGAACGGTCCAGGTCGCTCCTGAATCCGATGAGTAATAAACCCCCGCGTTTGAGCTTCCCAAATAAAATACGCCCTGATTTTCTGAATCCGCTTCAATATCGACGATCGACATTTCCGGTATGAGCCCGGAAGCAGAAACCTGCCATGACTGGCCGCCGTCGAAACTGGTCATTAAACCACCATTCTGAAAACCGGCCAATATCTTATTCGAATCAAAGGGATCAATTGCAACCGAGATCAGAATAGGAGCGGTCACCGGGTCCGGGTCCGTGTTCGAAGATGGAATCTGGGATGCGATCCCCTGGGTGACAATTTCCCATGTGATGCCACTGTCCGTGGATCGATAGATTGCATCGGGATATGCCGCCGCGTATGCTGTTGTTTCATCGACAATTTTCAAGTCGAATACCTGGGCATCCGTCAAGCTGGTCTGTGCCCATGTCTCACCACCGTCCACCGAACGAATTATTCCTAAACCATTCCCGGAAAGGCAGGTTTGAGGGTTCAGGTAGCAATCAAGCGTTCCTGCCGTTGCCAGCACCAGGTCCCTCGTAAAGTTAGAGAATACAATGCGGGTGACCATATCTCCGATATTCGCCAGGTTACTCCACAGACCGGTATCCACAAATGTCCAAGACTGCCCGCCGTCCTTGCTGACAGCCGGGTTGGGGCCTGCGTCGATCAGCGCCTCCATTATGTGATCCGCATCAAACGGGTCCACCGATACCACGACACCCTCTGGTTCACGTGCCGGAGCATACGACGTGCCCTGCCAGGCTGCGCCGCCGTTATTACTGATAAAGATCCCCATCCGGCTGGCACTGTATACCTTCGCCGGATCGTCTGCAGCCACATCGATCTGACGAAGGAGCGCACCTGTGTAGCCTTTGCTTGCCATATGCCATGTCGATCCGCCATCTTCGCTCAAGAAATTGCCGCCGATGTAATTATTGACAAAAATACGCATGGAATTACGGGGGTCACACTGCATGTCAATAGGGAATCCCGCCAGCACTTCGTCAGTACCCCATAACTTGCCGGCAACCTCAGTCCAGGTATGCCCGCCATCCATACTTCGGTGTATCCCGTATATGGAACCAGCATACATCGCATCGGGGTTGTCGGTGCAGATTTCAACAACACTTGCATTTTCCAGCGCCAACACCCGCTCCCAGTGGTCTCCGCCGTCCTCCGTAAGATAGACGGCCCCCAGACCTCCCAGCGCCGTCAAATAGGGGTCGTTGCCGGCGGCTGCAAGCAGAATGGCCGGATTTTGCGGATGCATGAACAGACTCCCGAAGTACAGCTCGTTTGGTAGAAAGCCATTGCTTTCATCCAATACCTGCCAGGTCGTCCCGCCGTCCTGACTTCGTAAAATGCCAACACCGCCCGGTTCCAGCGTGTTCGGATCGCTGTTGGCCGCCTCCCGGTCGAAAATACCTGTGGATACGTAAATCAGGTTGTGATCTTGGGGATGGATCCAGATATAACGTGCCAGGTTGTCCCCATACCAGATACGCTGCCAGCTGTTTCCGCCATCAACGGTTTTATAAACAACGCCTTTGGTCATATCCAACCCCAGACCCGGTAATGCGATGTCATTGTTCCATTCCCAGCTTGAAATCTCCCCGGCCAGATAAACAACATTCGAGTTTCCCGGCTCAACCGTAAAACCGCGAATCGTTAATGCCCGCTCTTCAATGCCGCTGCTGAGTGAGCGCCAATTCTGACCGGCGTCATCACTGCGGAATACACCACCGCCAAACTGCGTGCCGACCCAAAGCGTATCAGGACTATTGGGATCGATGGTCAAACTGAAAACAGGGATGCCGTCACCGGAAGATCCAACCCGAGCCGTAATGCCGCTGTTGATCGGAAACCAGTTTTCCCCACCGTCCGTGCTTTTAAAAGCACCTCCCCAGGCATCCGTGACATACAGGACATCCGGGTCCCGCGGGTCCATACGGATGTCGTATCCCAGCCCACCGGGAGGCCCCCCGGTGGAGACCCAAAGCCCAAACTCATAGGCTAATACGACCGGTTCAGTATTGCCGGTACTATCCCCACCGTCCCCATTGTTCGGCGAAGATCCGTTACCGCTACAGGACATTATCAAAAGCACCAAGAGGGACAGCAGCGCCATGCAAGAAAAATGGTTTTTCATTGGAACCTCTTTTCAATAAGGAGTTAAAGCACCATGAATAAAGATATTGTATTATAAGTGATGAAACCAGATACCTTTGGCTAAATTGTCAACATTTACATGCTATAAAATGGGATATGAATGTCCTTGATGTTTCATATCGTCAGTTCTGAGATAAAGTGTTCAAGTCTATCCTTGACTCTTGCCCCCAATTATTACTTCTAAACAACAAAACCCCACCTCCCAATATGAGAAGCAGGGTCTATAATCGTCACATACGCTCTCCATCTTTATAGTTAAAGGTTTGGAGCTGGCACTAAAGCATCAGCATGATTGCACAAACAAAAAGATAAAGCAAGATTTAGGTGTATATGCTTGACATTACAGGTTATCTTTGGCATTTTTTATGACGTCCCACGTCCACCACACCGGCACTACCTCTACAGGAGCAACGCATGGCACTAACAAAAGCGCACCTTATCGAAACAATTCGATCCACCAATAACCTGACGATGAAACAGAGCACAGATATTGTAGAGTCTCTTCTTGAAATCATGAAAGAGACCCTTGCATCTGGAGAAGATGTCCTGGTCAGTGGGTTCGGTAAGTTCCGTGTAAAACAAAAGGCTGAACGGAAAGGCAGGAACCCAGTCACCGGCGATGATATGATGCTGACGCCCAGGAAGGTTGTTACATTTAAGTGTAGCGGGAAACTGAGGGAGAGGGTTAATGACACCAAGTGATTTAATTGGTTTCAAAGGAAACCATATCAAACTGTCCGTGGACGATGATGATCTTGGTATTGCATCAGCAACTGATATTGCCAAAAAGAAAGCTAAGCAACTGAGTGACGATCCAATGCTGTTGTCATGGTACTGTGGAAAGACTGGTGAATACTATCCAAAAACAGAATGCGGTAGTTCTGGCAAACCTCCATGGATCATATTTGCTGAATCAAGGGGTGCTGACATCGCCATCAATATCAACGATGGTGAATACATTTTTTTGTTTCTATCTTTATAATAATCGACAGGACAAGGGTTAGGGTCAATGGAGCGTGATACGATTAAATGCTTCTACTGTGGTGGTATCGCAAAGATCAAAGAACAAGACGATCTGAAGATCGTATCCTGCCCAGAGTGCAAACGTGAGACTGAATTGGATAAGTACCAAGACATGTTTGACCTATGGTTGGGCGACATACGCAATAAAGATGGCGAAAGGTAAATGTTCATCTTCTTTGACACAGAAGCGACAAACTCAGATTCATAATTAACACACCGGCAGCGGGAAACACTTCAAATTGCTCTAAGCAGCCATGAAATATTTGTATGGATATGCGTTCGCAAAAATTGTTTCGGCGAAGGCATAGCCTGAATGCATAAGAGTCTGAAGATGGCTGAAGTGCCAAGGGATTATCTGCAATGGTTATCCAGTACTGATCTCGATGAGGATCTGGCATATACTGTACAGCACAATCTTGGTCAGCCAACACAGAGTATGGAATATGATTCCGGACTATGACTAATAACAGTATAAAGTATCAAAGAGGAGACTGAGAATTATGCGTTTCTTAAAATTTGTGGTGGTTGCTGCTGTAGTTCTATGTTTTTCTTCACAGATGATTTTAGCAGCTGAAGGAGTAATCGATACCAGCTTCAATTCACCAGATGGTTATGTCTTATGGGATGGAGGAAGCGGGTATGATAGAGGTCGAGATATTGCGCTCCAGCCAGATGGTAAAATTGTCGTCACGGGATACCAAAACAATGGCACGGATGCTGACTTGTTTGTTATCAGATATAATGATGACGGTACTCTGGACACAGGCTTTGGTACCAATGGTGCTTTTACATATGATGGTGGAAATGGAGATGATGGAGGGTTGGCAATAGCCGTACAGTCAGATGGAAAAATAATTGCAGCTGGCTACCGATCAAACGGTACAGACATAGATTTTTTGGCATTAAGACTAACTACAGGCGGGACATTGGATTCTTCTTTCGGAGTACAGGGAACAGTCATCTATGATAGTGGACAGGGTACTGATCTGGCAAATGATCTCATGATTCAACCCGATGGGAAAGTCGTATTGACAGGACAATTGAGCACTGGCTCTGATTCTGAAATCGCCTTATGGCGGTTGAATGTAAATGGGCAATTAGATGTTGGATTCGGTACGAACGGGGTCCTTCATATGGCAGAGGCAACGGATTTGACGGTGGGCTACGTATGGCACTGCAGTCTGATGGAAAAATCATAGTTACAGGATTGAGCCATAATTCATTGAATTACGATATCATACTCTTGAGATTTACCAATGACGGTGGCTTCGATACCGTTTTGGGACCAATGGACTCTCACTATATGATGGTGGTGATTATGATAGAAGTTTTTTTATTTTTATGCCTAATAACACAGAAAATGAAAATTAAATTGTAACTTTTATTATGATTGATCGTTATATGGATTAAAAAGAAAGGGGGGAATGTTAGAGGCTCAATAAGTTTTGGTGTTCATGTTAGAAGTCAACACAAATAACGATCAAAGCGCAAAATTGAAAGGAGAAAGCATGTTTAATAAAATAAGTTTGGTCATTATAGGTGCCTTAGCAGTTATTGTTCTTTCAATCCCAACTTTATGTACAGCCAAAGAAGGACCTGGATCTGGCTCCGGAGCTGGTATAGGTCCTGGTGCTGGGGTAGGTCATGGTCCAGGAGCCGGAGTAGGTCCTGGAGATGGCATTGGTAATGGTGGCACGGGAGATAATGGCGGCAATGGTCCCGGCGACGGCACTGGTAATGGCGGAGTGGGTCCCGCAGACGGTACTGGTAATGGCAATATGCCTGGGCCTGCACCAAATTCAGGAGATGGTATTGCTGATGGAAGTGGCCTTGACTCACCAAATGGACCAAACGGTAAGGGTTCAGATTCTGGCCAAGGTTATGGTGAACCGGCACCAAATTCTGGCGATGGTGATCCTGATGGGAGTGGCAGGTAGCCACCCCGAAACAATTACGCCATATTGCAACAAAGATCAAGACAAGGCAGGGCCAATTACGGTCCTGCCATTTTTATTGTATGAATTGCCGATCCCTCCAACTTATATGCTGTTTTTGCACTGGTATAATTGTTATGATATCATCAAATCGTTCGCCAAAGCATCATAAATGGAATCAGTGCAAACGAGGCTTATTTTCAACATATCAGTATCGCGATGATAGTTGGTTTTCTGATTCCTGGAGATGTTTTTCGGAGATGTATGAGGACTAATTTATATCACCTGAATTTAATGATATTAATACATTGTTGACTATGATGATTTTACCTGTTCTTTCCGAAACACTGTCTGACGTGGTAGCATCCTTCCTCGGTAAACACTCGGTTTTATATTATGTAGTTAGCCATATTCAGACCACCGCCTTAAATGTACGAATAATTTTTTACATTATCTTTTAAATTCAATTTGCAAAGGAATAGAAATGGATAATACAGATAAGCGCTATAAAGCGTACCTTGATATCTTGAAGGAAGAGCTTATCCCGGCAATGGGCTGTACGGAACCTATTGCTATCGCGTATGCTGCTGCACGGGCAAGGGAAGTCCTTGGTCGGAAACCAGACCATGTCTTGATCGAAGTAAGTGACAACATTCTTAAGAACGTAAAAAGTGTAGTTGTCCCCAATACTGGGAACCTTAGAGGCATAGAAGCCTCAGCTGCGGCTGGGATCATTTCTGGTGATGCTGATAAAATCCTTGAGGTTATTTCATCTGTGGATGATGAAGGGCGAAGGGAAATTAAAGCCTTTCTTGAAAGCACCGAAATAAAGGTCTGCAAATCAAAAAGCAAAAAAACATTTTACTTACTTGTAACTGTTTTTAGCGGGGGATCTAAAGCGTCTGTTCAGATTTCCGACTTTCATACCAATATAACTTTAATTATAAAAGATGATCAGATTATTTATCGGAATCAAACCTGTGACGAGATCAAGACTTCCAGCCTCACAGATCGTTCGGTTATGAATGTAAAAGATATTCTTGAGTTCGCTGAATCCGTAATGCTTTCAGACATCGAAGATCTGTTGCAGAGGCAGATTGAATTTAATACGAAAATAGCGGCGGAAGGACTTAAAGGGAATTGGGGTGCAAACATTGGCTCCGTCCTGCTTGAAGTCTGGGGCGATGACATTAAGGTACGGGCAAAAGCACTGGCTGCTGCAGGGTCAGATGCCAGGATGAGTGGGTGTGAACTTCCGGTTGTGATCGTTTCGGGAAGCGGCAATCAAGGGATTACTGCTTCAGTTCCAGTGATCGAGTATGCTAAAGAACTGGGCGTTGAGAAAGAAGCCTTGATTAGAGCTTTAGTTGTGTCCAATCTTGTTACCATACATCAGAAAACAGGGATTGGGAGGTTATCAGCATATTGTGGCGTTGTTAGCGCTGGAGTCGGTGCGGGGGCAGGAATTACCTGGCTCCATGGAGGGCGGTACAAGGAAGTTGCACACACAATTGTCAATGCCCTGGCAACGGTATCTGGAATAATATGTGATGGTGCCAAACCTTCATGTGCTGCAAAAATTGCCACTTCGATCGAAGCAGGGCTTTTAGGTTTCCATATGTATCAAAGGGGGCAACAGTTCTATGGCGGGGATGGGATCGTCAAAAAAGGTGTTGAAAATACAATTGCCAACATCGGTAGGCTTGGCCGTGACGGAATGCGTGAAACCGATAAAGAGATTATACGTATAATGTTAGGAGATGAATGACGCCCTAAATTTTTGCTGGTATACGAAAATAATCACAGCCGACCAAACCTTGCACTCATAGGCTCTTCAGTGGTATCGTGGCGATGGCCAGATGGTATCGGGGCTTAATTTTTACTTGACAAGTACAAAAATAGAGGACAGGCTAACCAAATGTAACTTATTAATTATAATAGAAAAATCAAGATTTGTTACGTCTTATCTCCATCTGTATTGGGATGATAATTTGTAAACAGCAAGAACCTATTAGGTAACAGATGACTTATAATTTCGATCCTGACCGATGGTATGAAAATGAGCTTTTCGTAATTCACTCAAAGTATAAATCTGGCCAAATGACCCAACAAGAATATGATAAGGAAGTTGAAGAACTTGATCGAAAGCATAAGATGATGTGGAAAAGGCTTGATGGGTCTTACCAAATACCAAAGTAGAGATCTGAATTTTGGTATAACTATGAACCGCAAAAGCGAGCGCATTCCCCGTAGCTTGCTGCGAGGTTCTTCAATATTTTCAATAAATCACAATTTATCATACGTAGAGATTTATTAGCGAAGTCTTCAGTTGTTCAATTGGTTATTTTTTTGTCCCTATTTGGGATGTTATCAAGACGTCTATTGGATATTAAGAGTCAGTAGTGACATCTCCTACTCATCAACGACGTGAGGGGCCTCAAAAATACTGATACCATACTGTCAAGCGAAGTCCTGGCCAAAATGTCAGTCTTGTTAAGCCGATTTATGATTCTGTCCTCCAAAAGCGAGTAGATACTAGATTGTAGAGCCAAGCAAAAATTGCACCTCCGATCAAACCATCCACAAATGCCCAGATAAATCCGATAAAACTGCCAACTGGAGATATGGTGAAGCCCAGATACAGGCGTCCAATTAAAGTCGGCTCACCAGTTGCCCCTTCAAAAGCGATTATCCACCAGGTCAATAAAAAAAGACCAAAGCCCCATACTATTCCGCAGGTAAGTGAAAACGCTTTGACATTTATTTTCATTTTGGCACCTTCCTTTTTTGGGTGGCTATGTGCAATTTAATCACGAGATTTCATTTTCTCTTTTCTTCTCAGATAAAGCCGCAAGTCCACCGATAGCACCGAGGTTCATGGATTCCAATGCGGAGCTTGGAACGATTATCAATGATCCCTTTTCCTTCAGTCCTTCAAAAAGCATATTCATACCACGCAGTTGAAGTGCGACAGGATTGTCTTGGTATTGCTTACTGGCTTCCGCAAATTTTTCGGCAATTTCGGTTTCGGCTGTTCCGAGGATAATTCTGGCTTGGCGTTCTCGTTCAGCCTGAGCCTGTTTGCTCATGGCATCTGACAACGCAGATGGAATAACTATATCTTTTATCCCAACATTTTGGCAAGAAATCCCCCAAGGGTTCGTGTGTTCATCAAGAGTGTGCTGAAGATCTTCGGCAATTTTATCACGATTTTGCAAAAGATCTGCCAGCTCATGTCTACCGATAGTATCCCTTAAGCCAGTGAGAGTCATATAGGTAACCGCTTGAACATATTCCCTCACTTCTAAGGCTGCCTTTTCCACATCCCAGACAGTCCAATAAACAACAGCGTCAACATCAACTGGCACCGTATCCTTTGTTAAGGTTTTTTCTGCGGTAATATCTGTTACCCTAACACGTTGATCGATATACTCATTTACTCGATCAATAATGGGAATTATTAGGAAGATTCCAGGTCCTCTCAGACCAAGAAATTTACCCATTCTAAGTACAACGGCTTTTTCCCATTGGTCAGCGATCCGTATCGAGGCTGCAATAACCAGCAGCACGAATACAAGAATAGCAGCAATGCTCCAGTGGACCACATTTAATTGTTCCAGCAATAGTCCAGTGATTGCAGCAATAACTATTAGTGTTATGGAAATTGGATTGATGCTCTTTTTTAATGTAGTATCTGGTTTCATCTCTTCCCCCTTTGTCTTTTTTTCAGTTCATCGATCATTTCCTCTGCGTTGAACCCATAACTGGAGGCGATGCTTAAATATTCTGAACAGATGCTATCAAGTTTATTTTGTCGTTCTGATTTGGGTATTTGTATATTTGTCGAACCTATAAATGTACCTGTACCTTGCTGTGTTTCCAAAATACTTTGAATTTCAAGCTCCCTGTATGCTTTGCCGACGGTATTGAGATTGACCTTAAGCTGGACGGCTAAAGCTCTGACCGTTGGCAATTGTTCGCCTACTTTTAAATCTCCACTTGCGACACCATAGCGGATTTGATCGATGATCTGCCGATAAAAGGGAACCCCAGATTTTGGATCTAATTTAAAATCGATCATTATTAGTTACCTCTCCTGACTTCATATAAATACTTCTATTTAATTATTGTTATAGTTAAATATAACAATAGATAAATATAGTTGTCAAGAAATATTTCTATCAGGCTAATTCAAAGAGAAGATATGAAGAGATGAAATCTTGAAAAATGGAGACAGAGTCAGGACTGATGAATGGCGAGATGTCCAGTTGGTCTTTCCGCCCTGTATGCGAATACGTTCAATCTCAGTGTTCCAGAAATATTCAAATTGGTCGTGATAATCTGTGTACAGTTCATGTTTCCGAATTTTGATGCCCCCTTTTGTTGTAAGAAAACCGTTTCACCATATTTTGGAATGCAAATTACAACATGCGTTTGACAGATACGGTCACACTGGTGTAAATATTTTCAATATTTTCCATCCGACACAAAAACAGACATTTCCCAAAGAAAGAATCCCCATGAACAAAATCGGCCTCATCAAAACCCTCAGCACCACCACTGATATTCCCAAAATTGAAGCAGCAAAGATTGTAAATCTTTTTTTCGACAAGTTGGCCGGCGCACTCGAAAAGGGTGATCGGGTTGAAATCCGTGGATTGTTTTCTTTTTATGCCAGGGAATATGAGGGGTACACCGGTCGGAATCCTAAGACTGGGGAGACGGTCGAGATTGCACCGAATAAATTGCCGTTTTTCAAATGTGGGAAGGGGTTGCGGGAACGGGTGGATACAGAACATCAAGATTAACACTTGCACCAAAATGGGTTGTAAATATGAAAAGAATATATGCGATTCTGTTTATTAGCTTGGTATTTGTTTTATTATTCAATTTAAATACCTTTGCTCAAAAAGATAATGCTGAACACATTTCAATTATTTTGCCAACACAGAGTATTGCAAAATTTGTGACCCGGTTACTTCCATATGAGATAAATATGGGTGAAAACATCTCGGGGTCTTTTCTTATTAAATCCATAGATAATTTAAAAATTAATAAAATGACTATAGAGTTCAGACCCATCCCTCACATACGTGATAAAAATAAAATTCCTGTGGAAAACAGCAATTGACCAAATGCCATCCTTAATCAACAACACAGGATAAAATATGATCAACCGGGCATGTCATACTAAAATACAAAGCACCATTCATTCAATGGGTGAACGACGCTGACCCTTATAAAGATAACCCAGGAATTACACTCGAACGCTATGCAAATTAGGAAATTATGAAATGATAAACGTAATTGCATCAATACACATTAAAGAAGGCCTATTGTCAGAGTTTATTGAGATTTTCAAGACCAATATCCCAAAGGTTCTTGAAGAGAAGGGATGCGTAGAATATGTACCGACCATTGACATTCCTACAGATTTACCCCCTCAAGAATTGAACAATAATGTTGTCACAATAATTGAGAAATGGCGTAGCTTAGAGGATTTACAGGCACATATGACAGCACCACATATGCTTGCATATAAGGAAAAGGTTAAGGATCTTGTTGATAAAGTGTCCCTTAAAGTGCTTATGGAAGCATAGCTGATGACATCGAAATTGGAATGCTCACTTGGAAACAGATTGGAACCATTAAAAGGTAACCGAAAAGGCCAGCACAGTCTTGCGTTTGGGACGATTTTTTGAAATGGCGCCGCAATTTTAGCTAAATCTTCAAAACCGATTCGATCTTGAGGTAGCACAAGATTTACTGAAGGACCGACTTGATAAGGAAATACATGCTCTCAGTTCAAATGTGGCTTGAGACATCTTAAAGTATTCCTGAAAGGGGTGCATATGGTGTGCACACAAACAAGTCTTTATAGGGTGAAGCCGGGTATTTTGAGGCAATTTGAAATTCTAGATCGGTTCAGGATTATATAAGTGGTTTCAGATTTCCGCTTACTGACGGCGGCTGCTCATGTTGCGCCACCCCTCGTCGGAGAATCGTTTCTCCCTGCCCAGACCCCAAGCTTTCATAGCTTTTAGATGCCATCAACCTTGATAATGACCAGCGTAATATCATCTTCGGATTTTCGTCCCCGGGTGAACTGATTCAGTTCAGTGTAAACGGCGTTTAAAATATCGCCTGATCCGCCCGCAGCATATTGTTTGATGATATTCCGAAATCGCTCTTTGCCAAACATGTCACCTTCGCTGTTGACGGCTTCCCAGATGCCGTCTGTGCCAACAGCTATAATCTGACCATTGACCAGTCCGCCCATACTGTTTTCCTGGTAGTCAAAATCCGCATTTACTCCCAGGGCGACACCGCTACCTTTCAATTCCTCAAAACTTTCCCGCTCGGGATCATATAACAAGGCCGGGTCATGGCCGGCCCGGACCCAATCAATGCGCTTTTCCCTGGGATCAATTGTTAGATAAAAAAGCGTCATGAACATGCCGCTTTCTAAAACATCTCGGGTTAAATGGCGGTTCATGGCCGTGATTATCTCTGAACTGGTTCCGGGCTGGGAAGCGCGCATCCGCAAAAAAGCCCGGGCCGTGGTCATCAACAGGGCGGAATCTACTCCATGGCCCGAGATGTCTCCGACCACAACACTAAACGGTCCCTTGCTGGAATCACGCCGCCAGAGAAAATCAAAGTAGTCACCGCCGATTTCATCACAGGAAACGTTCTTGCCGGCAATATCAAGTCCCGGAACCTTTGGTTTTTCCTGGGGCAAGAGGCTTTTCTGGACTTCACCGGCCAGAGCCAGGGCTTTTTTGTGCTCGCTCATGTCGGTGACAAAGGCCATGTTGCCGATAACATTGCCCCTGTCGTCTCTGAGGGTGCTGCCGTGAATCAGAATCGGAACCTGGCGGCCGTCCTTGGTCATGACGGCACCTTCGAGTTTTCGGTATTCCCTGGCCAGGATACTGACCTTGTTAATTTCCATAAATTGTTTGAATTCTTCCGTCGCCAGATCCAGGGGGGTTTTGCCGATGATTTCTTCGCGGGAGTATCCCAGCATATCGCAATAGGCATCATTGACATCCACAATCTGCAGGTTCTCATCCATCAAAAGAAAGCCCTCGCCGGCGGTTTCGACAATTCGGCGAAATTTCTCTTCACTTTTGCGCACCTCTTCTTCCGCCAGTTTGCGCGCGGTAATGTCCACCAGGATGCCCTGATGGTGGGTTTTAATACCATTCTCGTCTCTGACGACCGACGTCTGGTCTTCCACCCAGCAAATCTCGCCGCTTTTCGTCACAATCCGATAGATTTGGGTGTACTCTTCCACATCCTTTTCGACGAAGTATTCGATTTCTTCGCGCAACTTTTCAATGTCATCCGGATGGACAATATCGCGAAAACTAATTTTATGGTTCATAAACTCTTCAGCCGTATAACCTATCTGGCGAATGTTGTCAGAAACAAAAACCAGCCGCGGTTCATCACCGGCTAGTCGCCGAAAAAGGATCGCCGGGCTATTGTCGATAATTACCTCGGCCATGCGAAGGGCCTCTTTGGTCTGATCGCGGTCCAGGCATTCTTTTTCGAGCTCCCGGGTTCGCAGGTCAAAGCGGGCCCGCAATTCCTTGAGCTCCTCAACAAGCTCATCTTTTGTTTTGTCCTTATCAGATTTCATGCTACCCATCCCCTAAAGCCAATTTTGTTTACCCTCAGTGGCGGAACTCGTCGTCTACATCATCATTCTCTATGTCTAAAAACACCTCGCTCATGGCCATGGCCTCGGAAGCCGCCTCGGCGATGTCTTCGTCCTCAGACTGGGTGAAGTCAATCAGGATTTGTGCTGCCTCTTGCGGACGGATGCTGGCGACTGCTTCGATGGCAGCCAGCAGCAGGTATTTTTCCGTATCCTTCGAGGTGATCAGGGCTGCAATGTGTGACCAGGCGGCGTCCACTTCCCAGTTTCCCGCGGCACAAACTGCCTCATAGAGAATGTTTTGGTTTTCGGTTTTCAGCACCTCTAAGATCTGCTCGTTGAACCCTCGGACAAAACGCATACAAAAGACGGCGGTGAGTCTCCAGAACTTGTCGGCGCAGGAATACGCCTCACGAATTGCGCTCTGATGCCAGTCCTGTGGGGCACGCACCGATGCCTCTAAGATCCGTTGTCGCACTTTCTCCGGAATATTGGTATCAAAATATAGCTTATTAAAGGACTCCTGGATTTCATGATATTTGTTTTCGGAAATGGGCACGTCGTCAAGATCCTCGAATCCATCTATAAAGGCGTATTCGAGAGCCGGCCCAATTGAAATTGCTGCCCTTCCGCGCAGACTGACCGAATTGTTGGCGTCGTTCACAATAGCAAGCAGTTCACTGGCGAGATCGTCATTGATGACTGTAGAATCGCCAGCCAACTCAGCGGCAAGCAGACGCTCGGATTCCTCGGTCTGGCTATCTCTAAGTGCCTTTAAAAAAATACTGTCGGCATCTTCCGGCCATTCCCAGGGCGGGGTGTCTTTGAAAATATTTAGATCCATGTTGCCCTCCTCACGTTTTCTATTTGATTTCCCAATAATGATGGCTTTATAACGATTATCTGTATATATCAATCTCATCATCTTTTTTGTCAAGCGATAGGAATAACGTGATAACTTGCTAAGCACTATCTATTGAAATTGTGCCCAAGTTATTACCGTCAATGCAAAATATTTATGAATAGTTCCAAACGAAACCAAAACCTGATTGAAAAATCGAAATAGAATCAACTGTGTAATTACAATCTTTTCGAATTTTAAAAAATTCGGTCTGAAAATCCCCGTGTCGGCAGTTCGATTCTGTCCCTCGGCACCAAAAAGATCAACAAAAATGAAACTCCCCGGGGCAAGCCCCGGGGAGTTTCATTTCTTCTCATTGCATATTTTTGCATTTAATTGCAGGACAGAAAAGGAAAAGCTCAAGCGGCACCTTCGGGCTTAAGGATCAGAGCTAGCACAACCAGCCGGGAGCCCCACACTTAGATTGAATGAATCGAGCCTTCAAAAGTATTATTGGATTTTCCTATTAAACGAGAAAAAACCATCTAAAATTACTGTTTGACATATCGCCAATGTCTAGATATGGAATATATAAATATTTTCTATCTACAAGGCTTACCATGATTCACGATTTTGGCTTTACCTGAGGTTTTTTAATTTTCTAACCGGGTTTGTTAGACGAAGCCGTGTGCCAAAATCGTATCCATCCTGACATCACCAAATCGTCATTGGGCAAAAAAAATTTCTTATATTCTTGTCCAACGAACTCTCCCGAATTCTTGAACATCTGAATAACAATCTAAGCATTATCCACGAAGGGGAGAACTTCTATGAGAAAACTACTAACCCAGATGTACGTCATCTTTAGCGTTTTTTGTCTATTGGTTGCACCTTGTTTTGGTGAGGCCCTTCAAGCATTTGAGGGGCAAAAAGGGACTATTAAGATTGCCGGCGGTACGGCCCACATTCCTGTTATGAAGGAGGCCGCAAAACGGATCATGACTCGTTACAAAGATATTGATGTTACCGTGGCAGGCGGTGGCTCCGGTCTTGGTATCAAACAGGTTGGTGAGGGGCTTGTGGACATCGGTAACTCAGGACGGAAACCCAAGCCGGAAGAAATCGAAAAATATAAACTAAAGATGTTCAAATGGGCTATCGACGGGGTCGGCGTAGTGGTCAATCCGGCCAATAAAGTTCAATCTCTGACAAAAGACCAGTTGAAAGAAATATTTTCAGGAAAAATCGACAACTGGTCAGCCCTGGGTGGCGTAAAGCATGCGATTACCGTTTACACACGGGACGAAGCCAGTGGTACCCGTGCCGTTTTCTGGGAAAAAGCCCTGGACAAAGAGAACATCAGCACCAAAGCGCTTTTTGTCCCGTCCAACGGAGCTATGAAAACCGCCGTCGCCAACGACCCCTTTGCCATAGGTTATGTTTCTGTTGGTCATATGGATGAGACGGTAGGACCCGTGGCACTTGACGGCGTAACACCGACGCTTGATAATGTCAAAAGCGGGCAGTACAAAATCGCCCGTGGCTTGTTCAGCAACACTAGAAGCGATCCATCAGGCCTGACGCTACTGTTTATCAACTATCTGTTTTCCTCGGAAGGACAGAAAATCGCATCGGAAAAGGGCTTTATTCCTGTGAAATGAGCAACTCAAAAGAAATGATAGCCAGAAATGTATTTTTTTTGAGCGCAGTTGCCAGTGCGGCCATGATCCTGGCCATATTCGGATTCATGATCGCACTGGGAATTCCCCTTTTTAAAGCGGGCAATTTTCTGGCCATTTGGACCGGACCATGGGCACCTCACGAAGGGTTTTATGGCATATGGCCCATGATATCCGGCACACTTTGGATAGCCTTACTGGCCACAGCGCTTTGCCTGCCTCTTTCTCTGGGGACCTCCTTTGTGATCACAAGCCTGGGCGGTCCACGTTTTCGCAGAATGCTTGGGACACTGGTTCGGTTCATGACCGGAATTCCAACGGTTATTTACGGTTTTGTCGGAATTTTCCTCCTGGTTCCGCTGATACGTGGCGGAATCGGCGGACCGGGAATGTGCGTATTAACAGCCGGTATGATGCTCGCTGTTTTGATCAGTCCCACAATGATCTTGTTTTTTACGGACAGTCTGCTGGCTGTGGATTCGTCCTATGTTCAAGCAGCCAAGGCACTTGGAGCCAATCGTGTCCAGCGGTTGTTATATGTAATGGTCCCCAGGGCCACAGGCGGGATGGCAGCCGGTATTATACTTGCTTTGGGAAGAGCTTTGGGCGATACACTCATCGCGCTGATGCTGGCTGGAAACGCAATACAAGCACCACATGCAATTTTAGAACCCGCCAGGACTTTGACCGCGCATATTGCATTAGTAAAGGCCGCTAATTTCGATAGCCTGGAGTTTCGCTCTATCTATGCCTGTGGCATCGTGCTGTATCTTTTTGCAACTACAGCCACTGTAGCGGTGAGACTCATGTTGAGAAAAAGAGAGGTGCCGTCGTAATGCAGGGGGTTATGGAAAAATTAGCCGTTTTTCTTAGCTGGATGATGACCCTTGTCCTCTGTCTGTGTCTGTCCATATTTTTATCTTATTTATTGATCAAGGGACTACCGAGCCTTAGGGCTGAATTGTTTTTTGACAATGAGGAACCCCTGAGGGTTCTTTTGGGGCATGCCCGGGTATTCGACGGCATTTTCCCGGCCATGGTAGGTACCTTTTTTCTGGTGGTATTGTCTGCTCTTCTGGCTTTGCCCGTGGGCTTATGTTCAGGCATCTACCTGGCTGAATATGCAAAACCCGGAATGAGAAAGCTGTTCGGTGGCTTGTTCGACATTCTAGCCGGTATCCCGTCCATCGTTATTGGCTTGTTTGGCTTCAGCCTATCCATTTTTCTGCACAACCATTTTTCTGACCGTTTTGGGCCGTGTCTGCTCATTAGTGCACTCTCTCTCGCCGTGCTTGTAATTCCCTATATTGTCCGCAGTACAGAAATGTCACTGAAAGAACTTCCCTCGGACATTCGCAGGACAGCCCTTGCCTTGGGTGCGACTCGATTGCAGAATATCGCCTATGTATTGATCCCGAACGCGCTTTCGGGTATCAGTTCCGGCGTCTTTTTAGCTATTGGCAGATGTGCCGAGGACACGGCTGTCATTCTGCTTACAGGGGTGGTGGCTACAGCCGGGGTGCCGTCATCCCTGCTGTCACAATACGAAGCTCTGCCGTTCTATATTTACTACATTTCGAGCCAATATTCGAATCCTGCAGAACTTTCCAACGGATATGGCGCTTGTCTTGTTCTGCTGGGGATCTGTTCTGTTTTATTCATATTTGCCTACGGTATGAAAAAACATTTATCGTATCGGATGCTCTACCGGGTGTAGCTTATGCTTTCTCAGTTGGATTAACAAGGTGATGATGGAGACAAAAGACAAGATTATCATTGACGGGGTCAGCTTTTTTTATGGCTCAAACCGGGTGATCGACAATGTAAATGCCAAATTTAAGGCCCATACCCTAACTGCCATTACCGGGCCCTCCGGTCAGGGCAAATCAACTCTACTGGGAATATTCAATGGTATGTGGAACGATACTCCTGGTGCACGTTGCACAGGGGAAATACAGATTCAGCTTGAAGGTCGATGGATTTCACCACTGAAAAAAGAAATACCCATGCCCCTGTTACGCCGGAAGGTTGCCATGATTTTCCAAGAGCCTAATCCTTTACCCATGAGTATTGCCAAGAATATGGCATTCCCCCTGAAGCTTGCCGGTGTTCGTGATAAAAGCATCGTGGAGGAAAAAGTCCAGAGAGCGCTGGAGCAGTCATTTCTATGGCAAGAGGTGAAGGGCCGTTTGGAAGAAAGCGCCTTGAATCTTTCTGGCGGTCAAAAACAGCGTTTGTGCATTGCCCGGGCACTCGTATTGGAACCGGAAGTACTGTTATGTGATGAACCGACAAGCTCTCTCGACGCCAAGGCTGGGGAGGTTATCGAGGAGTTGCTTGTCAGTCTCAAGTCAAATTGTACACTTTTAGTAGTATCTCATTATATGGATCAAGTTCGAAGGATCGGTGATCAAGTGATGGCACTTGAGGATCAGGGTGTAAAAAAGATTTAGAAATCAGATATCAAGGTGGCGAATCCGTTTCGATGGATATTGCCCTTTTTTGCATTTTTGTCAGAAATGCGATATCTGTACTGGTAACCAGATAGGGCTTCCTTGTGGATATATTCAGAGATCACACGGTTTTTCGAACCGTTTAAACGTGTGTATCTCAATGTGTCTGTAGTCAGATCGAAGTTGAGATATGTTATTTGTACCTGTCGTTTCTGGTTGGACTGAAATCTTGTTGATAGCTGGATGTATCGCGGGAGTATATGCCAAGCTTTTACTAACGTTGGGATAGATGTGATCAAAGACATTATCTGATGATGAACACCTCAAATACCAGCCTTGCCCAATCCCAGCTAGACTGGAAGATTATTTTAAATTCTGTATCCGACGGAATGATAATAACGGATCGACACTTCAAGATTCTATTTAGCAATCGCGCTTTTTCGACTATGTCCGGCATCGAAACCTCAAATCTAATCGGTAACAAATGCCATGAAGTATTTCCCGGCAATCTTTGTTTTTCGCCTGATTGCCCATTGACGAAAATTTTGTCGGTAGACGATCAACTGGTGTTCGATGATGAACCCCACTGCAAAAAAGGCCAACATGTACCATGGATAGTGACCATAAGCGCCTATCCGGATGAAATCGGTGACATAGGTGGATATGTTGAACGCTTTACAGATGCCAGCGCATTCCGGCGAGTAGAGCAGGCATTGAATCGAAGTCATGATCGACTGCGCAGAAACATGGGAGCCATCATCCACGCAATATCAACCACTATTGAGAAACGCGATCCCTATACCGCCGGGCACCAAAGGCGGGTGACCAAACTTTGTCGCGCCATTGCCACCCATATGGATTTTGATTGGGAACGCATCCAGGGCCTGCGCATGGCCGCCGCTATTCATGATTTGGGTAAGATTAATATTCCGTCCGCAATTTTGAATAAACCCGGTCCGATTTCAGAACACGAGTTGGCAATCATCCAGATGCATCCATACACGGCATACGAGATTCTTAAGGATATCCAGTTCCCATGGCCTTTAGCCGAAACCATTTATCAGCACCATGAGCGACTTGACGGCAGCGGATACCCGCGCCAGTTGAAAGGGGAAGAAATTCTGCTGGAAGCCCGGATATTGGCTGTGGCGGATGTGGTTGAATCTATTGCTTCCTTTCGTCCATATCGACCTAAATTAGGGCTTGAGGCTGCGTTGGCTGAGATAGAATCAAATAAAGGGGTATTATATGACTCGTCGGTAGTCGAGATCTGCATTGAGCTAATCAAGAGGCATGGGTTTGATTTTGAAAGCAAGGTCTGGCAGCAGTACCGGTGTTCCAAAAAGAAAATTAAGCGATAATTTTTTTGTGTTAGAACAAAGCAAAATTTCAGATCTAACCTATTGTTATTCCATTAAAATTTCAGATAGCATGTTATGGTATCTGCAAGGTCAAAAATTTCTGGATAGTTGCTTTTTCAGGATATCATTTACCCACTTATTTGAACCGCAACAGCAGGCGCATTCCCGGTGGGTTCTGTCGCACGGAAGAACAATCCTCGCAGCTTGCTGCGAGGTTCTTCAATTTAATTGACAAACCAAAATATTATGCTAATGTATGACCATAATTAAGATCAACCAAAATAGAGGTCATATTATGGAGACGCTATCGTTGTCTGAAGCAAAAATGAAACTAAGCGAACTGATCGATAGAGTTCAATCAACCGATGCAGAAATTGTCATTACGAAAAACGGGAGACCGGCAGCCGTGTTGGTAAGCCCGGATGAATTCGATGGTTGGAGAGAAACGATTTCCATTCAATCGGACCCGGATATGATGACCGAGATAAAGAAAGGCATTTCCGCTTTAAAGAAAAGGACAAAAGTGTATACTTTAGACGAACTTTTTGAATAAACAATGATTTCCAAGGGACGTATTCGAATAAAACTGAGAGTTCCGGATGAGATCGTCGCATTGATCAGAGGCTGTCACCCCCGGTTGAAAAGAAAAATTCGAGGAGGTTTGCGGCATATCCTGGTGGAACCTGAATCCGGTAAGATTTTAAAAGATGAGTTGACAGGATTACAAAGTTATCGAATCAGCAAATTCCGGATCATCTACCGAAGAAGCTCTCTACGAGTTATTGATATCGTTGCCATCGGATCCCGAAAAACGATTTATGAAGAAACGTACCGCATCATAAAGAAAGAATCATTACTTTAGGGACGTATATCATATATACGTCCCTTAACACATGGTCCTGTTTAACCTAATTGGCTGGTTGCAGAGACGTACCGTCTTGATTATTTTGTTTGCTTGGCCTTTAACGCCGCATGGGCCGCTGCCATGCGGGCAATGGGAACACGAAACGGTGAGCAGGACACGTAGGTCAGGCCCAGCGCATGACAAAGTTCGATGGATTTGGGTTCGCCGCCGTGCTCGCCGCAAATGCCGCATTCCAGTTCCGGCTTGACGGAACGACCCTTTTCGATGGCGATTTTCATCAACTCACCGACACCGTCTCTGTCGATGGTGTCAAAGGGGTTGTCCGGCAGAATACCGGATTCCATGTAGTTGATCAAGAAACCGGCCTCAGCATCATCCCTTGAAATTCCGAAAGTCGTCTGGGTCAAGTCATTGGTGCCGAACGAGAAAAATTCGGATGCTTGCGCCACCTGGTCCGCAGTAAGAGCGGCCCGGGGAATCTCGATCATGGTGCCGAACTTATAGTCGATCTCCATTTCCTGCTCCTCCATCACTTTCTTTGCCACCACTTCCAGCACCGCTCGTTGTCTTTTGAGCTCGTTGACATGACTGGTCAACGGAATCATGATTTTCGGGCGTACATCCACACCTTCTTTGGTTACGTGGCATGCAGCCTCGAAAACCGCCCGGACCTGCATGGAGGTCAGCTCGGGAATTTCGATGCCCAGACGAACCCCGCGCAGTCCCAGCATGGGGTTCTGTTCATGCAGGCTCTCCGCCCGTTTTAAAATCATCTCCTTATCCCGGATTTCTTCCAGGAGTTCATCGGTTTCCTTCAGGGTACCCGTGTATTTGAGACGTATCTTCAGATCGGTAAGTTCCCGCAACAGGTCCATGGGGCTGGGCAAAAATTCGTGCAGGGGTGGATCGATGAGACGAATGATCACCGGAAGGCCGTCCATGGCCTGGAAAAGTCCGATAAAGTCTTCCCGCTGAAAGGGAAGCAGTGCATCCAAAGCCTCCCGGCGCTCGAAGGGCCTGTCGGTCAAGATCATTTTTTGGACGATGGGTAGACGTTCCGCTTCAAAAAACATGTGTTCGGTTCGGCAAAGACCGATGCCTTCGGCACCGTAATCCCTGGCACGAGCAGCATCGGCTGGATAATCGGCGTTTGCCCAGACGCCGAGGCGGCGGAACGCGTCCGCCCAGCCGAGCAGTTTCATGAGCCAGGGGTCCTTGATATCCGGCACCATGGTTTCCAGTCTACCGACGAAAACCTCTCCCAGGGTGCCATCGATGGACACCCAATCTCCCTCTTGAACCGTCTTGTCGCCAACCCTCATCCGGCGTTTGGTCATATCGATAGCAAGAGCGGACACCCCGACCACGGCTGGTTTACCGAACTGCCTGGCCACCAGGGCCGCATGGCTGGTGCGTCCGCCGCGGCTGGTCAAAATGCCTTCAGCCGCAAGCATGCCGTGCACGTCATCCGGCTTGGTCTCGGGGCGCACCATGATGACCTTTTTATTTTCTTTTTTAGCCCATTTCTCGGCCAGATCCGCATCCAGGGCGACCACGCCGATAGCGGCACCCGGCGACACGTTGAGTCCCGTAGCCAACAGATCGCCTTTTGCCCTGGCCGTCTTGGTGGCTTCGCGGCTAAATTGGGGATGGAGAAAAAAATCCACCTGTTTCGGGGTCACCCGCATGACCGCTTCTTCGCGGCTGATCAATCCTTCTTCCACCATTTCGACAGCGATGCGCACAGCAGCCTGGGCCGTTCGTTTGCCGCCGCGGGTCTGAAGCATCCAGAGCTTTCCCTTTTCAATGGTGAACTCAACATCCTGCATTTCCCGGTAATGGATTTCCAGCTTCTCGGTGATCTGTTCAAATTCCGCATAGGCGGAAGGCATTTCAAGCTCGAGCTGGGTTAGGTCATTGGTCAGCCGAATGCCCGCTACCACATCCTCGCCTTGAGCATTGGTGAGATAATCTCCCTCGATGCGCTTTTCGCCGGTGGAGCCGTTGCGGGTCATGGCCACGCCGGTGGCGCTGTCACTGCCCATGTTTCCGAAAACCATGGTCACGATGTTCACCGCTGTTCCGAGATCATGGGCAATATTGGCGGCATTTCGGTAATCCACTGCCCTTTTGCCGTTCCAGCTTTTAAAAACCGCTTCCGTTGCCATCCGCAGCTGTGACATGGGGTCGGTTGGAAAATTGTGATGGGAGTGTTGTCTGAAAATCTTCTTGAACTTTCGGGTTACAGCTTTCCAGTCCTCTGCTGAAAGCGCCGTATCCGTGTCCACCCCGGCCGTCGCGCGGGCAGTTGTAAGGACGGCTTCAAATGCCTCGTCCGGTATGCCGACCACCACGCTGCCGAACATTTGCACCAGACGACGGTAAGCGTCGTATACGAAACGTGCATCCCCGGTCAGCTCGACCATGCCTTCGGCCGTGTCGTCGTTGAGCCCGATGTTCAGCACCGTATCCATCATGCCGGGCATGGAAAATTTGGCGCCCGAACGGCATGAAACAAGCAGGGGCTTTTCACTGTCACCGAAGGTCTTGCCGGTTTCATTCTCCACGACCTTCAGGGCATCCAGGACCTGATCCCACATACCATCGGGAAAGACGCCGCCCGAGTCCAGATACGCATTGCAGGCTTCGGTGGTAACGGTAAATCCTGGAGGAACCGGAACCCCGATCCGGCTCATATCCGCCAGGTTGGCACCCTTGCCGCCGAACAATCCGCGAACCGCCTCCCATGAACCGCCCACATATTTTTCCGCTGCATCTATTTCATCAAACCGGTACACCCATTTTTTTTTCATTTTCGCACCTCGCAGGGTTTAAATCGATTATCTAGAAACAAAAACAACACAAACCGTCCTCAGTCGAAATAACGTTGCAGACGAACAAAAGACACTTTCTTATGGGGAAACTTTCACCGGTACGACCATGAGGGTAACCATGGTCTTGGATACCCGTTTTTCCGTATCGCCGCAACGGTCAAATTCTTCGGATTCCGAAACGATGATTGTTCTGCCGCCCTGAATGATCCTGGATCGTCATACAAGGGCATCAGCCACGGCGGGCTTGAAGAAATTGATCTTAAACGCTAGGGTCAGAATACGAAATGCTTCGCTGACAGTGGAAAAGGCGGCATAACCGGCCGTATGATCCGTCATATTAATTGGTTATTCCAGAATTTTCAAGTACCGAAAGTGCCGAGGGTTTCGCGCAATACATGTAAGATCCACTTTCATTATCAAATCCAGCGCTGTTCCAGACGAAATCTATCAATACTACAATGAGTTCTTTTCTCTTGATGTCTCTTAGCGCTTGTGCTAAAGGCAACACTCTAAATTTATTTATATTTATATTATTTGCTAAAAGGTGCACGATGAAACGGAAGATAAGCGCAAATGGATTCACCCTTATAGAGGTCATTCTTGTTCTGGTCATATTGGGTATTCTCGGTTCGGTCGCCTTACCCAAGTTTTTTGATATGCAAGAGAGCGCTCGAATGAAAGCTTACGCTGGTTGTATCGCGGTGCTGAATGGGGAAGCCAAAACTGCATTTGCTGAGAATATTCTAACCAATGGCTTCAATGGGGGTTATAGTGGTTTTAGGGGCAGTGGCGACCCTGATTTCATCGTGACCGGCCAAGTATTAAACACCCCTGCTTCTGGTACGATCAAGTACAAAAATCACGCAGATACTTACAACCTTATCTGGATGCCCGGACCTTCCTCAGGGCCCGAGAGCAATGCAAAACCAGGCTATTTTAAGTTGGGCAGCAAGATTTAAGATTGATAGGTTTCAAATATTGAAGCTAGTTCTTCATATCCTACTGTATTTACAAATCTTGCTATTCCGACTTGCACTATGTCGATCCTGTCATACATTAGACAAAACCATACTAAAGGAGGTATATCATGAAAGAAATTGATGCAGCGTTGAAAGCGGTAGCAGATGGTCTTAGATCGATTGCACAAGGCGTGGGGAAGCTAGCGGAGAAGTTGGAGATTGCACCAAACGGGCAGGCGAAGCGCAAAGCCAACCCGGCACGCAAGGCCAAGACGAAAGCCTCAGCACAGGTCAAAGCCAAAGCGGGTCGAAAGGTTAAGAAGGCACCAGCTAAAAAAAATGTGAAACCTGACACTGCCACCCTAGTTGTGCTGAATGTTATCTCACGCTCGAAGAATGGTGTGGATACAGCCACCCTTGCCGAGAAGACCGAGTTCGACAAGAAGAAGTTGGCCAACATCATCTTTAGGTTGAGAAAGCAGGGTAAAATCAAGCCTCTTAAAAGGGGCGTGTATACGAAAGCCTAGCCGTCACTTGCAATCTATAGCCGGGCGCTGACCCGGCTAATAATTCATTTTATCACAAAAAATTTAAGATCGATAAACCTCCTCAACCAGGTCCTTGAACCACACCGGCTTTTGGTACAGCACATAAATGAGCATGAGTACAGCGATAGGTATTGGAATGACGATATCGAAGACTGCCATTGCAACGAGAACGAGTAGAATCTTTGTTGTGGGTTTCATCATTCAATCCTTTTCTTAGGGAAATATTCGGGCTCGCTCAGTTCAGGTATCAGTATTACATCGTCTTTGACAATGTCCAACTATTGTGACGGGCAATGCAATTATCGGAAAAATAAAATTGCAGGGACTGAAAAAGCCTTTTGTATCTTTCATAGCACTGATCAAGGAGGATCTGAATGAATATTTTAATAAATAAATTGAGTTTGGTTTTTACGGCCGGCGCTTTGGGTGGTCTTTTGAACAGCTTGGCTGTTTGGATTTTTGGCGTCGTTGGAATAACGTCAGCGTTAGGTGTTAAAATTGCTCCTCAGCTCTCTGCCTAGTTGGCTATATCCTCGCCTTGTCTGGGGAGGGTTATGGGGTCTGCTATTCCTGCTCCCACTCATGGAAAAGCGTTATTTGTATAGGGGGTTGATTTTCAGTCTAGGGCCTACGGCAGTGCAGCTTTTCGTTTTGTTTCCCCTGAAAGCAGGTAAAGGGGTTATGGGCATTGATCTCGGTTCACTCACACCCTTGCTTGTGTTTATCTTCAATGCCATATGGGGCCTGACTGCAGCTATCTGGTTGAGGCGGGCGAACACCTTGGATAGTTAATTTCATTGAATGGAGATAATAAGATGCGTCTGATCTCATGGAACGTCAACGGTATTCGGGCAGCAGTTAAAAAGAATTTCAAGGCATCGCTGGAATCCATGCAGGCCGACGTGCTCTGCGTTCAGGAAACCAAGGCGCAGGACGATCAGGTTGAGGCGGCTTTGGCAGATTTAGAGGGCTATCGCCTATACGCGAACTCGGCGGTGAAAAAAGGATACGCCGGCACCGCCATACTCAGTAAAAAAGAGCCTCTTTCCGTGCGCCTGGACATGGGCATTGAACAGCACGATCAGGAAGGCCGGGTCATCGCGCTGGAATTCGATCGCTTTTTTCTGGTAACGGTTTATACACCGAATTCAGGCGGTGAATTGAAGCGCCTCGAGTATCGCCAGCACTGGGATACGGCTTTTCTGGCTTACCTGGAGAACCTGCAAAAAGAGAAGCCTTTGGTGGCCTGCGGTGATTTCAATGTGGCCCACAGACCCATCGATCTGGCACGGTCAGAACAGAACTACAACAAATCTGCGGGCTATATGCAGGCAGAGATCGATGGAATGGACAACATCGTTGCGGCCGATTTCATCGACACCTACAGATTTAAAAATCCGGACAAGATAAAATACAGCTGGTGGAGTTATCGTGCTGCTGCGCGAACACGAAATATCGGCTGGAGAATCGACTACTTCCTGGTCTCTTCGACGCTAACAAAGCTTATCAGGAATACGGATATCTTGACTGATATTATGGGATCTGACCATTGCCCCATATTGCTGGATATGGACTAAGTAAGGGAAGCTGTCAGGCCTGTTTTTGGCACTTAGTGCCGTCTGCGACTTCAATTATCGTATGGATCTTTCAAGTTTGATGGTCACAAGATTATGAATGTCAGGACATTGCAGACTGATCGTATCTCCCTTCCACCATGGCAAGGAACCGCCAAATTGAAAGGTTTGGAGGCTCGGGAAAATATCATGATAAAACCACCCACAAAGCCCGGCTGGGTTATGACAGCTGATTTCAAAGACGTCTCCTATCTTGTGACCGGCACCGCATGTTCCTTCCGAGCCTGTAATCGTAGCAACAATCTTGTAACCAATCTCTTGTTCCTTCCCCATTTTGTCATCCCCCTTTCCTTGACGCATGCCTCCGATATTGACCCCTTTCATAAGCCACCACCTCAGCCGGTAGTTGCTCTTTTTACGGTGAAGCGAAACCTAGCCCCGCAGTATCAGCCGTCTTCAAATTCTCGTGTTCGATAAAGAGATGAATGGCAGATTCACCGGGGAGCCGCTTATTTTGATCATCGTGGCTGTAGCGTCCACTTCGTTGTACTATCGAATCCGAACAGATCGACAAGCAGACAGATTGAGCGTGTGACTAGATTACGCGAATACGTTCTATAACGGCGTCACCCATTTCGGAGGTGTTGACGATTGTTGAAGAGCCACTTGCAATATCCCGGGTACGAATATCATCTGCAAGGACGGCATAAACAGCCTTTTCGACTGCACTGGCCGCCCTGTTATGATTGAAGCTATATCGCAGCATCATAGCGGCAGACAGAATCTGGGCAATTGGATTGGCAATATTTTTACCGGCAATGTCGGGTGCCGTGCCACCCGCAGGTTCGTACAGACCGAAACCGGTTTCGTTCAGGCTTGCCGAGGCCAAAAGTCCTATGGATCCGGTAAGCATGGCACACTCATCTGAAAGAATATCCCCGAACATATTTCCACAGAGCATTACATCGAACTGATGAGGGTTCTGAATTAACTGCATGGTCGCATTGTCGACGTAAATATGATTTAAAACGACCTCAGGAAATTCGTGACCGATTTCGGTGACGATTTCCCGCCACATAACCATCGTGGTCAAGACGTTGGCCTTGTCCACGGAGGTAACTTTTTTACGTCGTTTCATGGCATAGTGAAAGGCCATTCGGGCGATACGTTCGATTTCACGACGGGTGTAGACCATCGTGTCGAAAGCCTTCTCATCCGCTCCTGTTCCTTCCCGTCCTTTGGGCTGGCCAAAATAAATACCGCCTGTCAGCTCTCGGACACACAGAATGTCGAAGCCGTTCTTTACAATATCTGGCCGAAGAGGACTGTTGCCGGCTAAAGACGGAATCATCCATGCGGGTCGGAGATTGCAGAAGAGTTTGAAGTGTTTTCTAAGCGGAAGTAGGGCGGCACGTTCGGGTTGCTTTTCCGGGGCAAGGGTTTCCCATTTTGGGCCGCCCACAGAACCGAACAGTATGGCATCGGCATTTTCGCAGATGGCAATGGTCTCCTTGGTAAGGGCCTCTCCGTGTTTGTCGATGGAAATGCCACCGACGTCGGTATAATGATACCGCAAGACAATGTCAAATTGCTTCTGAATGGCGTCCAAAACGTTGATCGCTTGTGCCATGACTTCGGGTCCGATGCCGTCGCCGGGCAGGATGGCTATGGTATGCATATATTTTGCCTCAAATTGGTATTATCGAATGCATGGCTTTTACGGTTCGAGAATGCGCACTTGCGTATCCTTTATCCGCGCTATTAAAAAGTCAATAGAAAATGGCCGCCTTGGTCATGCTGACGATTTTACCACCCTCCAGGGTTAGAACATGGGTTATGCAGGGAATGATCTCTGCCTGGTGATGCGTTACATAGATTAAATTGGTGTCTGTACGGTCACCGATAAAATCAAGTAGGCGCATTACCTGTTTCCGATTCGCAATGTCCAGACCGTCACAAGGCTCGTCCAACATCAGCAAAAGAGGTGATTTGACCATGGCGCGGGCGATTAAAACCAGTTGGCATTGACCATGAGAGAGTTGTCCGAATTTTTGATCGGCCAAGGAAGCAATACCCAGGGTTTCTATCCATTCGGAAGCCTTGTCCTTTTGTTCATTGCTGCACAAGCGATAAAGACCGATGGAATCGAAAAACCCCGAGCAGACGATGTTGAATGCGCTCAGATGTCGGGGATGAAGGGCCTGAAGCTCCGATGAAATAAACCCGATATTTTCTTTTATATCCCAGACATTCTCTCCGGATCCCTTTTTTCTGCCGAAAAGATAGATGTCGTTGGCATAGGCCTGTTGATTTTCACCGAGAACCAATTTCAGCAGGGTTGTTTTTCCAGACCCATTCGGGCCCAGGATCATCCAGTTGTTCCCTTGTCTTACAGTCCAGTTTATTTTATCAAGAACGGTCACGCCCCTATATTGAACGGTGGTGTTGTTCATTTTGATTAAAACATTTCCTGGTGCTTTTCCATTTTTTGAATAGCCATCAGGCCTTTTCTGCGCCAGGGTGTTGGAGGAAAAAAAGAGACGCTCCGGATCTGATGGGACACTGCTTTCTGACCGGTACAAGTCATCCAGAATTTCTTTGGTTAAAACCTCATTTCGTTTACCATGTCGATAGACACGACCGTTTTTCAGCAGCAACACATGGGAAATATTCGACATTATTTCTTCAAATCTATGGGTAACCAACACCACTTGAATATGATTGTGGATTAATCTTTCAAGCATTGCCTTCAAGGATTGGCGCGAGGCATGGTCTAGCCCATCATAGGGTTCATCCAGTATCAGCAGGCGCGGTTTTTTTAACAACGCCCGGGCAACGAGTGTTTTCGCCATTTCCCCGGATGAAATCGAGAGGATATTTCGGCCTAAAATTGATTCAATTCGCAATTTTTTCGCCACATCGCCCAGACGATGACCGTAATTCGTGTTGCCGGGCTCATGGCGGTATGCCCTGCCCAGGATGATATCTTCGACCGTTGTCACCTCATCGATATTGCCGCTGAAATCGCGTGAGTCCAGCTGCAGTTTTTCCTTTTCCATGATGCCTCGCTGTTGCCCGGGCGAGACGTATCCGATGGAAGCGTAAACTGGCACGGAATTCTCAGTGCCGTTGTGGTGTGTAATACTTCCTTCCACCACGGGGACGCCTCCAAACAGCGCTTTGGCCAGGGTCGTTTTCCCGGCGCCGTTGGGACCTAATATGGCCCAGCTTTCGGCACTGTTTATCTGCCAGGATGTGTTCCGAAGATATACCTTATCCCGCAATCTTACGGAGATGGCATTCAATGTTATAAAGGGTTCTTTTTTCATCATATGCGAATGATGCTATAGTTCTGCCACCGTTCTGTCTCCCATGTCCAGCGATGGGGTCGATTATAGTGTATTTCTCGCTAGCCCGCTCTCTTCTACCGGTTTGAATTTCACGCCTACGAGCGTCGCCAGGAGCACCAGGGCAGTCGAGATGAATATCATCATGATACCCAGGGCGGACAGCTGGCCCCACAAGCCGTCCTCGGCAAAACGGAAAATCTGGACGGCAAGTACTTCGGTTCCCGGTCGTGAGAGGACGACCGAAAGGGTCAGTTCCCGAACGAACATGGTGGCCATGAGTATCCATCCGGAGACGATGCCGGGAATGAGCAAGGGGATGACGATGCGGCGCATGGTCGTGAAGGGGCCCGCGCCGCAGACCTGCGATGACTCCTCTAAATGGCTGTGCACCTGGATGAAGGCACTGGCAAGGGGACGGACGCCGTAGGGTAGGTAGGTAGCGATATAGCCGATGAGCAGGGCCCAGATGGTTGCGTACAGAGGTGTGCGCACAAAGAACCACATGAATCCCACACCGATGACGATCCCCGGAAAGGAAAAGGACAAAAAGGAGAGCGACTCGAGAATGCCCGAGGCATATGAGCGGATCTTTACGATGGCGTAGGCCACGAAGATGGACAGGATTACCCCGATGGACGCACCCACAATTCCTAAGAACACGCTGTTTTTGAGAGACAACAGCGAAATGGGGTCATTGATCACTTCAATCCAATGCCGCCAGCTCATCATGGAAAAGGCCTTGGCACTGGGGATCATGGAATAGGGCACCAAGGACGTGTAAAACAGCACCAGCACTGGCAAGACAATCAGGACCATGGACAGGACACCCACGATACCGAACATGGGATACTTGGCCCCCTTGAGTTCGATGACACTGGGCCGGTATCCACGGCTGGAGATGGTGACGTACTTTTCACCTTCCGCGGTCAGGTAGCGGTAGATGTATATCAATGTTATGGAGGTAGCCAGCACACTCATGCCGATGGCGGCTGCCTTGCCGAAGTCCGCTGCAAATCCGGTGGCGATGGACTGGTATATGTGGGTGGCCAGGACGTAGATCCTTCCGGGCATGCCGATAACCGATGGCACGGCAAAGGAGGCCAGGCTGCGAACCAGTGAAAGGATGAAGGCAGCCAGAATCGCGGGTCTCAGCACGGGCAATGTCACACGAAACAGCGTGCGCAACGTGCTGCCCCCACAAACCTTGGAAGACTCCTCCAGGGCGATGTCAAAGGAAGCCATGGCCGGGGCCAGGATGAGATAGGCGATGGGAAGATCCAGGAGCCCCTCCACAAGAATCATCCCCGGCAGGGAATAAATATTGATTGCCAGATCCTGAAAGCCTGGGATTTCACGCAAGAACAGGTTGATCAACCCGTTGGATGGGTTCAACAAAAGCACCCAGCTGACGGAGAAGAGAATGTGCGGAATCATCATCGGGATGATGGAAATGATCCTGAAAATAAATTTGAATGGGATGTCTGTGCGGGTGTTCAGATAGGCCAACAGAAGCGCCAGGATGGTGGCCACCATGGAAGACCCAAGGACAAAAATGAGCGTATTGACGATGATCCCGGCCAGTTCCGGGTTGGTATATCCCAGGATGTACTTGTCCAGGGTGAATTCACCAAAGGCCCCCAAGCCCGTGGAGAAGCTCCCGAAGACAAGCATGACGACGGGGCACACGGTCAGAAAACCGACAATGACGATCAGGCACGGTGTCAGGACCGATCGTTTTTTGCCCATGGTTCTTTTCCTTTCCTACATCGAGACCAGCAGGCAATGATCCGGATCGACAGTGAAGTTGGCCCTGTCCCCCACCTCGATGTCAGAGTCCGGCTCGGTCTTGATGAAGAGACGCGATTCATGAATGGTGATTTCGCCTTCGAATGCTTCACCGATGAACACCAGCGAATCGATTTTTCCGTTGAAGACATTCTGTGCCTCACTTGCATCGCCTCGTTTCAGGCGGATAAATTCAGGGCGCAGACAGAGTGTCACTTTGTCGCCGATTTTCATGTCGGGCCGCTTGCGGCAGGCAATGCTGCCGATGGCACAATCCACAGTGGTGATTGATTTTTCCTGAGATGTCACCGTGGCCTCCATGAGGTTGGTACGGCCGATGAAGTCGGCCACAAAGCGGTGTTTGGCGTCGAAATAGATATCCTTTGGCCTGCCCGTCTCGATAATCTGGCCTTTATTCATTACCGCAACGATATCAGAAAGAGACAAGGCTTCGATCCGGTCATGGGTCACATAGATGGCAGTGATTTGAAGCTCGGTCAGGAAGATACGCAGGTCTTTCCGGGTTTCTTCCCTGAGTTTCGCGTCGAGGTTGGAGAGCGGCTCGTCAAAGAGAATGACCTTGGGTTCAGCCACCAGGGCACGTGCCAGGGCCACGCGCTGCTGCTGCCCCCCGGAAAGCTTGGTTGCGGGCCTATCCTCGAACCCCTCCATCTGTACGAAGCGCAAGGTCTTTTCGACCTTGCTGCGGATGACGTCCTTGGGCATTTTTCGGGTCTGAAGCGGGTAGGCCACATTGTTGAAGACGTTCATGTGCGGCCAGATGGCGTAGGTTTGAAAGACCATGCCAAGACCCCGATTCTCCGTGGGAACGAAAATATTCTGCGCCGTAGACAACACCACCTCACCGCCAATCTCGATTTCCCCGCTGTCCGGAGCTTCCAGACCGACGATACAGCGCAATAGGGTGGTCTTGCCGCATCCACTGGGACCGAGAAGGGTGAAAATCTGGTTGGCCGGGATAGAGATACTCACGTTGTCCAAGGCCTTGATGGTTTTACCGCCGGAGTAATAATATTTACTGACATTCTTGATGATGATTTCCATAAGCAGCTCGGTTCATTCGGGTCGGGCACCCGGGGGAAGGCACAAAACAGCAAGATCCATTTCCAGCTGCCTCCGGGGCCAAAAGCCGGCCCGATGACCCTCCTTCATCTGGCCGGCTTGGGGTGTTGTCTAAAGCCACCTAAGGCGGCTATTATTCAAATATTTTTTTGAACATGGCGCCATACGTGCTGATTTCCGTGTCCGACATGGTGCGGATAGGAATGACGTTGGCCTTGTCCATCCCGTCGATGGGCGGGAATACGCCAGGGGCCAGAACATATTCACCGACATCCCTGGCCAGCATGCCCATGGCCTGTTGGGTCAGCCAGAAATCCATGAACAGCTTTGCGGCATTTGGATTCTTGGCACTGGCAGATATGGCCATGCCACGCGGCGTTCCCATGAGAGGCTGCTCCACTCTGGCCCAGTCAAGGGGGGCCGGAGACTTGGTGATGATGTACTTAGGCATGGAGATCGCAATGGATTTTTCCCCGCTTTCAACGGGTGCAGGGGTCGGGCCAAAGGATCTGACGAACATGGGCTTGTTGGCTGCGAGACCCTTGAGAAACAGCATCCAGTCGCTCTCGGACGTGAAAACATTTTCTTTCAGTCCCACCAGCCATGAAATGGTGGTTGCATGGCTGCCCGGGTTGGCCATGACGATTTTATCCTTCCACTTGGGATCGGTCAGATCTTCATAGCGTCTGGGAACATCGGCAGGCTTGACAATCTCCTTGTTGTAGATCAGACCAACATACTCGATGCCGAAAGCCTGGATGGCGTCGTCTTCGCGGGTCCAGGCAGGGTAGCCTGCGGCGGCAGGGGATGTGTAAGGAGCCAGAACGCCCTGTTCCTTGAGCAACTGCATGACCGGTAACGGCGCCTGTAATACATCGGCCATTAACTTGCCAGCCTGGAACTCGGTCAGCACCGTGGGAAGAAATTTGGAAGTTGAGATACGCGTGTATTTGCCGTTGAGACCGGTTTGGGCGTTGAACGCATCCATGATGGGCTGGATGGCCGTCATGTTGGCGTAAAAGGACACCTGCCCTTCTGCTTTCGCCTTTTGGAGAAGGTCGGATTCTGCGGCAATCGCCGAGGGCGCCAGGATCAGAACCGACAATAAAATGAATAGTCTTTTCATGGGTAAACCTCCTTTGAAATAGTGTTCCCCGTTGTTTGCGGGAAGGAAACGGTGATCCCATTCACGGGGTCGAAAACGTTTGCCACAGGGCGGGGCTAAAGGGGTAGGAAAATTTTTTTGACCCAAGATAGAGGGGTAAACCAGCCCAAAAACGGAAAGTTTTTTGCCCTGCAAGCGACACGGTCACGATTGATCTAATCGATACATCGATTCTATTGAAACCATTTCACAAGTCAAGCAGAAAACAGCTGCGCAAACAAACGCAGTACCAGCAAAGCGCTTGCTCTCAAGAGGGACATGATCTTGGTGAACCGCAACAACCAGGGTATCTCCCGTGGCTTGACGCAGATCCCGTTTTATCGGGGCTGCGAGGTTCTTCAAATTATTTGTTTACGTTGTTGTAAAATTCCCCACTGCACGGCATACTGTTCAAAAAGGCCTATAACATTTCAAACGCAAGGAGGAACCGCTCATGACCAGTCAGGTCGAGATCAATAACATGGCATTGTTCTGCGATTTCGAGAATGTCGCTCTGGGTGTGAGAGATGCCAAGTATGCAGAGTTCGACATCCAGAAGGTGCTCGAACGTCTGTTGCTCAAGGGCAGTATCGTGGTCAAGAAAGCATACTGCGACTGGGAGCGTTACAAGGAGTTCAAGGGGGTTATGCATGAGGCTGCCTTCGAGCTGATCGAAATTCCCCATGTGCGTCAGTCGGGTAAGAATTCCGCCGACATCCGCATGGTGGTGGATGCCCTGGATCTGTGCTACACCAAGAGTCACGTGGAGACCTTTGTGATTATCAGTGGGGACTCGGATTTTTCCCCTTTGGTGAGCAAGCTGCGGGAAAACAACAAGCTGGTCATCGGCTGCGGCGTGAAAAATTCCTCTTCAGACCTGCTGGTAGCCAACTGCGACGAATTTATTTATTACGACGACCTGGTGCGAGAGGAAGAGACCAAAAAGAAAAAGAGCAAAAAAGCAGCCGCTAAACCGAGCCCGGGTAAGACGCCCAAAAAGGGGGTTCGTAAAATCGAGGAAGACAAAAAACAAAAGGCGGTCGACCTGATCGTGGAAACCATCGAGGCCTTGATCGCCGAGCGCGGTGAATCGGACAAAATCTGGGGTTCAATGGTCAAACAGGCTTTAAAGCGCCGAAAACCTGGTTTTACAGAATCCTATTACGGCTTCAGGACATTCAGTCAACTGCTGGAAGACGGAGAGCGACGGGGTCTGTTGGCACTGGAAAGGGACGAACGTTCGGGGGGTTATATCATCCATTTGCCGGGCCACGATGACTAAAAAAGTGTTCTTGGCGCTCGATATGGGATTGAGAAATAGCGACGTGATAGAGAAAGTAAATAAGCAAAGAACGTCCCTCAAGGATCAACAATGAACGGCAGGAATCGATCGGAAATTCGCGTCGGTGTCCGCGTTCTGATTGTTCAGAAACAGGACCAGCGATCCGGAAAGATGACCCAAGGGATCGTGCAGGCTATTCTTACCAAGTCTCCCACCCATCCCCATGGCATCAAGGTTCGCCTGACAAGCGGCATTGTTGGCCGGGTAAAAGAGATCTTCACTGAAGAAAAAGTTCTCTGATTTGCGCGGAGTTTTTCGGTTCCCATGAGATTCGAATGGCTTTCGGGAACAGCGCTTTCATTACAGGTCATGAACTGGCGGGGGGCAGAACATTTTGGAGCCTATCCCCTTACGCCAACCGTATGGCCACCCTTCAGGCATCGTGACGACCGTTGCGTTAGGGCGCCTGCACAAACAGCCCCCTGTCGTCTTCAAGTTCGTAGAGCTTGTCTATCATGAACACAACATACTGTTCGCATTTATCTTTCCAGACCCCGGAGTCCAGAAACCTCTGGTATTCGCCGGGCTTGGAAAAGTCCATACCGATGAGCTCCCGGCAGGTGATGTTTCCGAATTGCCGGTTGAATTCCGTCACGATCTTGGCCGAAAAGGCGCGGATGGCGTGACGGGCCTGCTTGGCAGGCGCTTTGTCATTCAGTGGACGGCGGTGCCGCAGCCCAAGACACACGGCCGAGGCAGACACCACGCCACAAGGCGCATTCTGATAACCGCCGATACCTCCCAGAAACGGGATGCCGGCCCATAGAAAATCTTCATTCTGCAGATCATAGGCCTCCCACATAACTTGCAGGACGGCAGGCCCTCAGTGATAACCCCGGTACATGAGTTCCAATGCGCGCTTCTTGGCCTCTTCAACTGATATTTTCATTTCCATGCTTCTCTCATTCCCCGACGAAACAGCCGGCAAATGGTCCTGTCACACTTCCGACCTGACCATGGTAATAATATCAAGTATTTCGTCTTTAAAATCTGAAGGCGCATACAATTCACCCCACCCTTTTTGAAACTGAAACAATCCGTCATAGGCGGTATCATGAAAAGATCTAATCCGGTAGGGTATGTGCTGCTCGTTCAGAATAGCTTCAATCCGTTGCGCTTCTAAAGTATTTTCCAACCCTGATATCTTGATAAAGGCGTCCATATTGTTCATCCCATAGTGATTGTCATCATAACGTTCCGATGGGTGTCAGGTGCAATTTTCATTTGAAATGTTTTTTTACTGCTAATGTTTATTTCACCAACATGCTGTAAAAGCAACAAAATAGAAAAGCGTGGATTTTTAGCGAAGATCCATGATAATTGATTGGTATGCACATGAAACCTCCTCGTATAATTATTCTGATTGCCTGCGCCGGCGGCATTTTCTGGCCGGGGGCGTTTATTTTCGGTCTGCCCGGTGTCCTGCGCCAGCATTGGCAGCAAGCATTCGATGCCGGCGGCGGCTCGGTGGGCGGGGTGATTTTTTTTATTCTCACCGGCGCCACTTGCTTCATGTACCTTTGTGGACGCCTGCAAGAAAAACATGGCCCGGGAAGGCTGGCTGTCGTTGGGTCTGTGATGTGCGGTGGCAGCGCCATCTGGCTGAGCCAGGCCGGAAGTATGCTCGACGTCAATGTCTGGGCATTTTCCGCCGGCGCCTCGTCGGCCTTTATCTACCTTCCGGGTCTGACGGTGGTCCAGCGCTGGTATCCCGAGAGACGCGGCCTGGTGGCAGGTTTTTTCAACATGGCTTTTGGGTTGTCGGCGGCGATCATGTCCCCGGTATTTTCCATCTTATTGTTGAAATGGGGTTACGAAGTATTGACCCTGGCTGCGGGCTGTGCGGCGCTCTTCGTCGGTCTGGCCGCTTCGGTCCTGATCAGCTTTCCGGAAGCAGACCCTGTGGCACCGGCCTCTGGGTTCTCGACGACGCCTGTGGGTCGCTCGGTGGCAGACGCCCTGAAGAGTCGGGAGTTCTGGTGTCTCTGGTTCACCTGGGTGTTTGCCGGCGCCGCAGGGGCCAGCATGCTGGTGCTGGCCACCGGGTTTGGTCTGGCCCGCGGATTGACCCTCGCTCAGGCAGTGGTCCTGCTCACAGCGTTCAACCTGACCAACGGCTTTGGCAGGTTGATCAGCGGTTATTTCTCGGACAGGATGGGGCGCTCCCGCACAATGGCGGTCAGCTTTGTCGGCGCTGGCCTGGCCTATCTGATCATGCCCCATCTGGCAGACCTTTGGCTGTGGGCTTTACTGGCAGCGGTCGTCGGTTATGCCTTTGGGACCCTGTTTGCCGTATCGGGTCCCTTGGCCGGAGACTGTTTTGGCATGGCCCACTTCGGATCCATCTTCGGACTGATTTTTACCGCTTACGGATTCGTGGCAGGACCCCTTGGACCATGGTTGACCGGTCATATTCTGGATGTCACCCATGGCAATTACAGCCTGGTTTTTTCATACCTGGGCCTGATGTATCTGGTGGCGGCCGGCCTTATCCTGCTGGTTCAGCCGTGGCGGGAATGTCGGATGTAACAAGGTGGAACAAAAGGTTTGCTCCAAATTAAGGGTTCCAGGATTCCAGGTCCCCTTGGACCCTTTCTCCCAACGAATTGAGAGAAGCTCCTTAAATGCTGCATTGAAATGAAGATCAAGAAAAAACTTTTCCTGGCGCTGCTCAGTGGTCTGTTGTTGGGGATGCCCTGGACTGATTCCGGGTTGTTCTGGCTTGTTTTTTTTGCCTGGGTGCCTCTTTTGGTTTTGGAAGAAACCCTTTGCCGCCATCCCAACCCATACAGCGTATTCAACTACGCCTTTGTCAGTTTCCTGCTGTGGAATGTCCTGGGAACCTGGTGGATTACCCAGGTCCAATGGGTAGGAGCCATTCTCATCATTATCGCAAACGCACTGCTTCAGGCGCTTGTTTTCTGGCTGGCAAGCCGTATGCGCACACTTCTGAGGATTTCTTTGTGGCTCCCTTTTCTCTCCCTTTGGATGGGCTACGAACACCTGCACCTGTCTTGGGATCTGGCCTGGCCGTGGCTCAATCTGGGCAATGCACTGGCCACCGCACCGGCGCTCATCCAATGGTATGAATTTACCGGTGTTGGTGGTGGGACCCTCTGGATCATACTGACCAACATCGCGCTCCTGAGGATGGTTGGTATCTATCGGGAAAGAGGCCCGGGCGCCATTCTTTTGGTTGGGGCGGCAACCCTGCTGCTCCTATTTATCCCTATCTTTGGATCCTATCTCATTTATCAAGGTGTTGAAGAGGGGGGCGAAACCGTCAACATAGCGCTGATTCAGCCCAATCTGGATCCCTATACGGAAAAATTTGATATGCACGCTCATGCCCAACACGTGGCGGCATTTTTTAAAACGGCCGAAGCGATCGTCGATGCGGAAACCGACTATCTGTTTGGCCCTGAAACCCTTATTTTAGAACAAATGGACGAAAGAAACCCATCGGCATCCACCTACTATCGTTATTTGCTTGCGTTGCGGGAGAAATATCCCCGTCTGAATATTCTCCTGGGGGTACACAGCTACCGGAAGCTTGACAATCAAGACATTCCTCCGGGAAGTCGATTCAATGGCGAGGAAAACTTTTATTACGAGCCTTTTAATTCGGCGCTTTTTATAGCGGCAGGTGTTGCGCCCGTACCCCAGTTTTACCACAAAACCAAACTGGTGCCCCTATTCGAACGCATGCCCTTTGTGCAATATTTGGGCTTTTTGGGGAAATATTCTCTAGCGCTTGGTGGATACACGGGCACGTACAGCCCCCGTCAGGAAAGCACCACCTTTGTGTCGCCGGACGATTCCATTGTCATATTGCCGATTGTCTGTTTTGAGTCCATATTCGGTCCTTACTGTTCCAGAAACCTGCCGGATGAAAAGGGTTTTATGTGCATGATTACCAACGATGGCTGGTGGAAAAATACACCAGGCTATCGGCATCACTTCAATTTCAGCCGATTACGAGCCATCGAAAACCGGCGCGAGTTTGTACGCGTTGCCAATACCGGTATTTCGGCTGTTATTGACGCCAAAGGCAGGGTCGTGGCCAGGACCCCCTGGTGGGAAAAGGCCACCTATAAAGGAACGATTCATCTGCGCCGGGGAAAAACGTTTTTCGCTCGACACGGTGACAGCCTGGGCCGCTTTGCCCTGGTAGTCGCGGGTTGCCTGGTGTTGTTCGTGGGGTTTCGAAAGTTGAACCGTAAAAGCGCGCCTAGTTCCCTGTAAAAACGTTTATGACGTGCAAAACAAAGCCTTGAAAAACATCGATTCTAAGGCCATACTCGACAAGGTCAGGGATCAGGCTTGGCTTACCAAAAAACCAAGGCGTCTCATGTTTGACAGCCTACAAAAACCGCACCAGATTTCATAGGACCGGCATTATATACAGCAAGGTTCGGCAGCCGGATGTCCCAAGGAGGAGTGTATGTACGCTTACATCCATCGGAAAACAGGTTTCATTTATATGCTCATCTTTCTGAGCGCACTCACCCTGTTGATCGAAGAGGATCTTCAGGCAAACGAGTCAAGCGGTGTTTTTCTCAGCTCATATACCGAAAAACATCAAAAAGCATTTCACATGCTGATACCCAAGGGTTGGAAGGATGAAGGCGGGATGATAGCCAGTGGCGTGCAGTGGAATGTCGTCGATCTGGTGGAAAACAACATACGTTTTCGTGTTTCCAGCCCGGACGGGAAATCGTTTTTCGGGTGGTATCCGCGCTTTTATTTTCAGGACCCACAGTCATTTATTCGATCCAGCGGCGGGATATTGCAGCCTCAGATCGGGCAGGTATTGAATGGTTGCTGGGTCTACCCTTTTTTGGATGTAGCGCAATATGTCCAATATATTGTGTTCGGACAATTTGTGGGCAATGAATTTCAAAACCCCAGAATTGTCGGTCCTGCCGTTCAGGCGCCCGAGTTAAAGCCTTTTGTTCCCCAAATCGCTACCCGCTTCGACTACGGCTATGTGAATTTTGAATGCCATATCGATGGCACGCCCATGGCCGGACGTATATACAGTATCAATTATGATATTCAAGGACTCATCTGGTCGACGGTGGGAACCTTTGGATGGGTGGCTCCCAAGTCCCGTCAAGCGCATGACGGGCGGCTGATGGAGATATGCATACGTTCCTTCAGACTCAACCCCGAATGGGTCGTGCGTGCTGCCGCTGCCTCTCAACGAAGGGCACAGCAATATCACCAGGTGATTCAGGACATGCAGCGTATCGACAATGAGATCAGCCAGAATCGGGCCCAGACAAACAGCGATATTCAGGAAGAATTTTATAAAGTCATCACCGAACAGATCGAAACCGTAGATCCAGCCACAGGTGCGAGTCAATACCTGCCCATGTACAACCATGCCTATACCGATGGTCAGGGGAATTACTTTTTAAGGGATTATGACGACGGAACCGTTCCCTTTGAGAATCCATCGGCGTGGCGAAAATTAAAGATTGTCAACCGCAATGAATAATAGCCGTTTGGTTTATTCGACAGAAACGGGTCGCATCTGCTCCCTATGTGGCAAACCGGTTTCCGCGTGTGCCTGCAAAAAAAAGAAACCGGCTAAATCCCAAAAACAACCAAATCGCCATCCCAGCGATGGGATCATCCGAATACAAAGGGAAATCAAGGGGCGTAAAGGCAAAACGGTTACAACTGTCTTTGGTGTTCCTCTTGAAAATGGACAACTGCAGAAATTGGCCAGAACAATAAAGGGTCGCTGTGGGACTGGTGGATCTGTTAAGGAGGGTGTAATTATCATTCAGGGGGACCACCGGCAAACAATACTGGAAGAGATCAAGAAACAGGGCTACAAAGCCACGCTTGCCGGAGGCTAGAAATTCATTCGTGGAAACGACTATCATCATATTGATTTTTTCCGGATCGGTTCTCTTAATGGCTCTGGTCCTTTTGCGTTTGCGGCGCAGGAAAAGGCTGGGTGAAAAACGGGGCACCAGGAGTCGCGAAGACGCGCTGGAACGTATCTCCCTGCTGCGGAACCAGTTTCCCGCTCCCACAGACCAACAAGCGTGTGACCGGATTGAATCGGAAGTGAGGGCCGTGAGTCGTCATTTTTCCATGAGTACGTCCATTGCCCCAAAAAAGATCTACGCATTGGCCGCGGAACTTACCAGGGAGATTGCCGGAATTTATTATCCGGCTGTCGATAACCCGGTGTTGCAGGCTTCGATTTCCGATCTGCTGAGCTTAAATGAACGCATCGTCACACGACTCAATCTTAAAGTTCAGGAGTTTCCTCTTCGCACCGTCAAGGACATCAGCATTCAGAAAATTCTGCAGGGCAAAGACTATTACGATTCGAAAATAAAAGACAAGATCGAATGGTTTAAAAAATACAAGACCCTCTACAAGATCGGGAGCCATGCGTGGCTGAGCTACAATGCCTTGAATCCGTGGTACTGGGGCAGAAAAATTGCCTACACGTCGGCCAGGGAAATTACCTTCCGTTATCTCTTGACATGGATCATCACCATCGTGGGGGAAGAGGCCATGGCGGTTTACAGCAGGCGGGACATCAACACCCCAGAGGTCGCTTTTGAAAGGGATCTGGCCTTTGCCATGGTGGACATGGCGCGCACCCATAAGGATATTTCAAAAGAAACCTATGCAATGGTTCTAGACCACGTGCTTAACAAGGCCCGGCTCAGTGACGGGATACGGGTGACTGTTCTCCAGGCACTCACGGAAAATGGGCCCAAAGACATGTTTGTTCCCAAGGGCGTATACACGGAAAAGCAGAAAAAGAGACTGCTGGAGAACGTCAATCGTGTGGCTGTCGCGGGCGGAAAACTGAGCCCGGAAAACCGATCGAGACTCGAGACCCTCGCAAGAACGCTATAGGCCATGTCAAACAAGGACACACGCCCGTGATGTTACGTCTGAGAGCTCTCTGGTGATGACAAGGCTTCAAGTTCTTCCCAGCGATGGTAGGCAGTCTCGATTTCACGCTCGATGTGTTCAAGTTTTGATCTGGCGGCGGCGATTTCGCCTTTTTCTTTTTTATAAAACAAAGGGTCGGACAGGATCGCGAACAGCTCTTTCTGCGATGATTCAAGGGCTTCGATCTTTTGGGGCAGATCCTGTTTTTCACGATTCTGCAGATATCCCAGCTTTCGTGACTGGGGTGTCCTGGGTTTTGGCGGGGGGGGTTGGCGGTTATTTTTTCCCGGCCGCGATGCTGGTGTAGCCTGGGGGCGCTGACGCAGCCAATCATCATACCCGCCGATATATTCCACCACCTGCCCGTTGCCTTCAAAAACGATGGTGCTGGTGACCACATTGTTTAAGAAATCCCGGTCATGGCTGACCAGCAGAAGGGTCCCCGGATATTCAAAAACCAACTCCTCCAGAAGCTCCAGGGTTTCGACATCCAGATCATTGGTGGGTTCATCCAAAACCAGCACATTGGCCGGTTGCGTGAACAGCCTGGCCAGCATCAAACGGTTCTTCTCCCCGCCGGAAAGGACATAAACCGGCGTGCGGCATCTTTCAGGCGAGAAGAGAAAATCCTGAAGGTAGCTGATGACGTGACGTTTCTGCCCGTTGAAGATGATAAAATCGTTGCCGCTGACGATGTTTTCCCGCACGGTCTTTTGTTCGTCGAGCTGTGCCCGGAGCTGGTCAAAATAAACGACCTGAAGGTTGGTGCCATGGCGGACACTGCCTGTTTCCGGACGCAGTGTTTTTAAAAGAATTTTCAGCAGGGTGGTTTTACCCACACCGTTGGGGCCCATGATGCCCACCTTGTCTCCACGCATGATGACCGTGGAAAAGTCCTTTACAATCGGGGTCTGTTCGTAGGAAAAGCTCACGTTGCCGGCTTCCAGGACAAGCTTGCCGGTCAGTTCCGCGTCCTGAACCTGCAGCCGGACATTATCGATTTTTCGACGGCGAGCCTGGTGGGCGGCACGCATTTTCTGCAGGCTCCTGACGCGCCCCTGGTTTCGTGTTCTACGGGCCTTTATCCCTTTCCTGATCCAGGCTTCTTCCTGGGACAGCTTTTTATCGAAGACCTCATTTTGGGTTTCTTCTACCTCCAGGGCAGCCTGCCTTTCTTTTAAATATGAGGCATAATCAGTGCCATAGGATACCAGGCGGCCCCGATCCAGTTCCAGGATCCGGTTGGCTATCTTTTTTAGAAACGCGCGGTCATGGGTGATGAACAGCAGGGTTTTTACGTGGCGCAGAATAAAGTCTTCCATCCACAGGATCGTATGGATGTCAAGATGGTTGGTGGGTTCATCCAGCAGGAGAAGATCGGGTTTCCCGACCAGGGCACGTGCAAACAGGGTGCGCCGTTTCAGCCCTGCGGAAAGATCGGCGAACAGGTTTGCCGGATCCAGTCGGGTTCGTGAAAGAATGTTTTCGACACGGGTTAACAGCTCCCATCCATTGCCGGTGTCCAGCATATGCTGCAGTTCGTCACGTCTTTTTACCAGCGGGGGTGTGAGGCGGGTGTCCGTGTATCTGCAGATCCGGTTGTGTTCGGCCAGGGCCCGGCCTGTTTTACCGAGGCCCCCGGCAACCACGTCAAAAACGGTGCCGTTGACTCCCGCAGGTACATCCTGTTCCAGTTCAGACACGCTGACACCCTGTTGCCGCCAGACATCGCCACTGTCCGGGATCATTTTGCCGCCTAAAAGCTTCAGCAGGGTCGATTTGCCCACACCATTGCGGCCCAGCAGACAGGCGCGCTCGCCTTTTTCGATCTGGAACGTTAAATTTTCCAGCAGGGGGGGCTCAACAAATCCCCAACAGACATCCCGCATGCCGATCAGAGCCATCAGGCAACCTCATATATATCCAAACAACGTTTATGCGCTTTTTCCCAAACGTTTAACTCTTTATAATTTTGAAGCATATCACTCGAATCCTGGAATCCTATAATCCTTAATTTATCACAAACTATCCACCATTGCCACTGTCACATGAAGGGGAATCCGTGTTCCCGAAATATTTGTTTTCCATTTTCTTTAAAAAAGAGGTTGCATACCTCCATGTGATTCGCTATAAGCATGCGTCGCATGAACCACGGGTTGGAACGGCCCGTGGTTTTTTATTGTTCAAGCAAATATTTTCACGATATCGGTGTCTCTTTAAGAGGGGTATCTCTCAAAGGGCATGCAGATGAGGAACAACCTATGATCAGCGCATCCAATTTGGGCCTTGCCTATGGCAAGCGTGTTTTGTTTAAAGACGTCAATATCAAGTTCACACCCGGCAACTGCTACGGTCTTATCGGCGCCAACGGCACCGGCAAATCCACATTTCTGAAAATCCTTTCCGGCGAGATCGAAGCCGATAAAGGGGCAGTGAGCGTAGGCGACGGCGAGCGCGTTGCCGTCCTGAAGCAGGACCAGTTTGCCTATGACGAGGAAACCGTCATCAATACGGTGATCATGGGTCACGAGCAGCTCTATGGCATCCTGATGGAACGGGAGACGCTCTATGCCAAAGTGGATTTTACCGAAGAGGACGGCATCCGGTCCGGTGAACTGGAGACGGTGTTTGCCGAAATGAACGGCTATGAAGCCGAATCCGAAGCAGCGGTTCTTCTCAAGGGTCTGGGTCTTGCCGAAGAGATGTGCCATCTGAAGATGAAAGAACTGGAAGGGGGGGACAAGGTTCGGGTGCTTCTTGCCCAGGCTCTGTTCGGCAACCCCGATGTCCTGCTCCTCGATGAACCCACCAACCACCTGGATCTGGAGGCCATCACTTCCCTCAACGAAGGGCTCATGGTCTTTCCCGAGGTGATTCTGTTTGCCTCCCACGACCACCAGTTCGTTTCCACGATAGCCAATCGTATTGTGGAACTCACCCCGGGGGGCGTCATTGACAGGCGCATGTGTTTTGACGATTATCTGGAAAGCACTGCCGTTGCCAAAGAGCGGGAAGCACACCATTGCAGGGAAACCGCCCTGGCTGTCTGACCGGGAAAAACCGACATGGAAGATTATTACCAATACCATTACGCAGTCTATCACGAAAAGACATTTCACATCGACCCTTCTTCGTTTTTAGAGCCGCTCATCAAGCATCTGAAACCCGGTGATAAAATTCTCGATGTGGGATGTGGCAGCGGACGGGATCTTCTTTGGCTCAAGGGGCAGGGTTTTCGTGTCATGGGATTCGAGCGGTCTAAAGGTTTGGCGGCGCTTGCACGAAAATATGCCGGCTGTGATATCATCGAGGGTGATTTTGAACATTATGATTTTTCAAGACAACGCTTTGATGCCATGCTTCTTTCCGGGTCCCTCGTCCATATCCCCCATGCGCGTCTGGAAGCGGTTTTCGGGAGCATCGTCTGCGGATTGGGGCTGGGTGGAAAAGTTCTGGTATCTCTCAAGGAGGGAAACGGGTCATTCCCAGATGCCGATGGCCGGACATTTTATTTCTGGCAGGATGAAGACCTTCGTGCTATTTTTTCCAAACATGGTTTCAAGGTTCTCGATTTTCGGCGGAGCGTATCCAAAGTTAATCAGAAGGATACCTGGCTGAGTTATGTCCTGAACAAAGGGTCCGTTCAAGACTCAGGTAATAAAAAAAATAAAAATGACGCTGTCTATGAGTGAAAAACTGAGCTTTACCAAAGAGATCCTCTCGGCAAACTTCATCGATCCGTCTGGTGAATCTGTTGCAAGATTGATAGAGTCCCGCAAGCATCCGATCACCTTTCGAACATGCAGAATTACCTTGAGCCGAAGCCAGGAAAAGGAAACTGGGACCGAATCCATGCCGGCACCGCCGCCAAATGCTGCTGATACATCCGAATGCCCTTTTTGTGCACCTCAGTTATATCAAAGAACGCCTTGTTTGGATGCCAAAACCTTTTCCGCCCCACGACTCAGGACGGGCAAGTCGATTCTTTTCCCCAATCTTTTTCCCTATGGCAGCCACTCCGCCGTGAGTCTCATGGACGAAAATCACTTTGTAGAGATCGGCAGCGCATCCCCGGCGTCCTATAGGGACAGCTTTTTCAATTCGATCCAATATCTAAATGAAATATCAAAAAAGGATTCGAATGCCATCTACATGGCCATCACCCAGAATCACCTGCCGTCCGCAGGGGGTTCACTGCTGCACCCACATCTTCAAATCAATGCCGACCGGGTATCTACCAATCATCACAAATTTCTTTTAGAAAGATGCGGCAGGTATTATCAACAAAACAGGTCACTCCTTTTTTCAGACTACCTTGCCCACGAGCGCCAGGACGCCAATCGCTATATCGGGACCACCGGAGACTGGGAATGGATGGCGGCTTTTGCTCCGGAGGGCTTTTTTGAAATTTGGGGCATCCTGCCGGGAGCTTTTTCAATCCAGGACCTTTCGGACACACGTTTGAGATCGTTATCTCAAGGCGTATTGAACGCTCAGAGATTTTATAGAAGCCTGAATCGGAACGCTTACAATTTAGGGATGCTTTGGGTGGAAGCGCCTTTCAGTCGCTTGGAACTGCGGGTCGTTCTCGTGGTTCGTTCCAACTATGCGCCCTGGGTCAGAAACGATCACACCGGTTTCGAAGTGATGCTGGGAGACATGGCCACCTTTGTCGTTCCGGAAACGACAGCCGGACTGGCAAGGAAATACTGGCAATAAAATCGTTGAAGGCTTTTTCTCAAACGTGTGAAGAACATCGGGGACAAATCAATGGCCCAAAGCATACGCCAAACACCTCCGGCGACGATTCTGAAGCACTATTTCGGATTTGAACGCTTTTATGAAAACCAGGAAGAAATCATCAACAACCTCATTTCCGGGCAAGATGCCTTTGTTCTCATGCCAACAGGGGGTGGGAAGTCGCTTTGCTATCAAATTCCGGCCATGATTCGGCCGGGCGTCGGCATCGTTATTTCGCCGCTGATCGCTTTGATGCAGGACCAGGTGGATGGTTTAAGACAGAACGGCATTCGGGCCTATTATATCAATTCAACCTTGAACGCCGCAGAAGTTCGACGTCTGGAAAAGAAGCTGATTTCCAATGCAATGGATCTGTTGTATGTCGCTCCCGAGCGTCTTTTTATGCCGGTTTTTTTACAGCGGCTGCAAAAAACGAAAATTTCGCTTTTTGCCATAGACGAAGCCCACTGTGTGTCCCAGTGGGGTCACGATTTCAGACCTGAATATTTGCAGCTCAACCTTCTGCATGAAACCTTTCCCCATGTGCCACGAATCGCCCTGACCGCCACTGCGGATACTGCCACCTGTAGAGACATCCTGCAAAAGCTCCATCTGCAAGGTGCCCGACAATATGTATCCAGTTTTGACAGACCCAATATCAGGTATTCTGTGGTCATCAAGAAGAACGCAAAATCCCAGTTGGATCATTTCATTCAGCAGGAACACCCAGGCGAATCCGGTATCGTTTACTGTCTTACACGGAAAAAAGTGCAGGCAACCGCTGAATGGCTTTCCCAAAGAGGGTATCATGCCCTGCCGTATCATGCAGGGCTGGATGCTTCTGCCCGGACAAGGCACCAGCGTATATTTCAGGAACAGGAGGGTGTCATCATCGTCGCCACGATCGCTTTTGGCATGGGAATAGACAAACCCAATGTTCGTTTTGTGGCTCACCTGGACATGCCCAAGAACATAGAAAGCTACTACCAGGAAACCGGTCGTGCCGGTCGTGACGGGGAAAAATCAAGCGCGTGGCTGGCCTATGATCTTTCCGATATTGTCACTATCGGAAAAATACTTGAAAATTCAGAAGGTGACGAGGCGTTCAAACGCCTACAGTACCAGCGGCTTCAGGCCATGATCGGATATTGTGAGACAGTCAACTGCCGGCGGCCCGTATTGCTGAACTACTTTGGCGAGTCTTACGACAAGGCGTGTGGGAACTGCGATAACTGTATCGAAACCGTCGAAACCTGGGATGGAACCATCGCCGTCCAGAAAGCCATGTCCTGCATCTATCGAACCGGGGAGCGGTTTGGCGTTCAATATCTGACGGACGTGCTGTTGGGAATCGAAAACAAGCGTATTAAAGGCTTCCGCCACGACGCTGTGTCCACCTTCGGCATCGGAAAAGAACTGAGCCGTCAGAACTGGAAATCGGTTTATCGCCAGATCGTTGCCGCCGGATATGCTGACATTGACTGGCAAGGCTATGGGGGACTCTCTTTGACACCCAAAGGCCGCGCCGTTCTGAAATCCAAGGCAAGAATTTGTCTCAGAAAAGAAGTCGTCAGTGCCCGGAAACCACCCCGGACCGTGCGTGAAAAACGGTCTCTTGAAGCACCTCATCTCGAATTCCCGCAGTCGTTGTTTGAAGGATTGAGGCAGCGGCGCCTGGAGATCGCTAAAGAGATGCAGGTGCCACCCTATATTATTTTTCATGACAGAACCTTAAAGGAAATGGCATCCAAACGACCCGTTTCTTTGAAGGAAATGGCTGGGCTATTTGGCGTTGGGGATAGCAAGCTGAAAAAATTCGGGCAAAAATTCGTCGATTTCATGGTTCAATACACCACGGAACATGGATCTGGCGATAATATCTTGTAAGGATCTTATCGTTGAAAATACACCTGATTTTCATAGCCATATTTATTTTGTTAATGCTGATAATGCACGTCTGGTATGCCTACCGAGACAATGGAAAATGGCCCTGGCGATCAAAAAAATTCTGGATGGCCGAGGCAAGAATAACGCTTGTTCTTGTGGCTGTAATATCTGCGATCGTCATTTTCAGCGGGCGGTATAGGCATAACAGCTGGTTTTGGGAAACACGATCCTTTTTTGCATGTGACTGGGGAATGTCACCCGCAGAGGTACTGAGAGCGGAAAACCTTACCGGACGACCGCCCGGGTCGGTGACGCCACCGCAATTAGAACCATTCGGCGAACAGTTTCACACCCTGCACGCCGAAAAAGTGCACCTGTATCCCTTGACGCAGCAAAAAGGAAGAAGTCCCAGGTCCTATTTTTTTTATGAAAATTCCCTGGTATCTGGTTGCACCTACACAGTCTACCGTGACCTATCAGATAAAGTTCGTGATCACATTGTTAACGAGAGACGCAAAAATACGGTGGCTTATGGTGACCCTGTGTTTACAGGAAGTGGCGATATGGGGGTTCAGATCTGGGATTATGATGACAGGTCATACCTTGGGTTCATCATCACGACGGATACATCGAACCGGCGAGTGGTCAAGCGTAAACTTTTTATGGATAAGAAGCTGGAAATGGAAACAATAGCCATCTTTACGCGTCAATTCCACCATGCCCCGGACCCGGCCGATATGCTTTGACAGAACCTGTTTTCATGGGATAGGAAGGTCCTGATGTATTGTAATTTTAGGTTCATCTCCCATTTGGTTGAGACATCTTGGGCGCTGATTGATTTGTGCGCTGATAAAGCAAAACAAGGAGGACGATTCATGTTGTTCAATCCGAAAAAGGCATCGTTTGATCACCTGGATAAGCGATCCAGGGATATTATGAAAAAGACCATCGATTTTTTTGAAACCAAAGGTAAGAAACAGCTCAAGGCAGACGCTCACGAGCGGGTCTGGTACGCCGATTTTCTTGAATTCATCAAAAAAGAGGGTATCTTTTCCGACCTTCTGACACCGACCCCATACGGCGCCAAGGGCTGTCGCTGGGACACCTTTCGGAATATGGACTTCAACGAGATTCTCGGTTTCTACAGCCTGGCCCATTGGTATACCTGGCAGGTAACCATTCTGGGACTGGGTCCCATCTGGATGGGGAAAAACGAGGCCGTCAAGAAAAAGACGGCCCGCATGCTGGAAGAGGGCGGGATCTTCGCCTTTGGTCTGTCGGAAAAGGAACACGGCGCGGACCTCTACGCCAGCGACATGGCTTTGACCCCTATGGGGGATGGTCAGTATCGTGCAGACGGCGGTAAATACTACATCGGCAACGCTAACGAAGCAGCCTTGGTTTCCACATTCGCCAAAAATTCAGAAACCGACGCCTATGCTTTCTTCGTGGTGGACACCCAGCACGAAAATTACGAATGTGTCCAGAATGTGGTCAATTCCCAGATGTACGTTGCCGAGTATGCCCTGCATGGCTATCCCCTCACCGATGACGACATTCTCACCATGGGTAGCGATGCGTGGGATTCCTCTCTGAACACGATCAATGTCGGCAAGTACAACCTGGGATGGGCATCCATCGGTATCTGCACCCATGCCTTTTACGAAGCCATGGACCACGCGGCCGGTCGTTTTCTATTCAAGCACTATGTAACCGATTTTCCCCACATCCGTCAGATTTTCATGGACGCCTATGCCCGGCTGTGTGCCATGCGCATGTTTGCCGTGCGCGCAGCCGACTACATGCGCAGCGCTTCGGCCGAAGACCGCCGCTATCTCCTGTACAACCCCATGGTGAAGATGAAAGTGACCACCCAGGGCGAGGAGGTGATCAACCTTCTGTGGGACGTGATCGCGGCCAAGGGATTTGAAAAAGACACCTACTTCGAGATGGCGGCCCGGGACATCCGTGCCCTGCCCAAACTGGAAGGGACCGTGCATGTGAACATGGCCCTGATTGTCAAGTTTATGGCCAACTACTTTTTCAACCCCGGACAGTTCCCGGAAATCGGGAAAATGGACGCACCGGTCCATGATGAATTTCTGTTTAATCAGGGACCCACCAAGGGGCTGGGAAAAATTCAGTTCCACGACTACAACATTGCTTACAACAGCCTGGACCTTCCCAATATCAAGATATTCAAAGAGCAGATCGCTCGCCTGGTGGAACTGCTGATGACCGCCTCACCGAACGAGGACCAGGTCAAGGATATCGATTTTCTGCTCAATTTGGGGGAACTCTTCACCCTGGTGGCTTACGGCCAACTGCTCATCGAAAAAGCCAAAATGGACGGGGTGGCGGATGACCTGACGGACCAGATCTTCGACTTCATGGTCCGGGATTTCTCCAAATTTGCCCTCCAGCTCTACAGTAAGACCACCAGCACACCCAAGCAGATGGAGATCTGCATGCAGATGATTAAAAAACCGACGGTAAATCCGGAGCGTTTCAACCGTATTTGGGAGGCGCATGTATACAGCCTTAAAGGGGCCTATCAAATGAACGACTAGAGGCCATCTAAAAAAAGTTTTTTTTGCTCAATTTCTGTGTTGGTCCCTTGCTTCAACGCCTTGGAATACTTCAGTATGCACCCCAAGGGCCCTTCCTGCGGGCGCCTGCGGATTGAAGTTCGGGCCCGCCTTGAACTTGAACCAAAACCTTTTTTTTTGATGACATCTAAGCTTTCCCATACGGCCGCTCACATGTCTCTTATGATCTTGAGCATATCCGGGGTTGAGATGATGCCCACGACTTTTTTATCCCGGAGCACAATGACCCGGTGGATATACTTTTTAATCATCATACCGGCGACTTGTTGCACAGGCGTATCTTCTGAAACCTGGAAGATTACGGGTGTCATGATGTCCCGAACCGTGGTCGAAGGTTCTGCCCGGATACGGAAACCTTCAGCTTCCTGTCTGGCATACTGGCGATTGAACGTACGCAGGTAGTAGTCATGAGGCCAGTCATCGTCCTTTTCGGGCTGGGTCTCGTGGTGAACGATGTCGGTCAGAGACACCACGCCGATGGGGGTCCCTGTGTCGGATTCCACGGGTGCTCCTGAAATACAGTTTTCCATGAAAAACTCGGCCAGACGACTGACGGACCAGTCAGGTTCCGCTGTCAGTACCTTTGTATTCATTACATGTTTTGCAGTTAGTTTTTTCATGCCATCCCCCTTATTCTTTCAACCGGTTGTTGACAATTTCCGATATTTCCCGGACCTGAATGCGTTCATCCAGGTTGGTTGATTTGACAGCATCCCCCAGCATGACCGCACAGCTGGGGCAGCTGACCGTCAGGATATGGGAGTTTGTTCCCAGTGCCTCCATCACACGGTTTTTAGCGGGAGACTCGGGCCCGTTTCCGAGGATGTCGGTGAACAGATTTCCGCCTCCACCACCACAGCACAAGGCATTCTGCATGGAGCGATCCATTTCCCGGATTTTCACACCCGGGAGGGCGGCCAGAATTTTTCTGGCTGACCCGTACTCCCCATTGTGGCGTCCCAAATAACAGGGGTCATGATAGGTTACCGTTAGCTCTGGAAGATTATTCTCAAAGGAAAGACTGCGAGTATGCTTTGAAATGACCTGGGTGTAGTGAAACACCTCATAAGCCCCCCCCAGCGCCGGGTATTCGTTTTTCAAGGCATTGAAGCCGTGGGGGGAGAGGGTAATGATTTTTTTAACATTCAGCTCATGGAACCGTTTGATATTCTCTTCGGCCAGCAGGCGAAAAAGATCGCATTCTCCCATGGCGTTGGCTTCATTCCCATCCGATACTTCCCGGGTTCCCAGGATACCGAAGGACACGCCTACGCGATCAAGGAGCGTGGTAACGGATCGGGCGATCTCCTGACCGCGGCTGTCGAAGGCCCCCACGTCTCCAGGAAAAAATAAATATTCCTGGTCTGAAAAGGATTCAACCCCGGTACCCACGGCCCAGTCGGCTCTCTTTTTTCCGGCAAGACCATAGGGGTTGCCGTACCTTTGAAGCTTTGTCAGGCAGTCCCGGACGGGTGGTGGCACCTTTCCTTCAATTGCCAGGGCTTCTTTTCCGGCGGTAAATGCCAGCAGCAGTTCATCCTTGATCTTGGTCAAGGCACATTGTTCCACACAGTTTCCACAGGCGCTGCAGGAAAACAGTATTTCCTGAAAACGCCGTGATGGTTCGATCTTCTCGTCCAGCCAGGCCCGCAGAAGCCACATGCGGCCGCCCGGTGAATAGGTTTCGAACCTGAATGCCACATAGGCCGGGCAGTTGAAATCGATGTAATTTCCAGGCAGTTTACAATAACCGCACCGGAAACACCTGTGCAGTATTTCTGCGTACTTCATCGGTCATCCTCCCAGTTGCCGGGATTCATAATGTGGTTGGGGTCCAGAATCGTTCGAACCCGACCTATTATGTCGACCATGTTGGGGTCCATTTTACGGAGAATTTCTTGCTGAGCGGGCGCCTCCGCTTTCCAGGGTATGCCCCCCAGGTCTAATACCTTTTTGTTGGTTTCTTCGAGGGCGCCCTGGGCACGGGCGATGTCGGCAGGGTCTGCCCGGTTGAATGCGTAAGCGTAAAAAAACATCATGCTGTGATTGATGCCAATGATCCGGCATCCCATGGAATAGCTCACACCCAGTCTCTTCGCGATGTCGAGGCCCAGATCATAGGCCCTAGGAAACAGTTCCACCGGCATGATGGCGCCCACATATTCGAACCCACCCCCTTTGCGGACATCGGCAAATAGGGAAAGCTGCCGGGCAGGAATTTCCAGAAATCGTTGTTTCATCATACCCGGCAGGGGCAGAAATCCGCCGGTCTTTTCATTGATATAGCTTTCCACCGCTGACCGGATAAGGTTTCGTTTCCAGATTAGCTCATTTTTTGTCTTCGCGCCATAGTTGACATTGCAGTGCATAAAACCGGCTGCCCAGTCCGGTTTGGGTGTCATCCAGGCGGTTACATCTTCGGCCACCTGTGTTCCGGTTATCTGATAGAGGATATCCGGCATGAGGGACGCATCTTCGCACACGAATACACTCACGTCATTTAAGGGATAGTTGGGATAGAGTTTTATGGCCAGTTTGGTGATGACACCGGTGGTTCCGGCCCATCCCAGAAAAAGACCCGACAGGTCGGGCAACGGTGCCCTTGCAAACCAGTATGGAGAGGTTGCGCAGGATCCGAGCCTGACGACCTCCCCAGTGGGCAGGACCACCTCCAACCCGTTCAGCATGTCGGAATGAAAACCACCCGCATGGGACATGTGCCCGGATCCGTGTATGCAGACATTCCCGGCAACCGTTGCTGCAGGCGGGGCATCTGGGGCCGAGTGCTTGAGGTCTGGAAAGTGTTTCCGTAGATAAGCCTGAAGCATACCCTGGGAAGTCCCGGCCTCCACCAGGGCGTAGCGACTCATTTTATTAATTTCAAGAATCCGGTTCATCCGTTTCATATCCATGACGATGCCGCCTCTCAATGCGCGCGTCAATCCGGAGAGAACCAGGCCAGCCCCCAGGGGCACCAGCGGTACGTGATATGTATTGGCTGCCTGCACGATCTTCTGAACTTCTTGGGTGCATCCCGGCAAGACGACCATATCCGGTTCGCATGCCGGCATGGTTCCAGGATCCATGGAGTAGATATATTTTTCCTCCTCAGCGTCGGAAACAAAACCAGGGCCGACGATTTCCAGCAGGATATCGTAGATCTGTTTCATAAACCTATCCTTTCGGTGGAGTCCCTTCCAGCGCGAGCTGACAAAGATCGCTCAGGTGAATCGGAAACAGGCTCTTTTCGGCAGCGGGTTCAGCCAGTGTTGCCATACAGGCCGGACAGTTGAACACACAATATGCCGCCCCGCTGTCTTTCATATCGTCCAGATTGCGGTTTTGAATGTCATCGGCCATTTCATCCCGCTGGTGTGCACGCAACACCTGGCCGCAGCAAAGGGCATCTGCCCTGTCATAGGTTCGTTCCACCCGCTCCGCTCCGATTTTCCTGAAAATGTCATCGACCCAATGCTGTGTTTCCGGGATCAATCGGTTGGAGCAGGGGCGTTGATAGGCCACTTTGGCATTGATGGGTTTGATGGAATCTTTCAGGACATCGAGCCGCCGGGAAATGTATTCGAAGACATGAACCGGTTTGAAGGGTACCTGGATATTGAATGCCGGTGCCAGGTGGCTGAAGGCGGCATAACACTCATCGTGAAAGCAAATCAGCTCATCGACATGGCTGTCCCTCAAATAATAATGCCAGATATTATCGATGATTCTTGGCAGTTGTTCACGAATGACAGAATTCCGGGCAAAGTGAAGCCACATGATATTGCAGAAAAAATCACTTCCCACAAGAATGGAGGAAGTCTCGTAGAGCGGCTCCCGTATGCCCCCGGTCAACATGGGAAAGTAGCACATGTCGATCACCGGCGAACGTACCTTCATGGGTGTGATGGTGCCCTTAGGTTTCATCATAAGAATCTGCTGCCGGGTGATTGGCGCGGGTGAGGGAAGAATGCCCTTCTCTTCTTGACGTTCGACGATCAAGTAGAAGGGGTGATTGTCGTTGGGGCAGTATTCTTCGCAGGCATAGCAGGTGGCGCATTCGGTCAGGACCCGGGAGTCCTCCCCGGCGTTGATCTTGATCTTCTCTTGTTTGGCCTCTGCCAGATCGAATGTCATGTACTGACACCTCATGAGGCAGTCACAGGTATCGCAGGACGCGCAGATGGCGGGATCGTAATCTATTGATGCATTCACGCTGGTCTCCTTTGGCGATGTGTCTTACGGCTGTCTAAGTTAAGTATTTTTTTAAATAGTGTCCGTCCAGAAATGAAGATTTTTACGTGAGATCAAGGCGGACGACAGATTTAACCCGCAGGAATAGTGTGCTATTTTGTGACGTACTATTTTCATCACATGCTGAAATGATTTGCAACAAAAAGCCGGGATGTAGTACCTGAATATAGACAGTACCCGTTTTAAGCATTGGTCTAGGAAAAAACAGGAGGTGCTCGGTGGAAAACAATACCCGTATCTCGGGAGAATGGATAAGCGGTTTGATCCGTACTTTCATCAGCACGTCACCCGATAATAGCATGAAAGACCAAAATGAAGAACCGGCGTGGGAAGAAGCCCTGGTGGGATTTGCATCAGGCGCTGACCCGATCTGGCAGCAGTACAAGGAGTATGTCGGAGCTTTTCACTGGACCCCCTGGGAGGTTTTCAACCAGCACTGTCCCGGGGAATTGGCCAGCCCTGAAGAGCTGAGTGTTATATCCTGGGTTCTGCCCCAGCGGCAAAGAGTGCGCAGGGCGAATTGCAAAAAGAAAAAATATCCAGCGGAGGAATGGGCCCGCATAAGAGTTTACGGGGAGGCGTTCAACGTGGCCTTGCGCAGGCATGTGGCCAGAGGTCTTTCAGAAATGGGCCATGCTGCCATTGCCCCCATGCTGGTTTCCAACTGGGCCATCGTCAAATCGCTAAGGTTTTCCTATGCCTCTTCCTGTGACATTCTTCAACTCAGGCGCGTTACGTTTTTAGGGCTATGAAAAACAGGGCATGTGCCGCTGGTGTTTTACATCGGACGCATTACCTGCTCGCTCGCTGTGCACGCTTTCGCCCAGGTTGATATTTTCGCCTGGTGTTGGAAGCGGGTCTTTTGGCAGGTCGGGGTTTAGATCTTTTCTTGGCATAAAGCGGGACCGGCTTTGCAAGCCATGTATCGTCCGGCTGGATGCATTTCAACTTGCGGCCCATGAATGCCTCGATGGGGGGAAGATAGAAAGCGTCTTCCTCGTCGGCAAAACTGACAGAGGTGCCTGCCGAACCGGCGCGACCGGTACGACCGATACGGTGCACGTAATCTTCCGGGTCGCGGGGCAATGTGTAGTTGACGACATGGTCCATGCCTTCGATATGAATGCCGCGCCCGGCCACATCGGTTGCCACCAGGGCACGTATCTTTTTGTTCTTGAAATCGTCTAAGCGACGAATTCTTTTTTTCTGGGGTACATCGCCGGAAAGCTCGGCGCAGTTGATTCCGTAGCGGGTCAGCATTTCCGTCAGCCGTCTGACTTCGTCACGTCTGTTGCAAAAAATAAGCACCCGGTCCAGGTTCTGCTTTGAAATAATGTTGAACAGCAAGGTAAATTTTTCGCTGAGTGTCACCAGGTAGACGATCTGGTCAACGGTGTCCACCGCAATCTGTTGCGGTTCGATTTCAATGGTGACCGGATCACGGGTCCATTGCTCGGCCAGACGGGTGACCTCCCTGGTGAGGGTCGCGCTGAAAAGCAGTGTCTGACGCTTGTCTTTTTTGGGTGTGCTGTAGATGATTTTGCGGACGTCCGGGATAAATCCCATGTCGAGCATACGGTCGGCCTCATCGATGATCATCACCTCAACCTTTTTCAGGTTAAGGTCGCCCCGCCGCTGAAAATCGAGCAGTCTTCCCGGTGTGGCCACGATGATGTCCACCGTTGCATGGGTCAGTTGTTTTTTCTGTTTTTCGTAATCCATACCCCCGAACACAGACACGATCTTTAGGTCGCAATACTTGGCGAGTTGGCGCGCCTCCTCGGAAATCTGGAGTACCAACTCCCGTGTGGGAGCGATTACCAGGACTCTGGGTGTGCCTGATTTTCGTTGGCCATGAATGGGGTTGTTCAGCATCCGGGTGATAACGGTGATCAAAAAGGCAGCGGTTTTGCCCGTGCCTGTCTGTGCACGCCCGCTGGCATCTTTTCCTGACAGGGTACTGGGAAGAATCTCGCTTTGTATGGGTGTGCAATATTGAAACCCTAAGTCGAAAATGGCATGAAACAGCGGGCTAGGAAGATCGAAATCGTGGAACCGTGTCTTACCTTCAAGCTCAGGAACCTTGAATTTGGATACATCCCACGCTTCAGTCAAAGCAATGCTTGTGGATTTGGTTGCGGTGCTTCTGGCCTGGCGGTTGGGTCTACCTTTCTTTTGCGGCGCACGTCTGTTGCGGGAAGGACTTTTTGATTCGGTACGCAACGTCCCGGACGCTGGTTTGGCAGCGGGGCGCTTTGCTTTAGATGGTTTTTTGGGGGAACTGATTTTCTCGCCTTTTGGTGGATTCGATTTTTTACTAATTTTACTCAGTATCTTTTGAATAATCGTTTGCATCAATCCTTCTTTAAAAAGCCCGCAGCTTTCCTTGCCTTGCAGCCCCTACCTTAAATAAGGAGCGTTTCATTAATAGATCAGGCATTGCTCTTTTGGTGGCAAAAGATAGGCAGGTAAAGAAGGTCTGTCAAGCGACTGCTGTCTGTCATGTGAATTACCGGACAGATCAGACGTCAGGGCGCTTTCTTGCAGCCAACTCCCGCCTTGACAAAATGTTTGTTTTACGGCATCTTATACTTTTCGCTTCATGGTTATGAGAACGAATGGAAGTATCCTGTACAGGATACTGGTTTTTGATAGAAGCTATCTCAAAAATATCTTTTGGCCCAAATCCTGTGTTGGGCTCTCGTTTCAACTCCTCAAAATACTATAGTATTCCTGCGGGTTGAAACTTGAGTCCGCCTTGACTTTAAACCAAAATCTTCTTTTTGAGATGACTTCTAAAGTTCACAATCTGAGTGGAAAGGGGAATTCATGAAGAACAGACGATTCGGAAATTCAGGCCTATTGCGGTTCATGTGGTTGCTCATCATCTTCAGCGCGGTCGTACTGGCCCTTGGTGGATGCGGTGGCAGTGGCGGTGGGGAGGACGATGGTGATGACGGTGGCGGCATAACGCCTCCGGTGATCGATGGTACCGCTGTTCCGGAAACCATCGTCAATGTGACCACCGGTACATTTCAGGACCTTAGTTCGGATCTCTCCTCAGCCGAGGTTGGGTCTGAAGGCGGAACCATTGCAATAACCGACCCCACAAGTCCTCTTGCGGGTCTTGAAATCATGGTGCCTGAAGGGGCCACCGACGAGGTGATCGACTTCAAGGTCAGCTATGCCGATATCAGCGGAGAAGCCGGACTGCCCGAGGGGACCACAACGCGCAGCAAATTAATTCGAATCGAGACTTCGGGCTCGGATTCCTGGAACACCTATGCCATGTTCGACAAAGCCGTCCTGGTAACCCTGCCCTATGACGCCTCAACCGACGATATCGTTGGATATTATGTGTATAACAGCGACGGGAGCCTGGAGCCGACCGGGCTTGAAGACATGGATGCAACCAACGGAGCGGTTTCATTCTGGACCCGCACCTTTGCAAACATGGCCGATACCACCTCGGTGACCGCTGCCCTGCAAATCAGCGACATCCGTCCCACCTCGGTCGCCCAGGTACCGTACTTGTCGTATCTCGCCGTTGGGATTGCCCAACAGACATGGGCGGACTGGACCAACCAGAGCATAGCCATCAACACGGGTTTCACCGCCGCTTCAAACGGCTGGTACATCCCCAATTACGGCGCTTATTACAAGGCCTCCCGCGGTGGCAACTGCATGGGCATGGTCGGTTTTGCCAAATTTTACTTTCGAAAAGGCTATGCTAAGGCCCTGCGCAGCAACTATCGTGATGCCGCCCCCACCGCAACCTGGGTGGACGATGCCGTGGCCATAGAGCTTGCCAGTCGTGTTCACAACGGCATGGCGGATATCTGGAATCAATACGTTACCCAGGAACTGAATCTGCAGACCCAGTCGTCACTCGCTGTGGCGCAAAGCCTGGCCGGCGCGCTTTATGTTACCGGAAACCCGGCCCTGCTATACATCCAACAGGTTGTGAACAACAGTTATTCGGGTGCCCATGCCATCATGACCTACCGGGCGGATATCGATACCAGCGGGAATATCTCGTTTTATATTTATGATCCAAACTTCCCCAATGCTGACAACCGTCGGATTACCTATGTCAATGGCACCGGTTTTAACGGTTATGCCTCCGGGACCAGTGCCGCCAGCAGTCGTTTCAATTACAACTATTTCAAGCATTTCGGGTTTTATGTGGGTATGAGTGATGCGGCACTGACCGAGCTGAAAACGTCTGCCGATGCCGGGTTCACCGGAAGCAGCGTGTTCCCGACATTGACCCTTACGGCCATTACCGGCACCCAGAACGATGAAGATGTCTTGTCCAATACCGGTACCACGGACCAGGGACAGGAAAAACTGGTGACGTCCGATAACAATATTCGCATTCAGGGAACGGTCCTGGGAGGATTGGCCCAGACGGCCGGGTCGGTGGTCAATAATCTGCGGGTGCTCACACCCCAGGGCAATTACAGTACGTCCATCGACAATCAGGCTGGCGCTGGAACCGGTGAATTTGACATCACCATTCCCCTGCTGACCGGTGAAAACATGGTGGCACTGGTGGCTTCCAAGCGGAGCAGCTTCAGCCATTGGGCTGCCTTTAAGCTCTTGATTATCGATTCCACCGCTTCCCATGCCGACATGACCGTTACCATGAGCTGGGGGCAGAACAGCAGTGATGTGGACCTTTATGTCAAAGAGCCGGACGGTGATGGAAAAACTGGTGATACGGTTTATTACAGCCATCGGAGAGGGATCAGCACCACCAATCCGTTTCTCGATCTTGACAACACCAACGGATACGGCCCCGAGCATTACATCGCCCAGAATGGTATGAAGACCAAATACACCGATGGCTCCGAGTCTGCTAGTCTATATGGTGATTATGAGAGTCGGATTCATTACTACGCCGATCATGACGACGACTTTGACAATGTTCAACCAATTACCTGGACGCTCAGCTGGCGTTATCTGGCATTCTGCCCGGAACCGTGCGACAATCCGGAAACCGACGGGTTCTGGGTTGCCGATTCGCGCAGCGGATCTTTGTCGGTGGCGAATTCAAGTAATTGCTGCAACATCGACAACACCAGTGGTGGGGATTGGTCATCGAGCATAACGATCTCTTATCCGGAGCCGGATCTGAACGACTACATCGTTCCGGATCCACCGGATGTCATGTTGCCTTAGCCCCATGTTTTATACGTCTTCACCGGAGTACCCTGCAGCTCGCTGCGGGGTACTTCATTATTCTTTACAGGCATGATGGCAGGATTGTTGAAAAAAGCGACCGTTTGTCACGATGTTTCTGAAAAGGGTGCTCATGGTCGGCGTTCTGCCGGAGCGGGCAGTACCGACCAGAACACCCCGCTGTTTGAAGCAGCCTGCAGAAAAACTTCGGCCGAATCTTGGACCGGGGTTGACCCGATGCCCTCCTGCGGGCCTGCGATCAGGATTGAAGACCGCCGAATCCGTAGGGGAAATGCATGTATCCGGGCACGCCACCTTTTCCTGATACTGGTAAGTTTCATGATATTTTTAGGATGTCAAAACAACCCGGCCGAGGCCGAACAAACAATGCTTGAAGCTGTTCTGGAGGCGGCCTGGCCTGTGGCGGGGTTCTCCCTGCAATATACCGAGGAACATCCCCTCGACCATACCCTTGAGATCCAGGTGGACGAAGTGGGTCATATCACCACGACCCGGCAAACATGGCGAGAAAATTGTTCGGAACCAACGGACCCGGCCTGCTGGGAGAGCGGAAAAAAACAGCAGACCATGACGCCTGAAACGCTCAAGTATCTTGTGCGTTCCTTAGACCGTCTCCAGCGAACCCAAATCCCCTTTCAACCGGAAACCTTCCCGGGGGCAGGCCGATTCAGCCTCGGGATATCCGTGGCCGAAAAAAGGTATGTATCTGCCACCGGGCCTCTGTCCGATCTGGATCGCTACCCCCTTTTTGACGACTTGCGAAGACAGCTGTTGACACATGCCGGGGTTTCAGCTCACCCAGACTGAAAAACAACCATAAAAACCGCGTCAGAGAACCCCATCCGTCTGGGCGAAGGAGACGGGTGCTGAAGGTTTTTTGTGGCGGTGCGATGGGTGTGACCCCGCGATTCTTAAATTTCCCGCTGTTTGCAGCGCGGGATAGTCATGCTTGTTTTTTGATCATCTCCAAAAGAGTTGATCAAAATAAAGGATTCGAGGGGTCCAGGGGTCCAGGATTCGAGTGATATGCTTAAAAATTAGGCTCATCTCCCATTTAGTTGCAGTCAAATCTGAGGACTGAGTGAAATTCCTTCATTTGGTCTGAATAATCAAAGGGTTCAAGGGGTCCAGGGGCCAAGGATTCAAGTGATATAAGCAATACACAACTTTCGGGATTAAGCGAACGCGAAATGAATCATCCCCTGGCGCTTTGCGAACTCGCCCTAAGGCCTTCTAACATCAGCGCTGGCCATATAGTTAAACAAGCATGACTGCTAAATGGCCGCATATTGGGTTTTTATTAGCATGCGCTGATGTAAGGTGCCTTAATTGGCTCAAACAGCGCAAATAACCAATGGATCACCCATTTCGCTCTAGCTTAGGTTGAAACCCGAAAGTTGCGTTAAAAAGGCCATAATTTAAATCGCAAATCTGCAAAGGCACTTTTAAATAATCATAAATAACAATCACTTGAATCCTTGGGTAACCTGGCAATGGTTGCCTGTTGAGATGGAGGGCTCTTTAAAGAGCCAAAGCCATCCTGAGTAAGGTTTAGTCAACCGCTCAGTAGTGTAATGTCCGGCGGTGAAGACCGGGTGGACAAATAAGCGAGTGCAGCGAGGTGAAGGGTGTTGCCCTGAATCTGACACATAGCCCCGAGAACAAGGAATTTTGGGAGCGTGCCGATCCTATCAAGGAGGGCGCAGGCCAAGCGGCAAGTGCGGAAATGACGAGTGCGAAGCTGACACCCCGGGGTCTAAGACGGCATCGAGCTGTGCAACGACAAGCAAGTAACCAGGCGAGCGACGATCAATGTGCTCTTGGAGACACAACTGCACTGGCAGTATCCGAGTACCAGGGCCAATGTAAAAAGAGGTCGTGGGATGGCCGCGTCGCAAGTGATGGGGACCGGAGAGCTGCAATGACCTAGCGAAGAAGCGGCTAATCCCCGCTGAGCGAAGGTCCCCACGGTACATCGTCCGTGAAAGGAGCAACACTGACACTATGCAAGGAGTGACAATGCAGTGACAACAGATCTGACACGGATAGGTCGAAAGGCGCGCAAGGAACCGGCTCTGGTATTTACCAGTCTGTACCATCACATATGTGATGTGGACAATTTGCGGGCCTGCTACGATACGCTGGAAGCCAATAAGGCAACCGGAGTGGATGGCGTAACCAAAAAAGAATACGGGAAAAACCTTGAAGAGAACCTACGGCAGCTGTCGGAGAGGCTCAGGCGGATGGGATATCGTCCAGGGCCGAAACGACGTAGCTACATACCGAAGCCGGGGAGTGCCAAGGGTAGGCCGCTGGGCATAAGCAATCTTGAGGATAAGATTGTGGAACAAGCGACCAAACGAGTCCTTGAGCCCATCTACGAGGCCGTATTCGAAGACAGCAGTTATGGGTATCGTCCGAGTCGGAGCCAGCACAAATGCTTGGATAAGCTTGGGCGTACAATCCAGCAGGAAAAGGTCAGCTACGTGGTAGAAGCGGATGTTAAAAGTTTCTTCGACAAGGTTAACCACGACTGGATGGTTAAATTCCTGCGGCATCGCATCGGTGACGAGCGAGTGATCCGTCTGAGTATCCGGATGCTCAAGAGCGGCATCATGGAAGATGGTCTGGTCCGGGCCACCGAGCAAGGGACTCCACAGGGTTCCATCCTTTCACCACTGCTGTCGAACATCTACCTGCATTACGTGCTGGATCTGTGGTTCAGCCGGCGGGTGAGCAGGCAGAGCAAAGGTGAAGCGTACTATTTTAGGTACGCCGACGACTTTTTGGCCTGCTTTCAGTGCAAGAGTGATGCGGAGAATTTTCGACGACGCCTGGAGGACCGCCTGGAAGGGTTTGGTCTCGAATTGGCAAAGGAAAAGACGCACTGCATCGAGTTTGGTCGTTTTGCCCGAGAAGCTGCATATAAGCGAGGCGAGAAGCCGAAAGAGTTTACCTTCCTGGGATTGACGCACTATTGCGGTAAGACTCGGAAAGGGTACTTCAAGGTGAAACGTCGTACCAGCCGCAAGAAATTGGTGCAGAGCCTGCGCAGTTTTACCGATTGGGCAAAGAAGGTCAGACATGTGCTGAAGAAGGGGGAAGTTCTCAGGCAGGCCCGTACACGTGTGATCGGCCACCTGAGCTATTACGCCATAACGGATAACCTGGAAAGGTGTAGCTTCTATGTCTATCGCGCAACACGCATCCTGTTCAAATGGCTTAACCGTAAAAGTCAGCGCAAGGCATACACCTGGTCGACCTTTAACCAGGCATTGGCCTGGGTGGGTTGGCCTAAGCCCAGGGTCCGCAAAGACCTGAATCCGTATCGTAGAACGGAGGCTTACTGAATGGTGAACCGAGGAGCCGGATGTATGGGAAATCCGCTTGTCCGGTTCTGTGAGGGACAGGAGTTCAACTGTGATATGGTCAAGATATTGTGGCACCGCTGCGAAAGCAGGCGGAAACAGAGAAAACAAACATTGACCTATAGGCACGGGAGTCTCCTGTCTACT
>CAVOZW010000014.1:0-398066 GCA_963701385.1 uncultured delta proteobacterium
ATACCCGGTATTATTTTAGAGTGGGCTCTACAGATGCCGTCGGAAACGGTCCAAACACGGATCCCGAGGAAAAGAATAATCCTTTCACAGAAGTCAATTTTCTCACCGAGATAGCAAGAGATCTCTTGGCCCCAAAAATTCTCAATCCACCGGAAGTAACTGCTACCGATAATATGATCTGCCATCATCGAATGGGAAACGGATGAACCGAGCAATAGCATGGTCAAATATGGTGAGCAAGAAACTGTGGAGGCGAATTTTGGAGGTTCGATCTGGGAGAACCTGCCCTTGGCTGAAAATGATTCAGAGATGCAGACCAATCACAGTGTGACCATAACCGATCTCAATCCCAACACGTTCTATTATTTTAGAGCAGGCTCAAGAGACGCACAAGGGAATGGGCCCGGTCTTAATGAAGATCCCACCAATTCATCCGTGCTGGGAACATTTGTAACGGCGGATGGCCCTGACAATACTGCCCCAAATATTTCAAATGTCCAAATCAGTTTTTATACCAACAAGACGGCCCTAATTACCTGGGAAACCGACGAGCCAAGTAACAGCATTGTAAAATATGGTGAACAGGGCGGTATCGCCAACACTAGCTGGCAAAATTACGGATTAACCGAAGAAGATGCCGGTATGACCAAGTTGCATTATCTAACCTTAACCGGACTTCAACCAAGCACGCAATACTACTTCCGTGTCGGCTCGATCGATGCGAAAGGGAATGGCCCCTTGACGAGTGATGGCGACAGCAACCCATCCATCGAAATGGTTTTTGTTTCTGATGACGGGCCGGATGAGAACGCCCCCCAAATTTTAAATAACCCCCAGGTAATACTGACAACGCTTTCTGAGAGATCGATGCGCGTAGAGTGGGAAACAGATGAACCTGGAAACAGCCAGGTGCGATATGATACGGTGTTTAACAAGTCTTGGGAAGGATATGCTTTCAGTGAAAACGATGCAGAGATGGTGACCGAACACAGCGTTATCATCACCGGGTTATCACCGAGCACAAGACATTTGATTCGAGTCAGTTCGACAGATGCGAGCGGAAACAACTATGCTACCAGTTCGATCGATCGGAATCCCTCGAGAGAATTCGATAAAATTACTCCCGAGGCGGACCCACCTTCGATCATCGTATATCCTGAATCGAACTATCCCAAAATAGATCTGGTAAACCATACCATCGATATCACTTACGATGAACCGAACATGCAAAACGCGAGACTGGAGTCCAATTATCAATTTAGTCCACACCTGATTTATGCGGAACCCGGAAACGCCATCCAGCAGATCACCAATACGAACGATGAAAATGCCTACCGTTTTACGTTTACTCTGATACCCGAATACACCATCTTTGTATTAAAGGTGTGGGATGAAATCACTGACGCTGACGGGAATCCTGTTGCCCCGTCAACCGTATTGATTAACGATAACGATGCAGACGATTTGCCTGATGACTGGGAAATTATCAATGGCCTCAACCCAACAAATGGTGACGAAACCATTGGTGAGGGCAAGGACGGTGATTTTGACAAAGATGGTTTGAGCAATTATGAAGAATTTATCAATGGAACAGATCCAAAGATAGTGACTATAGATGTGTTCCTGCCCGACATTAGGGAAACGATACCTCATGATGGCGCCGGGTTGCTAGATACAAGCAGGACTCCGAACGATACTTCTTTTTCGGCTCTAATCGGTGATGTAAATGGTATTGATGTCACTCAGCCAGGCAGTGTTTTATTTTCAGTCATTGACAATATAAACGATGCTTATGACGTGGATCTCAGCCAAACAGATGTCGTACGCGTCGTTAAGTTAAACGAGGAAGAATCAGATGCAGCCGTCAAACAGTTTTGGGTCATTTACGACAGATCCCTCGACCAGTATGGTGTATTCTCCTTTGACTCAATTGTTGATATCTCACTGAAAGTGACGAGCAACACCGGGGATATTATTATAGCGGATTATCATTTCAAAATTGAAAATGAATCTGAACACAACAATGCAAAGGATCCGGATCAGTTGCCATCGTTCGATATGATAGAATTATCCGATCCAGACTTAGACGATATGTTATATGACTACGATGCCGGTATCGAATTGACATCTGATAACTTAGCCGGATCAAAGATTATATTATAATAGTGATGAACCTCTTTTACCCGTTTTGGCGCCACCCAGCGAACTGCCCCCATTTAATGTGAGTGGCGCCACAGTCCTTGGAAGCTCCCTGTATTTTCAGCCAGATATCATATTTAATCAACCGGTCAAGCTCATTATCTCTACACCAGAGTTCAGTGATATAGACAATTTGAGTGACGTGAGCTTTTATCTTTATCGTGGAGGCGAGTGGGTTTTGGCGTCTGATCGTTCCGGGAACAGCTTGATTTCGGGCTGGATGGTACCGAAATCACGCGTCATTGGTGACGATAGAATCGAGATCAAGGTATACCATGTATCTGGCATTCAGTCGGCTTTGGTAGGTGAGGGCGCTGGCGGGGGCGCTGGTATTTCAATTCCGCCAATAGATGATGTGGGCTCTTGCTTTATTGGAAATCTCCTAAGCTCAACTGCCGGTTGGGTTTATGGAATATCTTTTCTAACCATTGTTTTAATTGCTGGCGGTGCCGTATTGCTAGTGGTGAAAAGGAAAAAACTGATTTGTGTTAGAAAAGAATAGCATGATTTTGATTTAGGCGCATATATGGTGAACCAAAACAATAAATTGATAACCATCGTCATGATTATTACCCTTCTGGTTGCACAGGGGCAATATGCTAGCTGTGCTTTTGCTGAGAACGAAGAGGATAATACGACTGCTGTAAACGAGTTCGACGGTGGAAACGAAGCTTCTATAAATAATGGCAGAGATACATTTAAAAACCAATTGGGCATGCGCTTTGCTTTTATATCGGGTGGCGAATTCATTATTGGTAGTCCGCCCGAGGAGCCTGGCAGGACGATTTTTGAGGTTCAACAAGCGGTCTATGTCGATAAACCGTTTTATATTCAGATGACTGAAGTTACACAGCAACAGTGGAAGGAAGTGATGAATCATAACCCTTCGTATTTCTCTGGCTGTGGAGACAATTGCCCGGTGGAAAGTGTATCCTGGCTCGATGTCCAGGCGTTTATCAAAAAACTTAATCACCTGGATTCAAATAACACCTATCGACTGCCGACCGAAGCTGAGTGGGAGTATGTGTGTCGGTCCGGCAGCATGACAGCCTTTTCAAATGGGGCATTAATCAATTTTGATTGCCAGGAAAACAACCCCTTGGATGAGATGGCCTGGTATCATTGTAACTCACACGGAAAGGTTCATGCGGTAGCACAAAAAATGCCTAACGATTGGGGCATTTATGACATGCACGGCAATGTTTACGAATGGTGCCAGGATGTCTATGTGGCAGATTATACAAAAAAAATCATAATGAAGGAGAATCGGGATCTTGACCCCATCGCGGATAGAGTGGGGCGCAGTTGCTCATTTGACGATGCGGCTGTAAGTTGCCGATCGGCCGCTCGGGTGAATATTGACCCCCAATATCAGGTCCAATACCATTGGATTCCGGCTGGTCAGAGAACCCGTTTACTATCAAGTAAAGATGCCACCGAGTGCAGAAAAATTAAGCATTCCTGCAGAAAAAAAGGATGACATCGAAACAGAAAACAATTACCAGCCGGCGCAGATTGAACCTACCCAAAAGAAAAATGGATTTACACTACAGATCGCAGCCATGAAGAATGAAAAAAATGCGGATTACCTGATGACGGAAATAAAAGAGAAGGGACATCATGCATATAAATTGAAAGTGGATATGGCAGATAAAGGTATATGGTTTTTTGTCCGGGTAGGGACCTTTGAAAGCAAAGAAAAAGCGCAACAAATGCAATTGCAGTTGGCAGAAGCCAATATCCAGAGCATTGTGCTAAAACAGTGACACAGCACCCCTTGAAGTTCAATCTTTTCACCTTTGGCGATTCCGCTGATATCAATACCTTTTCAAATTTGCCTTATTTCTTTACTGAATCCTTAAAAAGCAAAGGGATCCATGTAAACAGAATAAATCTATTCGATATTACAGGGACAAACCAAAAAAATATTCCCAGATACACTGTATTAAGTTTGGGACAGAAGCCCTGACACGTTGATCGTGTTCAGGACTTTTTATTTGAAACGATGGCTAGTAAACGCACAGCGTAAAATGGCATATGTGTATCAATTAAAAGCAAGACCTAAAAATATCTGTAAAAAGGTAGACGCTTATTCAACGAACTACTTCATCCGTTTCAAATGGCATGAAAAAAGGTATGAAAAATGGAAAAAATAGGACTAATCCCTGCGGCAGGAATCGCCAACCGGTTGGGGCCATTGGCATTCAGTAAAGAACTTTTCCCTATCGGCTTTAATGCGAGAAAAAAAGAAGGGGAGGCTGAAAGCGGTTTCCACATATCTTTTGGAAAAATACCGTCTGGCTGGTGTAAAAAAGGTGTATACGGTTATTCGTAAGGGGAAATGGGACATTCTTAACTATTACGGAGATGGAAGAGAGTTCGGAGTTAAAATGGCCTATTTGATTATGGCTCATCCATTTGGTGTGCCCTATACTTTGGATCAAGCATATCCATTTGTAAAAACAGCAAAAATTTTCCTTGGGTTTCCTGACATCTTATTTGAGCCTGAGAATGCATTCACAGTGGCTGACACCGTTTTTGATCAAGAGAAAGCCGATCTTATGCTGGGGCTTTACCCAGTTAATGACAAAAAGCAGATGCAACAAAGCGACATGGTACAATTTGACAAGCATGGCCGCATCACACAAATTATTGTCAAACCGAAAAACACAGATCTTAAGTTCAGTTGGATTTTTGCCATTTGGAAACCTGAATTTACATTATTCATGCACAATCATTTAAAGCATGAATTAGATGAGAGACAAAAGCATTCAACTCAGGTTGAAATTCATCTGGGTCATATTATCCAGTCTGCTATTGAAAGTGGTTTAAACGTTTTTGGGCATCTTTTTTCCGATTTTCACCATATCGATATCGGAAACCCAGGAAATTTAACTCAAGCGATAAGAGAATACTTTCTTCAGAAAGTTTAAAAATTGTGTAGGAACCATAAATAGATGATGAACCGCAACAGCGAGCGCATTCCCCGCAGCTTGCTGCGGGTTAGCGAGCGAATCAAAATTAGACAGAATTCCTTACGGTCGAAGATTCCTCGCAGCTTGCTGCGAGGTTCTTCAATTTATAATATGCTTTTTCTTTGAAAATCAATCCAAGTGACCATGGTGCATATCGACATCGATATCAAGTTATATGGGTCCTAAGGAATATGTCGATAACCATTTGATCGGCATTCAAGAATATCATCCTGATATCAAAATTGAGAAATATAGTATTGCCTGTAGGATTTCCCTGAAGATATGATAAAATTTTGCCAGTTTTCTGTGCTCAAAAATAGTTTTCATCGGATAGATTATGATTTTTAGTTCCAACATATTTCTATATCTATTTTTGCCGGTTTATCTGGTGCTTTATTATGCTTCCGACATGCTGTCCAGACGTGTGCTGGCAAAGCATTTTCCAATAAAGCAGAGCTTGAATAATATTGTTCTCTTGTTGGTAAGTCTGTTTTTCTATTATTGGGGAAGCGGAAAGCTTCTGTCCTTGTTTTTTTTCTCTCGATTTTGGTCAATACGGTCCTTGGACGATTTATTTATTCCTCAAACGCGAAAAAGAGCCTGGTCACCATTGGTGTGATATTCAATCTATCTTTATTAATCTATTTTCAAATATTACAATTTTCTTTACGACCAGGTGGCCGCAATTTATATACATTTGTTTGGTGCTCAAATGCCACCACATACCTACATTTTTCTGCCCATTGGAATATCTTTCTATACTTTCATGGCGATCTCTTATCTTGTGGAAGTTTACCAAGGAAAAGACAAATGCGCCAGTCTGCTTACTTTTGGCACCTATCTCACGCTTTTTCCCCATTTGGTGGCCGGCCCCATTGTCCGTTATTCGGAATTAGAGGCTGAAATGGAGAACCGCAAGATCACACTGGAGATGTTTTTTGAGGGAATTTGGCGGTTTAGCCTGGGTATGGGTAAAAAAATCATTCTGGCTAACAGTCTTGGCGGCGTGGGCGGACAAAATATTCGCTCTGCCGGAAAACGAACTCACGACTGCCTTGGCTTGGGTGGGTCTGGCTTGATATGTTGCAGATTGATTCCGATTTTTCCGGATATTCGGATATGGCCATAGGATTGGCGCGCTTTTTTGGTTTTCACTTTCCGGAAAATTTCAACCAGCCGTACCAAGCCAAAAGTATTACGGAATTTTGGCGGCGTTGGCACATGACGCTTTCACGCTGGTTCAGGGATTACCTTTACATCGGCCTGGGCGGAAACAGAAAAAGCCCTGTACGAACGTATATCAATCTTTTCATGGTCTTCTTTTTGTGTGGTTTGTGGCATGGTGCGGCCTGGACGTTCGTGATATGGGGTATTTTCCACGGCGTTCTGTTGGTTATAGAAAGGGTGCTGAAAAACCGCTTTGGGATCGTCCCGCAGGGCTTTTTAGGCAATATATTGACTCTTTTTTTGGTGATGATTGGATGGGTGTTCTTCAGATCACAATCATTTGAGCAGGCGTTGGTCTTTTTGTCTGCCTTATTCGGAGCACCACATTTAAGCGGGTATCAATATTTCCATGTGGGTTATTATCTCGATGCAGGTATAGCGACGTATTTTGTTGTAGGCAGCATAATCGTCTTGTTTCCGTATGAATGGTTTAAAAAAATTCTTGCTGGCACCCCGATCTATCGGATGACTTTGGCCAAGGGAATTGTCAGCATATCAGTGATATTCATTTCGGTTTTGGTCATGTCCAAAATGCAGTTTAATCCTTTTATTTATTTTCAGTTTTGATGTCTTTGAGGTTTCATTGATTTTGTGGCATGGCCTTGCCGGGTAGATAAACAAGGAATCATATGCGGTTTGGAACCCAAACAATAGAACGCGGTTTATGGGTGGTCGGTATTTTGCTCAGCCTGCTTTTCCTGCTTCGGCTGATGAAACCGTCTTTCATTATTTCAGATCGTGCTGCAGGACCGGTGCATCCCTTGTCATCCAATGTTCAAGAAATAGAAGGCATTTTTTCTAACAACGACCAGAGCCGGGATTTGAAAATGGTGCTGCAGAAAATCTGGCTGAAGCCGAAGGAAGAGTACCGGGTTTCGTTTGTTGTCGAAGAGGTCAAAGGACCTGAACCAGTGATTTTGACCGTTGATTTTCTGGGGGAAAATTATGATTTTGGCAAGAAAAAATTCTCGATGAAGTTGATGCCCGTACTAAAACCAAAGCTGTAAGCAAAAAAGTACCGACCGGAAACAACCCCCCCAAAGAAGCCGTATTGCGTATTTTTCATGATTCCCCTCTCCCGGGTAGCCATTAAGGATGTTCGGGTTATCGGGGAGAATAAAATACCTCAGATGATAATGGCGTATACTTTTATTACCGGACTTATCCTCATGATCATATTGTTTTTGAGATATATAACGCAGAATAAGTTTGCGGAGGAAGATACAGCGGAATCAGTTAGGTTGAGGCTAATGCGGCTTTCTTTTGTGTTGGTTTTCCTTGTTTTGATGGGCGCACCCTGGATAAAAGTTGAATTCGGGCTGTTCCGGTATCAACATTTAGATGAAAACCGAAATAAATTGGAGAAGCCAAAAGGGAATATTTTTATTCAGTTATATAAAGAAGGTGAATCTTTCGGTAAAGCGTATGAAAAATATTTCAACGACAATTTTGGTATGCGGGATTTTTATATCCCGGCTAAAGAATCAGCTGGATTATTCTTTTTTCAATCGATCAGATGAAGTGTTCATCGGCCGGAAAGGATGGATGGAATACCGGAATGTGCTTGAAAATGAGGAAATCAGAGGGGAGCGCCTTACCGAGGAAGATTGGAAACGCATTGAAACCAACATTGTAACTTTAAATGAGTATTGTCGTTCAAGACAAATAACTTTGGTTTTATTACCAGTGCAAATGAAGTTTTCTATCTATCCAGAATACATGCCTTCGGGCAAAATATCACGTCCTAAAAAGACGGCTTTTTATCGTCTACTGGCTTTGCTAGATAAGCTATCGCAAGTGCAGTATGTGGATGTGCGTACTGCTCTATTAGCGGCCAAGGAAAAATATCCGGTATTTATAAAACGGATTTTCATTGGAATGAAATAGGCGCATTCCACGTTGCCAAAGAAGTGGTAGACACCATTGGACGCTTGTCCGGTCATCCGCGTCGATGGAGCCATCCACTTCAGTATCATGAAAAAAATGGATTTTATGGCGGTCTGAATCGCTCCCTTGGAATTATGTTTCCGCCAAAGGAAAAACAGGTTGTGATCGACCGCAACTGGGGAGAAACAGGCCATTTCAAAAAACCAGAGCCTCCGTTTGGCGTTTCTTTTCAGGCGAATCTGGATTGAAGCCTCTCAGCTCTTGCCTAAAACGCTATTGGTGGGGATTTTTTCACCAATATTTATTTTGAAAATAACGGATTTTATGAAAATTTTGAGTCATCGTATTTTCTGCACTATGATAATTTCCAAAATTTACCGGAATTAATTCCGGAAGATGTGAAATACCTAATTTATCAATTTATCGAAGTACATATTGGAAATGTTTTTTGGAACCCGGATTGGCGGCCAGCGGTTTCGGAACAGGCTAAACCCAAACCGCCTGACGATGAGACCAAAACTGCAGAACGGGTCTAAAGCTGGTGCAGGTGAAAGTATGACTATCGCATAAAGGTTTTTCTGGGAGTTGAAGTTGTCTTTCCAGGTAGCTATTGAATCAACCGGATGTAGACATCTGGTCGGCTGAAGATTCTGGTTTTGAGGGCTACACTCTGTCCCAGCAAGCGTTGGCACAAGAAGGGAAGAAAAATCCGGTGCGGCGAAAAACGGCTGCCATCTACTAGAGCGTTTGGCATAGGCCATATTAGATGTCACTAATAATCCCTTGTGGACTCAAAAACCTGCCGTTATCAGAAGGATATTGACAAACGTTCTAACCACCCGATGAACTTTGCTGATATACATTTTTGATATTTTTTTAACGTAGGGCATCTTATCGAGGAACCGTTCTTTTAACCGGATGCAAAACAGATTCCTGGCCATGCTGCCTGTCCACGGATGAACCAATTTATTTTCTATGTCTTTTTTTTCATATAGTTTGTCAATGACTTCTCGTGTAAGTAGTTGTACCTGTTTGTCTTTTTGAATTATTTTTAACAGATCAGAGGGAATGGATGCCCCAATTAGATGTCGGGATAATGACAAACAAACGTATAGCAGACGAAGGTTTCCCTGCTCTCTCGCAGTTGAAAGTAGGTACTTCCAGTCCAGTTGTGGATAGCAATTTATAATTCGTCCGATATCGACGATCCATTTCAGTTGTGGCCATTTGTCTTTCCAAAATTCTTTCACCGAATTTTGGCATCGAATCATCAGTAAATCTTCGGGAGAAAACTGGATTACGGGAATTCCTAAAAAGGTAGTCATCTCACATTCGGCTCCACAACTGTTCTAAATCTATTTTGAAAGAGATGTCTCTGTCTTTGTAAATATCTAAAGGGGAAACGCCCCAATGAAGATCTACGACACATTTGCCATCCGAGCGTATAAAATGCGCCTCCCAGTTAAACTGGTGTTTCGTGTCCGGCAGGTATCCGTGCAGTTTTAAGAGGTCAACGGCAGCCGGTACATCCTTCTTCATGATCATTATATCCAGGTCTGGATGTCTGTCTTAGGGCCAAGTCACCGTAGACTATTTCAGCTAAAACAGGTCCTTTGAATGGAATTGCTTTAATCCCTTTGTCTTTGAAGTATGTTGAGGATTTTAATCAATTCCCGTGAAAAAAGAAAACTCTGTCGCGCATTCACCTGATAATGGTTTCGCAGCTTTGTCAACACCGGCTCTGGAACATCTTGCGGACAGGTGTCACAAAGGCTGCGATACACAAGTGGTATGACACCGTGTTCAAGCGCCTTTTGGATAACCCGTGTCCAGTCAATACGTTTGCGGCATAACGAGGTGATCTCTTGTGCTCGATCCGGATGGTTATCATTTCGCGAACATGCCAGAAGGAGTTGAATCTCCATATCGTTATCGGCATTGTTTTGCTTATGTTTCAATTTTTCACCACATAAAATGTATTATTACCTGTATGAAATTAAAGAACGTTATAGTAGTATTCAGGTGCTAGCCATCAATATTGAACCAAGGAGCCCTCTATTTTTGCTCTTCTGACCGCATAGTTGAATACACATCAGACTCAATGGCAGCAAAATGATTGTGAAAATAGCCAGCGGAACGATATTCGGCAACAACAGCTCGAAAGGAATAACCGTTCAGCAAGGCCAGTCGCATTGCTTCAAGCGAATATGTTATGGGCAGTAAATAAGAAAACTTCTCCAGCCACTCCGGAAGAATTGAAATGGGATAATACACACCACCCAGAAGCCATGAGAGGTTCACGAAAATCCAGTTTAGCGGGTTACCTTTTTTCAACACCATGATAAAACTGGCCGAGATGATTCCCATGCTGCTGAAACAAATAATCGTAATCATCAGGATGATTATTGCCGCAGGATAGTTTGCTTTTCCAAGATTTAGACCAAAAACGAGTGCCCCGAGGATTAAATATACAACGACCCGAAAAGAGGTAATGATAAAGTTATATAAGGACGAAGAAAGGATGATCGTCGGGATCGTTGTTTGGGTGACCAGCATGGCTTCCAATGTGCCCAGGGTTTGCGCACTTCGAATATTGCTCGAAAAACTGCGTAGGGCCACCTGCAGGTAGTTTGCAAATGCAATTCCGATGATGACAAATGAAAAGTAGTCGCCTTCATAGCGATTTAAATGTTCCGAGACAGATCCCCCAAACAGATTGGATAAAAAAAACCATGCCAATGCTGTGATAAATATGCCCACAAACTGGGAGAGAAAAGAAAATTTATAGCTGGACTCGCTGATAAAATCCTTATGGATAAACGCCAGCGGTTTTCTAAGGTTTAGGATTGCTTTTTCAATCAATGATTTTTGAAAATATGTCATCGAGTGAGGGCTCCTCTGGGATAAAATGCTTTCATTTCAAGATCTGAATTCATAAAATATTTGATAATATCGGATGAATCATACGCATTGTCTTATCAAATTCAATTTTTACCACCGTCTCATTTTCTGACGGTTGAATAGAAAGCAGGCGAATCGCTTTATTTTCCAATGCCATGGAAGACAAGTGCTGCTGCGTTTGTTCATACGTCGCGTTCAGTATCATTTTATATCTCGTACTACCATTCATTTTCGCCTTGATTTTAGAAATTGTATCGCATATTTTTACGTGCCCTTTATCGATAATGGCAACCCTATGGCACATTTCCTCAGCTTCATGCATGTTGTTGGTTGCAATGACCACTGTTTTTTTTGCCTCCCCCACGATTCTATTCTTAATGAAGTCTCTTATTTTATGCGTTGCAATGGGATCCAATGCTCTTGTGGGTTCATCCAGGAATAAAATCTGGGGATCCGTCAGCAACCCTCTTGCAATCGCTAATTTCTGCTTCATCCCAGTCGAATAGGTTTTAAATGTTTTATCGATGTATGGGGTCAATTCCACCAATGAAACAACCTCTTTGATACGGGTATCGGCCTGGTGAGAATTCATATTGTTGAGTGATGCAAAAAATTTTAAGTTTTGCTTTCCGGTGAGCCGCCAGAAAAAGCTTCGTTCTTCACTGACAACATACCCGATCAGTTTCTTGATATGCTTACTATATTTTGATACATCGTGTTCAAAAATAAATGCCTTGCCACTCTGTCGGGAGAATCATGTTGCATAGTACTTTTACCAGGGTGGTCTTACCGGCCCCGTTAGGACCCAACAGTCCAAACAACTCACCTTCCATCACGTTGAAGGTGATATTCTCCAGTGCCGTCACCATCTCGCGTTTGAATGGGTGCAGCAGGAGATCGCGGTACCTTTTGGGTACCGGAAATCTTTTTGTTAGATTTTGTGTTTGAATGGCGGCAGGCAAGTCGATAATCCTTTCAGGGTTTAAACCGGCATGCATAGGGTTGAATTGTTTGCATTAGATTTTTTACCGCAAATTGAACACAGCGCAAGATAAAACTAGAAACGCGATACGCGCCATCCCATGCATTTTCTTATATTGGCAGATTGACGAACCGCTGACAGCTTTCCGCGAACATGGGTTTTTACTACGATGAGCCAGCCCAGCACTTTCCAGGATAGGGTATCCATTTTCATCAATCGCCCATCCCTTTCGACAGCTATCACACGGCCCACTATTTCCTGTAATCTTAATGGAGGATCAAACTGTGGCGCGTTGTCTCCTTTGGTAATGATAACAGGTCTGTTCTGTTGCGTCTTTTTCTGCATGATCCGGTGGGCGACAAAGATATCGTCTTTATAGAAAGTAATAACATCCCCGACACCTGCATGGCTTTGTCCATGCAAGACCCTTAGCTTATCACCGTCTTCCAAGAATGGCAAGCATGCTGCGACCGGAAACAGGAACCGTATTTTGTTTGCCACACTGCCCCCAAAGCGCCACGATAGATTCAACAATTTCTTTTTTCCGGGCAACCCGAGCATTTCCGAATAAACTCATTGATTTATTCCCAATCATTTAGAATTCACCAAACCACAAACAAGGTCCGCCATCTCACTCAAAGACCCCACATAGAGCCGGTGACAGGATGCCTGCTTGTATGATGTCGGCCAGTTCTAAAAACAATCTAAGTGAGCTGCCGTTAAATTCATTTTGCAGTAGTGCTGATTTGTGACCGCCCAAGAACCTTTTCAACATCTCCCTTGCAGTTTCAGTCTTGAGAAATTGTTTCATCCATGGAGACGCATCAAATTCAGGACGCGTGATCTCTTTGCGAATGTAATTGAGAAGCAATATCCCGTACTTGTCACATAGTGTTTCTATTTTTGACAATACGGTGGTCACACTGGATGTAGCAATTTCGAGCATGGGGTAGGTGCGATCGGTGTCGATGTTCATATCGGTAACGTTTTCCATTTTACGAATGCGATCGACAAAGCCATCTTCGATCCGATCGACAACCACAATGAGCTTTCCTATCTTCTTCAGATGTTTTTGCTCGATTTTTCAAGGCTGGATCCTGAAATATGACGATGTTGCGAATAGGCACGGCCGTTCCGACACAGTTTTCTTTTATGTTTTCTATATCCAAAAGGAGTTTGTCCAACCAGCGGGTGCATTGACGGCAGCTCTCTGAAATCCGGTCAGTTCAAGTGATACCTGGGCGTATCCTGAGGCTCCGTGGAAACGGGTGCACCATGTGATCTTTCCGTCCAAGCGCTGCCATTTCATCGGATAGAAATTTAAATCCACGACGTATCAATTCCAGTACCAGTGTTGTCTTACCATGGGCTGAATCTGCAACCAGGATGACACCCTGATCGTTTTAAGAGACAACGCCGGCATGAATCAGGAAATGGCTTCGTACCCGTGATATAATGGTGTTGAGAATACTCTCGTAAATGTATCCATCGTCGAGCTGGATACCGGAAAGAGATTTTGTCTCACCATCCAAAATCATTTTCGGTGTAATGTTCCGATTATTCAATCCGGTTTGAACCTGAAGGCGAAGTGGCGAACGATCGATGAAATATCGTTGCTCTGTCTCAAAACGTGAATACATCTGTTTGAAGAGTTGAATATATTTATTCGAATCAGAGCTCAAGACCGCTTTCTGGTCATAAAATTGTAGACTCAGTTCGTGAGCATCGGTTTCATTTGCTATTGACGACATGTTCAATGATATCCTTTAAGGATGACTGAATTCATATTTAAATTAAGAATAACCTGGCCTAACACGTTAATTTTCTAAACACAGAAGATAAAGATGTGATGGATTTGGCATGCCTGACACCAAACCCATCAACATCTTTTGCTTCTTTTTTACTATGACTTAGTCAAGGAGATCACAATATTGAATAATTGCTTGTGCCTCGCCTAGCTCCTCCAGGATTTGATCATCACTTATTGTTTCGACTGTTGGTTTTACATACTCGGATAACTGTTCTGTCTTCATTCTTAATCACCTCCTTTCAGCATTATTGCAGTTAATGTCCATTATCGATCACAACACACCCTAATTGCATTTTCGGTGCCAAAAATGAAAAAACTTGGTATACGGAAGGGTTTGCGTTTGAAATAAAAAAATTAACGAATAAATATTCAAATGGTTAAGAATAATTTATATCGCTGATTCTTATCGGCAATAATTGATGATAGCGGATCGAAGATGGGGTTGACGCCTGGCGAGCTACGATTGTGTAAGCTATGTAACAGCCTGAGGAAAACAGCTATCATGAAGCGATAAAAAAGGGCCCGAAATGTAACAATATCGGACCCTTTTTTGATTTGAAACCCTACTTTCCAAGTGATAAAAAGCAACACATCGAATCTATCAGCTCTGCTGTTAAACCACAATCAGGCAGGTATTGATGGCAAGCTTGTGCTTCTCCCAACTCTTCCAGTATTTGCTCGTCTGAAATCGTCTCTATTCTTGGTGCCTCATATTCAACAAATTGTTTTGTTTCCATTTTTTCTCACCTCCTTTCTTGATTAATTTTCCACCTGACCTGGTTCTTTGACCTAAGATAAAGTGCTTCGAACAATCCAAGTATCGGTCTTACCTATCGCTATCCTGATGGCTGGTCATGAGATAGCGTCTATCAGGTCAAGCGGAGATCCGACTCTCATGAGATCTTCGGTTTGGGTTAACCCACCATGTTGTGTTGCAATAATCCTTTTTGCTTAAATATTGTATAGGGTATGCCTGATGTCACTCATGAGATCACAATCGAATGGAAATACAAAATGTGTCTTTCAGCTCGTTTTGTATATCATCTTCCGAATAATGGCCGTTGCAAAGGTCCCAAATCATGTGCGCGGTCTTGTTGAGAATGTGTATGGTTCCACCCTGCATGTCATACAGCAGTGTTTCGTCACCGATTTGCTTGTTCATGATCCCTTTTTTTTGGATGGGTATTGAAGTGCTCATTGATCCCTCCCTTATTCACATCTTAAAACCGAAAAAGAATTCTTATTGGAAAATAGTGAACATGCGGTAATACCCTTAAATTCGTACATATATCTCGTTTATGCAAATTTGATGCCTGTTTCACTATCGTTGCGCTTCGCATCGCATGATGGTAGCAAGGCAATCGTATTTTCCATATGATATCTATGAGTTGTCTATTTTGTTAATAAAGGTTTGATTATTATTCGCACCTATAAGCAGAGCGTCCAGCACATAATTCCCAGGCTGTTGCTTTAAGCGATTGTGTAATAAAGTAAATAATAAATAGGGGACGTATATCATATTATAAGATTAAACAGAGGAATCGAACACCGATCGATATTGGGTGATGACCCTGACCGTAATGATTCTGCCAACAACTTATAATATGATATACGTCCCCTATATACTGTTTTTTGCAATTTAGACTTGTAATCCAGAAAATAGTAGCTTAAAATTTTTCCCCATTTGCAGCAATGCTCCCGGTGGTGTTGTAGGTGGGGATTTTTTTTATGCGCTTTCGCAGAAGACCACGTGCACAAGCGCGGGGAGATTCACTCAGGAGAGATTTCAATGAGCGCCAAGACCGATGACGCCGCTTTTTTGCGTTCTTACCACCCGCGGGATTTTCAGAATTTGCACCAAGACCAGATCGAAATCCTCCACAATGCCAGCCTGGAGATTATGGATCGCACCGGTATGCGTTTTTTTGATCAGGAAGCGCTCGATCTGTTCAAGAAGGCCGGCGTTGACGTTGCTGATGGAAACCTGGTTCGTATTCCCGCTCATCTGGTGTCATGGGCGCTGAAAACCGTACCCCAAGATGTTACCATTTATGACAGAAACCGGCAGACAGCCATGATGTTGGGTGCCGAGCGTTCTTATTTCGGCGTCGGCTCGGACTGCATGTCCATATATGACCCCGAAACCGGCCAACACCGCAAGGCCCTGCGCCGCGATGTCATCAACGGCGTTCGCCTGGTGGACGCGCTGCCCAACATGGATTTTGTCATGTCCATGTTCCTGCCTTCGGATTTGCCCCAAACAGACTACGAGCGGCACCAGATGTCCATCATGCTTGAGGAAAGCACCAAGCCGATCATTTTCGTGGGGATCGAGGCAGACAGTACGGTCATGGCCATCGACATGGCGGCCGCCGTGGCCGGCGGGCTGGAGACCCTGCAGCAATATCCTTTCATCATCAATTACGTCAATACGGTGTCGGCCTTTCACCACAATGGGGAGAGCCTGCAAAGAATGCTGTACGCCGCCGAACGCAATATTCCCACCATCTATGCACCCGGTTCCATGCGCGGTACCCTTGCCCCCATGACTGCGGCCGGTTCCATGGCACTTCACAATGCGGCCCAACTGGCCGGGTTGGTACTGTCGCAGTTGAAAAGGGAGGGCGCGCCCTTGATATTATGCGGGCGCAGCAGCGGGTTTTTGGATATGCGCACCATGGTATCCCTTTATACCGCACCGGATGGCGGGCCCTATGGCTGGGACCTGGCCCGCCACTATCGGGTTCCGACCTTTACCGCCGCCTGCACGGATGCCAAGGTATTCGATGCCCAGGCCGCCGCCGAAACCGCCTTGACACTGTTTGAAAAAGCCCTCAACGGTGCCAACATCATTCACGACATCGGCTATCTGGATTGCGCCATGACCGGCTCTCTGGAGTTGGTCGTTTTTTCCGACGAAGTGATCGAGTGGATCAAACGCTATTGGCAGCCCTTTGAACTTACCCAGGAGTCGTTGGCCCTGGACCTGATCCACGCCACAGGTCCCGACGGCCATTTTCTGGAAAGCGAGCATACCCTCCGCCATGTGCGAGAATTGTGGACACCGGCGCTGTTTGACCGCTTTGATTTTAAAACATGGTCCGCTATGGGAAGCCAGACCCTCCAGCAGAAAGCCAATCAGATGGTTCTAAAAATCATCGCTGGACATCGCGCCGAACCCTTGCCCCAGGGTGTGAGGGCCAGGCTGGCTGACATCGTGGCGCGGAAATAATTTCCTCTGCAAAGGATGGAGACCTTTGGGTAGATTCGGAAAAATAGTGACCGTCGATCTTTCAAGCGGAAAAATCGACCAGGAGAATCTGTCGCAAAAGACCATCCGGCAGTGCCTGGGCGGGTTCGGGTTCAATGTGCAAACGCTTTATCGGTGCCTCGAACCGGGTATCGATGCCTTTGATCCCGACAATATGCTGATGGTCAGCCGGGGTCTGTTGACCGGTACCGTGGCCCCATCCTCATCGCGTGTCCATATCAACGCCCTTTCACCCCTGTCCGGATTGATCGCCAGCTCGAACGTGGGCGGGTATATCGGTTTCAGGATGTACTCACTGGCGATTCACAGCATCATCATCACCGGGAAGGCTGCCCGGCCCGTTTACCTGTACCTTGGACCGGACGGCGTAAAAGTGAAAGACGCCCGGCATCTCTGGGGCCTCGACAACCGTGACACCGAAAAACGTCTCACGCAAGCCGTGGGCGCAGAAAACGTCGATATGCTGACCATTGGACCGGCGGGTGAAAAGGGGGTTCTTTATGCCTGTATCATGGCCGGCTGGGATCACGCCGCCGGTCGTACGGGATTGGGCGCGCTCATGGGCGCCAAGAACCTGAAAGCCATTGTCCTGAAGGCCAAACCGAAGAAAGAAAAAATGACGTCTGTGCAGGCGGAGGTGATCCGGCACTATGTCGGCCGGATGAAAAAGAGTGTCTCTCGCTATCAGGAGTTTGCCAATTACGGATCCGCCGGGGATATTCTAGAAACCAATCAAATGGGCATGTTGGGTACCCGCAATTACCAGGCCTATCAGATCGATCACGTGGAGCAGATCGACGGCCGGGGGCTGGCCAAATTTGTCAAAAAGAAGCGCAAGTGTCATCGCTGCCCCATACATTGCAAGGCTGAAATCGAGTTGCGCGGGGATCGCTACAAGGGGTTTAAAGGCGGCCGACCCGAATATGAAACCGTTATCGACCTGGGGTCTCTATGCGGTCTGTCCGATCCGGAAGCCCTGGTGTACCTGAGCAACCTGTGCAACATCCTCGGCCTGGATACCATTTCCACCGGAAGCGTGATTGCCTTTGCCATGGAGCTGTTCCAGCGGGGGATCCTGACGCTCGAAGACACGGGTGGCCTCGCGCTCAAGTGGGGTGACGCGCAGGCCATGGAGACACTGATCAGGCAGATTGCGCAGAGAGAAGGTCTGGGTGATGTCCTGGCCCGGGGTGTCAAGCAGGCGGCCGAGAGCATCGGCCGGGGGGCCGACCAATACGCCTATCATGTCAAAGGGGTCGAGCTTTACGGCGCCGATCCCAGGGGAATGATGGGTGTTGCCTTGGCCTATGCCGTATCCCTGCGGGGGGGCGATTTTACCAGCGTTTACCCGGTACCGGAATTCAGGTACACGGCGGCGCAGGCGGAGCTGGAGTTCGGCACCCGGGATGTCGTCGATTTCACCGCCACCGGCGGCAAGGGAGCCATGGTGAAAAAATGCCTGATCGTCAGTTCGGTTATCGATTCCCTGGGGCTCTGCAAGGTTCCGGCCCTCTCCATCATCGGCGACTTCAGCCTGAAAATGGAAGCCAGGCTGATCCGGGCCATAACGGGTTTGGACATTTCGGCCGAAACCCTGTTTGTGATCGGCGAGCGCATTGTGCATATGCAAAAAATTTTCAACCTCCGCCAGGGCTGCGGTCCTGACGACGACAACCTGCCGGAGTTGTTTCTGCAATCTCCCATAGAAAATGGGCCGATCCAGGGCAGAACGGTCAACCTGGCGCCGATGATCAAGTCTTTTTATGAGCGCATGGGCTGGGACGAAAACGGGCGGCCGACTCTTGAAACGCTGCAGGCATTTGACTTGAAATTGTGAGACCGTTGAAAAACACCCCCTTGCGCCCAATTTCGGCCTCAGGCTCAAATGTCAATCCTCAAAATACCGAATGCATTCCTGCGCTTAAAATTATCGCCTTCCTTGAAATAAAACGAAATTGAGCCTTTTTATAAGGTCTCATTGTAGACCTAGAATAGGGGACCTCCGTCCCCTATTCTTTATAGTACCCGATCTGTTCATCGCCCAGCCGGACGCCGAGCCCATTGATGACGCGATTGGTGTAGTTGAAGGCAGCCGTGACCTGATTGACCTCGAGTATTTCCTCATCCAGAGCGCCCTGTGTTTTGAGCTGTTCGACGTCAACTGAAATTAGCTCATCTGGTGACAAGGTCAATTTCCGGGCATATTGCAGCAGCGCCAGTTCTTTGCCGTCAAACGTCGCTGAGAGGGTGTCTGCCTGAAATGCGTCCATGATGTCTTTGGCGCGACCAGGGTCGTTCAGAAGGTGTTTCAAGTTGGCAAAGTGGTGTTTTACTGCATAGGGGCAGCGATTCAAAACGCTGGTATAAACGGCCACCGCCTCGAGAAACCAGGGCCGGCAGGACGGGTTTTCAAAATGAAGAACGCTCTTGTAGAGTAGGTCATGCCCCAGGATGGTTTCCGGGCGCAGGCTCTGGGCCTGATAAACACGGTCAACCTGCCCATGGGGGGACTTTACCCTAGCATAGACCTCTTTCAGCCGGCCTGCAGCAGCTTGCGGTGGCAGGCAGGTGATCCAACAAGTTTGCATGGCTTTTCCGGCAGGGCACTACGTTAGCGGGGCAGATTCATCATGATATGTCTTTTTGAAAAAATATGGGACCCTCTTAAACCCCAATCGGAACGTTATTATGACAATCACTATAATCCTCAACATACGCCATGTATTCCTGCGGTTAAAATTTTTGCCTTCCTTGAACTAAAATGAAATTGGGCCTTTTTCAAAGGTCTCGATTCACTGCAGTCCTCTGGCCACCCAATCTTCCAATTTCTGAATGGCCACCGAGCAGGGCAGGGTCAGCATCAGATACATGATGGTAACCGTGATCCAGATTTCCATGGTGAGCAGGGTACCGGTCATGAGCTCATTGGCCCTGAAAGAAAGCTCGGGTATGGATATGACCGAAACGATGGAGGAGTCCTTGATCAGGGAAACGAATTGTCCGGCCAGGGGCGGTAGTATTCGCTGGAAGGCCTGGGGCAGTATGATGTAGCGCATCATCTGGTATTGGGTCATGCCCAGGGAGTGGGCTGCTTCCCACTGGCCTTTGGGAATGGCCTGGATCCCGGCCCTGACAATTTCGGTGATGTAGGCACCTTCGAAGATGGCCAGGGTGAAGAGCGCGGACAGGAATGTGGTGAGGTTCTCCGGTCGCGCCAGGCAGACGGTCACAAGGTCTACCAGGAAGTTGTCCCGGCCTTCCAAGGCGGCTCCGATGCTGCTGTAGGGCAAAAGATGGTTGCCGATGAAAAAATAGACGATGAAGATGATCACCAGGGGCGGCAGATTGCGCATGGTCTCCACGTAGGTGCCGCTGATCAAGCGCAGGAACACCACCCGGGAAGAGCGGCAGATGCCCATGACCGTACCCAGGATGATGGCCAGAATGGTGCCGAAGATGCTGAGACGGATGGTATTGAACAGGCCCCACATCAGCACGTTGGATACCCATTTACCGCTTTCGTCATCAAAGCGGTACAGGAACTGGGGGATTTTCCCCCAATTCCAGTTGTAGTTGAGCCCGATTTCCACCCGGTAATAGATCGCCACGCCAGCGATCAGGAGAATGGCGCCGGCAACAACGTCAGATGTTTTCAAGCGGATATTTTTTTTTAACATACCATTTCACTTTGAAAATGAAACAGATGAACGTCCAACATCGAACGCTGAACATCGAATTGGGTATGCCGTCTTATCTTCAAAAACGGAGAAGACGGCACACCTTGCCAACACGTGAGTCCAAATTCGACGTTGAAAGTTTGGCGTTCAATGTTCGGTGTCAGGCTCAAATTTTAATCCTCAACATACGCAATGTATTCCTGCGGTTAAAATTTTCGCCTTACTTGAACTAAAATGAAATTGGGCCTTTTTCAAAGGTCTCTCCCTTACTGCAGCAAGGCCTCCCATTCAAGGCTCTTCCACCAGTAGTCGACCTTTTTCTGGATGAAGCCGTTGTTGCGGACGGTCGTGATCCAGTTGTTCAAATAGGCCAGGGTGTCCGGGTCGCCCTTGGGAACGCCCATACAGATAGGCTGCTGGACCAGATTCTTATCCAGAAACACCAGGGTCTCGGGGTATTTGGCAGCCAACTGGGCCGGCTGCGGTGCCGAAGCTAGCAGGGCAGTTGCCTTGCCGTTCAGGAGTTCCTGCACCATGGGGCCTTCGTCGGGAAACAGTCGGACCGTGGCGTTCTTGTAGGTTTCCTTGGCCAGGGCTGCCCCGGTGGTACCCACACGTGAAACAATGGTGTATTCTTTTTTGTCCAGGTCCATGTAGTCGGTGACGCCAGCGGCAAAATTCTTGTGGACCACGACATTCATGCCCGAATAATCATACGGATTGGTGAAGTTGATTTTCAGGGCCCGCTGGGGTGTTCCGGTCATACCGGCGATAATCAGGTCAAACTTGCCGGTCAGGAGCGAGGGAATGAGGCCTTCCCACTTGGTGGGGACAAATTCAATTTTGACACCCATGTCCTCGGCCAGCTGTTTGGCGACATCGATCTCGAACCCGACCCACTCTCCTTTTTTGTCCTGCATGGCCCAGGGCACGAACGAGGAGAGACCCACCCGCAGGGTGCCTTTGCGCATGACCTTGTCGATGATGCTGGATTTGGCGAGCTCCTGGTTGATATCGTCGGCGACAACCGTTCCCACAACGCAGAACATCATCGTCACCAAGACTGTCGTTGCAATCGTCATGACTCGTTTTATTGCCTTGAATTCTTTTTTCATGGTTTCGTTCTCCTTCTTCTTAGGTTAGAGTATCTGACTCAGAAACAGTTTTGTGCGATCTTTTTTGGGATCGGTAAAAAAGTGGTCCGCCGTGCCTTCCTCCACCTTCATGCCATCCTCCATAAAAATGACCCAGTCGCTGACTTCGCGGGCAAATCCCATTTCGTGGGTGACAACGACCATGGTCATGCCCTCTATGGCAAGGGCTTTCATCACCTCGAGAACCTCACCGATCATTTCGGGGTCCAGGGCACTGGTGGCTTCGTCGAACATCATCACCTTGGGTTTCATTGCCAAGGCCCTGGCGATGGCCACGCGCTGCTGCTGCCCGCCGCTGAGCTGGCTCGGATATGCGTCCGCTTTGTCTGAAATATCGACTTTATGCAACAGCTGCATGGCTTCGTCCTTGGCATCACGTTTGGACCGTTTGCGGACCAGCATCTGCGCCAGGGTAATGTTTTTCAAAACCGTCAGGTGCGGGAAAAGGTTGAAGTGCTGAAACACCATGCCCACTTCCTTGCGGATTTCAAGGCGGTTTTTCTTGTTATCGTCCAAAGGAATGTCGTCCACCGTGATGGCGCCCGAATCGATCTCCTCCAGTCCGTTCAAGCATCGCAAAAAGGTCGATTTTCCGGATCCGGACGGTCCGATAAGCACCACCACCTCGCTGCGGCGAATGTTCGTGGAAAAATCTTTCAGCGCCACAACCCCATTGGAAAAGGTCTTGCATATGTTGTCGACGCGAATAATGTAATCACCGAAGGCTTTGGTACTCATACATGTTCCTCTTAAAGTACAGGTTGTTTCGGCTTTAGACTGTCAGGCGTTTAGGATGTGGTCCGGCGCTGCGCCTTGGGCTTTTCAGCCTCCTCCAGATCTAAAAGATCCAACTTAATTTTCTTCATCGAAGGGTCCTTTGTTTTGGATCATCTCCACCCGATCTCTGCCTGCAGCCTACAGTCTAACAGCCATTTGCCTATGGTCTCATGACACAACCCGGTATCGTTTTTCAAAATAATTCACGATCTGTGAAAGCGTGATGGTCAGCAACAGATAAATCGCCGCGATGGTAAAAAATATCTCAAAAACCAGGAATGTCTCCGAAGCGATTTCATTGGCGTACATGGTCATTTCGTATATGGCGATGACGCTGACCAGGGACGAGTCCTTGATCAGGGAAACCGCCTGACTGGTCAAGGGCGGAAGGATCCGCCGTATCGCCTGGGGCAGAATGATGTAGCGATAGTTCTGATACGTGCTCAACCCCAGGGTGTAGGAAGCTTCCCATTGCCCTTTGTTGACTGCGACGATGCCGGAGCGGTAAATTTCAGACGCATAGGAACCTTCAAAAAGACTCAGTGCCAGTACACCTGCCACAAAGCGATCGATGTCCAGAATCGGTGCGACAACAAAATACATAAAAAATATTTGCACCAGCAAGGGGGTATTGCGTGTAAGCTCAAGATACACCCGGGCAATGCCCCTGGCCAGGAGTGAGTTGGAGAGACGCATCAAGGCCGTTACCAGTCCGATGATGTAAGTCAGAATAAGGCTGATCCAGGTCAGATTCAGGGTTATTTTGAGTCCCTTCAGGATGGGCCCGGCGATGAATTGCCCGTCATCGAAGGTATAAATAAATTGTGGGACCCGGAACCACTGCCAGTAATACCCCTGATCTTCAGCACCCTTTAAAAGGAGCATTGCACCCCCGATCATAAGGAACAGGTAGGCCAAAATATCGAAAAGGTGCATGCGTTTAACAAAGCGGTAGATTGAATGTATCATGGGCCCGCATATCTTTAGAGACCTTTGAAAAACACCCCCTTTCGTCCAATTATTGGGCCTTTTTCAAAGGTCTCCTATAAAAATCGCGCCAGAGAACCCCATCCGCCAGGGCGGGGTGAATGGCGCCAAAGTTTTTATAGGGGTGAAAGGGACTTGCCCCCCGTTTTCATACCAGGCGATCATCTGCTTTTATTACGATGCCGGTCATGTCTCCCCGAACCTCATCGAGACCTTTGCAAAACACTCTCTTTTGCCCCATTTCCGTGTCAGGCTCAAATTTTAATCCTCAAAATACTCAATGTATTCCTGTGGTTAAAATTATCGCCTTCCTTGAACTGAACCAAAATTGAGCCTTTTTCAAAGGTCTCTCATCGGTAAGCGGCGTGGGGGGACAGCTGCGCTCAAAGTTTCTTATACCTTTCCACGGCGCGTTCGTAAAGACTTTTGCACATTTTGAGGATTAACGCAACTTTCGGGTTTAACCAAGGTAGAGCGAAATGGGTGATCCAATATCGGGCGAGTGGTTCAAGATCAAAGGTTTCCGTCAATTACACCCGGAAAGACGTGATATTTTCTTGCCTCGGGCGAGGCCTGTCAAAAACATATTGCATCCCTGCTGATATGCATGTTATACACATGTTATATATAAGCATTGCCCCGGTCTGTAACGTATTTTATGGTCAATATGAAGGGCTTTCACGGAACGGGTAGGTAAGGAAAGGAGAATGCCGTACATGCAGTCCAAGACCGTCGTCGAAAACGGTTCCATCCACACGCTCTGCAGACAGTGCGCCCACCATTGCGGGATTTTCGTGCACATCAAAGACGGCCGGGTGGCAAAGGTCTCGGGCAATAAGGACCATCACGAAAACGCAGGCATGGTGTGCCCCAAGGCACGCGAAGCACCGCAGTGGGTATATCATTCAGAGCGCCTGACCGGGTGCCTCAAGCGGACGTCAAAGGGCGGCTTTTCGGCCATACCCTATGATGACGCCTTGGATGAAATTGCCCAGAAAATGGTGCATATCAGGGATCGGGCCGGGGCGCGTGCCATGAGCGCCTGGACCGGTGAAGCCATCGGGTTTCTTCAGCAGGAGGCATATGCCCAGCGCTTCATCCACGCCTTTGGGTCGCCCAATTTTTTTACCGCCGATTCGGTCTGTTTTGCGCTGCGTCTCATGGCTTACCAGACTTGCCAGGGGTACTGGTCCTACCCACCGGATTTCGAAAAAGCCGGCATGACCATTCTGTGGGGATCCAACCCGGCCTATTCTCATCCGCCGTTCATGCAGCGCATCAATCGATCCAGACGGCAGGGCGGCAAGCTGGTTGTGGTGGATCCCCGGCGTTCTACGGCGGCCAAGAAGGCAGATCTTTTTTTACAAGTGCGTCCCGGCACGGATGCGGCCCTGGCCCTGTGCCTGATCCGCTGTCTCATCCAAGAAAAGGCCTATGACCAGGATTTCGTCGACGCATACAGTCTCGGGTTTGAAGAACTGGCCGCTTACACCAAAAAATTCAGCTCGACTTACGTGGCAGAGCAAACGGGCGTTGCGGAACAGATGATCCATCAACTGCAAGACATGATGTTGCAGCGCCTTCCCCGGTGTGTCAGTTTTGCAGGGATTTCCCTGGAACATCAAACCAACGGGTTCAACACGATTCGGGCCATAGCATCCCTGAGCGCCTTGTGCGGCGCCATCGACATAAGGGGTGGTGAACCCTGGAACGAGAATATCCGGGTCAACCAGCTCAACCCCTTGAGTCACAGGCAGTTCAAAGAGATGGACCCGGCCGGATACGCGCGCTACCCGCTGTTTTATGATGTGATGGGCAAGTGTCATTCGCTTCCCGGCATCGATTACATGCTCGGAAAGGGGACCTATCCCATAAAGGGCTTGATCTTTTCCGGCACCAATCCCGTGCTGACAAACCCCAATGCCGACAAGGTGGCAAAAGCCTTTTGCGGTTTGGATCTTCTGGTGGCAAGAGATCTCTTCATGACCAAAAGCGCCCAGCTGGCCCACTACATTATTCCGGCAGCATCCTTTTTGGAACGCTCCGAGCTTCATGTTTATCCGGATGTCCAGCGGGTGGCTTTGTCACAAAAAATTTTAAATGTGGAGGGCGTGTGGGGGGAGTATCCCTTCTGGCATGATCTGGCTCACAGACTCGGATTCGGGCCATCCTATTTTCCATGGCCAGACGAAACCGCCGTCAACCGGTGGCTTCTGGAACCCACTGGCATTTCCTTGGAAGCGTTGATGAAAAGTCCGCAAGGGGTGGTCTATAACGACAAGGTCGGGCATCAAAAATTCAAAACCCGGCCATTCCCGACGTCCTCAGGCAAATTTGAATTTGCTTCTGCGCACCTGGGCCCCTTGGGATGCTCGCCGTACCCGACATATAAACCGCCCGATTATCTCAACGCTATCAGCACCGAACCGCAGCAGCGATCGAATTCCCCGCTGCTTGCCGCCACATCAGGGGGTAAATCTGAATTTCCCCTGCGGATGATCAGCGGCACCCGCAAGGCGATTTACTATCACTCACGGTTCCATGAGATCGAAAAATTCAAACGGGCCATTCCAGGAGCCCAGGCAGAGATTCATGTTGACGACGCAGCCGAACTGGGTATTCGAGACGCTGAGATCGTGCGAATCATATCCAGAATCGGTCAAATCTGCATCGCGGTAAAAATCATGCAACCTGGTACGATCTTGAAGGGATTTATCGAAATACCCCATGGCTGGAATGAACCCAATGTCAATTGCCTCACGGATGACCGAGATGTAGACCCGGTGGGAGGATTTCCAAACCTGAAGATCGTACCGGTCCGGATCGAGAAAATGCCCTGAATCCAAGTGTTTGCTTTCCAGGGATTTTATCAACGCTTATAGATATGCAAACAAAGCCTATACGATTTTTGCCAAACGTTTAACTCTTTATAATTTTTAAGCATATCACTCGAATCCTGGACCCCTGGACCCCTGGAATCCTTCTTTTAGATCAACTCTTTTGGAGATGATCCGAGTTTGTAAAAGATTTGTCATCCGCATTGCCAATCTTGAAACGATCCCCTTTTTGTTTTACACTTCATCATAGGGTTTACGGGCCTACAGCGCTGCATAAGGATAAGCAAGGAAAGAATAAATGACATACCCGATCATCATTCAGGGAGGCATGGGCGCCGGCGTATCGAATTGGCAACTGGCCCAGGCGGTGTCTCAGACAGGGCAACTGGGGGTGGTTTCCGGCACCGCACTTGATACCATCGTTTCTCGCAGATTGCAGCTTGGAGATCCCGGCGGTCACATGCAGCGGGCAATAAAACATTTTCCGGATGCCGCTATGGCGGCAAGCGTTCTGGCACGATACTACAGACCTGAAGGCCATTTTGAATCACAGCCGTTCAGGACCCCTCCCATGATATCGCTGGATGCGCATCAGGAGACCAAGGAATTGACGGTGGTGGCCAATTTTGCAGAAGTGTTTCTGGCCAAAGAAGGGCATGCCAACCCTGTGGGCACCAACCTCCTGGAGAAAGTTCAGCTGCCAAACCTGTATGCCCTCTACGGGGCCATGCTGGCGGGCGTCGACTATGTCATCATGGGCGCGGGCATACCGCGGGAGATTCCTGGTGTCCTGGATCTTCTGGCAAATCACCAAGCGGTATCCCTCAAGATAGCTGTGGGTGCCGTCAATGGCAATCGGTTCCATGCAACCTTCGATCCAAAAGCCTTTTTGCAGCAAGACCTGCCGCCCCTGAAACGACCGAAATTTCTGTCGATTGTCTCCTCGGTTTTGCTGGCCACCATGATGGCCAAAAAAGCCAATGGCCGGGTCGATGGCTTTGTCGTGGAGTTGCCTGAAGCCGGTGGGCACAATGCGCCGCCCAGGGGAAAACTGGTATTGAACGACCTGGGAGAACCGGTCTATGGTGACCGGGACGCCATCGAACTCGAGAAAATCAGGGCCCTTGGTCTGCCGTTCTGGATGGCTGGGTGCTGGGGAACGCCGGAAAAACTGCAGGAAGCCATTTCTTTAGGGGCCAAAGGGATCCAAATTGGTACGGCGCTTGCGTTTTCAGATGAATCCGGTTTCACGGAGGCCATAAAGAAACTGGCCCTTGAAAACATCCAAAAGGGAAGCGCTTCCGTATTTACGGACCCTTGCGCGTCACCCACAGGATTTCCGTTCAAGGTACTCGCTTTGGATGGATCCTTGTCTGAGACCGATGCCTATCGGGAAAGACCCAGAAGGTGCGACCTCGGTTACTTGAGACATCTTTACGAAAAGCCTGACGGCAAGATCGGCTACCGATGTCCGGCGGAGCCGGAGGCTGCCTATATTCGAAAAGGTGGCAATCCCGACGACGTGAAAGGCAAGAAGTGCCTCTGCAACGCGCTGTTGTCAAACATCGGTCTGGGACAATTGCGAAAGGGCGGTTATTTCGAAAACAGTCTGGTCACATCCGGTGACGGCATTATGAGCATCTGCCGGTTTTTAAAGGACAGGACCGCTTACCCGGCCAAGGATGTCATCCAGTGGCTTCTCAGCCCCGTGACCGGGACATGATGTTGACCCGAAGCGAAGGTTTTTTAATGGGGGCGCAGGGGCATTTGTCAAGGATCTCGTTTGGGGGCCGTCGCATCAGGGGAATTGACGGTCAATCAAGCGCAGGGGATCCAAGGCTGTCCGGCCGGCACTGACACCCCAATGAAGATGTGGCCCTGTGGCCCGACCTGTTTTTCCCACCCGTGCAATGGGCTCCCCTTGCCTGATCCTATCTCCGGTACTGACCGTTACCGCATCCAGATGAATAAAAATGGAAGTGACCCCCAGACCGTGATCGACCATCAGGGTTTTGCCCATCAAAAACATGTCCAAATCGACCAGTCGGACAATTCCGTCGGCCGGACAAGTGACGGGATGGCCGAGGGGCGCGGCAAGGTCGACGCCTGAATGGAAGCTTCTGGGTTTACCGTTTAATACCCTGTTCAGGCCAAAGGGGCTGGTCACGGTCCCGTTGACAGGCCTGATAAACCCTTTCTTGATGAAGAAGGGGTCCGGGTAAGGGGAATTCCCCCGGACGCTTTGAACCTTGCGGTTGTCCGCAAGGACTCTTTTCTGCTGTTCGGGAGGGGGCGTGACATACCGCTGGGGCAGGCCTTTGATTTTCTGGGTACGCCAGGGGTAGGCCCATACGCGGACGATATGCGACAGGGTCTCGCCCTTGGCCCGCACGGTTACCCGAAGATCTGTTTTCTGATTCCGGGGGACCGGCACAACGAAATAGCCTTGCGGCCCTACCATTTGTTGTTTTTCCTTTACCCAAACCTCGGCGGCTGGGTCGCATTGGCCGACGATCATGTCTCCCTGGTAGGCGGTTTGCGGGAGGATCAAATCGAATGACCACCCAAGAGAGATGTCCCAGAGTAAAAGTAGCGACAAGGTCCCAATATTTAGCCATCGTTTCATGTCAAAAGGCCTCCTGATACACAACAAAGGATAGATTCGAAAGGGATGGGTTATCACATTTCTATGCACCTGTCCAGCGACGCCCATTGCCGGAATGATTGAACTTGACCGCGTCGCCTGGGTTAGATTATACTTTGGTTCTTGCAAACACATGCGTCCCGCGCTTCGATGGTTTATTTATGCTAACCCACGCTCGTCAACTGGGAGAGCACCGTGGCAAGCTCACGAAAAACCGTTACCATATTCATTCTCTTAGGCCTTCTCGGGCTGGCGCTGGTTGTCTATGTTGTCAGCAAAGGGGACCTGCTGGAAACGCTACGCTTTCGTATTCGATCCGATTTGTTGACAGCCAATGCGTCGCTCAGGACCGAGAATGAAAATTGTCGAGCAATGATCCAGAGTCTGACACATCAGAACCACGATCTGAAAAAAGCCCTGCTGGATCAGACCATTCAATATTCAATGTTGAATGAAGCCCAACTATTCACCTGGCAATCAAGACGTACGCCTTCACAGGACCCCCCCACGAGCCTGGGTAAAGAATCTTTTTTAAACCAGCAGATTTATCGGGCCTTGCTGGTCGAAAAGAAACGCTGGGATGCGTATCAACAGGCACAATATCGGGATATCCTGGAGAGTACCCTCGAACCTGCCGTGGTGGACAGCCAGTATTTGATGTTTGAAGACGAAGATAACCGGGATGTCTACCTTGAAATAGAAAGTGCCCTAAATTTGCACAAGAGACTGATCAGGGACATTCGACTGTTTCATGACGAAGTCCGATACCGGCAATCACGGCTCGATGAGGATCCGTCCTACCAGCTGTATGATCTAAAATTCAACCTGGAGCCCTTTGCCAGGGAATCAGCCATCACCGATGCCCTGCAGCAGGTCATGTCCACAATGGGTTCCGGCATCTATCCGCAGGAATCCGCACAGGTCTTGGATCGACTCGGCGAGGAATTTATGAAACCAATTCAGGAATTGTCTGAATGGCTGGAAGACCCCGTGGATGCGCCAGATCCCGGACCGTACAATTATAATTTTTATATCGTATTTGGGAAAAAGCTGATAAATTATGCCGATTTTCTGGCCCAGCAATCGGTGATACCCCTGGCACCCTCGGCCCTGGGGGAACTTGATTTTTTCAGCCGAAGAATGGCCCAGAGTCTTGTGCGGTTGTATGAGGCAGGTGGTCAGGGGAACATCGATTCGACGCTTCTCGATATGGAGTCAATGGAGCGAGACCTGCCCTGACGCCATACCGATGTCCTTATATATCAAAAGATTATTTTGATATTACACGTCATTCAGTAACACAGCATATGGAAGTCTCCGGTTCCCACTCAAGATTCAGGCAATACTTTTGATGCTACCCAAGGGGATATTACATAATGCTGACGTCGATATAAGGAGAAAACATGCGCTTATCGCATATAGCGGAAAATGGAACCGATGGTGTGAAAATCGTCCGTACCACCTCGACCTTTGATTGCGGGGGGCGATGCCCCATCAAACTGCATGTCAAGGACAACACGATATTGCGCATCGAAGGCGACGATATCGAGGACACGGGTCAACAGCTCAGGACCTGCCTGCGCTGCCGGGCCTTTCGACAGTATGTTCACCATCCGGAACGGCTCATGCACCCGCTCAAACGCGTGGGTGAAAAGGGGCAGGCAAGATTTGAAAGGATATCCTGGGACGAGGCCCTGGACACCCTGGCAGACAAACTCAAAAGCGTCAAGGATACCTATGGCAACGCCGGTATCCTGCTGGCCACCGGCGGTGCCTACATCGCCGGTCTTCACAACGGCGGCTTTGCCGCAGCCCGATTGCTGGGCCAATTTGGCGGCTATACCACCCATTACGGCAACATTTCGTCCGAGGGGGCCGTGTGGGCCTGTATAACCCAGTATGGATCGGTGATGGTGGGCAACAGCCGCGAAGACCTGCTCAATTCAAAACTGATTATTCTGTGGGGATGGGACCCGGCTCGGATGATTTCCGGCACCAACACCATGTACCACCTGATAAAGGCCAAGGAGAACGGGGCCCGGGTAATCGCTATCGATCCACGCTATCACGACACCGCAGCCACGGTTGCCGATGAGTGGATTCCCATCTATCCCAGTACAGACACGGCCATGATGGTGGCCATGGCGTATGTCATGATCCGGGAAGATCTCCACGATCAGGCGTTTCTGGATAAATACACGCTGGGATTCGAACAATTCCGGGCCTATGTCACGGGCCAGGAAGATGGGATTCCGAAAACACCGGCCTGGGCGGCAGAGATTACAGGGGTGCCGGCCGAGACCATCGAACGGGTCGCCAGATTGTATGCCGGAACAATACCGGCTGCCCTGATGGACTGCCAGGGGCCGGCCCGCAGCGCCATGGGGGAGCAGTACAACCGGTGTGCGTCCACCTTGTGCGCTATGACCGGCAACGTGGGACGACCCGGCGGTAGTGCCGGCGGCGGGCTCATGGGGATTCCCATCGGTCATATGTTCCGCATGTCCGCCATCCCGCCGGGCAAAAACCCGGTGGAACTGGACGGCCCCAAGGTCAAAGGGACCCTGGATATCCGGCTGCGGGTGGCCAAACGCATCCACATCAACAAGATCTTCGATGCCATACTGAAAGGCAAGGCCGGCGGGTACCCGGCCGACATCCGGATGATGTGGTCCATGTGCAACAACTACATCAACCAGACCGGCAACAGCAACAAGGCTCACCAGGCCCTTAAACAACTGGATTTTCTGGCTGTCAACGAGCTTTTCATGACCGCCACGGCCCGCTACGCCGATATCGTTCTACCGGTGACCACGGCGGCGGAACGCTCCGACCTCACCAGACCCTGGCCGTCGGGACCCTATTTTACCTTTGTCAACCGGGCGCTGACACCCCTGGGTGAATGCAAATCAGATCTGGATATCGCCGCTGAACTGGCAGAGCGTCTGGGGATCGAAACGTTCAACCCGTTCACCGAGGATGATATGCTAAGGATGTTCGTGGAGCAGAACCCGGAGACGGCCCCGCTGATCCCCGACTTTGAAAAATTTCGGCGTGAAGGCATCCACCGGGTGACACTGGAAAAACCCATCGTGGCCTTTCAGGCGCAGATCGAGGATTTGAAAAATCACCCCTTTGATACCCCGTCGGGAAAGATCGAGATCTTTTCACAACGCGTGGCCGATCTGGACACGCCCTTGTGTCCGCCCATACCCAAGTTTATGCAGGTCCCGGAGGACCGTAGTGATCCCCTGTTCGAAAAATATCCGCTGCAGCTGCTGACGCCGCATCCCAAAAACCGGGTGCATTCCGAGCTGTACAAGGTGGCCTGGTTACGTGAAGTCGAGCGGCACCGGGTCTGGATCAACCCTGTGGACGCGACAGCGCGTGGTCTAGCCGACAATGATGACGTCTATGTGTACAATGACCGTGGAAGGGTGATGATACCGGTCTGGGTCACGGAAAGGATCAAGCCGGGGGTTGTCTCCATATTTGAAGGGGCTTGGTACACACCGGATGAGAAAGGCATCGATCGGGGCGCCTGCGCCAACACCCTGACCCGGGACGCCTACTCGGGTGGCGGGGCGGCGGTGCTGAATACATCTCTCGTGCAAGTCGAGAAAATATGACGGTATGGAAAAAAAAGTTTTGTAAACCAGCGACAACGTCGCGTTTAATAAATTCGTTTCCACGAATTTATTATTGGAGATAGCATGCAAGTCGGATTCTATTTTGATCAGACCCGCTGTACCGGCTGCAGTGCCTGCCGTGTGGCCTGCAAGGATTGGAACGACATCCCGGCCGGACCCGAGAACTGGATGAACGTTTTCGATACCGAAAAAGGGCAATGCCCGGATGTGTTTGTCAGCTATATGGTAGCCGCCTGCTGGCACTGCCTGGAACCGGTCTGCGTCCCGGCCTGCCCGGAGGGGGCCATTGTCAAGAGAGCCCGGGACGGCATCGTGCTGGTGGACAGGGATGCTTGTGTCGGCAACGAAACATGTGATGCCAGGTGTTTGAAAGCCTGCCCCTACGATGCCCCCCAGTTCGGAACGGAAAAAGGGGCCAAAATGGGAAAGTGCCATTATTGTGTCGACCGCTGGGAGGCGGGCAAGCTGCCGGATTGTGTGGAAGCCTGCCCGGTGAGAGCCCTGGATGCAGGCCCGCTGGAGGAGCTGGAAAAGAAATACGGAAAAAACAGGGCAGCGGAAGGGTTTAAATACGCCAAGCGGACCCAGCCGGCGGTGATTTTCAAGCCCAAACGCTATTCTCAGGATCGATGATTTTCATCAGATAAGAAGTTGAGGGGGTCAAGTCCATTCTTGATTCTTTAGTATTATATCCTGCAGCCTTTCCATATTTTTTACTAGCGCTCTGTCTTCAATCGAAAATATGTTCCCCCCTCGTCTTCCCCGGTTCATGACATGGTACCATGCCTCAGGGTATTCTATGCGTAATGGGTGTGCCATAGATATGGAGAGCATCATTACCTTATAGGCAAGTCAAGAATGGACTTGACCCCTTTATGACCCCTTTATGACCCCTTTATAAGGATATTAAAAGATCTATATACGGAACAATGTTTTCTTGACAAGCTGATGGATATTTATTATTTGTGGTTCATAAAAAGATCATAAACATGATTTATGGCCTATATAAAAACCAAAAGGAAAACAATGCCAAAGTCCATTATTCGCACCTACTCACGCTATTGCCGCAATGCGTCTGCCTTGCTCGGCGCGTTGATCCGCGAAGCACGCCATGAGCGCAAGCTCACTGCTCAGGAATTGGCCGACCGCGCCGGTATTTCCAGAGGACTGCTGCAACGCATCGAAAAAGGCAATCTTAAATGCGAAATCGGAGCCGTGTTCGAAGTGGCAACTATAGTTGGCGTCAAGTTGTTTGATGCCGATGAAAGTACGTTGACGAAATACCTACGGCAAACAAAGGAAAAACTGGCGCTCCTGCCAAAGTCTGTTCGAAATAAATCCAAAGTGGTGCGCGATGACTTCTAAGACGCTGAAAGAAGCCTTTGTCTGGATATGGTTACCGGACGAAACCGAACCTGTCGTGGCCGGGCGGCTTGAAGCTGATAACGGCAATATTCTGTTCAACTACGGTAAAAGCTACCTTGATCGTACTGGTGATAGCAAACCTGCGATTGCGATTTACGAACCCGAATTGCCGCTTAAGGTGGGAGTGCTGCCCTTACCAGAGGGCTTGACCATGCCTGGCTGTATCAGAGACGCCGCGCCCGATGCGTGGGGCCGGCGTGTGATTATCAACAAAAAGTTGGGGCTTAAGGGCTCAAGCACAGATACAGCCGCGCTGGATGAGTTGACCTACCTGCTGGAGTCTGGCTCGGACCGGATCGGTGCGCTCGATTTTCAGCGGTCCCCTACAGAATACGTGCCGCGTATCGCTACAAACGTCAATATTAAAGAATTGATTGAATCCGCAGAACGGGTCGAAAAAGGAGTAGCCCTCACACCGGAACTGGATCAGGCGTTGTTCCATGGCAGTTCTATCGGCGGTGCTCGTCCTAAAGCCATAATTCAAAACCAAGGCAAAAAATACGTGGCCAAATTCTCATCCAGCACAGATCTGTACAGCGTCGTTAAAGCTGAATTCATCGCAATGCGCTTGGCTGAATTGGCCGGGCTTAATGCTGCGCCGGTAAAGCTTGCTAAAGCGGCAAACAAAGACGTACTCTTGATCGAGCGATTTGACCGCGTACCAAAAGGTGAAAAGTGGGCTCGAAAGGCCATGGTCTCTGCTCTAACCCTGCTTCAGTTAGATGACATGATGGCACGGTACGCCAGTTATGAAGAATTATCAGAAATTATCCGCCACCGTTTTACCGATCCGAAGCAGACGCTGAAAGAGCTGTTCTCTCGGCTCGTCTTCAATATTCTGTGCGGAAATACCGACGATCATGCACGAAACCATGCGGCGTTTTGGGACGGCAAAGCACTGACCCTGACGCCTGCTTATGACATTTGTCCGCAAGGTCGCACAGGCAATGAAGCCTCACAGGCCATGCTCATATCTGGCGACAACAATTTGAGCCAACTCAAAACGTGTCTCGAGACCGCGCACAACTTTCTTCTTTCTGAGGAAGAAGCCAGCGAAATATTCGGCAACCTGACTGCCACTATCGAACAGCATTGGGAAACCGTCTGTGAAGAAGCTGAGTTGAATGAAGTGGATAAGATACTTCTTTGGAGACGGCAGTTTCTAAACCCCTATTCAGTTGAGCAATAGGCATTATTTTTTAAAGGGCGGGGTCCGCGCTTGACGCTTTTCCCAGTGAGTGATGGGGTCAAGTCCATTCTTGATTCTTTAGTATTATATCCTGCAGTCTTTCCATTTTTTTTACTAACGCTCTGTCTTCGTTTAAGGTTTTTTTCATGCGGACGAACACGCTCCTGACCGTTCTAATCAGAATGGACTTGTAGCGCCCTCGGAAAAGCTGACCGTCACATCGGTGGCGGCTATTGTATCGCTGGGTGTATACCCTATTTACTAATAAAGCCGTTAATATTTAGACACGATCAGTTGTAATTATTTAAGATTCTTCTTTCAATTAGGAGAAAGGGTTCAAGGAGTTTAGGATTCAAGGGTTCAAGTGTTTGTTTTCCAGCGATTTGATCATCGCTTTTAGTATTCTCTCTCTATCCCCGGTCTTTTCTCTTAATTCTTGAAGTCCTTATATATATCCAAAAAAAGTTTATGCAATTTTTCCTTACTGTTTAACTCTTTATAATTTCGTAACATTCCACTCGAACCCTGGACCCCTTTACGGACTCAATTTCAGCATATCGATGTAGATGGTGCTTGGCTGGCTATTCTGCCAGGCCCAAATGGTAATCTCGCGGATGTTAGATATTTGCATCTCGTGACCTTCAGGTGCGGTGCGAATCTCTTCCATGGGAATCCGAAGGTGGTTCCAGCCATGATTTAATCCAAAATAACCTACAAATCGATCAGTTCCTTGCCAACCATTCTGATAATAAATCTCATCATGAACACCCAGATTGAAGCGAACCTCGTCCGTTTTCGGATTGTATACATCAAGGTCCAAATAGTTAAAGCCTCGCCAATCACGCACCAGATACATCAACGTGGCCTTTGTTCGTTGCTTTGAGGTCGGTATCAATTTCAGCGAAGCCCGCCCCTGCTTGCTAATATCGCGATCGATCTGGAGTGATGCTGGCCCGATCCAGCGGTCCTTTTCAAAAGGGCTTTCGAAGCTGCACAATACGGGGAACTGTTGCCGGGCTATGATGTCATCGATGGTAGCCCGCCCTAAGGGGATCAACTCATAAATGGCTGCAACCACAACCAACAATTGAAACAAGATGCGCACGGCCTTGGCCAGCTGTTTGCGAATCGGGCTAGTAATAAATATGGCTACCGCACAGCCCACAATGTTTTTGCGGATATCGAAGAAACTAAAGGAGCGGCCCATCGCTTCCTGGATAGCCTCAATAGCAACGCTGGCTAGCACCATAATTACAATGCAAATTGCAATTTGTCGCCAGGCAGATTGGGCTGCCATACCGGGCCAGCGCGTTAGCAGTAGATGGGTCCAAAGCCAAAATGCGAAAATATGACCCGAATCCCAGGCGACTAGAAACGATCTTAGGTGATAATTATTTTTACCGGCAAATACAAGCACAACGAGAATCAGAGCGGTGATCAACATTAGCACCGTGGTCAGTTTAGGTTTATTAGATGACACCATTTTTCAGACTCGTAGTTAAGAAGTTTATGATGATCAAACGGAGGCACGGTATCAAAAAATGATCCAGATGTATAGGGTCCTATTATAACTCACAGCATGGTTGACATTTGGATTTACAAAGTACATGTTGGCATGAATTCGTGAAAATGGAAATACAATGGAACAGAATTATTCATACAGTGCCTAGCCCACTGAAGAAAATCCAGGCGATGCTACCAATTCATTATGTTAAACTAAATCAGCTATGACAGATTTCGTATGGTTCCAATTGTCTATACTGGCAAGCCTGTTTACCATTCAATATTGTACAGGTCTTTTGGTTCGTCATGTGGGAATTAAGGTGAACTACACGCGCAAAATTAACCATTTTGCTCTTTTTTTTGTGCCTGTTTTTCTAAGATCTATTTTTCCCCATGAACCAACTTTTCTGCGGTTTATTGTTGGTTGCGTAATAGGAACGCTTATTCTCTTAATTTATATCAAACCCATAAGGGAAAAGTTATCGATTGTTGCTACCATGTTTTTGTCCTTCGACCGTCCCGAAGACCGTCCCAATACACTATGGTGGTTATTTACTCAGATCCTTGCAGCATATATTGTCCTCGTTCCTGCTGTGATTTTATTTGTGCAAAATGGTTTGGCGGGAATAATATGGATTCCTCTTTTAATATTAGCCTTCGGGGACGGTTTAGCCGAACCCGTTGGCATCCGGTTCGGCAGGCATAAATATGAAACGTATGCTTTTTTTTCAAAAAAGAAATATGTTCGTTCTCTGGAAGGTAGTGCTTGTGTTTTTCTTGCAAGCATTATTGTGATTGTCGTGTTTCATCCTTCATTTACACAATTGCAATTCATCCTTGCATTAATATTTATCCCTTTTCTCATGACAATTGTTGAGGCGTTTTCGCCTCATACATGGGATACTCCCACACTTTATCTTGCAGGATATAGTGTATTGTACGGGATAACTCGAATTGTTTAAACTTCAAGGAACGAAACAGGCAGGTCAATTATGGCCCTGCTTGTTTTATTAGCCAAATACGGATGCCTCCGACCTGCCCAGTTCATGATGTTTACAGGTTTTTCGAAGGCTTTAAACCGTGAATTGTCTCCATCTTTCACAATTCCTAAGGCCTAAATTTTCAATTCAGGTCTTTTCATTTAAATTCCACCCATACCAACAACCGCCCACTGCCACATGCACTCAGCTCGTAAAGTGTTTCTTGTGAAGTACTTCTCATCCTGAATATTGCTGATGAAATAAAAACTGGTTTCCCTTTATCACCGATTTTCGCGCAAGGTTTAACCGTCATAGGGATATAAGAACTTGGCAATTTGAATCACCGAAAGACCAGCTTAAGCTTAGCGCCATCCAACCAGGTTAGCGGCTCTGGCATTCTATGCCATGGGACAGATCGCAAAATTGGGTTGTGCGCTCTTTTCGGGTATGTGACGGTTAATTCCTTACCCGTGACAGTTATATTTCCTTTGCCTCTTATAAAATCACGATACACTTTTGGGGCATCGCACTCTTCAAAACCACGTAGCTTCTTGGCCAGCATACTGTAAAGCGTATCTGCTATCATGGTCATAACAATGTCAAAGTGAACTTTAATCAGAATAGGCGAGGACAGCATATTGAGGTTGAAAAACTTAACGGCTTCCGCAATGACATTTTCAACGCGCCACCTTCTGGAATAGTTGCTGACCAAAAGTTCCAATGGAGAATCGAAGTCGTTTGAGATTAAGAAGGCAGGTTTCTCACGGCCATTTCCTTTGACAATAATTTGTCTTAACCGGCCTTTATAATTATCCATCTCGACAATCGATTCATGCACGAGTGGATTGGGATACTTTCTTTTTGCGTGGGGGATATGGATACGTTTCCATGGTTTAAGATGCTTGATATTGTCTATCAATTTTTTCCCCCGGCGTCGTAGCGTTATGAACTTTACGCCCATCTCTGCTAAGGTCGATAAATTAGGATAACTGGTGAACTTCGAGTCAAAGACAAAAGTCGGTATAATGCCTCTTTGAGTCTTTTTCCAAAAAGAAAGGAAATCGAGAACCTGATCATCTGCTTCTTGTTTTTGGATATCAGCGGCAGTGTAAAGAATCATCTTGGAAGCGGCATCCTGGGCAAAAAGAGTAAGTGCTCCCTTCATGACTTTGTTGCGGGCGCCAGCCCAGTGCTTTTGCAGAACAGACTCGTTTCCAAAATGAGGAACGGTGTGAAAGTCGAGGTTGATTACGCTCCTGTCATATAACCCGAGTTTTGTGACCTGCTGAACAAATGTCTTTTGCAGCCGCAGCAAATGGGTTGGATCTATGCTGTAGGAATAAGTGGACATAGCCGTGCATTTGGGTAACACATTGAGCCCGGCGAACAATCCTGTGCCCGGATCAAATGAGTGCTCGCCCATATGCGCATACCGCTGAGTGCCAAGAAGCTTGAGTGCTAAAAATGAGAGAAAGTAGTTGATCGCCGGGATCGTCTTGCTTCCAGGCAATCTGGCTTTTTTAACAACCTGGTTGATGTTGAGTTTCTCGATAAAAGGAGCAAACAAAAAAACACCAGCCGCATCACAGTCAATGCTTCGATTATCGAATTCACTGATATGAATGCGATGGGATACTGAAGGAACCTGGGCACCTCTAACGGTCAATCCCAGTTTTAGCTTCGTACGTCTGGGAAGTTTGGTAAAACCCTCTTCTGCAAGAATGCGTTCAACCGTGCGAACAGATATTTCGATCCCATCTTCGGAAAGTAACTGGACAATCTCACCGGCCGATAGCCGATGTTCTCGATAGTTGCAGATTTTGGATCGAGTCAGGGCATCCACTTTCCGTCGTTTGATTTTCCCTTCGGGGACGGGTTCGGAGAAGTCAATTTTTTCGTGAACAAATTGGTGTCGCAGCAAATTGACATAACTTTGGGAGTAACCAAAACGATCAGCGACAACTTTGGCAGGCAATCGATCCACAAAGGAAGCCCTCAACGCTTCATATCGTTTTTGCCAGTCATGAACAGGGTGCAGGAAGTATTTTTCATCTCGCATACCCTTTATATAGTGTATGACGCTTAACATGTCAACTACAAATTGTTTAATTGGGAATTATTTCACATATCGGTTTTGGTTCGCCAGGTGGCAAAAAGTTATTATATTCTGTAAATACAAGCTATTTTGGCATTTTCTTATATAAATATTATGGATGCCTCTTTTTGTGGAATACATTTTAGCACCCAACATATCATTTTTTAAGCGTCATATTATATAATAATGTTCGGTGGTATCTATAATGCAGAGCAATGCTAACCGCCTTATTTAAATGGAAATTGTCTAATTCCCCATTAACTCAAGATCTTGAAATTGTTTAGCATAGATGCGTAACGCGAAAATCGGTGTTTATATCATAATTTCCGGAATCAAAAAAAATGATCCCATATTATTGAAGAAGGGAATAAAATGACAATTTTTGTCATCCAAACTGCCAAAATACGTCAACACTCTGAGAATGTGCCACCTTGAATATTATAACATGCTGAAATATTGACATTAAAAAAAATTTTTCTTTTGCATGAATTTTGCAAGTATGAAAGAAATATAACATTCATAGTTGAAAAAGGCAAAACCGCCTAAAGGCGGTGACGCAAAGCCACGGATCTACAGCATTGTAGCTAGGATCGCCGGGTTACCAATTAAATTTGAACGTCTCTGGATTGGTATCCTCAGAGGCGTTTTTTTTTATTTAAACCAAAATTTTATAAGGATGTCAGATATGGCGCAGCACCTTTTATACCGATTAAATTCTACAATACGCATCGTTTTCTGGATAGATATGGTTATGATTACTCTGAACATCCAAAGGTGGGCAAAACGGTCAATTGCTGCTGCGATTTTAACTGTTTTCTGTTTTCCTGCCGTCGTTTTTGCAGCAGACTATACATTAACGTGGGCCGCTAACACCGAACCGGAATTAGAAGGATACAAAATTTATTACAAAACAGACTCGCAAGATCTTCACTATGAAGGAATACATCCTTCCCTTCCCAATCTAGACTCCCCAATCGATGTTGGTAACGTTACAGAATATACCATCCACAACCTTGATGAGAACATCGTCTATTCCTTCGTGGTCACGGCATATGATTCAGAGGGGTTTGAAAGCGGTTACTCCAATGAGGTTTCCACAGAATACCTTAACGACAGCGCAGACCAGATCCGCTCGGTCGGGTCGGATGACGGCGGCGAAGAGGGAACCGGTTGCTTTATTCAAATTACCCAAGGAAGACATATAAACGGTTAAGTGTTAGAGTTGACCTGATTGGTCGTATTTGCTGCTATTAAAAACCCACACGTTCGTATGTTGGATGGCAGTACAAGATATCATATCTGCTCGATTGAACTTGATTGTCCGGACCTATGCTTGAATCAACAAGACTGACATTTTGGTCAGGACGTCGCTTGACAGTATGGTATCAGCATTTTTAAGACTCCTTAAGTCGTTGATGAGTAATCTAAGGTTTATACCATTATTTTGTGTTGGTACGCTTTTCCAGGTTGGTTGTTAATTCCGCATACAAGTTTAAAGTGACTTTTATTCCAATATCTCTACGAATAAATAATCGTTACCAAATGCAATTCCTTCTTCCCAGTCCTCATTTAGCTCGAATTGGTAGTCATTATGAGGGGTTAAAACAATTTGGCCATCGTATTCATCTATATTTGGCGTACTGCTTGTAGGTAATGATGGGCATGTATTTATGTACATGTAATCAGTTTTTACAGTAAACCTAAGATTAAGAGAAGGGAGCTCTTCACAGTTAAAGTTGTTATCTTCTATGTTTATATGTGCCACTCCGATTATATCGACGGTACAGACTTCACCGGCGAATGGCACTTCATTACCGTAGCCACGATAGTCCAATATTGCAGATCCTTTAACGGTTCCAAATCCATCAGGGCCGCATTGCTTCGTAATAGGAATATTACCAACAATTTCATCGTAAAGGTAATTCCCTTCTTGGTTGACGTTATGCCTGGAAGTTGCCGCTTCAATAGCTAAGGCATTTTCATATGGCTCAATCTCTGCCACATAGACGAACTTATCATTATAATCTGGATCATCAGCACTTATTTTGAACGTTGCCACACCAATATCGAAATCGTCATCCTTACTAGCGGCCAATGTAACAGTTTTAAAGTCGTTCCAGTTGGAATCGTCGAAAGCTAGAATACCTCCTGATATTACTCTAATATCTTCATCTCCACCCGCATGAGTAATTGTTGCGGTAATAGAAGAAGGTGGCACCTTATCGAGTTTTACCCTCAACCCTGTGTATTTACTAACTCCTTCAACTATAGTGAATATATCTTCGTTAGTTACTATATTTATAATATCATTATCCCTTTCTGTAACTGTAACTATTCTATCCTCCATATTTTCAGCGCTTACAGTTATATATGCAACGCCATTTAATTTATCTGCATCTTCATTGGCATTAAGCTCAAAGAATTGATATTCATCCCAATTCCTCTCGTTAAAAATCAATGGTTGATCGGATATTACCGAAATATCTTCATCACCAGTTGAGCGCATTGCATCAACATGGATCTCTTGATTTGTTATAGGTGACTTGCTCAATTTTACAGCCGTGATTGCCGATCCACCTTCGGGGATGGTAGCGCTTCGTTGAACCACAAGTGCAATCGGGCCGGCGATCCGTGCACTGACCATATTAGAATCCCACACGCGCGGTCCGGAAATTGAGACCGTTCCAATTTCGGGACCTCTGAGAAGGAAGCGCAGCTCATTGGAGCTGTAAACAACTAGAGTAACGTTGCTAGATGGTTCTACTTCAATAAAATCGCCAAGCAACAAAAATGTTGCGTTATCAATCGCTGGTAAAATATTTTGTGTCCTGGGATCATATGGCTTAAATAAAGCTGTTACTACTGCCGCTTTTGATTCATCTTCGAGCCAAGTAAACTCCGGCGATAGTTCAACTTCAAAGCGACAGGGTATTTCATCTGGTGATGGTAAGGCCTCGACACCAAACATTTGGCGTAGTGTTACTAATGTAAGCCGAATATCTTCGCTTTTATCGATCTTGTCCAGATCGTTCGTTAAGCAATCGCTGTAGCTTGCCTTGTAAACAGCATCGATGACTGTTTCAAGCTCGGTTACAAGCTCCTCGGAACTCAAAAATCCTTCAATATCAGATATATTTGTCTCAAACCCCTGTGCCAATGCTTCCATCAGAGTTCGCTCTGCAAAAATATTTAGGAGTTCTTTAATAGTAGGTTCCGTGACACCCCCAGTCTCGAAAACCAACACGAGCTGACCGAAACGTCTTCTGAGATCTGCATTCCAATCACTAAAAATTACATTAATTAGGTGTAATTCCGTCGGAGTGTAGGTTGCGTTGTCGTCCGAACGCTGCCGTTCAATGAGATCATTTCTTATTTTTGTGAGTCTATGCTGTGCCCTATTACCTCTATCGCTAATTTCATACTCTTGATCGTCCGTGTGCCGCTCATCAATGACCGCGACCCCGCCTACAGAAAAACTGCTCTCATCGCTATTTTCAAGCGCTTGAACGTTTGAGTACAAATCATTATAGACTGTGACCCCGCCTGCAGAAAAACTGTCCTTGAAAATTGAAACTTCCATAATGTCGCTTCCTGCCAATTTGCCGTCTGGTCCTATTAGAGGTGTCAAATAGAACTCTGTGCCCTCACTATTTGAAAAGAACCCTACAGCTATATTTCTGCCGCGAAACCCAGCGGGCAAGTTGAAAGTAATACTTAGTGGCAAAGCGAAGGACTTATCGTTTGACCCAATTCCGACTGCGACAACCGGATTAAATCCGACTGGAGTATTAGCAATAGAGTTCACCGGAGTTAAGCTAAAGTCTTGTTCACCGAGTACTGCATTGGGTGGAATACTCAGGGTGATTTCGATTCCGGTTTCAGTCTCGAGACTTGCTTCACCGCCTTCTCTGTCAATTTTAACTTTCAATTCATCATCAAAATTGAAATCATAGATGAGCTGGTCAACGGGTGGCAGATCCGTATCGACCGAGGAACCACCACCACCTCCTCCGCCTGAACCGATGATAGCTATCAATCCGATCGCACAGGCACCAGCTAAGAATAGACAACGAGTAATTGCATAAAACCTATTCTTTGATATTATCATAATAACACCTTTTACAATTCTGTTAGTAGCAATAAGACAAAATATGAAACTATAATGAAAAGTATGAAAAAGAATAGATAAATATTATCAAATATTCAGCGAGGAGGTTTATTTAGGTTTAATAGTAATAATTAAGTTTCAGATCAAGTTCAACTTTAGCGGTACTTATAATATTACTATGGTTTGGGGTAAAAGATCAAGGGGAAAGTAATTCTACGGCCTTACTATTTGAAATATGATGGGGTTAAGGTCATTCTTGATTCTTTAGTATTATATCTTGCAGTCTTTCCATTTTATTTACTAACGCTCTGTCTTCGATTAAGGTCTTTTTCATGCGGACGAACACGCTCCTGACCGTTCTATCGTTTTCAATTCCATACTGGTCACCAATTTCCTTGTACGTATCCAACCGCAATTTCCTAGTAAGGTATATGGCTGCATTGCGGGCTTCATTTCTTCTCCCCCGTTGTTTCCGGATCATATCGGTAGCGTTCACACCGTAAAACCGACAAACTTCCTTACTAATTCGCTTTTTGCCCGGTAACAATTCGCGGCTTGAAGGGATTTCTTTATTTATTTTCCCACTACCATATTTTTCCTTAATTCGGTCAATAAAAGCTTGGGATCCTAAACACACCGGCCATTTTACACGGCTAATTTTTTGACTGACCTCATCATCTTCCTCAACTGACACCCATTTTCTATAGTGCCGTAGCCAGTCTTTACGGTTTTTGGACAGCAAGGACAGTATGTAATTTTTGAAAAGCCAATCCCACTTCTTGGCAATGGACAGGTAGCCTCTATGGCTGCTCCAGGTATATGCTTCGAGGTTTTGAACAAGTCCGGCCTGTAAAGGATTTCTATGGATATATCGAACCACCTGCAACAGGTAACTGTCCGTACCAATGAGAATGGATTTGTAACGCCCTCGGAAAAGCTGACCGTCACATCGGTGGCGGCTATTGTATCGCTGGGTGTATACCCCGTTTAAATGCCGCATGCTCCTTGAAATGTTGGCATCCGGAGTCTGAATCAGCATGTGGTAATGGTTCGGCATCAGGCAATAAGCGGCAATGCGCACATTCCAGATCTCGGAAGTTTCCCTCAAAAGATCCGTGAAGATGATATAGTCCTGATCATCCGAAAATATGTTCTCCCCTCGTCTTCCCCGGTTCATGACATGGTACCATGCCTCAGGGTATTCTATGCGTAATGGACGTGCCATAGACCAGGAGAGTATCATTACCTTATAGGCAAGTCAAGAATGGACTTGACCCCTTTGCTATTTTTCCTTAATTCGGTCAATAAAAGCTTGGGATCCTAAACACACCGGCCATTTTACACGGCCAATTTTTAATATTTATTGATTAAGGTGATTAAATCTTTTCTATGAGTTCTCGTAAGGCCTTAACTTCAATGTAAGTCCTTCAATATCATGGATCACTGCTTTACTACCAACTGATAAGGGAGCCTCGCATTCAGCTTTCCATAATTCGCCGTTGATTAATACTTGACCTTTGGTATTATGCCATGTCCGAACTTCAACAACTTTACCGATCATGCCCATCATGCCATAAGTAGACTCTTTCCTCCCTTTCAGAATGTACCAACCTATTGGAAAAATTATATGTTCGATAAGTTCAACGGCTATAATAATAACAATTATTGCAACGATGATGTTCATCAGCATAGTATTTAGACCGAATATCTTTATCAGTAATAGAGGTAATGCCAGATATCAAAATTTAACTTTTTCATCATTGGTGTCATTTTTAAAATTGTATCATATTCGTTTTTCAAACACCATAACCACCCCACTTTTTCAGTCTTGATCATACTGATCACATCTGGCATTATTGAGATATGCAATGAAAAACCAAGCATTCACAGAGACACTGACCTTCAACAGATGTTCTAACTGGTCAACAGAGGCCTGCCCACACCTGAAAAAACCTAAGATGCAGCTATCAATTATCAATAAATCAAACTGGTTCGTAATGAACGACAAGGCTGTTGAGGAACTGAATGGGATGTGTGATGGGTGTAAAGAGTCCAAGAATAAATAAAATTAGGTATCACATCATGGCTTCTAAAATTCAAATAGAACGTCGTACGTATCCAAGATATCGTATTAAAATGATTACACAGGTCACAACCCCTGCGTTTTACATCACCGTAAATACGATAGAAATATCAGTAGAAGGTATTCGTATCGAAACTTTCTCACAGATCAAACCCGGAACAAAGGTGACTGTTTCTTTTGATTTAAAAAAGGATCTTTTATTTTATGGAAAAGTGATGTGGGAGATCGCTTTCCAGAAAAAGGATATTCTAAAGTTCGATATTGGAATCAAGATAAATAGAATAACATTCTCGGGCATCAAGGTGAATGGGTTTAACAGTAAGGACGAACTCATTAAGGACATTTTGTATGAATTTAAAAAGATCTGAGTGAATTAAGAAAGTTATAATAATTATTAAATTTTGGTTTGAGCAGAATAATGAAGCCCTCAAGGAATCGTGTTTGCAGTTTTGTGAAGAAGAAGGTCTTGATGAATCTAATCTTGCGATGGCGATTATTGTAAAGATTTGGAAGAATCTGAAAGACACGCATAAACTAAGGATCGTGGATTGAACCAAAAAGGCTATTAAGGTCAGGAGGCGTCATGATCAACCAAGTGCTGCTATACATTGCATCATTATTCTTGGTCTTTTGGGGAATAGCCCATCTATTTCCAACAAAGTCAGTAGTGAAAGAATTTGGAGATATATCAATTGATAACAAAAGAATCATTACCATGGAGTGGATCATCGAAGGAGCTGCTCTTATCTTCATTGGCGTGGTTGTTTTTTCCGTCACGTCAATCGATCATACACATATAATCTCAAGAACGGTCTACCGGATATCATTTCTGATGCTCAGCGCACTAACGGTGGTATCCTTATTTACAGGCGCAAGAATCAAATTTTTACCATACAAACTATGTCCGGTGATCTTTATAATAGCTTCTATCTTAATAATTTTGGGGTGCTACATCTGATATGAGGTTCTTGCGAACTGCAGTTTTATTGACTGTCACGCTGCTCTTACCTGCAATTCTCCAAGCATGGGAAGGCAAGGTCGTTGGCGTCACAGACGGTGACACTATCAAAGTCCTCAAGGATGGCACACAGGTAACGATCACACTATCATCTATTGACTGTCCTGAGAAGGGGCAACCGTGGAGTAAGAGGGCAAAGCAATTCACATCCTATATGGTTTTCCAAAAAATTGTGCTGGTGCTACCGGTTGATGAAGACCGTTATGGTAGAATAGTTGCGTGGGTATTCTTTGAAGAGATCAACCTTAACAAAGCACTCCTGAGGGCTGGCTTAGCATGGCACTACCATCAGTATTCAAATGATTCCCTGTTAACAGCATTGGAAATGGAAGCACGTGTAGCTAAAAAGGGTCTGTGGTCTCAACCTTTTCCAGTGCCACCTTGGGTATGGCGTAAGATGAAGAAGGCTGAAAAGACGAAGTTTGAGTTCAGTGGTGGTATATCTACGACTATTGAACACTGATAACTGATAAAGGGCATGCAACAGCTATACACGATTCTCGATTATTTCTTTGTTGTGTTCCATGGCATCCTAACCCTTTTCAATCTGACAGGCTGGGTTTGGAAATAGACAAAACGTATTCACTTAATCACCATTAGCTTGACAATCCTGTCTTGGTTTGGATTAGGAATATTCTATGGATGGGGCTACTGTCCTTGCACGGAGTGGCATTGGCAGATCAAGTCTAGACTTGGAGAAACTGACCTGCCGTATTCATATGTAAAATATTTATTCTTTTTCCTTCTTCATTCCGGATATTTCTTTAAGGATCTTTTCCAGCTTTTCCAGTTCCCTCCCGTAGCCGGTCCAATCGTCATTGCGCAGATATTCTTTGGCTTTATTATAGTGGTCCAGCGCGGTTGCACCCTGCTTGGATAACCCTTCACCCTTTATTTGCGGAATACCCTGGGAAGCCGGCTGTTTAGAAAATATTTCAACGTCCAGGATACTATTCAAGGCCTTGTCCAGGTTTTCCTCCATAATCAGGCGATTGCCAAAAGCGACGATGACTCTTTTGAGTTCCGGCAGAGAAGCAGCTCTTGATTCTTCCGACCGAGGGACGCGCGCACTTGCCCGCTGGGGTTTTGCTGCAGCACCGGACTGAGGGGTGTCGGTTGGGGACATTTGGCTTTCTTCCTGGATAGCTTCCAGATATACCGGCTCCACATAAATAAATGTCTCACCGACGGGAATAATCAAAAGATTACCCCGGATGACTCGGGAGCCTCTCTGTCCCCACAGACTCAGTTCTCGAGAAATTTCCGTTTGCTGATCCACCCTGGCTTCAATCTGCATCGGTCCATAGACCAGTTTTTCCTTGGGCATCTTGTAGACCAGCAGGTTGCCATAGTTAGGCATATCACATCGGGCCGCCAGCCAGCCGATCATATTATCTTTCTTGGAAGGGGTGAAAGGAGCCATCAGGAAAAATTCTTCCTTTTGCTCTTCAGGCAGCTTGATAATGATGTAGTAAGGTTCCATTTCTTGACGGCGATCCCCATAAACTTCATCCGGAATTTGCCACAGGTCTTCCTGGTTGTAGAAGACCTGAACATCTTCCATGTGATATTTCGTGTATGTCTCCATTTGGATCTTAAAAAGATCCTTGGGGTAGCGGATATGGGCTTTCAGTTCCGCGGGCATTTCCTTGAAAGGCTTAAACAGATCCGGGAAGATCCGCGCATAGGTTTTGACGATGGGGTCATTTTCATCAATCATGTAGAAGACGACATCTCCGTTATAGGCATCGATGGTGACCTTGACTGAATTACGGATATAGTTAAGCCGTCTTTTTTTAAAATTGCCGTGAGACCTTTGGGAATAAGGATACATCGCAGAGGTCGTGTAGGCGTCTTGGATCCAGTAGAGCTTTCCACTGGAAACAACCAGATAGGGGTCACCATCGTAGTCGAGAAAAGGGGCGATCGCATTCGTCCGCCGGTGAATCCGCCGGTTAAACATGATGCGGCTTTCCGGAGTTAAATAGGTGGTAAACAGTATCTGGGGATCAAAAAACTCAATGGCAAACAAAAGCCTTCTGAAAAAAGATTTGATATGGATACCACCCTTGCCCTGGTAAGTGGTATACACATTTTTGTCACCCTTGGGATAATCAAACTCCTGGGCTTTGGTATTTACCAGGACATACGCATCCGTTTTTTCGCCATAATAAATTTCGGGGCGCACGACCTCCAGACCCGGTTCAAAGAAAGGCGGCAGGTCTTTGATAAAAAGGCGCGGCAGACCCTCGCTGGTCACTTCATTGACCGGGCTTGCTGCCAGACCGTAGCCATGCGTATAGGAGAGGTGTCTGTTGACCCAGGTATTGGCCTGGGGAGGCAGCTTGTTAGCCACCAGCTCCCGGGCAGCCAGCATGATCTGGCGATACTGATTGTCGACGATGTACCGATCAACGTCGACATTGTTAAAATCGTAATACAGTCGTATGGCTTGAATCTGCCGGTATGTTTGAAGCAGTGGCCGCTCGTCCCAGATCCGGATATTTTGGATCGTTACATCATGCTGCTTTAGATCCTGGGCAGTGAGCTGGTCCTTCACTTCAAAATTGACTTCTTTGATTTTATTCAGATTGTAGGCCTTGCGGGTAAACTCGATATTGTAGGCAATGTAGGAGGCTTCCTTGGCCAGTTCATTGGGTTTGACAATAAATTTTTGAACCAGGATGGGGAGCCCCGTTCCCAGCACCAACATGACTCCTATCCAGATTGCCGCACTAACCCAGATTATTTTTACCTTAAGTCTAAAGGCATTAATAAAAAGGACGATGGCAAATCCTAACGAGACAAGAACGATTACCTTATAAGCCAGGACATTGATGTGAACATCGGTATAGCTGGCGCCGAAAGCCGGTCCCTGGTCGGAATATAAGAGCCCGAACATTTTCAAGCGATAGGCCCAGGCCAGAAGCAGCACAATGATTCCGCCCAGAAAAACAAGATGCTTCTTAACGTTTTCTGCAAGGGTGATTTTAGGGAAAGTGGGTGAGGCGCCCTGGGCCTGACTGAATTCACCCTCTATTTTCAGGGCGCCGTTTTTCAGATACCAAGCCATAGTCGTCGGTACGGCTACGATAAAGAGAACCAGCAATCCGTTCTGGATGAAGATGTAAAAAGGCAGCGAAAACAGGTAAAAACCGATGTCCCGGTTAAAAACAGGGTCGTTGCTACCAAAAGGTTGCTGATACAGATAACGCATGAGCAAATCCCATTGAGCGGAGCCTTTTGAAGCTATATAGATGGAAAGAAATAGAAGAAAAGCGGTCACCAGGGTTTTTAGCATTGCAGGGGAAAGGCCAAACTGCGAAACATAATCGTCAGCAATTTTAAAGCCTCCCCCTGTCCCAACGCGTGGGTTTAAACGATTGGCGGCGTAAATGTTCACACCGATGATCAGGGTCAAAAGCAGCCAGACCATCAATCCAAACCCGAATTTACCCATCAACATGGTCCAGAAAACAGGCGAAAAGCCCAAATTTTCAAACCACAACCATTCTGGATAAATCGATGTTCCTACCCACAGCAATAGAACACCAACAATTCCGATACCGATAACAATTAGTTTTTTTTGCATAGTATTCCTTATAATAATATTTTTAAATCTGGTTGAGGGTAGCCTATATGGCTATAGCTGAGCAAGCTTTGATTTATAACCCACCTAACGCGCCAGTGGTAATCACTATAAGAGATAGCTGCAATTTAGACTCATTTGCGAATAGTTGGTAATATAAAAATAAAAAGGCAGAGCGATTGCTGACTGAAAAATTCTAAGCAGTTTTGCTACCGATAATAGATAGATAATGTTTTCAACAGCTATCTTGCCCTTCGCCAGTCCCAAACGCATTCCCGGGGTCTGCTTGTTCCTGCCAACTTCCACAATATTATAGAAGACGCGGAAGATATCCAGTAGTTTTCCAACCATAACCGGTTTGCAAGGGCCGTAACCGAACCAGCGGTGGCCTATGCTCACCGAACTGCTGGTCACTGAGCTGCTTTGGTGCTTTGGACAAAGAAATCCTCCTATCGCATCCTACGCGATATCCGGAGCGAAGTGACGGTATACAAGATGAAAAGAGCTGAAAAAAAGGTGAGCGGTAGCGAAGATTCGACGGCGGACAGCCGGGATTTTAATTCATGATATACCATCAATGGGAAGCCCAGTATCCATAAGGCTTTACGGTGATGCCGCTCCTTTCAGTCGCAGGCTAAAGCGTGGTGTGATGCGTGTATGGTCTTTATAGATACACGGCGGCCGTAGTACCTAAAGAATCATCTGACATGCTTCTCGATATGATTGTGCCGGTAAATACCCGCCAGCCAGTAGTATCGCCTATAATAATGCTCGCCAGCCTGCCGGCGCATAGGCTCTTCATAGTCTGGGTGGTTGGTTACATAATCACCGGCAATCTTATACAGCTTCAAAAGTTTATTGAATCGTTTTAGATCTCTTTTACCTTCTCTCCAATACGCTGTCAGATTATCAGAAGTGATAGCAAACTCTTTTTTGCGTTCGTCTAATGTCTTCATATTGTCTATTCACCTCTCGTTTACGGGTTATTGAATCTTCACCTGATTATTATGTAAAAATTTGTGAGAAACCGTTATCTACTTTAGCGGAGAGGTTCAGAAAGTGCGGTACGATGCAGAATTAACTTATTGAAATTAGAGCTAAAAGATGTAGGCAGCATTGAAGGTGAGATTGAGCTTCAGATGAGCACGACATTAAAATTTAAATATTATTGGCTTCGGGTAATGTCAAGAAAATTCGCAATATTCATTTATTGAGAATATTTAATAAAAACCACGCTTATAAAAACTTGTGATAGCATAAAATATCGCAAATCACCCCAAACTACTGATTAGTAGATGGTGGACATCTCAGACTGAGCTTTATCAGAAATCTGCCAAGATTGTTTTATGGCTTCCGCTTGTGATTGATGGGGAATATCCAGCTTTTGCTAATATTATAGATATCTTAGAACGCTGAAGTTCATTTTTCTTTACAGGAATTTATTCCGAAAGGTAAATACGCTGGGCACCACCCTAATGCTGCTGTAATAATTGGCAGCACTCCAATAACACCCCACCAACTTTTGAAATAAATACCAATAAAAATAATAATCAAACCGGCTACAATTCTTATGGCTCTATCTGCTGATCCTACATTTTTCTTCATAGCCCACCTCCAGATATGTTAAACGCCTTTTATTAATCTGATCAGAAAACCAAATATCACTGAACAGGTGATAGAGAACAGTACCAGTTTTGTCCAGATGCAGATAACATCAATACCTCAACCATTTTAGTCGCATATTTTATGAGGGGAATAGAGCGGGAAAATTAAATATCCCTAGTAAAAATGGCCTATGAAAAAGTTCATAAACCCCTGTTATTATTGTGGTACGCCCGGCGCGGTTCGAACGCGCGACTTTCAGCTCCGGAGGCTGACGCTCTATCCACTGAGCTACGGGCGCATGTGGCATACGTATTGGAAGCGGGTGTTCCTGTCAAGTGCAAAGGTTTGCTGAAAAGTGTCGCGCAAGGAATGCCTTGGCCTCGCCGACGACATAGAGGGAACCGGCAATGCAGATGACATCCTCGGGTGCCGCCTGGTTGACTGCATGCTGGACAGCCTGTTGGACATCCGGGAAGCGGGCGAGCGCTTTTCCATATTGCAGGGCTTCGGTGTACAGCGTTTCCGGGGGCAGTCCCCGATCGATTTTGGGCCGGGTGACGATGACCTTTTGAGCGAGCGGGACAAGCGCCGAGAGCATGGCTTGATAAGGCTTGTCGTCCAGAATACCGATGACCATCGTGATGGGACGTTGGTCTGTCTCGTGAGCCAGGAAGGATGCCAGATTTCGGGCGGCAACCAGATTGTGAGCCCCGTCCAGGATGATCCTGGGTCGCTCGTGCACGATTTCGAGTCTACCGGGCCAGCGAAGGTCGCGCAGGCCCTGGCGGCAGCTCTTTTCGGAGATGGAAACACCGCTGCGATTCAGGAGTTCGCACGCGGCCAGGGATATGGCGGCATTGTCTACCTGATGTCGGCCCATGAGGTTGGTTTTCATACCGGGCCATCGGTTCTGGACACCAATATAGGTAAAGCTGTTTTTTGAGTTCCGGCGCACACGAAAATCTTTTCCCAGTCGATAGACAGGCGCTGAATTGGCCGCAGCGATGCCATTCAATACAGACAGCGCACTTGGCTGCCTGACGCCTGTGATCAGGGGCACGTCTTTCTTGATGATGCCGCCTTTTTCACGGGCGATCTGCGCCAGGGTGTTGCCCAGGTATTCCCGGTGTTCGAGGGACAGGTTCGAAATGATGCTGACGGCCGGCTGGACAATGTTGGTGGCATCGAGCCGCCCCCCCATGCCGGTTTCAATGACGGCCCATTCGACCCCCTCGCGATCAAAATCATACAGCGCCATGGCCGTTGCAAATTCGAAGAAGGTCGGCTCCCGGGAACCACGATGGACCCTTTGGACGGCCTCGTAAGCTTTTACCACCCGGGTATTGGATATGTGTTTGCCATTGATGCTGATGCGCTCATTGAAGCTTACCAGATGCGGTGAGGTATACAGCCCGGTCCGGTACCCCGCGGCATTCAGGATCGAGGCGATACCCGAGGCAATGGAACCTTTTCCATTGGTGCCCGCTACATGGATGCAAGCAAAATGGTCCTGTGGATTTCCCAGTTCCTTCAATATGTGCCGGATGGTTGAAAGCCCCAGCTTGATGCCGAATCTTCTGAGGCTGTACATGGCTTTCAGGCAGTCGTTATAGGCTTTGTTGGAAGTCATTCGTTTAAGTTTTAGAAAGCGACACAGAGTTTACGCCGTTCGCTCACCCATAGCTGTTGTCAGAACAGCATTCCTAAACCGCTCCGGCAAATAGCGCCAAACAAGCGCTCGAGCTTGCGACCATGCGTTGGTAAGGAACACGCGTGCCAAACTTTCAAAATAGGGTTCGGCACTCCAACTGCGGGTGTTCCTAACGATTGCTGACTCGCTTCAAATTGGAATAAATAAAAAAACCCGGCAGGTTATGGAAACACTGCCGGGCAGAAAAAAGAGCAAAATCTTATCGGTACCTGCGTCTTGAAGCAGCTATCCGCTGACGTCGCAGCGCTTCGCGCTGTTTTCGTCGTCTGTATTCACTTGGTTTTTCGTAACTTTTTTTGAGTTTTAACCGTTTGAAAAGTCCGTCGTTTTGAATTTTTTTCTTCAAGATCCGCATGGCTTTTTCAAGGTCGTTGTCGTAAACCTTTACTTCAATTGCCTTCAAACTTCATCGCCCCCTTTTTCCCACGATACATGCAGTAGCATTCACGATCGTTTATTATGTAAAAACACATTAATAATGGCTTATAAAACCAATTGCAAGCAAAATAATGATTCCTATACAAGCGATTGTTGCGGTCAGCGCTTATTTCATGAAACTTGGCCAGAAATTATAACAACTTGTGACCATTATAGTGACAGTCAATCGGATAATACAGGCTGAAATGCCTGGCGCCAGAACCGATCAGGTTTGATAAATATCCGGTTTAAAGCTTTGAAAGCAGCTCCTCGGTGACAAGTTTGACACTCGGTTCGCCGTTTAAGGTGATATACTTGAGGTCGTCTGTCTGTTCTGCAAGATCTCTGAAGTAGTAAGCCGAGGCCAAGGTGCCCACCTGGGAGTCATAATAGATGTTGTGCCGTTTGTTGATGGCGTCTTCATCCTGGTCATCGGAGCGTGTTTTCAGGTCACCACCGCAGACGCGGCATTTGTCCCCGGCCGGTTTGATGGCGTCGATAAAGATATTGTTGGGGTGGTTGTTGTCGTTCACGCACAGTCTACGCCCCATAATTCTATTTTTGGCTATCTCACGGTCGAGCAGAATCTCCACGACGATATCGAGATGCATGCCGGCGGCCTTGAGGGCCTCGTCCAACTTGATGGCCTGGTTCTTGTTTCTAGGAAATCCATCCAACAGCCAACCTTTCTTGCAGTCATCTCGTTGAAGGCGGTCGAGAATCATGGGGATGGTAATGTCGTCCGGAACCAGATCACCCTTGTCGATGTAGGCTTTTGCCCGGGCTCCGAGCTCCGTGCCATTGGAAATGTTTTCACGAAAAATAGCCCCAGACTCGATGTGGGGGGTCAGGTATTTATCCTTGACAATAGAGCCCTGTGTGCCTTTGCCACTGCCATTTGGACCAAAAAATAGAATATTCATAGACATCTCCTTTGCTTCAATTTGAATTCATAGTGCACGGTAACATGCGCTATGAATTTAAATTGGGTAACAATTAAATACCGCCAATATCATAACGGTTCCTAAAGTACTCAAACAGTTGCCCAGCTTCAAACCGAACATCCGCTGGTCTCTATTTTTTAAAACTTGGACTTTATGGATAACCACATAAATTTTTGACAACCGCTAGGGTGTTGACTTCATCAGCAAAAAATCTAGACGTTTAGAGAACATTGTGTTCTATTGAAAGAATCTGGCTTACGATGATCCACCCTACAGTCTCACCGTCTACAGTCTAACTGCCCCTAATGGTACATAGCTTCTACAAAAACCGTTTGCCAATGTCAAGCTTCAAGGGCATGCCGGTAGCGATTACATGTGCTGCAAACCTGAGTGCCACTTCGCGGGTCGTGATCTGTCCGGCAAGCTGATACTCTCTGGTGAGGGCCAGAACTTGTTTGAACAGGGGTGATGGTGTCAGATTCAGGTGATGGATCAGATCATGCCCGGATATAAGGGCGGGGGTTTCAAGGGTCGGCCGGAAATCGATGTCATACCGCTGGGCAAGCTGCATTACAAAGCGCTCGAATTCAGAATTTCTTGCATGTGCGGCGCTCTGTTTTGCTCGCATGTCGGCCAGGGAAAGCAGGAGCACATCGGCCGTGACAGGATGCGTTTTGATGAAGAAGCGCGTGATACCTCTTCGGGTCAACATCCCTTTATTGTTGTCCTTAAACAGGAATAGCGGTCGGAGATGGTATTGAACCATTTTTGCGGCATATTCGGTCTCTTTGCGGGAAAATTTAAGTCTTTCGCCAATGGCCGCCACCAATCGAGCGCCGGTGGACGCATGACCCGTAAACCCGATATGGCCGTCATCGGCCAGCTTTCTGTTGAGCGGCTTGCCTATGTCGTGCAGCAGGGCCGCCAGTTTCAGGCGGGTTTGTCGGTGCACATCCATGGGCTCCGTCAATGGTCGATGCTTCGCGTCGGGGTCTGGATCCAGGTTCGTCAATTCCTCCATTTGGTGAACGGTTTGGATGGTGTGGTCAAAGACATCGAAAGCGTGGTGTCTGTTTTGAAGGCAGCCTTTCATGCCTGCCATTTCCGGCAGGATGTAGAAAAGAAGTCCGCTATGCGCCAGTTTCTGCAGCCATTCATGGGTACCCGATGCCTCGAGAATGCCGAACAGTTCCGATCGAATCCGCTCCGCGGCAGTTTTCGAGATCAGGTGGGCCTGCTTGCGAATCGTTTGCAGGGTTTTATTTTCTACTTGAAAGCCCAGCTGGGCTGCGATGCGGTAGGCTCTCAGAAGACGCAAGGGGTCTTTTTCAAAACAGGTCTTCGAAACCTGGCGGATCTGTTTATCCTCGATATCCTGAAGGCCATGGGCAATATCGATAACCTTAGCCGACATGGTTTCATAGGCCAATGCGTTGACCGTAAAATCACGATGCGCCAGATCTTCCTCGATGCTGTTGCCCTGCAGGGGGGAAATGTCGAAGATTCGATTTTGGGTGACAACGCGATACATGGGGTGGGTCTGTTTGCCCAAAGCGATGACGCGGCTGTTCAGTTTTTTTGCCAGTTCACGAGCAACGTTCCTTGGGTCACCCAGAACAGCGATATCCATATCCCTGGGGATTCTGCCGAGAAGGCAATCCCGCAAGCAACCGCCAACGATATAAACGCCCTTTTTTACGGGCAGTGCATCCATGTTGAAATGTATCATGACCCGCCAAGTTTACGTGGAATTTTCTTGTTGCGTCAATACAGAAGTTGGTATGTCATATCGGATTTTTCAGCTTGATTTTACCAAAAAGCTTGACAGGTAACGAATCATGAATTATCTATACCCGTAAATCAAGGCAACGAACCCGCCTTTTGGAAAAATAATACCTGCAACCCATCTCAAGTACGTGGTGAGTATCCTGTCGACACTGCAATCCGTTGATACAACTGTTTCAGGCACTATCCATGTAATCTGCCGTCTTACTGTTTCAAGGTATTGTACGTTCAGGGCGGGGTGATCATATTTTCCGAAGGGATCGTAAAACATCTGCAAGGTAAAAAATATCACGAAACATTCGAAATTTCCTAAACACAACTAGCAGATCCTAACCCGCTTGCAATTGAAGAGTCCTCGCGGCAAACTTCGAGGAGTCTTCGACCGTAAGGAATTCCGTCTAACCAAAGAGGTAGGTAATCCATGAATATTGTTGAATTAAAAGAGCAGAAAATCAGTCAACTTGCCAAAATGGCAAAGGACCTTCACATCGAGCAGGCTGCCGGCATGCGCAAGCAGGAGCTTATTTTCGCCCTGCTTCAAGCCCAAATAGAGAAAGATGGACTGATATTCGGAGAAGGCACATTGGAAATATTACCCGATGGGTTCGGCTTTCTGCGAGCGCCCAACTACAACTATTTACCCGGCCCGGATGACATCTACGTGTCTCCATCCCAGATTCGCCGGTTTAACCTGCGTACCGGTGACACTGTTTCGGGTCAGATCCGTCAACCAAAGGAATCCGAGCGATATTTTGCCCTCTTGAAGGTTGAGGCCGTCAACTATGAAGACCCGGAAGTTGCCCGGGACAAGATTCTTTTTGACAACTTGACGCCGCTGTATCCGGATAAAAAGGTGAATCTCGAATCGGACAAGGATAACTATTCCACACGCATCATGGATCTCATGACACCCATCGGGTTTGGTCAGCGGGGCTTGATCGTGTCGCCACCTAGAACAGGCAAGACCATGCTGCTGCAGTTTATTGCCAACAGCATCGTGGCCAGCCATAAGGATGTCGAGCTATTTGTGCTGTTGATCGACGAGCGGCCCGAAGAGGTTACCGATATGGAACGCTCGGTCAGGGGAGAGGTGATCAGTTCCACCTTTGATGAACCCGCTGAAAGACATGTTCAGGTGGCCGAAATGGTGATTGAAAAGGCCAAGCGACTCGTAGAGCACAAAAAGAATGTCATTATCTTGCTGGACAGTATTACGCGACTGGCAAGGGCCTACAACTCCGTCATGCCGCCCAGCGGCAAGATACTCTCGGGCGGTGTGGATTCCAATGCCCTTCAGCGCCCCAAAAGATTTTTTGGTGCGGCACGCAACATCGAGGAGGGCGGCAGCCTCACTATCATTGCAACGGCACTCGTCGATACCGGCAGTCGTATGGATGAGGTTATTTTTGAGGAATTTAAGGGCACTGGCAACATGGAACTGCAGCTGGACAGGAGACTCTCGGACAAACGACTCTTTCCGGCCATCGATATCAATAAATCAGGAACGCGAAAAGAAGAGCTGTTACTGGATGAAAAGACCCTAAACCGCGTTTGGATATTGAGAAAATTGCTTTCTTCCTTAAATCCGGTGGATTCACTCGAGTTTTTGCTTGAAAAAATGAGCGGGACAAAGGATAATAAAACGTTTCTGGAATCTATGAACACCTAACAGGGGGTTACGATATAATGAAAGCGGACATTCATCCGAAGTATAAGGAAACAAACATCAAATGTGCCTGTGGCAACATCTTGGCGGTTGGTTCGACCAAAGAGGATATCAGCGTCGAGATTTGCTCGAAATGTCACCCATTTTTCACCGGGAAACAAAAACTCATCGATACGGCCGGCCGCATTGAAAGATTTCGCAGAAAATATGAAAAATTTCAAACCAAAGCCAAAAACTGAAGTCATTTTCAACAACGGTTGCGTCTGACTCAGGACAAGAATGAACATAGGGGCTTCAGCTGTATTGGTATTTCGAGACCTGGCCCAAAACCAAAAGCACGAAACCGAGCGTTTTCGTGTTTTTGTGTTTGACACCCGCTGAAATGTTCGTGCTTGGCGGTGCCATTTGAACGCAATCGACGCGACGGAAATAGCAGACCATCATGTTTGACAAACTGATCGGCATTGAAAAACGGTATCATGAACTCGAAGGGCTTCTGAGTGATCCAAAAATAATTCAGGATTACGAGGCATACCAGAAGTATGCCCGCGAGCATTCAGAGCTCAGCAAGATGGTTAGCGTATTCAAAGACTATCAAGCGGTCGCCGTCGGTATCGACGAGAGTCTGGAGCTTCTCAAGGATGATGACCCGGAAATCAACAAACTGGCACGCGATGAGATCGACCGTTTGAACGAAAAAAAGGCCTCATTAACGGCAGTGCTCAAGCGGCTTCTGATTCCCAAGGATCCGCTGGACGGCAAGAATGTCATCATCGAAATCAGGGCCGGTACCGGGGGCGAAGAGGCGGGGCTGTTTGCCAACGATCTTTTTAAGATGTACCAGCGTTTTGCCGAACTCACGAACTGGCAGGTGGAGATCCTCGACCACCATGCAACGGGTGTCGGCGGGCTGAAGGAGATCATCGCGATGGTCAAAGGCAAGAATGCCTACAGCCGCCTCAAGTACGAGAGTGGGACCCACCGTGTTCAAAGGGTCCCGGCGACGGAAACCCAGGGTCGCATTCATACATCCGCCGTTACCGTGGCTGTTTTACCGGAGGCGGAAGAGGTCGATATCCACATCGATCCAGGCGACATCAAGGTCGATGTGTACCGGTCTACCGGACCGGGGGGGCAGTCCGTCAACACCACCGATTCTGCCGTGCGTCTCACCCACCTCCCCACGGGCGTCGTGGTAACCTGCCAAGACGAGAAATCGCAACACAAAAACAAAGCCAAGGCAATGAAGGTTCTGCGTGCACGCCTGCTTGACGCCATGATACAGGAACAGAACGATAAGCGTTCCGAACAGCGCAAAAGCCAGGTGGGCAGTGGCGACAGAAGCGAACGGATCCGAACCTACAACTATCCCCAGGGCAGGGTAACGGATCATCGCATTGGTCTAACCCTCTATAAACTGGACAGCATCCTGCAGGGCAATATCGACGAAATAGTCGATGAACTGTCAACCTATTACCAGGCCCAGGCATTGAAGAATGAATATTCAGGCAACAGACAGGAACAACCCTTGGACCATTCTTAAACTACTCAATTGGACGGCATCCTATTTCAGTTCCCACGATATTGACAATCCCAAATCCACTGCCGAAATATTGTTGTCTCATGCGCTAAAGGTGCAGCGGATTGACCTCTATCTGCAGTATGACCGCCCCTTGAACAAGGATGAACTTTCGACGTTCAAGCAATTGGTTCAACGCCGGCGGAATAGAGAACCCGTGGCTTACATCGTGGGGAACAAGGAATTTTGGTCGCTGCCCTTGACGGTCACCAGGGATGTCCTGATTCCCAGACCCGATACCGAGAGCCTGGTGGAAACAGTTCTGGGCATCCTGGACCATGCGTCTGGTGGTTCAGCCCTTCGAATCCTCGATCTGGGAACCGGTTCCGGCGCCATCATCCTTGCTCTAGCTTCACAGCGTCACGGTCATGTCTATGTCGCCTCCGATATTTCAGAAAAGGCAACCGCTCTCGCCAAAGACAACGCCCTGAAACATGGATTGCCCCACGTCCATTTCTTCACCGGGGACTGGCTGGCGCCTATGCGGACTACGGCCAGGCCATTTGATCTGATCGTGTCGAATCCACCCTATGTCCCCAGTGGGGAGATCCCCCGTCTGCAGGCTGAAATTTGTCGTTACGAACCCTTGTCGGCCCTCGATGCGGGTGTCGATGGTCTGCTGTGTCTGCGACATCTTGTTCAACATGCCTGGCCGTATCTGAAACCGGGCGGTCATCTCGTCATGGAAATCGGGTACAACCAAAAAAATGATGTGACGGCACTGGCCATGGCGTGTGGACAATACGAAGCGATTTCGTTTCAGAAAGATTACGGCGGGCATGATCGGGTGGTTCGTATGCAAAAAAGGCTTGCAAGCCCAAATTGAATTTGTTACAAATCACTGTTTAATAACACCACACGCTTTTGGACCTGTTTCCCGGTGCTTCAGGGGAAGATGTTTCAACTGAAGTTGGAAGCGGGGAGGAAAAAAGCGAAGGCAAAACCAAGACAAAAGGAGAAAGACATGGCGTACATTACGATGAAAGAACTCCTGGAGGCCGGCGTTCATTTCGGTCATCAGACCAAACGATGGAATCCCAAGATGAAACCTTATATCTTCGGGGCAAGAAACGGCATCTATATCATCGATCTGCAGAAGACTGTCCGGATGTTCAGGACTGTTTACGACTTTATCGTGGACACCGTTGCCAAAGGAGAATCGGTCTTGTTTGTTGGAACCAAAAAACAGGCCCGGGAATCTGTTTACGAAGAATCGAATCGATGTGAAATGTTTTATGTTCACAACCGCTGGCTCGGCGGCATGCTGACCAACTTCAAGACTATCAAGCAGAGCATCGATCGCCTCAACTATCTAAACAACATAGAAAACGATGGGTCCATCGAACTGTTTCCCAAAAAAGAAAGACTGAAACTCGGCAAGGAACGCGTCAAACTCGACAACACCTTGGGGGGTATTCGGAACATGACAAAACTCCCCGGAGCGATGTTCATTATCGATCCGAAAAACGAAGCCATTGCGGTTCGTGAAGGCCGCCGTTTAGGCATTCCGATTGTCGCAATCGTGGACACCAACTGTGATCCGGATGACATTGACTTTATTATCCCCGGAAACGATGATGCCATCAGGGCCATACGGTTGATTTCCTCCAGGATCTCCGATGCCTGTATCGAGGGAAAAGAACTTCACGAGGAACGGAAACAGGCGGCCACTGACAAGAAAACCGAAAAGGAAGGCCTGGTCGACGACGCGGATGGGCTAAAACCGCGAGAGAGAAAGGTTATTTCGGATGGTACCCAGGGACCCGTCGTAGAAATTATCCGCCGGTCCACCAAGGGGGAAACCGCGTCGGAACCTGAACCGCAAACCGAAGCAAGCACAGTGGAAGAGGAAACAGCGCAAGCGGAAGATACAGGAGAATAGCAATGTCAGAGATTAGTGCAGCAATGGTCAAACAGCTTCGCGAAAAATCCGGAGCAGGCATCATGGATTGTAAACATGCCTTGGCGGCGTGTGAGGGTGATATTGAAAAAGCGATTGAATACTTACGCAAAAAAGGTTTGGCAACTGCGCAGAAAAGAGCCGCTAGGGCGACCAAAGAAGGTGCTGTGCAGGCCTATATCCACATGGGAGGCAAGATTGGTGTCCTGGTAGAGGTCAACTGCGAAACTGATTTCGTAGCCAAGACCGATGATTTTTCGGAATTTGTAAAAAACATCGCCATGCATATTGCTGCCACCAATCCCGTGGGTATCCTTCCGGAGGATGTTTCCCCGGAGGTCATCGAAAAAGAGAAAGAGATTTACCGTGCCCAGGCCCTGGAGATGGGAAAGCCTGAAAAGATGGTCGACAAGATCGCAGAGGGCAAGCTCAGCAAATTTTTCAAGGAAAGCTGTCTCATGAACCAGGTCTATGTGCGGGATCCCAGTATGTCCATCCAGGATTACATGAACGACGTCATTGCCAAAACCGGTGAAAAGATCAATATCCGGCGATTTGCGCGATTCCAGGTGGGGGACTAGCCGATGCCTGTGGCCAGGTATCACAGGGTGTTGTTGAAATTGAGCGGCGAAGCCCTCATGGGAGATAAGGCCTTCGGTATCAGTCAGAAGATGCTGGACTATGTCGCTGAGGAGATCCAGTCCATTGTCGAGCTGGGTGTCGAACTTGCCGTTGTTGTTGGCGGGGGCAATATTTTCAGGGGCGTTGTGGCGAGTTCCCACGGTATGGAACGAACCTCGGCCGATCACATGGGGATGCTGGCAACCATTATGAACAGCCTCGCTCTACAGGACGCACTGGAAAAAAGCGGTATTCAGACCCGTGTTCAGACAGCTATTTCCATGCATGAAGTGGCCGAACCCTACATTCGGAGGAGGGCTGTTCGACATCTGGAAAAAGGCCGCGTCGTTATCTTTGCGGCCGGGACCGGCAACCCCTATTTCACCACCGACACGGCTGCCGTTTTGAGGGCCCAGGAGATTCATGCCGAGATCCTTTTCAAGGCAACAAAGGTGGATGGGCTCTATGATGCCGACCCGGTTGACAACCCGGACGCCAAGCGTTTTGACGACATCTCCTACATGGAGGTCATTGAAGGGCAACTCAAGGTAATGGATATGACAGCCATCTCACTGGCGATGGACAACCATTTGCCGCTGGTGGTGTTCAACCTGAAGGGCAAAGGGAATATCAAACGCGTTGGCTGCGGCGAGGCAATCGGCACCTATATTCATAACTAGTGCCCGTCCAGAAATAGGGATTTTCGTGTTTTGCCAAGGTGACAGGCAGATTTAACCCGCAACAGCGAGCGCATTCCCCGTGGGTTCTGCCGTGCGGCAGTGCTTCGCATGCCGCGGGGTTAGCGAGCGAATTTAAATTAGAAGGATAAAACCGATGCTGGATGACATCTATCAGGAAACACAGGGGCGGATGGGAAAAACCATCAGTGCTTTGAAGAACGAGTTGAAACGCGTCCGGACAGGCCGGGCTTCCTTGTCCCTGCTGGATGGTATTCGGGTGGACTACTACGGGACACCGACGCCCCTTAACCAGATGGCAACCTTATCCGTTCCGGAAAGCCGCCTGATAACCATTCAACCCTGGGATGTGTCGGTTATCAAGGACATCGAAAAAGCATTCTTGAAATCAGACCTGGGTCTCACCCCTTCAAGTGATGGTAAGATTATCCGCATATCGATTCCGCCCCTTACCGAGCAAAGGCGCAAAGAACTGGTCAAAGTGATTCACAAGATGTGTGAAGACCACAAGATTGCCCTGCGCAACATTCGTCGGGATGCCAACGAACTCATCAAGGGTTTCAAGAAAGAAGGCGATATATCAGAAGACGAATCCTTTAAAGGCCAAGGTCAAGTTCAAGAAATAACCGATGACTACATCAATCAGGTAGACGAAATATACAAAGAAAAAGAGAAAGAAATTCTTGAATTCTAACATATCTCACCTGAAGCCTGGTGACCCTGACCTTTCGAAACTGCCTTCTCATATTGCCATCATCATGGATGGAAACGGACGCTGGGCCAAACAGCGATTGATGCATCGCATCAGTGGACATGAAAAAGGTGCCGACGCCGTCAGGATGATTGTGCGAACCTGTCGTGAAATCGGCATCCAGATCTTGACCCTTTATGCTTTTTCGACCGAAAACTGGCAGCGACCCAAAGCGGAAATCGCCGCCCTGATGGATCTCCTCAAACGCTTTCTGGTGTCCGAATCAAGGGAGATGCAAGACAACAACATCCGCTTGAACACCATCGGACAGACGCATCGAATTCCAAAGAGCGTTCGCAGTGTACTGCAGCAAAATATGGACTTGACCGCATCAAACACGGGATTGATGCTGAATCTGGCGCTCAGTTATGGCGGCAGAGCCGAGATCGTTGAGATGGTGAAGCAGGTTGCAACCCAGGTAAAAAAAGGCCATTTAGAACCCTCTGCCATCACCCCCGAGATCGTTGGCGATCATTTGTACACCCGGGGGATGTGTGACCCGGATCTGCTCATCAGAACCGGCGGTGACATGCGTATCAGTAATTTCCTGCTGTGGCAGATCGCATATGCAGAGATTTTTGTTACGGATACCCTCTGGCCGGAATTTTCACGCGAAGAATTCATGGCCATATTGGCTGATTTTCAGAGACGCGAACGCAGGTTCGGCAGGGTCCTTCAGGTTTAGGTATGCATTTAAAACGCTGGATAACAGGCCTCGTTGCACTCCCATTTCTCATTTTCATCATCATCAAGGGCGGTGTTCTCTTTTCTATATTTATCGGGCTCTTGGCAGTGTTGGGTTTCTGGGAATATACCCGTGTGGTTTTCAGCGATACGCATGGGGCTGCCAGGCGTTCTATTGTTTTGGTTGCTTACCTGTCCATCCCAATGATCGTGTGGGCCGCTCACCATCATGCCGCCGATCTCATGCTGCATGCCATGGTGCTCAATTTTTTCGTAAGCGCCCTTTTAGCGATCTTGTTGTATCAAAAAGATCACTCTGTCTATGAGATATCCAAAAAGACACTGCTCGGTGTGGTCTATATTCCGTTGCTGCTCTCTTATCTGATCTTGATTCGGGATGGCGAACAAATGCAAGGGGCAAAGTGGATCTTTTTGATTCTTGCCATTGTGTTTGCCGGGGATATCGGCGCGCTATACACGGGGACGTTTTTTGGAAAACACAAGTTGAATCCGGCCGTGAGCCCCAAAAAAACCATCGAAGGGTCTCTGGGTGGCATTGCCGTCAATCTAATCATCGGTCTGTGTTTCAAGCTGATGCTCCTGCCGGAGTTGTCCTGGGGCATCAGTGTTCTCTTTTGTGTTTCACTGGGTATCATGGGGCAGGTGGGTGATCTGTTTGAATCCGGGATCAAGCGTATGGCCGGAATCAAGGATTCGGGCGGCATTTTCCCCGGTCATGGCGGGCTCCTGGATCGAGCCGATGCAACCATCTTCGCCGCACCCGTGGCCTATCTGTTCAAGGTGATATCTGTATCTTAGGCACACATATGAAAAACCTGACCATCCTCGGTTCAACCGGTTCCATCGGTACCAATGCCCTCAAGGTTGTGGCACAGTTCCCCGAACGCTTTGCCGTAAAAGCGCTGACTGCCGGGCACAATATTGCCAGACTGGCCGAGCAGACCCAAGCGTTTCGACCTGAATTGGTTGCCGTATTCGACGAGGCGGGGGCGGCGGACCTGGAACGGGCTTTGCCCACGGATACAGGGGTCAGAATCGTGTACGGTGATGCCGGATATCAAGCGGCGGCCGCTCATGAAACGTCCGACATGGTGCTGACCGCGATCGTGGGTGCGGCAGGTTTGATGCCGACGATTGCGGCCATCCAAGCAGGCAAGGACATCGCTTTGGCCAACAAGGAAACCCTGGTCATGGCCGGTGAACGGGTCATGCAGCTTGCCCAAAGAAACGGGGTGGACATCATTCCGGTGGACAGCGAGCATAGCGCCATCTATCAGTGTTTGATGGGACAGCGGTCATCTGATTTGGATGCCATCTTGATAACGGCTTCAGGCGGTCCTTTCATGGACATGCCGGTCCAATCGTTTCAGAATGTCAGCCCCGAGGCCGCTCTGAAACACCCGAACTGGCAGATGGGACGCAAAATTAGCATCGATTCAGCCACGCTCATGAACAAGGGGCTGGAGCTTATCGAAGCCAAACATCTTTTTCAGGTAGAGATGGACAGGATTCAGGTTGTGGTACACCCCCAAAGCATTATTCACTCCATGGTTTCCTTTCAGGACGGCTCTATCCTCGCACAACTCGGGATACCCGATATGAAAGGTGCCATCGCCTTTGCCCTGTCCTTTCCGGAACGACTCCCCCTGGGGCAACCACTGCCCGATTTTGCCGCTATCGGCTGTTTTACTTTCAAAGAGCCGGACATGGAAAAATTCTCATGCCTGGGGTTGGCCATGAAAGCCGGTAAGACGGGCGGTACCCTACCGGCGGTGCTGAATGCGGCCAATGAGATTGCGGTGCATGCATTCTTGGAGAAACGACTGACGTTTGACAAGATTCCGCTTGTCATCGAGCAGACCCTGGCATGTCATACAAATCAACCGGCACCGACCCTGGAAACGATTCTAGCGGCAGACCAGTGGGCCAGGAAGACTGCATCCAGGTTGATCCATGCCGGCAAAGACGGTGGGGTATCCGGAATCGAATAACCCAGGTTGACGGCCTTGAAGTTCATTCTTATTATCTAGATTCGTAGCATGAAATTCGAACCTCGATAGCATCTTAAAGAGTCAATATATGGGAACCAGTATTCTTGCATTTATCGTCGTGTTGGGTGTCTTGATATTTTTTCACGAATTGGGACACTTTCTATTTGCACGCATGTTCAACGTAGGGGTCGAAAAGTTTTCTCTTGGATTCGGTCCTCGAATATTCGGCTGGAAAGCCGGTATTACGGATTATCGTATTTCTGCCATCCCCCTGGGGGGGTATGTGAAAATGGTTGGCGAGGACCCGACGGTGGAAATGGATCCTAAGGACATCCCCTTTTCATTCACCCATAAACATGTCTTGAAAAAACTGTTAATCGTGGCAGCCGGGCCGCTATTCAACGTTTTGCTGGCCATGTTGATCTTTCTGACGATTTTTTTGTTTTCAGGCACCTATATCCTTAGGCCCACCATCGGAAACGTTCAGGAGAATCTGCCGGCGCATGAAAGCGGTCTTCAAACGGGTGATCTCGTTACGGCCATCGATGGCCAGGCGATTTCCACCTGGGAAGAGATGGCCGAACGTATCACGGCAAGCAATGGCCGACCGCTTGTATTTTCAATTCAACGGCAGGGTCAAGGGATCAGCCTGGAAATCACACCCGTTGCCCAAAAAGCAAAGAACCTGTTCGGCGAAGACATCGATCGGTATTTCATCGGTGTGGCATCGGCGGGAGATGTGGAGAACCGCAAGCTCGGTCTTGGCGAATCCGTGATTGAAAGTGTCCGGCAAACCTACAACATTGCAGAGCTGACGGTTGTCAGCATCGCCAAACTCATCAAGGGCAAGATCTCCACCAAAACCATTGGCGGGCCCATCATGATCGCAGAACTTGCGGGTCAGCAGGCCAGGGAAGGGGCCTTGAATTTTGTTTTCTTGATCGCGCTGCTCAGTATCAATCTGGCTATCATCAACTTTCTGCCCATTCCGGTATTGGACGGCGGGCACATCCTCTTTTTTCTCATCGAAATCGTCATTGGCAGACCGGTAAACATCCGTACACGCGAGATCGCCCAGCAGGCCGGCATCTTCATTTTGATTATGCTGATGATTCTCGTGTTTTACAATGACATTTCGCGCATATTCACCAGTTAACCCGAATAGTTACTAATAAAGCGATATCGCTGCATCCGCAAAAAAATAAAATCGTGCGGCGATTTTATTTGGGTATTTCATTTTAGGTCTGTTTTTGATATTCCGGTTATCATTTTGTGAAACCATCATCAAAAATGGGGCACTGTCAAGCACAAGCAACGTTTTAAAAAGGGGGCAAGCTTATGAAAGAGGAACGCATTATCATTAAACCAAAGGGCGAAGAATATTACTTCCAAGAACAAGACCGGCTGCTGGTGGAGAAACGCAGGGCCGCGGCCCAGAAAGAGGCCAATGAAGCCTATAGCAGCGCTCACAAGAACCACTGCTTTCGATGCGGCACGCACAGCCTGGTCGAAGTGGCACTGAAAAACGTCAAGATCGACATCTGCGTCAATGAAGGATGCGGCGCGGCACATCTTGACCCGGGGGAAATGGAAAAGATACTCGAAGGCGAGAGGGGTGTTTTCGGAAAGGTGAAAAATTCCGTTTTTTCAGTTTTCAAGTAAGGATGGAAAAAGATGCCCCACAGACTTGAAATTACGCTTAAACCCGAGATGCTCGACGCAGAAGGTGAAGGGATTCGGAAAAAGGCCCAAGATTATTTCGGCATCCGGCTCGAGCGGGTAAGGGTCGTCCATATCCTTACCATCGATGCGGAATTGTCTGTGGCGCAGCTCAAAACCATTCAGACAGCGATCTTCACCAATCCGGTCACGCAGGTGTCATCCTATGACCCCCTGCCAATGACCTTCGACTGGATCATTTGGGTCGGATATCGACCGGGTGTCAGAGACAATCCCGGAAGCACCGCCATCGAAGCCATCAGGGATGTGTTAGGTGTTTCGTTAAAAGAAAACGAAGCGGTCTATACGTCCAGGCGTTACTGCATCGAATGCAAAGAACTGCGCCGGGAGGCGGTTGATAAGATTGCCGGGGAACTTTTGGCAAACGACCTTATCCAGCAGCGCAAAATTTTTTCAAAAAATGTTTGGGATCCGGCCATGGGCGTCGGCATGATCACCCCGAGAGTCATTCTGGATCATCGTCCCACGGTTTCTGAAATCCCCATCGACAGCGACGCAACCCTCATGCGTTTGAGTGATGAACGAAATCTGGCCCTCAACCCCAACGACATTCCCACCATACGAGCCTATTTTCTTAAAGCGGCAATTCAGAAAGAGCGTGCTGCAAAGGGCCTTCACAACCCCACGGACCTGGAGCTGGAATACATTTCGCAGGCCCGCAGCGATCATTGCAATCACAACACGTTTCAGGGTCGGTTTCGGTACAGCGACCTTTCGACTGGCCGAACAGACATGGTCGACAGCCTTTTCAAAACATGCATCGAAGCACCGACCCTTCAGCTCAAGGCCCAGAAACCCTGGGTGGTATCGGTGCTCTGGGACAATGCCGGTGCCGGAAGATTCGACGACGCGCACCACTATGTCATTACAGGAGAAACGCATAATTCTCCTTCCAACATGGAGGCCTATGGCGGGGCCATTACAGGCATTGTCGGTATCTACAGGGATCCCATGGGGACGGGTAAGGGATCCAAACTGATTATGGGCAGCTACGGGTTCTGCGTAGGGCCGCGAAATTATGACGGCGACCTCAAGCCCCGGCTTCACCCACGGCGACTTCTGGACGGTGTGATCGAAGGGGTTCGGGACGGGGGCAACAAAAGCGGTATTCCCACCACCTATGGACAGGTCACGTTTCATCCGGGTTATATCGGGAAATGTCTGGTGTTTGTAACGGCTCTGGGGATCATGCCGGCATGGGTGCAGGGCCGACCCTCCCATGAAAAGGACATCGAACCGGGTGACTTGGTGGTTATGAGCGGCGGAAGGGTCGGTAAGGACGGCATCCATGGTGTCACCGCAGCCTCTGAAACCTTTTCTGAAAACACACCCGCAGGACATGTACAGATCGGCGATCCCTATACCCAGAAAAAAATGCACGACTTCCTGCTGGAAGCGCGGGATGAAGGACTGATGCGCTTTATTACCGACAACGGCGGTGGGGGGCTTTCTTCCTCGGTGGGTGAAACGGCCCGTTTTTCCAATGGATGCGACATCCAGCTTGAAAAAGTTCCCTTGAAATATGAGGGCCTTGACCAATGGGAGATCTGGATATCGGAATCACAGGAGCGAATGACGGTGGCGGTTCAAGCGGACAAAATCGATCGTTTTCTCGAACTGTCGGCCCTGCATGCGGTCGAAAGCACCATTATCGGCACTTACACCGATTCCGGCAAGCTCCACGTCACCTATGATGGCAAAACCTGCGCTTATGTGGATATGGACCTGATGAAATCAGGCTTTCCGCAGTGGGAGTTCGATGCTGAATGGACGCCACCGAAGCGCCGCGGATGCCACGAACCGGTCCTGAACGCACCCGTGGCTTTCGACCGGCTGCTGCTGGACCTGCTGTCGCGCCCCAACATCGCCTCCAAGGAATGGATCACCCGACAGTACGACCACGAGGTCCAGGGAACGAGCGTGATCAAGCCCCTGGTGGGCGCTGAAAGGGATATGGTCAGCGACGCCAGTGTTATCCGGCCGGTGCTTACATCCGAGAAGGGGCTGGCTTTTTCCCAGGCGCTTGTGCCGTTTTATTCGGCCATCGACGCCTACCACATGACCACCTGCACCATCGACGAAGCCGTCCGCCGTCTGGTGGCGGTGGGTGCCGGACTCGATCATATCGGCGGGGTGGACAATTTCTGCTGGCCCAGCATTCAATATCATCCCCAAAAGAATCCGGATGGCAAGTTTAAGGCGGCACAGCTGGTTCGATCCTGCTGGGCCCTGCGGGATATGTGCCTGGCATATGAGATACCGCTCCTCTCCGGCAAGGACAGCATGTATGTGGATGGTCATCTGATGGGGCGTTACGGTGAAACCCACAAGGTCTCGGCCCTGGAAACGCTGCAGTTTTCAGCCACCGGCATCGTCCCGAATGTGAGCACCTGTGTGACCATGGAAAGCAAGCTGGCCGGGGATCTCGTCTATGCGCTGGGTGTTACCCAAAACGAGCTGGGGGGCTCGGAGTATTACGCACATCTGGGGTATAGCGGTTGCAATGTCCCCATCGTAATCCCTAAGGATTTTCTCACGCTATATCATGCCATGGCCAAGGCCATCGACCAGAAGCTGGTGGCTTCGGCACACGGCGTCTATCGCGGTGGCCTGGGTGTTCATCTGGCCCTGGTGGCCATGGGCGGGAACCTGGGAATGGACCTTGATCTGGCGTCGGTCCCTGCAAAGGCATGCCCCCGTAACGATGTGCTGCTCTTTTCCGAATCCGCCGGACGCTTTGTCGTGACGGTGGATCCGGACAAAAAAGATGCTTTCGAGGCGATCTTCAAAGGTCTGCCCTGTGCCTGTATCGGCCGCGTTACCCAAACACCCGACTTGAAGCTAGAGGGTATGGATGGCAAGCCCTTGCTGTGCATCCCTGTTTCCGATCTCAAAAAAGCCTGGAAAGCGACCTTTGGAGCGCTCATATGAAAGCGGTGAATGTTCTGGTTCTGACCGGATATGGATTGAATTGCGACAACGAAACGGCCTACGCCTTTGGATTGGCCGGTGCGTCGGCCCAACGGGTGCACATCAATGCCTTGATTGCCGGGGCCGCGAGCCTAGCTGATTTTCAAATCCTGGTATTTGGCGGCGGTTTCAGCTGGGGAGACGACCATGGTGCGGGCGTGATCCAAGCCGTACGGATGAAGACCAGCATGGGCAAGGAACTGTTTGACTTTGTCGAAAAGGGGAACCTGGTGATGGGAATATGCAATGGGTTCCAGACCCTGGTCAATCTGGGGCTTTTACCGGGATTCGAGCTGTCCGCTCAGCAGCCTGAAAATGCCGAGCGATCCGTGGCCGTGACATTCAATGACTGTGGCAATTTTCGGGACCAATGGGTCAACATGCGCGTCAATCCCGATTCTCCCTGTATCTACACGCGGGGTTTGACAGGTCTGGAACTCCCGGTTCGACACGGGGAGGGCAAATTTTATACCGATTCCAAAACCCTGAAGCGTCTGACGGACAATCAGCAGGTGGTTCTTCAGTATGCCCTGCCGGACGGGCAGCCTGCCGGTCAGGCCTTCCCCTACAACCCCAATGGATCGATTGTCGACATAGCCGGTATCTGTGATCCCAGCGGCCGGATATTTGGTCTCATGCCTCATCCGGAAGCTTACAACCACTGGACCAACCATCCGGACTGGCCGCTCTTGAAGGAGAAACTGAAGCGCAAGGGAAAGCGCCTGCCCTCCGGTTTGACACCGGGGGTCAGAATGTTTGCGAATGCAGTCAATTATTTTCAATGAGCTATTAGCTCAATCCCAACTCCCCCTCACCCCATCGTCGCTATGAACGATCCTGGGACTCCCGGTAATATTGACGTGAATTCCCAGGTATCGGTTTTGGTTGTTTGTCAGGTAGATGTGACCGCCGAAGCCATTGGGAAGACCCATGGGATCATAGCGGATGCGGGGTATGCCCCCGGCAAAGGAAACATCGTAGAGTTGGATGTTTTCTGAGATCTGGCCTCTTTTAATAATTCTTTCATCGGGTTCCCACGTCCAGAAGGTTTTCTTGTCCGATCCGTTGTCCACAAAGGCGATATAGTCACCTGCCAGTTGACGGTCGCCATCCGGGTCAAAAGAAACGATGACCTTCTTGTTTTCCTTGACGGCACAAAGCCTGGCGTGTTGCAGAACATAATAGAGCTCGGTGGCGGCAATTCGCAATTGGCGGTTGCTTTGCCAGCCCTTGAGGTTGGGAATCGTCAGGGCCATCAGAATACCGAGGATTGAAATGACCGTCAAAAGTTCGATCAGGGTGAAACCGTCATCCGAGTGCATGGTTGGGCGCTCCTTAATCAAGGTATCGCTTGACATAAGCCGTGTTTGCCATACACACCTATAAAGCCACACCTGCCGCGCGATCAATCCTGGATTATTACGTATTCAATATGTACTATATTTAGGTATTTAATGGCCTTGCCAAGCCATCCCTGGCCGACAAAATCCATAAACTTTTTTAAAATAAGTATAAAAACAATTAATAGTTCATCGGCTAGGTCTCAGGGGAATCGTCAGGCGGCGATGCCAAAAATCCAATCTGTCCGATGTGTCAACGTTAAAATATTAAACTTAAATATCAATGGGTTAAAATATCAAATATTGGAAAAATAACCCCGGGTGGCTCACGGATAGCGCAGGATCATGCGAAGTGGCACACAAATTGTATAACTTTGGGGCAAGGAGATAACATCATGCAAAAAGCATCTGGATTTACCTTAATGGAGTTGATGGTGACCATCGGTATCATCGCGGTGGCTTCGACCATCGCGGTGCCCAATTTTTTGGCCTGGGTGCCTAAGTTCAGGCTGGGAGGCGCCTCCAGAGACGTATTGTCCGTCCTTCAGGGAACACGGGTTCAGGCGGTCAAGGACAACGCCAACTACACCGTGCTGTTCAATGTCGGGAATGAAAGCTACACCGCCTTTCTGGATGACGGCGCCGGGACACCGGACACCACACCTGCGGACGGTATACCAGACGGAAGGGGCAACGGCCTCCTGGATGCAACCGAGACGATCATTTCACAAAAGACATTGCCGGACGGCATCAATATCACCAATACCACCCTTCCGGGAAATCGGGTGGTATTCGACACCCAGGGGGTGGCGTCCAGTGCGGGAACCATCAGCATCGCCAATGACATGGGCGAGACGCGGCAGATTGTCCTCGAACTGGCAGGCAGTTCAAGAATCCAGAATTGAGAAATGTTATGACGATATTCGGGAGCGGGAGAAAAATGAAACCTAGACAGCTTCAACATACGGCAGGATACACCCTGATCGAGATCCTGATCGCCATGGCCATTTCGGGCGTGGTTCTGGCAGGCATCTATCAAGCCTACACGAATCAGATTCGAACCAACAACACCCAGAACCAGGTCGTGGACATGCAACAGAGTATTCGGGTGGCCATGAATTTCATGGAAAAAGAGATCCGCATCGCCGGCCTCGACCCGTCGGGTCTGGCGAACGCCGGCATCGATGTTGCCACGCCCAATAGCATTACCCTGTCCGTGGACACAACGGGGGGCGAAGCAGACGGGAGAGACAACAATCGGGACGGCCAGGTGGACGAGGCCGGAGAATGGTATGACGGCATTCCAGAACAGGTCACCTACTCTCTGAGCAACGATGCCAACAACAATGGCCAGAACGATGCGCTGGAGGGGCTAAACACCCTTCCCTGTCACCTCTTGCGGGGCGGCCAACGACTGGCGTCCAACATCGATGCCTTGAATTTCGTTTATCTGGGGGTCGATGATACGGATCCGGGATGTATTGAAAACTGTCGTCTGTTGAATACCGTAACGGCCCAGGACCGGGGAAATATTCGTGCCATTCAGATTACGGTTATCGCCCGTGCAGGCACCACGATACCCGGGTTGTCGATGCCGTATTTAGATGAAAAAACGTACTACAACCAACCCATCGCCGGTGACATCATTTTGCCCAGGCAGAACGATGGATTTCGCCGGGTCCGTCTAATTACAGAGGTAAGAAGCCGAAATATCGGTCTCTTGTAAGGAGTGGATTCATGTTGACACGGATCAGAAAACACAGCCAATACGTCAAAGGCAAGGACGGCTTTACGCTCATGGAAGTGCTTATTGCCACGGCTATTTTCTCCATCGGTATTCTCGGGGTGGCGGCCCTGCAGTCCGGATCGATCAAGGGCAACAGCAGTGCCAGGGGGGTTACCGACATTGCCTTGGCGGCAACGGACAGGCTGGAGATGCTGAGAAGCCTCCCTTACAATGATCCTGCGCTTACGACCGGCGTGTATGTCCTGGATCCGGCAAGCGATCGGGTGGACAACAATTACGACGGTTTCATTGACGAGGACAATGAAACCGGGCCGCTGACGATCCAATACACGGTAACGACCGACTGGCCCCTTGAAAGAACCAAGACCGTGGTGGTGACGGCTACCCATGCCGGTGTATCCATCCGAAAACAGGTGGCCATGCAGCAGATCATTCCGTTGATCATTTAACGCTTGAGGATAGAATATGAAAACGATGATGTCATTAATACACGATGAATCCGGCTCCGTTACCATCATTGCCGCTATTATGGTGCTGCTGATCGTCACGCTGGTGGGGATATCGGCCATGGACACCACTACGGTGGAGCTGCAGATTGCCAGCAATGACCAGCGCAGCCGGATCGCCTTTTACAACGCCGACAGTGGTGTCTACGGAATCCCCAAGATCATCTCCCGGATCATCGATACCAGCGATCCGGTGGGCATTGCCGCTGAGGTCGACTCCATTGCAACGGGCGTGACCTGGGATGCCAGCACCGACCAGAATACGTTTTTCGACCAGGTGATGGGATATGCTGTTTATGACGCGGTTCCGGACGTCGTCATGGGCCAGGGTGGGTTCAGCACCCAGGTGGACGTCGAACGCATTCGAAGCATTGTGCTGGCCGGCGGCGGTGCGGAATTCGCCAGCGGCGTCGAAGGTATCGGCGTCGGAACGACCGGCGGTGCGGCCGTTTATTATGAACTCGACTCCCGGGGCCAGAGCACCCGTGGTGCGAATGCCAATGTGGTTGCCGACTACCGCAAGGTGGTGGGCGTAGCAGGAGGATTATAAAATGAAAAAGCGCATCTTACTCATAAGCCTATGGACGATCGCTGCCCTTCACTTCGGGTTGGGAACCGTTCTCGCTGTGGAGCCGGTCCTGAGTCAATATCAATCTTATCCGGTATTTATGGCCAACAGCGTAGATCCCAACATCTTGATTATGCTTGATAACTCGGGCAGTATGAACGAACAGGCCTACTCAGAGGACTTTGGCGGCAGTGTATCGGACTGCGGTACAACAACGGCCCGCTTGCTGGAATCCAGGGACGACGCTGAAGAAAACCTGGAAGACAACAGTGTGCGGACCGACACCAACAACCTATATCTAGGGGAAGGTGAGGAACAGATCTGTACCCGCTGGCGGCGGGGAAGGTGTCGCCAATGGACCACGGAATATTTCGATACCATGGTGGGTCTGCGTTTTCGAAACGTCGAGGTACCACCAGGTGCGGTGATCACCAACGCCTATATTACCTTTCGGGCCTATACCAACGACAGCGGCAACGCGTCCTTTACGATCCGCGGAGAGGATGTGGGTGATGCCTCCCGATTCAGCACCACCAGCGGCAATATTACCGGCCGGGCTGACACCGGCGCATCGGTTACCTGGAGCATCACCAACAACTGGTCAACGGGAAGTGCCTACGATACACCGGACTTGACAACCATCGTCCAAGGCATCGTGGATCGGGGGGACTGGGTCAGCGATAATGCCATGGCGTTTACCATCACCGGCACAGGCGGTCGATCGATCCGGTCCTGGAATTACAGTGATCACAGCTCGGGCCCGGTCCTGGTGGTCGAATATGATGAGGTTTGCGACGACACCAGCGGTGACCGCTATTACGGGTATTTTGACCCCAATGCACGTTATGACTATGACACGTCGTTTAACGGATTTGTTAGAGATCCCGGCGGTGCCTGGGACGGAAACTGGCTGAACTGGCTCTGCATGCGCAAGATCGACGTGGCCCGCAAGGTTCTCATGGGCGGTCTGGACAGGGATCGAGGCGACAGCGTTCAGGTTCTGTATGGCGAGGATCCATCTGGCCGGGCGTATGTTAAAAGAGCCGACGGGACCGGTGTATCGGCCCACAACGGCATCAACTATTTTGGTATGGCAGACGGTTACATTTACGTGGATGATGATGACTACCCCTATTCCGGATACTTTGGACGTTATCAGATCAAGGTGGCCAAGGATATCGCCCAGGAGCCCCAGGACTTTGTCGACGGCAACATCGGCGGCATTCTTCAACGCGTGGGCGACCGTGCCAACTGGGGCAACGCCTGGTTCAATACCGGCACCGGTGGCGGTGAAAGCGGAGGATTCATTGACGGACCCATCGGTAGTGCTGTGGCGGGACTCGTAGAAGATTTGCAGAACAAGTCCGCCAACACCTGGACGCCCCTGGCGGAGTCTTTTTACGTGGCCACCCAGTATTTCAAACAAGAAGAGGTGGCCTCGGGGCTGGATTACCCCAGCGATGCCACCGGGCCGTTGAACGACGATTATGATCCCTATTACCAGGATGAGGAGATCTGGTGCGCCAAGAGTTTTGTCATCCTGTTGACCGACGGTGCTTCTACCATGGACAGCAGGATTCCATCCGCTCTCAGGGATCTGGCCGACGGTCATGAGACCTTTCTGAGCACCACGGACGACGGGGTGGTCTGTAACGAGGGTACCGGTGCAGGTTGTGAATTCCCCAGTGCCGGAACCGATTATCTCAAGGACGTGGCCCACTATGCGCGGACCACGGACCTTAGACCCGAGATCGAAGGTGAACAAAACATCACACTCTATACGGTCTATGCATTTGGTGACGATGACAATGCCCGCAATCTGCTCAAAGAGGCAGCTCGCCAGGGCGGTTTTGAAGACCGCAACGACAATGGCTGGCCGGACGGCTTGCGAACGGATGTGCCCAATGACCGCAAGGAGTGGGATGATGACGGGGACGGCGTACCCGACACCTATTACGAGGCATCGGACGGCTATGCTCTGGAAGCCCAGCTCATCTCGGCCATCAACGATATCCTGGCCAGGGCGGCATCCGGTACGGCGGCATCGGTGCTGGCCACCAATGCCGAGGGCGAGGGCAACCTGGTGCAGGCCTATTTCCGACCCAGCAAGATCGAAGGCACGGATGAGGTCAACTGGCTGGGGTACCTTCAGGCGCTGTGGGTCGATCCCTGCGGCAATCTGCGGGAAGACTCCAATCAGGACAAACGCTTGAACCTGAACGAGGACCTCAATGGAAACGGTCTTCTGGACGGCGGCGAAGACGTCAACGGCAACGGCGTTCTCGATCAGCCGGCATCCGAGGACAAGATCATTACCTATTATTCAGACGCCTCCACTTCCGACACGCTGGTCTACCGCTATACAAGCCATTATCTCTACAACCATCCCCTCGATTGTGAAGGTGAGGGTGTGCCCGGCGATTATGTCTACGAAACCCTGGCCCTTGAGGACATCAGCCCCATTTGGGAAGTGGGCAAGGTCCTGGCAGACCGGGATCCCGACACCCGTCGTATCTTTACCTTTATCAACAAGGACACGGATCCGGATCTGGATGAGGACCCATATGGATCTTTTGATTCAACGGGTGAGGTGATTGGCTTTGATTTGGTCAATGCCGATCTCCTCAAGCCCTACCTGGGTGTTTTGGACCTCGGTGACATCGGCGCCTGGGATTATCTGGGGACCGACCGTAATGACCGGCCGGGCAATCTCATTCGCTACATCCGTGGCACAGACGTGTCCGGCACGCGATCACGCACCATCAACGGTCAGGTATGGAAACTGGGTGATATCGTCAATTCCACACCGGTCACCGTGGCGGCGCCGGCAGACAACTACCACATCATCTATGAAGATCAATCCTATCTGGATTTTCTAAGAGCCAACCGCGGCCGGGAAACCGCCATCTACGTGGGTGCCAATGACGGCATGCTGCACGCTTTTACATCCTGGCGCTACGACACCGATAGCGGTACGTATACACAACCCTCCGGACGGGAAACCATTGGTGAAGAGCTGTGGGCCTACATCCCCCAGTCTCTGCTTCCGCATCTTAAATTTCTGGCAGATCCGGATTACACGCATGTCTATTATGTGGACTTCAAACCCAAGGTGTTTGATGCCCGCATCGGCGATCCCCTGGTACCGGGCGGGGACCCCACCTGGCGGACCATTCTTATCTGTGGTTTCAACATGGGTGGAAGACAGATTGAAGCCCAGGGTGATTTTGATGGTGACGGTGACAATACAGAGTGGCGTGAGTTCAATCCGGCTTATGTGTGCATGGATATCACGGACCCCCTCAACCCCAAACTGTTGTGGGAAAGGTCTTACACGGATCTGGGTATGACCCGGGGCACACCGGCGGTCATCCGTATTGCCAACGGCGAGAAGGACACGGATTACGAATTTCCTTTGGGTGACTGGTATGCCGTGTTTGGCTCCGGTCCCACGGACTACGACGGAAACAGCGCCCAAAACGGGTATGTCTTTGTGGTGGACCTCAAGACCGGCGACCCCGTATTTCCGTCAGGTGCCAGTGACTGGCAATTTGATACCGGTGTTGACAACACGTATTTGAACACTCCGGCCTCTCTTGACAAGAACCTGACCAACAGTGTGGATGCTGTCTATTTAGGCGATACGAAAGGCAACCTGTTCCATGTCAGTACCCTCGAGCCCCCGACTTTTGACGCTGAAGGTGAGCCGCTGGCAAGGTATCCGAGCAAGAGCCCATCCGAATGGACCATGACCAGAATATTCGATGGCGATCGACCGATCACGGCCGCTGTTTCCCTGAGCGTGGATGCCCTGGACGATGTGTGGGTCTATTTTGGTACCGGCAGGTATCTTACCACCGCAGACCGGGCCAACGATGATCGACAATACATGATCGGTATCCGCGATCCGTTGTTCAAGGAGAGCCCGAACTCGCTGCCCCTGCACCGGGGCGACCTGTTCGATGCAGAGCCCTACACGGTCTTTACGAACCGGAATGTCGACAGCACCGGTGGCCTGGCGCGTATCTATGACTGGTATTCACTGCTGAACGTGGTTCGCAACACCGAGGACCAGGATGCTTATCCGGATTACTTTGACGGATGGTACCGGACCCTCGAAGACACGGATCCCTCGGAACGGGTCATCACCAAGCCGGCCATCCTGGGGGGCGGTGTTTTTCTGCCGGCCTTTACACCCAACGAGGATGTGTGCGGGTTTGGCGGGGACAGCAATTTTTACGCGGTCTATTATGAAACCGGTACGGCCTATTTCAGACCGCTGCTGCCCAACGGATTGACAGATGTTTCCGGGGAGGACTATAAGGCCGTCAATGTCAAGATGCCGCTGGGTGAAGGCATGCCGCCGCCGGCCGTGGGTATTCATGCCGGCCGGGAAGAGGGCGCCAAGGCCTTCCTGCAGATGAGCACCGGTGAAGTCGTGGAGGTGGAGATCGAAACCCCGTTCAACATCAAGAGCGGGTTGACCACCTGGCGAACCAATTAAGGCTGCCGGGACAATACGACGGTGTAGGTACGACGGCTTTGAACCGCAAAAGCGAGCGCATTCCCCGTGGCTTGCCGCGGGGTTAGCGAGCGAATCTAACTTAGACAGAATTCCTTACGGTCGAAGATTCCCCGCTGCTTGCGGCGGGGAGCTTCAAATACAAAACACGCTATTCGGACAACGAAAAGGTGACATTATGAAGATATCAAAACCATGGCCCAAAAAGATGCTGGGGGTATTAATCGTGATGCTGGCCTGCCAGATGATTCTCCTGGGCAGCGGTCTCGCCCAGGAGGATACGGAACAGCGCAGACGCCCAACGGCAAGCCCGGAGGGTGTGCGCACCCAAAGCCTCAATCTTAAGATCATCGGCAAAACACCCGCTATGCTTCAGACCCGTTTCATGAACTTTCTGGTGACGGAGTCCACCGAAGTTGTGGACAGCAAGGGCAACCCCATGGAACTGGAAAAAATGCCGGTGCCTTGCACAGCCAGGATCGATTACGAACCCGGCCGGCTGAACAACCCTTTTGCATGGCGGATCGTCTACAAGGGCCCGTTGAGCGGCGCCAAGACCGCCTGGTCCGCACCGATCAAAGAGTAATGCTTGAAGCTTCCCGCCGCAAGCGGCGGGAAGCTTCAACGTGGCGTTGCAGAACCATCTGAAAGAGGAGGGCGTATTTTGATGAATCGTCTGACAATTACCATCATGACCCTGGTCCTGATACTGCTGATGATGCCGGCATCGGCCACCGCCGAGATCTACAAATACCGGGACGCTGACGGCGTGCTCCGTTTCACGGATAATCTGGCCGAGGTGCCTATGTCCCAGCGCCAAAAAATCGAGCAATATCAAGAGATCAAGACCACGACCGGTGAAGCTGAGCAAACAACCGCCAATGACCTTGAAAAGGAGGCTGACCTTGATCCAGCGGCAGCCGAAAGGGAGCTCACAAGCGAAAAAGAAGTTCTCGACAATGAATACGCGCAGTTGATGGAGATGCGCAACAGCATTGAAACGGCACCCCAACCCAGCACCCCGGAACAGATTGCCGCGCACGAAGAAAAGATCCAGGATTACCAGATCCAATTGAAAATCTACGAAGTCAAACAGAAGGCTTTTCGTGAAAAGGTGCAAGCCTATCAGGAAGCAGCCAGGCAATAGTCGTTCTTAATGTCTCATTAACAGGATAACACTAGGCCTATGCCCTTCGATGCCGCCCATCCCCTCTCGGATGAAACTATCTGCCAGGTGCTTGTCAAGCAACAGCTGATGTCTTCAGCCAAGGCAGCCGAGCTCCTCAGAAGAAAAACCGACCTGAAAAAGAAACTCGTTGAGCAACGGAGGAAAAACTGCGACCCAGGCCTGCCGTCGTCACGCATCGAAACGCCTGTGACCATGATCGACGTGATCGACGCACTCCATTTAAAGCAGGAAACCCGCTCAGCGTTTGATCTTGACGAAGAGGCCATATACCTCGCCATGGCTGAAGAATGGCAGATACCATTCAAAAAAGTGGACCCTGTAAAACTGGATCTCAATGTTGTCACCACCACGATTCCCAGGAATTTTGCCATAAAGCATCTGGTGCTTCCCATCGCCATCACTGAGGGATGCTTGACCGTGGCCACCGCCAACCCTTTCAATACCGAAGTCCTGGAGGACATTGCCAGAGCCAGCAAACTGGACGTCCATGCGGTGGTCAGCACCAGGAGCGACATCCTGAAGCTCATCCATGAATTTTTTGGTTTTAAACGCTCCATCGCGGCTGCCGAAAACCAGTTCAATGCACCGATTGTGGATTTGGGGAACCTGGAACAGTATGTGCAGCTCACGTCGATGGATGAACTGCCCTCCAATGATTCGCATATCGTCAATGCTGTGAGCCATCTGTTTACCTATGCATTTGATCAGCGTGCCAGCGATATTCATATCGAACCGAAACGGAATACCAGTATCGTCAGGATGCGCATCGATGGTGTCCTGCACACGGTCCACAAGATACCCAAGAAAGTGCACCCTGCGATTGTCAGCCGGATCAAGAATCTGTCGCGGATCGATATGGCAGAAAAGCGGCGGCCCCAGGATGGCAGGATCAAAACCGAAAAGGAGGGCGTCGAGGTCGAAATTCGTGTATCCATGATCCCCACGACGTTCGGAGAAAAGGTGGTCATGCGGATCATGGACCCGGACATTCTGTTCCAGGACCTCGACGAACTGGGGTTTAGCCCCACGGACCTGATCCGCTACAACCAGTTTGTCAGCATGCCCAACGGTATCGTGCTGGTGTGCGGGCCCACCGGGAGCGGCAAGTCCACGACCCTGTACTCCACCCTGCGAAGCATTTATTCCCCTGAAATTAACATCACCACCATCGAAGATCCCATCGAAATGGTTCACGAGGACTTCAATCAGATAGCCGTCAACCCGGTGGTGGGCGTCACCTTTGGGTCGATCCTGAGGAATATTCTGCGGCAGGACCCGGATGTCATCATGGTGGGGGAAATGCGTGACCTGGAGACCGCGGAGAATGCGATTCAGGCGGCATTGACCGGGCATCTGGTTCTTTCGACCCTGCACACCAACGATGCGCCTGCGTCGATTACCCGGCTGATCGATCTCGGGATTCCGCCCTTCCTGATCCAGGCAACCCTGAGGGGTATTGTTTCCCAGCGCCTGGTGCGCAAGATTTGTGAACGCTGTAAAGAAGCGGTTCAGATCGATACGGCCGAATTGAAACAGATGGGGCTGCAGCGCGGGAAAACCGAAACGATCACGGTCTACCGCGGCAAGGGGTGTCAGCACTGCCGGGGAACCGGATACAAAGGCCGCACAGGCATTCATGAGGTCTTGCCCTATACTGAATCCATCAGCAAGCTGACCACGGCAACGACGAATCTGAGCGCGATCCGGGAGAAAGCCCTTGAGGAGGGGATGGTGAGCCTGCGAGAAAATGCCGTCGATAAGTTCCTGGCGGGGATTACCACATATCAGGAGGTGATGCGGGTTACTTGGGAGCACCAATAAATTCGTTTCACGAATGAAAAAAGCGCCCACCCCCATCAGGGGTGGGCGCTTTTTGTTATCGACAGGCCTGAAGAAAAACGATCTGGCCTTTGTTTACTCGGCCGGCGGTGTCCGGATCAGAGCGCCCGGATGCGCGGACATGTCGGTCTGGGTGATCAGCACGGTGGCGGTTTCCTGCTCGGTGTGCAGAACGATGAGCCGGCCGTAGTCGACTGGCGTGAGGATTACCGATTTTTTCCCATTGACCTTCAAGTCTTCTTTTTCCTGGTAAAAAATGTTGTAAACCTGGCCTTGCTTGACATTGTCGACCTTGCCCTTGTCGATGAAAGCCAATGTCAGGTCACCGATAATGGTGGCATGCTCCTCCGATATGATGAGTTTTCCGATTAAATTGGGCACGCTTTCTGTAATCGGTATTTTGTACGATCGTCGCTCGTACGGCAGAATAAAATCATCGATGGCGATGGAACGGAAGGATTTGACAACTTTTGCGATGACAAAATCCGTTTCCAATCGGGTGACTTCCACCACACCCAGGATGTAGTACTGACCTCCCAACTGCCGGTTTCGCTTGCGGTCGTTCGTGGGGTCCATTTTGCGGTAGATCGTATATCTGCCGCCCTGCATAATGGGAAGATTGTCTTTGTCTGCGTAGTTGATATAGACCGTGTCTCCCTCATGGACCAGTACCTTGTCATCCTTGACCTTGAAAATGAATCCCATAGGGCTGACGGTTTCTTTACGGATGAACCCGACGGAATCGATGGGCGGGTATGCATAATAGACAATCTCTTTTTCAGGCACGGGCGGGGTTTCCGCTTCCTGAACCAGCGCTGTTTCCACGCTACTTTCCTGGGCAGTATTAACAGGCTCCGGAATCTGCAGGGAGAAGGTATCCAGACCCTGCTTTTGAAAAAGCCGAATCCGTTCACCGGGATAGATCCAGTGGGGATTGGGGATCTGCTCGTTTTCGTGCCACAATTCAGGCCAATACCACGGTGAATCAAAGAATTTGTCCGACAAGTCCCAGAGGGTATCCCCGCGCTGAATTGTGTAATAAAACCCAGCTTCGTGTTCTACAGTTTCTTCGACGGTACCGGCTGTCACACAGGGCGTAAAGGCAAGGGATATCACAGCGGATACGGTCAGGCACTTGAATGTCTGCATAAGGCGTTTGCCGGTCATCACACGTCTCCATTTATGTTATGGGTTGGCATTTGCAGTCGACAGTCCATATAAATACCCCATTTTTAGGGTGTTTTGTCAAGCATTTCAATAAAAAAGCCCTTATGCAAACACGCATAAGGGCTTTTTTGTATTGTGGGTGACAAACGGGCAAATCAGGGCTTACATCATACCGCCCATACCGCCCATACCGCCCATGCCGCCCATGCCACCGCCGCCACCGCCCGGCATTGCGGGTTCTTTGGTGTCCGGCTTTTCGGCGATCATGGCTTCGGTCATGAGCATCAGCCCGGCAACACTGGCTGCATTCTGCAGGGCAAACCGACAGACCTTGGTGGGATCGATAACGCCCGCCGCAATCAGGTCCTCGTATTTGTCGGTCTCAGCATTGTACCCGAAAGAACCTTCCAAGTTCTTGACCTTGTCGATAACCACCGAGCCTTCAAAACCGGCGTTGTTGGCAATCTGTCGGAGCGGCTCTTCAATGGCCCGCATCACAACCTTTACGCCCAGTTTCTGGTCGGCTTTGATCTTGATTTTACCCAGCGCCTCGAGGCAACGGACCAGTGCGACACCGCCACCAGGAACGATACCCTCTTCAACCGCGGCGCGGGTTGCGTTCAAGGCATCCTCAACGCGGGCCTTCTTTTCTTTCATCTCCGTTTCGGTGGCTGCACCGACATTGATGACAGCAACACCGCCGATCAGTTTGGCAAGACGCTCCTGAAGCTTCTCACGATCGTAGTCGGAAGAGGTCTCATCGATCTGGGCACGGATCTGCTTGACGCGACCTTCCAGAGCTGCACGGGAGCCGGCGCCGTCGACAATGGTGGTGTTGTCTTTGTCGATGCTGATGCGTTTGGCCTTGCCTAGATCCTTGACGGTCAAATTTTCAAGCTTGATGCCAAGATCCTCGGATACGACCTGGCCGCCGGTGAGGATGGCGATGTCTTCCAGCATGGCTTTACGTCTGTCGCCGAATCCAGGTGCCTTGACAGCGGCAACCTGAAGGGTTCCGCGCAGCTTGTTGACAACCAGGGTTGCCAGCGCTTCGCCGTCCACATCTTCAGCAATGATCATGAGGGGTTTGCCCATCTTGGCGACCTGCTCGAGCACCGGTAGAAGGTCTTTCATGTTGCTGATCTTTTTTTCGTTGATCAGGAGGAAAGGATCTTCCAGGGAAGCAACCATCTTTTCAGGGTCGGTGACAAAATAGGGTGAAAGGTAGCCGCGGTCAAACTGCATGCCTTCCACGACTTCCAGGGTGGTCTCCATGCTTTTGGCTTCTTCAACCGTAATGACGCCTTCTTTACCGACCTTGTTCATGGCTTCGGCAATGATGTTTCCGATGGTTTCATCGTTGTTGGCGGAAATGGTGCCGACCTGTGCGATTTCGCGCTGGTCCTTGGTGGGTTTGCTCATCTTGTGAAGTTCAGCGACGGCAACCTCCACGGCTTTGTCGATGCCGCGCTTGATGGCCATGGGGTTATTGCCGGCCGCTACCAGTTTTTGACCTTCTTCGTAAATGGCTCGGGCCAATACAGTGGCGGTGGTGGTCCCGTCACCGGCCATGTCGCTGGTTTTGCTGGCGACTTCTTTGACCATCTGTGCGCCCATGTTTTCGAATTTGTCTTCCAGTTCAATCTCTTTGGCAACGGTTACGCCGTCTTTGGTAACGGTGGGCGATCCCCAGGATTTGTCCAAGACGACGTTCCGGCCCTTGGGGCCAAGCGTTACAACAACTGCATCCGCCAACGTTCTAACACCGTTGAGCATTGCTTCGCGGGCTTTCATGTCATACTTAATTACTTTTCCAGCCATCGTTAATATCCTCCGTGTATCAGTAATTTATGTTATTCAATTATGCCAAGAACATCGTCTTCACGCATGATCAGATATTCGTCGCCTTCGATCTTAACCTCGGTGCCTGAATACTTGCCAAAAAGAATACGGTCACCCTTTTTGATCTCAAGGGGAATCCGTTTTCCATCGTCACCGACTTTTCCATTTCCAACGGCAGTGACTTTGCCCTCTGCCGGTTTTTCTTTTGCGGTATCCGGAATAATGATGCCGCCCTTGGTGGTGGTTTCCTCTTCAACTCGTTTTACCAAAATTCGATCCTGTAATGGTCTCAGTTTCATGCTTCCTTCTCTCCTTTTCTAAACGTTCGTTGGTAAGTGAAATCTACTGGTTGAAACAACTGCCTAAAATGAATGGGTGCAAATTTGATTCTCAAAGGTAAGCACACATTTATGTTTGTAAAGAGCTGTTTTCAATGTTTTTCAGTCTTGGCGGTCGCTTTGCTTTCAGCGATTTTTTTTTCAGATGCACCCGGGGTTTTTTTCTCCGGGGCGGCCGCCTTTTCAGATGTTGCAGAATCAGGAGCGGCATTTTTTTTGTCCGCAGACACAGCGGCATCTTTGGGCTTATTGGCGTAATCGGTCACGTACCAGCCCGTGCCTTTAAGGTGGAAGCTACTCTGCGAAACCAGTTTATGGAGTTTTCCGGAACAGTGTTTGCATTTGGTCAGCGGTTTGTCTGAAAATTTTTGAAGGGCCTCTTCAACCGTGCCGCATTTGTTACATTGGTACTCATAAATGGGCATCTGATTTCTCCTGAAAAATGTGTTGTAAACAAGTACTTATGAAAGAATTCTGCACTAATATAGTGAGTGTTTTTAACTTGTCAAGAGAGTGAAATCCAATCTAGGCGAATTCGCTTTAGTAAGGCCGATTTTATGCCCTAAATGTTCGGGCTAGGTGTTTTCAAGCTCGTCGATGGGCTCGCGCCACCGGATATAGAAACTGAGAACCGCCGATAGGCCGTCAATTCGCAACGGGTGGAGAATTTCGTGGGTCAGTTCGTGAACCCGTGACTCTTCAATCAGTCTTTCTTCGGGTTTTGCATTGAAGTTCTGCAGAAATTTGCTGAACCGAACGATGTGAATGAGCTCATGGGTGAGGATATACAGCGTAAAGGGGAAAAGTTCCAGTTGCCGATATTTGGCAATAGCCCCAAGGATTTCATGATCCTGAAGACAGATCTTGTAATAATCATATGACGAGGACCCCAACGAAGCCTCGTTGAGCCGGCCTTCATATCGGACAATCTGGGCGAATGGGCCTTGAACGATTTCATCCGATGAAAGATCGATGTGGGTCTTGACATCAAATTTGGGTCGGAGCCATTCAGAAGCAGACATTTTATAGTATCCGCTGACAAGCTCTTCCGCCATGGCAACCGACTCGTTGACCACGTGGATATGGGTTTTTGAAAATATCGGTTTCTTTTTCAATTATTGCCCTCAGGCATTTTCCGACCGCGAAGACACCACGTGTGTCAGCGCGTGGTGATTCACTGCACGTCAATTAGGTGAAACCCGACAGTTATGTCGCTTGGAATAGGCAATACTAGCACGGCAACGTCATTGTATCAACACGATCCTGCAACGCACCTGTCAAAAAAAAAGGCAAGACCCGTTAAAAAGTATGGACACGGCCACTACAGAACTGTTATAAGATAAAATTACATTCATAAAATCTGTTAAGACTGGGGGTGATCAATTGGGCAGTGTTATCAAAAAACGTCGCAAGAAAATGCGCAAGCACAAGCATCGAAAGCTTTTGGCAAAGACGCGTCATCAGCGAAGGAAGGGCAAATAAGGACGTAAGCTTTCGGCTTTAAAATAAAAAGCACCGGTACCTGTTGTGGCCCCGGTGCTTTTCTATTTCTATCATCGTGCTGCTGTTCTACCGGATATCTGAATATCCTTTGAGATATTTGAAGAATTCTGAATCCGTCGAAAGAATGAGTTCACTTTCTTTGTCCAGGGCCTCGCCGTAAAGTTCGAGTGTTTTGCTAAACGAGTAGAATTCAGGATCACGCCCAAAGGCTTCCGCAAATATTCGGGTGGACTCTGCATCCGCCTTGCCCTTGATTTCCTGGGCTGTTTTATAGGCTTCGGAGGTGATCCTTTTCAGATCCCTTTCCTTTTCACCCAGTATTTTCCTGGCCTCTCCTTTTCCTTCTGAGCGGAATTTTTCGGCGATCTGTTTACGCTCGGCGATCATCCGGCCGTAAACCGAATCCCTGACCTGTTCCACATAATTGATACGTTTGATTTTGACATCCACCAGCTCGATGCCGAAGGGTATCAATTTGGTTTGGGCCTGGGTCAGGATGCCTTTGGTGATATTCGCCCTGCCGACATCAACGTAATATGTGGTTTTCTGTGTGCGCTCGTCCAGGCCGATTTCAATGGTATCCATTTCACGGTTGGTGTTTCGAACCGTCTCGATAAGGCTGTGGGAGGTGATAAAGTTCCTGACGGCCGGATCGATGATGTCATTGAGTTTTCCGAGGGCGTTGAAACGGTTGTTGACGGTCTGAAAAAAGGCGACCGGCTCAACGATCTTCCATCTGGCAAAGGCATCAACCCAGATAAAGGTTTTGTCGCGGGTGGGAATCTGACCGGGGTCGCCATCCCATGCCAGAAGATTTTTGGGAAAGAAGTTGGCCTTTTGTAAAAATGGCAGCTTGAATTTCAGCCCGGGATTCAACTTTGGACTACCGACGATCCTTCCGAATTGTGTAATGATAACCTGTTCGGTTTCATCCACAATATAAGCGCCATTGTAAACGAGCATCACGATGACTGCCGCAATAATTATGAGAATACCTTTTGATTTCATTTGGGAACACCTTCTTGTGAGCCGAGATTAAGTAGGGGCAGTAAATTCTTCTGATCCGAATCGATAATGTATTTTTTGCCGAGCTTGGGGAATAAATCTTTCATGGTCTCGAGGTAGATCCTTCGTTTGGTCACATCCTTGGCTTTGGCATATTCGTTGTAGAAGGCAATAAACCTGGTGGAGTCTCCCTGGGCCCGGTTGATTCTGTCCAGGGCATACCCTTCAGCCGCCTTGATGGTGCGGTCCGCCTCCCCCCTTGCTGCGGGTATGGCCTTGTTGTAATCCTCCTTGGCCTGGTAGATGGTCTGCTCCTTCTCCTGAGTGGCCTGGTTGACCTCGTTAAAGGAAGGTTGGACCGGCCCGGGGACATTGGTCTTCTTCATCTCTATGGTCACGATGTCGACACCTGAATTGGCATCGTCCATTTCTTTTTGAAGCACCCTTTTGGCTTCAACGGCGATTTCGTCGCGCTTGCTGATGACCTCGTTGATGCTTCTATCCCCCACAACCAGTCTCATGGCGGCCTCCGACATGTCGATCAACAGGTTTCGGGGTTCCTTGACCTTGAAGAGATAATCGAAGGGGTTTTTAATCCGGTATTGAACGATCCAGGGAACCAGACCGACATTCAGATCCCCGGTGAGCATCAGGGCGACGTTCATGCTTTCACTGTCGGAAACGAAGCGCGAGTTCTGAATCCCGCTGGTGCTGACGACCCCAAACTCTTCGGTGTTCACGCGCTTGACATTGACTTTGGTGACCTTTTCGATGCCGGCCGGCAACTTGAAATTCAGGCCCGGATTTTCGGTACGCACGAATTTGCCGAAACGCTGGATGACCCCGACCTCATCCTGTTTCACCGTGAAGAACACAGAAGATCCAAAAAACAATACCGCGAGAATCAGAATCAACAAGAAGCCTCCCGGGAGCTTGAACTTCTTGAACTGCTTAAAGAGTTCGTCGACTTGCGGTGGAATACCCCTGCCGTCCTGTTGCTGTTCTTTCAATTTTTCCCAATCCCAATTCATGATAAGTACCTTGTATAGGGTGATCGTTGGTTGTAAAATGCTTGTTCCTGGGGACGAATACGACTCTTGACCTAACGTTTTAATATAAAGTCCCCCGGTCTCCAAGTCAAGAAAAAAGGGAAAAAACATCGGGTGCCAAAAGAGATGCGAGGCATCATTTGCTGGTGCTCATTGGAAACAGGTTCATTTGTAAACATGACGGTTGCATGCTTCGGTTTGGCATCCTGACGGCGAGGGTAATTTTTTTTGCCGTCTTGCAGGCTGAGAAAAAATCGGATATGAATCGACACATGGCAAATCCAGGCAAAGGTAAACGATCGTTCGTTCAATTGGGCAGCGTGATCCGGGACATGCTCAAGCATCACCGGCTGGGAACGGACACATCCCTGATACGGGTTTGGGATATCTGGGAAGAAGCCGTGGGCGAAGTAATTGCGGCAAATACACGTCCGGCTGCCTTCAAGGAAAATTTGCTGATCGTGAATGCAACCAGTTCCAGCTGGCTGCAGCAACTCAGATTCTTGAAGCCGGAGATCATCCAAAAAATCAACCATGCCCTGGGGGATGTCCCGGTGAAGGATATCAAATTTAAAATCGGTCCGGTGGAATGATGCCCAACAGACTCACCCGGGATACCTTTTTCAACGGCAAAGTGACGATCAAGCAGGAACGGGCGGGATATCGATTTTCCATTGATGCCGTTATCCTGGCGCATAGGGTTCGGCCGAAGCCGGGTGCGCGGGTTGTGGATCTGGGAACCGGCTGCGGCATCGTGCCCTTGATTGTTGCGTATCGCCACCCTGGGATCCAAATTTTCGGATTAGAGGTCCAGAAAGCGCTGGCAGACATCGCGGCCGTCAATGTCAGGGACAATGGCATGCAAGACACGGTCCGGATTGTTCATCGGGATATGCAGACCATCCAGCCCGCCATGTTCCAGGGGCCAGTCGATATCGTGGTCAGCAATCCACCTTTTCACAAGGCTGCGTCCGGAAGGATCAACCCGAACCAGCAGCGTGCCGTGGCAAGGCATGAAATCAGGGTTACCCTTTTTAATGTCGTAAAGTGTGCCAGTGACATTTTACAGCGGGCGGGGTTATTTGTGCTTGTTTATCCATCCGAGCGCCTACCCGAACTGATCCAGAATATGGGATCTTGCGGGCTTGAACCCAAACATGTCCGCTTTATCCATTCCAGGACGGACAGCGAATCAAGACTCATGCTGATGGAGGGTATCAAACAGGGCCGGCCGGGGCTGAAAGTGGGTCCGCCCATCATTATTTACAATGAAAAGGGTACCTATACGGAAGAGGTAGAAGCCATGTTCCTTCCAACTTTGATGGCGTCGTAAAAAGTCCCATCTACTGCGTTGTAGTATTTTTTCAGACACTCGGCATACTACATGTATAGCCTCGTTCCTGAAAAAACACTACGCCTTGTATATGAACCTTTTTACTTAGCCATCCATAGTTGAATCCGTTACTTTTTACGAGACCATCAACTTTAGGTAGGCAACTTTAACTGAGCCATTTTTCCCGCTAGAGGCCAAGAATAAAACCGTTTCTGCGATTTTATTGATATTGACATCTCAGGCGTATCAATTGTAGGGAAAAAAAATTACATGTCCCGAAGGGTGTCCGAGCGGCTTAAGGAGCCGGTCTCGAAAACCGGTGAACGCGCAAGCGTTCCGTGGGTTCAAATCCCACCCCTTCGGCCATCCCAGATCACAGAATCATCCTGTCAGGCATTATCCTAATATGGATTTAAGATCCTCGTCTGCCGATGAAATCGGTTTGATGTCAAAAGCGGCCACCAGGGTATTCAGCACATTGGGTGTCAAGAAAGCCGGCAGGGAGGGCCCCAAAAAGATGCCTTTGATGCCCAGGTGAAGCAGTGCCAGCAAGACGCAAACCGCCTTTTGCTCATACCAGGAAATGATCATCGACAATGGCAGTTCATTGATCCCCACATTGAATGCTTTTGCCAGTGCTGTAGCGATCTGAACGGCCGAGTAGGCATCGTTACACTGGCCGGCATCCAGGAGACGTGGTATGCCGCCGATATCACCAAAATTTTTATCGAAGAAACGGTATTTGCCGCATGCCAAGGTCAAAATGATGCAGTCTTGGGGAACTTTTTCTGCGAACTCGGTATAGTAATTGCGTCCCGGTTTGGCGCCGTCGCAACCGGCCACCAGAAAGAAATGTCTGATATCGCCGGCTTTCACCGCTTCAATGACCTTGTCTGCCACGCCGAGAACGGCATTTCGAGCAAAACCGACCGTTACTTCCTGATCCACATGATCTTTCGTAAAACCTGGCATTTCTAAAGCTCTATCGATGACAGGCTTAAAATTGAGATTCGAAATGTGGGGGACTCCGGGCCATCCGACCATGCCGCTGGTAAATATATTTTCCTTGTATTCATTTTTGGGTCGCTGGATACAATTGGAGGTCATCAGAATGGCCCCTGGGAATTCGGCGAACTCTTTGATCTGTTTTTGCCAAGCGGTTCCGAATTGACCATAGAAATGCGGATATTCCTTCAACTTGGGATATCCATGGGTTGCGAGCATTTCTCCATGCGTGTAAACGGTAATCCCTTTGCCTTGCGTTTGATAGAGCAGTGCTTCAAGATCTTTAAGATCATGGCCTGAAACAAGGATGGCTTTGCCTTTCTTGTACCCTAACGGAACCTTTGTCGGTACCGGGTGCCCATACGCGCCGGTGTTCCCGGCATCGAGAAGTTCCATGGCCCTTACGGCGGCCTTTCCGCACAAAAGCGCCATGCCAACCCATTCGTCGAGGGCCAAATCGTCTCTCTGAATGGCTGCCAAGCCTTCGTGGATATATGCATAGACGCTATCGTCTTCTTGCCCTAAGATCTGGGCGTGTTCCGCATAAGCACTGACCCCTTTTATGCCGAAAAGGACCGTATGCTTTAACGATAAAATATCCGGGTTGGCAGCGGGATAGGATTTCAATCCCACATCCGCCCCTTGCTTGATCAAAGCTTCCAGGGAGGCTTGGGGTTGAAAGCTGGCTGCCGCACCCGGATAAACCAAGGAGCCTCCGGCAGCCTTGACCCGTGTTTTTAGCGCTTCGCGCCTGATGGCAGCCTCCTTGATCAGATCAACGAAGCGTTCAGGATCAAAACCTACGTTTGTCAAGGTTGAAAATGCCGCTTTTACGGTAAAGACATTCGTCTCCGTGTCTGAAATGTCGAATTTTCGTCCTTCCACAGCAACCTGGGCTAGCCCCATGAGGGAATAAAGAAGCAAGTCCTGCAATGCCGCGATTTCAGGCTGTTTTCCACAAACTCCTTGTATGGTGCAGCCGGTGCCTTTTGCGGTTTGTTCACACTGGTAACAAAACATGATGAACCTCCTTGGAAGTGGTTTTCGTTCGAGATTATCGAAAGGTGCTATAATTTGAGACGCAGCCAGAACGCGCCAGCGTTCGATAATGATGTCTCGTCAAAGCAGATGGGAATCAAGTGGCGGTATAAGAAATATAAATCTTCTCCCAATCAGTTGGGAGAAAGGGTTCCAGGATCCAAGGATTCAAGGATCCAAGTGTTTGCTTTCCAGAGATTTTATCAACGCTTTCAGCATTCTCTCAACATCCCCAATCTCCCTTCTTACTAATAAAGCCGTTAATATTTAGGTACGATCAGTTGTAAACATTTAAGATTCTTCTCTCAATCCCCGATTTCCTCTCTCAATTCCTGAAATCTTTCTTTTTGCACATAACACAAGTCACCAGATATATATGCAAACAAAGCCTATACGATTTCTGCCAAACGTTTAACTCTTTATAATTTTTGAGCATATCACTCGAATCCTGGACCCCTGGACCCCTGGACCCCTGGAATCCTTCCTTCTTTTAGATCAACTCTTTTGGAGATGATCCAGAATTATTTTTTTCAAGGGTAGCGACGTTTTCCCACCAAAGCCTCCTGCGCCAAGAACATTGAAAACGAGCGGAGGGCCACATGATTCGTTATCATGAAAAAGCAATTAACGCAATATTGGCTAATACGGTTATCTATGAAGCTCAAGCTAATCTGTTGAAGGACCAGCGGATATTCGGTTTGAATCGGGCAACGCGTTTGTTACCAGTGCGGTTGGTTCCCGATTCTGTATCCCATCACCTCGAGCGTATCCTGGACAACCAAGAAGGCCCTGGCGTCGATAATCTGTACGATGCGTTTGATTCGGTGAAGTTCGCGCATGCTTACCACGGCATACAGGATTCTTTGCTCCTTGCCGCTATAGCCACCCTGCCCATGGAGTTGCGTGACCCCCCGTTCCATCCGGTAGAGGATTTCTTCTGAAATTTTGGCCCACTGGTCCGATATGATGAGGACGGCCTTGCGCTTGCTGATTCCCGTGATGACAAGCTCCATCATGCGTGTGGTTATATAGATGTAGATAAAGGAATAGAGGGCGGTTTCAAGAGAAAACAAAAAGGTGGTTACGACGAGGATAACGGCGTTGATGGAAAGAAACGTTTTGCCAATCGAAATGGAAAATCGTTTCAGCAGAATTACCGAGAGAATATCCAGACCACCGGCAGATCCGTGGGAACGAAGGGTCAATCCGCCCCCGATACCGGTGAGAACACCGGCAAAGAGTGCGGCCAGGATCCTGTCGTCCAAGACAATCCGCAAATGCACCCATTCGAGGGTAGCGGTCAAAGACAACATGCCGACAATACTGTAAATAAAGAACCGGCGACCCACAAAGGCCCAACCAAAAGCGAAAAGAGGTATATTGAGCACCAAATAGAGGCTTGCCACCGGCAGAAACGGAAAAAGATAATGAAGCAAGAGCGCCGTGCCGGTGACACCGCCGCTCAAGAATTCATGGGGAATGACGATGCCATTGACGGCGATGGCGATGAGCACGTTGCCCATGCCGATCAAACCCAGATTGCGAAGCATATCGACGATGATGTCGATTTTTCGCCTATGTGTGTCCTTGATTATCACTTGGGGAGCCAGGTCAACGATTCTTTAAGCATGATTATTTCCTATTGCCGACCAGGCAACATTAGGACGCGTGTGGTGATTGTCAAGACCGGTCGACCGAATATTGACATATTTATCGGTATATGGCAGTTTGACCCATGTTCCCGTTGGGATTGCCGATTCTACCACATCTAAGGCGTCAGGTGCGAAGCCGCATCGTTTACGATAACCGCATCACACCTTTCTTGTGCCTGCGGCAACCTCGACAATCGCTCAAATTAGGTACTCAACTTTCGTGTTCGCTATCTTTCGAAATTTGATCTAGGCTTAATAAATTGTAATTATTAAATAAATTGGATGCCTGTAATTGATGGCCGGGTGTGGTGAAAAAAAATCTCAACATAGCCATTGATCAAACCGTTTAAAAGCTCTATAAAAACCGCGCCTGTGAAAGTTGATGACCTGCAAATAATACGGAGAGATGTCCGAGCTGGCTGAAGGAGCACGACTGGAAATCGTGTGTGCTGTTAATAGCGGCACCGAGGGTTCGAATCCCTCTCTCTCCGCCATATAATATTCCAAAGGTTTCCTACCCATGACCTACTTGGTTCTTGCAAGAAAATACCGTCCGCAAACATTCGACGAGGTCGTGGGTCAAACCCATGTCACCCAGACATTGAAAAATGCTATTTCGTCGGAGCGGTTGGCGCATGCCATTCTTTTTACCGGTCCCAGGGGTACCGGTAAAACAACCATCGCAAGAATATTGGCCAAGGCGATGAACTGTGAATCAGGCCCTGCACCGCTACCCTGCAACAGCTGCCGTTCATGTTCCGAGATTACCTCCGGCAACGCAGCGGATGTTTTCGAGATCGATGGGGCATCGAACAATGGTGTGGAGCAGGTCAGAGATATTCGGGAAAACATCAAGTACCTGCCGGCCCACAGCTCGTTTAAAATGTATATTATTGATGAAGTCCATATGTTGAGCTCGGCCGCTTTCAATGCCTTGTTGAAGACCCTGGAGGAACCGCCTGCCCATGTTATTTTCCTGTTCGCAACCACTGAGCCGAGAAAAATTCCGATTACCATCCTGTCCCGTTGTCAGCGCTATGACCTGAAACGGATCGAGGCTTCAGACATCACCGAGCATCTGATATCGATCTGCCGGAAAGAAGGCCTCGGTATCGCCGACGAGAGCTTTGAACTCATCGCCAGAGAAGCAGACGGCAGCATGCGAGATGCCTTGAGTCTCCTCGATCAGGTGACGACCGGCGCCGGCGGGAACGTGACACACAGCGATGTTATCGATGTCCTGGGTGTGGTCGACCGGGCGGTGGTGTTTGATCTGGCCGATGCGACCTTCAAGGGAGATGCGCCGCGAATTTTGGAAATCATCGATACGGTCTACCGGCACGGCCATAGCATCGTAGACCTGTATACGCGTTTGATCGAACATTTCAGAAACCTGCTGGTTATCAAGTTGAGCCCTGAATTTCACAAACGTATGGATCTTCCCTCCCACGAAATCGACATCCTTCGAAATCAGGTTCTAGGGGTTTCCCCACTGCATCTGAATCAAATTCTAGGCGTTCTCTTTGGAGAAGAACGCACCATCAAGTGGTCTTCGCGGCCCCAGATGGCGTTCGAGGTGGTGATGATCAAATTACTCAATATCAGGCCGGCGCTGCCCATCGATGACCTGATTAAAAAGCTCGATGACATTCAAAAACAGTTTTCCTCAGTTCAGGACCTTGGCTTGTCTGAAACGCAAAACAAGTTTGAAGCTGCGCTCGAACCATCGGTCAAGAAACAGCCCACAGGCAGGCAGACGGCCTCGTCCACTGCCGAGCCAGTCCTGTCGGACCCCGTTTCAGCGGCGCCCAGCGACGAAAAAGATGTCTGGCGGTCAATTCTGGACGTTATTTCAGAACGATATCCGTCTCTGGCCCCCAATTTGGCCAACTCCCATATGGTAAAGCTGGCCGAGAACGTGCTTGAAATCGAGGTAAACGGGAGCGACTTCAATTACAAGCGTATGCGGCGCAAGGATAATATCAAAATACTGGAGCGTATTTCGCAATCTTTTCTCGGGCGCAAGATGAGCGTCGTGATCCATGCCGGGGTAAACATGAACGGTCAACCCCAAAGAGAAAAAGTTGATGCAGCGAACCGATTGAAGCAGGATCTTCTGCACCATCCTCTGGTGGCAGATGCCATGGAGATCTTTAACGGCAAACTGGTGGATATCAAAGCAGGTTAGGAGGTATACAGATGAAGGGTATGGGCAAGATGATGAAACAGGCTCAGCAGCTTCAGTCAAAAATGCTGAGAATGCAGGAAGAACTTGCGGACAAAACCGTAGAGGCCAGTGCCGGTGGTGGTATGGTTCGCGTTGTGGTCAACGGCAGACAACAGATCGTAGCGCTTGAAATTAAGCAGGAAGTCGTGGATCCGGACGATGTGGACATGCTCCAGGACCTCGTTCTTGCGGCTGTCAACGATGCCCTGACACGATCACAGGAAATGATGTCAGGGGAGATGAACAAGCTGACCGGTGGTATGAACATACCGGGACTGGTGTAAATAGAGACAGGGTTCAAGGAACTTTGTGAACCGTTATGGCCAAATTATAGGAACCAGGCACAAACGGCGCTGTTACAACGAAAATGAGGAATTATGTATCACTATCCACCTTCGGTTCTAAATTTGATTAAACATCTTTCCAAGCTTCCGGGCATCGGGGAAAAAACGGCCGAGCGGCTGGCCATGCACATTCTTAAAATGTCTCGCAGGGATGCCGAACAATTGTCTCACAGTATCCTGGCGTTGAAGGAAACCATCCGGATATGTCGCATGTGTTTTGCCTTGAGCGACACGGAGACATGCAACATCTGCAGCGATCCATCGAGGGATGCCGCGCTGGTGTGCGTTGTGGAACAGCCGGGCGATATGGCGTCCATCGAAAAATCGGGCGCCTACAAGGGACTCTACCATATATTACAGGGAGTCCTTTCGCCCATGAACAATATCGGTCCGGATGATATTCACATCAAAGAATTGCTGGCGCGCATTGCCTCGGGCAATGTCTCGGAGGTGGTTCTGGCAACGAGCACCAGTGTTGAGGGGGATTCCACGGCCAGCTACATTGCAGAAAAACTGCGTTTGTTTTCCGTCAAGGTGAGCCGTATCGCTTCCGGCGTCCCCATTGGAGGCGACCTCAAATACGTGGATCAGGTGACCATGAGGCGGGCCATGGAGACACGGCATGCCCTTCGATGAAGATGCCGGAAAGGCTCCAGGAACATCGGTTTTTGCCTGCCGACAATGTGGAGATTGCTGTATCGGTTATGGCGGTACCTATGTCTCCGACCAGGAAATAGAGCACATCTCCACCTATATCGGCGTCGATCCCCATCGCTTTGTCGAACAATATTGTTGCCTATCGGGAGACAGGCCGGTTCTGGCCCAGAAGGATGATGGTCATTGCATGTTCTGGGATAAATTATGCACGATTCATCCCGTTAAACCCAGAATGTGCCGTGAGTGGCCCTACATCGAGAGCATCCTGATCGATTTCGAGAACTGGAAAATCATGGCATCCATGTGCCCTGGAATGAATAGCGAAGCCTCAGCCCATATTGTCAAGGCTTGGATAAAAAAGAGAACTTCCTGCGGGAAACCTGAAATGGACTCGATCTGATTTTGAACCAATGGCCGACGTGTAAAACCTCTTGCTGACGATGGTTCTGTGCTTGACAGGCTAGACGAATTATGCCATCTTTTACCGGTTTCTCAAGACACCCCCCCACAAGCGAGCAGGTATTCAGGGAGAGCGGATTATGAAGACTTTTGTCTGTTTTTTTCTATCGATTCTTTGTTTGTCGTGTGTTTCACACCATCCTTCTTTTGCGGCATCGGCGACTACCAACCAGGCGGGTGTGCCATTCAACACCTCGGCAGAAGGTGTTGGCGTGATTGTCGACGGCAATACGGCCTTAGCAAGAGATCAGGCAATCCAAGACGCATTGCGACTGGTTGTGGAACAGGCAGCCGGCACCATGGTATCGTCCGAGACATTGGTTCAGAACTATGAAGTGATGCGGGATCAGATCTATTCCAAAAGCCAGGGCTATGTCCAGCGCTATGAGGTGACCAAAGAGTCAGTCGAAGAAAATCTGTACCGGGTGACGATTCAGGCTGCCGTGGCAGAAGGGAATTTGAAAAATGACATCATGGCCCTGGGGCTGCTCATGGCCAGGAAGAATATGCCCCGGGTGATGATCATGGTGGCCGAGCAGAATGTCGGGATGCATTACTACAGCTACTGGTGGGGCGTCAGAGCAGGCACCGCCGACCTCAGTATTACAGAAAATGTTCTGATGGAAAAGCTGACCCAGAAAGGATTTCATATTGTCGATCATGCCATGACGTCAAAGACACTCGAAATCAAAGCCCCCTACAAGATCGAGTCTCTCAACAACGATGCCGTGCGAAGCATCGGCAACCTCTACGATGCCGAAGTCGTGATTTACGGCAAAGCGCTTGCCAAATTGGCGGGATCGGTATTGGGAACATCCATGAAATCGGCTCAGGCGGACATATCTCTGCGTGTCGTCAGCACCGATACCGGCCGGGTCATTGCATCGTCCACCCATCACGCGGCTGCCGTTCATCCGAGCGAGGTCACGGCCGGAGCGGAGGCGCTCAAAATTGCAACGGAGGCCATTGCCGACCAACTCCTCAAACAGATTGCGGACCAGTGGTCACAGGATGTCAGCGCTGGTAGCTTGATACGGCTGGTGGTTTCCGATATCCCCTCCTACAACGATCTCGTGAAACTCAAGGAAATGATCCAAAAACAGGTCAGGGGGGTCAGTGGTGTATACCAGCGCGATTTTAGTGCCGGGACGGCAACGCTGGACGTGGGTGTTCCGGCGACATCCCAAAAACTGGCCGACGCGCTAGTGACGATCGATTACGGGCGGTTTAGCATCGATATTATCAACATCACCCAAAATAGCATCAGTTTGAAAATGAAACAAAAATAATTTCGCTGTTTTAACATTCGATATTCGAACTAATCGTTTGTGTCCGTTCAGAAATGAAGATTTTTGCGTGAGATCAAGGGGACGACAGATTTAACCCGCAGGAATAGCGTGCTATTTTGAGGCGTAAAGGCGTCCAACGCCGATATCGCGCAAAAAGACCATTTGTGGATGGGCACTAGTAAATTACTGGGTGTTAGACCCGCCTACCCACTCACTATCTGTCCGGAGGTGACCATGAGACGATTCCAAGTGTTGATGATGCTGTTCCTGCTGCTGGTATTTTTAGCGGGATGTGGCGGCATGGCCGTCATGGCACCGTCACCCGATCCTAACAACCCCATCAAACGCCTGGCGATGTTACCGCTCCAAAATGACACCACGGATGTCGAGGCACCCAACTTTGTGCGGGAAAAACTGGTGTCGGCGTTCCAGAGACGATTTTACACGGTACAACCTGTGGAAGAAACCGATCGTATTCTAAGAGACGAACTGGGAATCACCCTTGGGGGCCAGGTCGGCATGGCAACGGTTGCTCAACTTCGTGAATCCCTTCAGGTGGAAGGGCTTCTTTATGGAACCCTCATGGATTATGGCGAGTCCACCACGGGACTTGTCAACGTGCGTAAGGTCCGGGGCAAGTTCGAACTTGTGGAAACAGAGACCGAATCTGTTTTCTGGCAAAATGGTATCGGTATCAAGAGCCAGGACACTTCCGGTGGTTTGTTGGGAAGCCTATCGGGTGCCATAGCAAATGCGGGCGGGGGCGATGAGGAAATCCCATGGGTCGTCATCGAGAGTCGATCGAGCAACAGAGGGATACTGGACGGCCTGGCAGCTGGGTTGGCCAGCAAGCTGGTTTCAAAGGCGCTGGGTGTGCACCTGGAGAGGGAAACCAACGAAATGATCTGGCGGCTCGTACAAAATCTGCCGTGGGGTGCGGGGGATGTCACAGGCGCAGTATTGGTGGCAGCGCCGATGGGCATGATGCCCAAAATTGAGATGCCGCCGCCACCCGCTATCGGGCACATGGATTATGGTGATCGGGATTTTAAGGCACTGATGGTTTCGACGACATTTGACAAGTCACAGGAGCGGACGTTTTCTTTTGACATACCCATTGCCAAGGCTGGTGAAAAATTCCGCATGGAAATGGATTACGCAAAGATGTCAGGGGCCGAAGGCATGCCAGCGGCCATGAGCAGTGTGGTGATGATTCACCGGGAAGATGAAAAACGCACCTACTCCCTCTTTACAAACAAAAAGAAATACATGGTCAGCAATGAAACGGACGAAGACTACAACGAGGAACCGGATGTGGTAAAGACCTTCGTGGCCAACGAGACCATCGATGGACATCCCACGGAAAAATATCAGATTACCGTAACCTATCAGGGCGAGGAAACCCAGGAGGGATTTATCTGGAACGCCACTGATTTAGGTGGTATGACGATTCGAAGTGAAATAGAAAACGAGACGGCTAAAATGACATCCACGTTGACGAACATTGTCATGGGGACACCGCCTGCAGATCTTTTTGAGGTGCCGGTGGATTATACGCAAACCAGTAATTATTTAGAAATAGTCATGGAATAACAATTAAACCGAATGAGGAGGCAAAACATGCTGAAGACTAAAAACATTTATCTGCTAGGCTCGTTGCTTCTCATGGCCGCAGTCATGATTTTCAACGGATGTGCGGTAAAGACATCCGGGGCAGTGCGCGATGATTCTTCACTTACCGGTATATCGGATCAGCTGGCTCCCACCGGAGATTACACCGGCCCGAAACTGCGGGTGGGGGTGGTGAATTTCTTAAACAAGACACCCTCGAAACACATCGGTATTGGTGAGGCCGCGGCGGATATTTTGGGAACGATCCTCCAGAAGACCGGTCGATTTATCATTATCCCCCAGCAGGACGTCTCATCCATACTCGAACAACAGTCCATGGGCGCATCAGGTGCCGTGGATCCGGCGACCGCGGCAAAAATGGGCAAGGTCCTGGGCTTGAACGCAATGGTTACCGGCGCGATCACCGCCTATTCCGAGGCTGAAGAGGGATCGGACTACCTGGTTTACAAAAAGAAAAAACAGATCGCGCGGGTCACCGTGGATTACCGGATTGTCGACACGACCACGGGAATCCAGATGGTAGCCGACTCGGGGCAGGGTGTCTATGAAAAGAAGACCGGTGGAGCCCTGGGATTGGGCTCGAAGTCGAGTTACGACGCCGACCTGCGGGACGGTGCCTTGCGGGATGCATTGACCAAGGCCATGGTCAACATGCTGCCTCAGTTTGAACGCCAGGAGTGGAGCGGCCGCATCGCCAGTATCAAGGGCCGGACCGTCTACCTGAACGCGGGCCAGAAAACCGGGTTGAAGGTGGGGGATCTTCTGGTGGTAAAGGAACTGGGTGAAGAAATTTTGGATCCTCAGACCAATGTGTCCCTTGGCAGGGCACCCGGACCGGTCAAAGGCGAGGTTATGGTAACCGGTTATTTTGGTAGCGATGGCTCTGTGGCCACCATCAAATCGGGCGCTGGTTTCAACGAGAACGATCTGGTTAGATACAAATAGGGAAAGGGTTCAGCGGATTTAAAAGGGGCCCGGGGTTCGAGGGGGTTGCACAACATGTGCATTTCCTGAGACCTTACGGGCCCTTTTTTTTCTTCGATATTCGAACTTTATTTCTGGTGGGCCTTCGCGTCCGGATCGGCTTGCAGGTGCGTGATGGTGATGTCACGCTTGGGGTAAGGTATTTCGATGCCGTGCTGGTCAAAAGCCTCTTTGACCTTGTCCGTCACTTCGGAAATGGTGTCCATCCGTTTGCGGGCATTTTTGATCCAGACCCGCACCTGGAGATCGACGGATGACTCGCCAAACACCCGAACCACCACTTTCGGCTTGGGTTCTTTGGCGATCCATTCGATGTCATCGACGACATCAAAGATAATTTTTTTAGCCTGGGCAATATCGGCGTTGTAGGCGATGCCGATGTTGATGCGCACCCGGATCATGGCGGAAATGATGGTGTAATTGATGATGTCCCGTTTCATGATCTCGTTGTTGGGTATGATGATGACGATATTGTCGGTGGTTTTGATTTTGGTGGCCCGGATGCCGATATCGATAACATCTCCCCAGGTAGCACTGCCTGCCGGCGCCGTCCAGACCTCGATGCGGTCACCGATTTCAAAGGGCCTGTCGATAATCAGGAGCACCCCTGCGATCAGGTTGGATAAGGTGTCTTTGGCTGCGAAACCGATGGCAATTCCCAAAACGCCCGCACCGGCGACAAAAGGCATCACATTGATACCCAAAAGGTCTAATGCCAGAATAATGGCAATGATATAAATGATCACGCCCACAAAGCGCGTCAGGAGATCGAAGATGACATTGTCGACTTTGGTCTCTGTCTTGTGGACGAGCCGTTTTTCTATCGTTTTCAGGAGGGCAACCGTGACTTTGATGGCCGGGGCAGCCAGGAACAGCAGCATCAGGGCCTCGAGAACCGTCGCCGGTGTCGAAAAATTGAGCATTCGGAAGATATAGATGCCCGTTGCAAACACTAGAACGATCGTGACGGCTCGGCCAAGCGAGCGGAAAATAATGGCATTGTCGCGAATGATCTCAATTTGTCGGCTTTTTCTCTGCAGGAAGGCCAGCAGGAGCTTCAGCAGAAACCAAAGCAGGGCGGCAAGGGCAATCGCAATCAGCGCCTTGGTGAACATCGCGGCGTACGATGAGGGGTCACCGGCCAGCTTATTGAAATATTGTTGGGCTGTTTCCCAAAAACGCATGCGAGCCACCGTTTACGCGCCAGGTCTCATGAAATTTCCACGCTAGAAAAAAGACCGGCCTTGATATACTCACGGTTCAGACGGGCGATATTGACAATCGATATTTCTTTGGGGCAGTCTGCTTCACATTCCCGCTCGTTGGAGCAGTTCCCGAAACAGAGCCCATCCATGGTTTTCAGCATGCTTTGGGCCCGTTGGGCGGCCTCGGGCCGACCTTGCGGCAGAAGCGCGAGATGAGAAACTTTTGCGCTTACAAAGAGCATGGCAGAGGCGTTGGGGCATGCCGCGACACACGCGCCGCAACCAATACAGGCTGCCGCATCCATGGCCTTCTCGGCGACTTCCTGGGGGATGAGAATCGTGTTGGCGTCCGGAGCGCCGCCGGTGTTGGCGGAGATGTAGCCACCAGCCTGGATGATCTTGTCGAAGGGGCTTCGGTCCACCACGAGATCCTTGATAACCTTGAAGGCCCTGGCCCGAAATGGCTCGATGAAGAGCGTATCACCATTCGAAAAGTGCCGCATATGCAGCTGGCAAAGGGTGGTTGCTTTTTCGGGCCCGTGCGGGCGTCCGTTGACGACACAGCCACATTGCCCGCAAATCCCCTCCCGGCAATCATAATCGAAGGCGATGGGTTCTTTGCCCGCGAGTGTCAGCTGTTCGTTGACCACATCGAGCATTTCCAGAAAAGACATATCGGTGGAGATACTGTCTGCAGAATAGGTTTCCAGACGGCCCTTGGCATTTGAATCTTCCTGGCGCCATATTTTCAGTGTCAGGCGGATGTCTTTTGTCACTTGTAACTCCTTTGGCTTAATTTGACATTCTCGAAGACAAGCGCTTCTTTGTGCATTTCAGGATTTGTGTCCTGCCCCTTGTATTCCCAAGCAGACACATGGCAATAGTCCTCGTCGTTGCGCTGGGCTTCATTCTCTTGGGTCTGATAGGCCTCGTTAAAATGACCGCCACAGGATTCCTGTCGTTCCAGGGCATCCATGACCATGAGTTCTCCGAATTCAAGAAAATCAGCCACTCTGCCGGCCCTTTCAAGACTCTGGTTGAAATCTTTTTGTTGGCCGGGGACGATGACGTTTTCCCAGAATTCTTCACGCAGTGCCTGAATCTGACCGCGGGCTTTCTCGAGATCGGCGTTGTTGCGCGCCATTCCGCAGTGATCCCACATAATCTGGCCCAAAGCCCTGTGGAAGTCGTCCACAGTTCGTTTCCCGTTGATGGACATGAGTTTGCGGGTATTTTCCTGGGCCATGTTTCCGGCGGACGTAAACTCGGTTTGGTCTTGATTGACCGGGTCGAGACGTGTTCCAGCCAAATATCCCCCGATGGTATAAGGGATGATGAAATAGCCATCGGCCAAGCCCTGCATCAGTGCGCTGGCACCCAGTCGATTGGCCCCATGATCTGAAAAATTGGCCTCGCCCATGACAAAAAGTCCTGGAACGCTGCTCATCAAGTTGTAGTCGACCCACAAGCCGCCCATGGTGTAGTGGACAGCCGGATAAATCATCATCGGCGTTTCATAGGGGTTGTCTGCGGTAATCTTTTCATACATCTGAAACAGGTTGCCGTATTTTTTTTCGATAACATCCTTGCCATCCCGATGGATGGCGTCCTTGAAATCAAGAAAGACGGCCAGACCGGTTTCACCCACGCCCTTGCCCATGTCGCATTGATCCTTGGCGTTTCTGGAAGCCACGTCCCGCGGGACCAGGTTGCCGAAGCTCGGGTACTTGTTTTCGAGGTAGTAATCACGCTCGGATTCCGGGATATCACTCGGTCGTCTTCGATCTCCGGGTTCTTTGGGAACCCACACTCGCCCGTCGTTTCGAAGGCTCTCGCTCATGAGCGTCAGTTTGGACTGGTAGGACCCATGAACCGGTATGCAGGTGGGATGGATCTGGGTAAAACAAGGGTTGGCAAAACAAGCCCCTTTCTTGTAGGCACGAAAAGCGGCCGATACATTGCTGGCCATGGCATTCGTCGATAGAAAGTAAACATTCCCGTAGCCGCCGGTACAGAGCACCACGGCATCCGCGGTATGCCGTTCGATATCCCCGCTGATCAGGTTGCGGGAGATGATGCCTCGTGCCTGGCCGTTGACCATCACCACATCCAACATCTCCTGGCGGGGGAACATGGTCACCCGGCCTGCCGAGATCTGGCGCATCAGGGCGCTGTATGCGCCCAAAAGCAGCTGTTGGCCGGTTTGACCCCTGGCATAAAAAGTACGCGAAACCTGTGCCCCGCCAAACGATCGGTTGGCAAGCAGCCCGCCGTAGTCCCGTGCAAAAGGAACGCCTTGGGCGACGCACTGATCGATGATGGCATTGCTGATCTGGGCCAGTCGATAGACGTTTGCCTCTCTGGATCGGAAATCGCCACCCTTGATGGTGTCGTAAAAAAGCCGCCAGATACTGTCACCTTCATTCTGGTAATTCTTGGCTGCGTTGATGCCACCCTGCGCGGCAATGCTGTGGGCCCTCCTGGGGGAGTCCTGAATACAGAAACTTTTCACATAGTAGCCCAGCTCTGCCAGAGAGGCTGCGGCAGCACCGCCTGCCAAGCCCGTGCCGACGACAATGACGCTAAACTTTCGCTTGTTGGCCGGATTTACCAGTTTCAGATCGAAACGGTGCTTGTCCCATTTGTCGGCCAGCGGGCCACTGGGTATCTGTGCATCCAACTGCATAAAAATCCTCCTTGTAAAAGCCGCGCCAGCAGACCCCTTGCATTCGAAGGAGGGATGGCGTGAGGTTTTTTCGGGGGTGTGGGCTATCGGCCCATGGTTTTGATCGTAACATGGGAGCACCCCATTTCGCTTTCAAGCCGCCGGTGGGGCTTCCCGGCAAATACAGCGCATTTACCGGCCGTGACTCAGCGTGTGCTGAGTCACCCCGCCAATGAAATGTATATCGGGAGGAAGCCGAATCCGAACCCGAAAATTAGACTCAAGACAATGCTGGCCCCCATGATCGACGGCATATATTTGGGGTGATTGCCACCCAGTGTCTGGAACAGGCTCCAGAAACCATGACGGATATGAAGCGCAACAACGACCATGGCGGCGATGTAAAGTACGACGTAGGTGGTGCTCTGAAATGCACCAAGCACGATCTCGTATATGCTGGTGGTCGATTTGTCGACAAAGTGAAAATTCAACAGGTGAAAAATGACGAACGCAAGAATGACAAAACCGCTATAGGGCATGCTGGCGGAGCTGATGGTGCGTCCGCCCGCCCATTTGTTCATGTGGTAACGCTGTGGCCGAGCCATGAGGTTCTGGAAAAAAAGGAGGCTTCCGGTGGTGATATGAACCAAGGCCAGCGTCAAAAGACCCCACTCGGCCAAGGTGAGAAGCGGACCCAGTCCATGAAGGTGCTCGGCATAAGAATTGAACATGTCGCCACCACCATACAGCGTCAGGTTACCTGCAAGATGAGCAGCCAAAAAACCGACGAAACAAGCGCCTGTCAACGCCATTAAGAGCTTTTTCCCGATGGATGACCCGAAAAATTTACCGATCCATAGCATGATCGCCTCCAAAAAAATTCTCGAATTTTCAGCCCAGAATGAGGAATCCAAGGATCCGCGTGAGATGCGAAATAGCCAAGCACACGCAAACCCTTTCTCCCAAGGAATCGGGAGAAAAATAAATTTTTAATGAGTTACAGTCTATCTGTCAACATAATAGTTCTTGTATGTGTGTCAACCTTATTCTTGAGCCACCAGGTATCCCTATCGGTCTAGGCGATGGCTTCGGCAATCTGAAACGTAAAAAACTTGACACATGAACGGTGCTCATATAATACTAATTAGATTTATAATTATTTTTAATTAAGGCTAATTATCGACATCAAAAACGTGGAGCGAACTGACGATGCAACAGATTAATTTGATCAACATGATCAGCAACGCTGGATTGATGGTGCAGTTTGTACTGCTACTGCTGCTCTTTTTTTCGATTACATCCTGGGCGATCATTTTAATTAAGTACCGCTATATCAAGAGGGCCTATAAGGAATCATCAGTTTTCACGGAGCTGTTCTGGAAGAGCAAGGATCTTTCAAATGCCTACCGGCAGGCCAAGGAGCTCGAGGGAAGTCCCATCGCACGCATATTCCGGATTGGATATGTCGAGTTGAAGAAGATCAGCCAGAGCGGGATTTCAGAAGGTGCTGAAGACCGTCCGGACAGATCGTCTGGGTTGGGCACGCGATTTGCGGGCATGGACAATATCAAGCGCTCATTGCGAAGGGCCATCAACACCGAGACCACGCGAATGACGCAGATGGTGCCCTTTTTGGCCACAACCGGCAACACCACCCCCTTTATCGGTCTCTTCGGTACGGTTTGGGGGATCATGAATTCGTTTCATGGCATCGGACTGAGAGGGTCTGCCAGCCTGGCTGTGGTGGCACCCGGGATATCCGAGGCACTGGTAGCCACAGCGGCAGGCTTGGCGGTTGCCATACCGGCGGTCATCGCCTTTAACTATTTTATGCAGAAGATCAAGATTTTGGAATCCGAGTTGAACAGCTTCGCGTCCGATTTCCTCAATATCATCGAGCGCGATATCCTGGTGATGGAAAGGAGGCGGCGATGAGTCTCGGCGGGAATGATGACCGGTTGATGTCGGATATCAACGTAACCCCCTTTGTAGACGTTATGCTGGTTCTGCTGATCATTTTCATGGTGACAGCCCCCATGATGATTCAGGGGGTTGAAGTATCGCTGCCGGAAGCGACGTCCAAGCCCCTTTCGGCGGAGCAGGAACAGCTGGTTGTTACCATCGATCAGAACAATCAGGTCTATATCAACGACTTTCGTGTGGGCATTGAAAACCTCAAAGAAAAATTGATGCAGATCACCAAAAACCAGAAAGCCGATGAGATCTACCTGCGTGCAGACAAGACCGTGTCTTACGGCACGGTTGTCTATGTCATGTCAGAGATAAAAGGCGCCGGGATTGAAAAACTAGGCATGATAACCGATCCCGTTGACGACACTGTAAATGACCGAAAAAAAAAGCCATAATGCATCTCGCATGACGAATTCGACGTCGCTGGTGGCCGGACATGGCCGGAATAAGGAAAACCGTCTGGTCATGATCGCTTTTACAGCTTCCCTGATCTGCCATGGTCTCTTTTTTTCGGTACTGATTTTCGCACAGACCCATAAGCCCATGCGCCGGAACGCACCCATTGTCATGCATGTGAGCCTGGTTTCTCTTCCGCAACACGCCGGTCCGAGCAAGCCGGTTTCGAAACCAGCGGTTGTGGAAGAAAAAAAAGCGATCAAGAAACCTGTGGCCGTCAAGCCGCAGCCAGTCTCCAAACCGGTAGCGGCCCCGAAAACGGTCAAGAACAAGATATCGCTCAAGAAAAAGACCTATAAATCAGAGAAGGTCAAAAAGAGCACCCTGCAAAAACTGGAGAAAAAAATCGAGACCACCACATCGGATCAAATTGCCAAGGCCATCGATAAAATCAAGGCCAAGGTCGACCAGGAAAAAGACAGGACGCTATCCAATGAATCCGCGGTCCAAATGCCTGTAGAGAAAAGCCTTGGGGGAGACGGCAAGGCAAGCGGCGGAAAACTGGTTGAGCTCATTGATATCTATCGCGTGGAAGTGGCCTATAGGGTTCAGCAGAACTGGGCCTTTCCCGAACAACTGGCCGAAGGTCGATCCGACTTGCAGACCCTGCTCGTCTTTAAGGTAATGCCCAACGGGGAAATAAAAGATCTCTTTTTTACAGATCGATCGGGAAACAGCCATTTCGATGAATCCGCTTTTCGTGCCGTTATGAAATCGAATCCCGTGGATCCTCACCCCGGGTCGATTTCTCAACCGTACGTTCAAATGGGATTGCGCTTTACGCCAGAGGGGATACGATAACAGATGAAACCAGTCGAAGATGGAAAGCTCATGAAACGTGTTTTGCATGCGATGCTCGTATGTATATTGGCCCTGATGGTGTCCCATGCACAGTCCCATGCCGAAGAATATGACTATATTGACATCAGCAATCCCTTTCTGCATAAGATTCCTTTGGCCGTCCCCTGGTTTAAAAATATTTCAGGCCAACCGGATATGGAAGCCCTGTCCAATGAATTGCCGGACCTCTTGGCTGAAACGCTAGCGTTTACAGGCTATTTTAAAATACTCGACCGGCAGGCATTCCTCATGGATCCAAAAAATCCCGATATTATCGCTACACACATCAATTTTCGAAATTGGACGGCCATCGGTGCCGAGGTGCTGATAACAGGCGGGATAGAGGTCAAGGATGGTATCATGGAAACGGAGCTTCGCCTGTTCGATACCATCAAGGAAAAGCTGATCATCGGTAAGCGATATAAAGGAGGGACCGATGACACGCTGCACATGATACGACGGTTTTGCGGTGAGGTAATGTTTCATCTGACAGGTCACAGGGGTGTTTTCGACAGCAAAATTGCCTTTTTATCGACCCTGGCCGGCAACAAAGAGATTTTTATATCCGATTTTGACGGCAAAAATCCGAAACAGTTCACCCGCCACGAGAATCTGACACTTTTTCCAGCCTGGTCTTCAGATGGCCAATGGCTGGCCTACACCTCGTATGCCCATGGGCAACCAAGTCTATATATAAGGAATTTAAAGGAAAAGCGTGTTACTGTCCTCGATAAAAAGGGTATCCAGATTACACCGGCCTGGGTTCCGGGAAAATTTGAACTGGCCGCGACCCTCTCTTTTTCAGGTGATCAAGAAATTTATCTGTTGACCGGAGGAGGGAAAATTATTAAAAGATTGACGAACAGTCGGGGAATTGATGTTGAACCGACATGGTCCCCAACCGGAGAACAAATGGCCTTTGTTTCCAAACGGTCCGGGACACCCCAAATTTACATAAAGGACACGACATCGGGTCGTGTTCGAAGGTTGACATTTCAGGGAAGGTACAACACACAGCCGGATTGGTCCCCCAGAGGGGACAAAATTGTATTCTCCGCTATGGAGAACGGCAGTATCGATATCTACACCATTGACATTGATGGCAATAACCGCGTAAAGTTGACGGAAAATCAGGGAGATAACGAAGCGCCTTCCTGGTCGCCCGATGGCAGTCTGATTGCTTTCAATTCTACCCGTGAAGGCAGATCAAAAATATATGTCATGACGGCCTTCGGAACGGATCAGCGGCGATTGATATCTATACCGGGTGAGCAGACAAATCCGAAATGGTCTCCAAACATTGTTTCCAATTGAAACCGAGTAAAAAGTAAAAAGGAGGAAGATATGCTGAAAAAATTATGGATATGCGTAAGCCTGTTGGTTATTATTCCAGGATTACTGTTCACGGTGTCCTGCGCCAAGAAAGTTGTCCAATCCGAACCGATGGCCGAGGAAGTGGCAGCGGTGGTTGAAGAGCCGGAAGTCGACGAAGCAGCACTGGCCGCGCAGGAACAAGCTGCCCAGGAAGAGGCTGCCAGAAAGTGGGAAATGCAGGCCGAAGAGGAACTCCGACAGACCCAGCTGGCCGAGCAGGCTGCCAAAGAGGAAGAAATGGAAAGAGCCAGAATGGCCTCCATGCAGATGTTCATGAATGAGGATGTATACTTTGATTTCGACAGCTCTGCTCTCGGGGACATTGCCAAAGACGTTCTTAGCCGAAAAGCGGAATGGCTTCGCATGAGCCCGGATGCCTCCGTCATCATCGAAGGACATTGTGACGACCGCGGCACCAGTGCTTATAACATCGCCCTGGGCGACCGTCGGGCAGAAAGCACCAAAGCCTTTCTCCTGGATCTTGGCATCGATGCCAGCCAGCTTACCACCATCAGCTATGGCGAGGAACGTCCGGTCGACATGGGGAAAAATGAAGAATCCTGGGCCAAGAACAGGCGTGCTCATTTTTTGATCGAAGAATAAGCTTATTTGAAACCCATCGTGTATGAAAAGATAAAGGCAAGCAGTGGCCTGGCTGCTGCTTGCCTTGTTATGTGTCGGAATGAACCACATTAAAAGAGTTGATCACATGAAATCCGGATGTATTCCTATCATTGTTGTCTTGGCATTGATTTTTGGCTGTGCCCATCAGCAAGACGTCATTATCCTTGATCAACGACTGGCGAAAGTGGAAGCCCTCGGGAAAAAACTCGATCAAAAAACATCCAACCTCGAAGAAAAAACCGTCGACTTGGAAAGACGTGACGAGAGCAGTGGCAAGGAAATCGAGCAGAGCAGATCCTATCTCAGCACCAAGATCTCTGAATTCGAAAAAAACCTCGGGAATGAAGACATCCAGCTCAGGACCGAGTATGCCAAACTCAATGCGGGTATCGAGTCCCTTAAGGACGATGTCCAGCTGATGAGAGGTCAACTCGAGGAATCGGAATTCATGTTTCAAGAGCGGCTGAATGCAGGCAAGAATGCGGAGAAGGGAACGCAGTTATTGCTCGAAAAGCTGTCCATCAATCTTAACCAGATCGAGACACGTCTCCAGTACGTCGAGCAGTATCTGAACCTGGAATCGGCAGGGTCGCGCAGCCTAACGAAAGGATTTCCTCAGAAAGCAGAAAAGACTTTCTCAGATCAGGAACGCTATGTTTCTGCCAAGCAGGCATTTGACCAGGGCGATCTTGAGGCAGCCCGTTCCTCATTCGAAGCGATTATCAAGGATTTTCCGAACTCGGAGCATGCTGACAATGCGCAATTCTGGATCGGCGAAATTTATTACCGGGAAAAGTGGTATGAAAAAGCGATTCTGGAATATCAGAAAGTCATCGAAAACTACCCCAAGGGAAACAAGGTTCCCGCATCCTTGCTGAAGCAGGGTTTTGCCTTTATCTCGCTGGGGGACAAAGCCAATGCCAGGCTTATTTTAAAGGAACTGAGCCAGAAATACCCAGACAGCAATGAAGGGAAAATAGCACTTCAGAAATTGAAAGAACTCTCATAGGATTGCAACTTTTTTTCACGCCGCGCTTTTGGCCCTGCAAGGCCTGCTGCATCTTCCGAGCGACCATGCATCACCTTCCCGGCGTCCTTTACGGCACCTTGAAGCGCGCAACATGATAAAGATTATCGGCATAGACCCTGGTTTATCCGCAACCGGTATCGGCGTTGTCACAGGCAAAGGACTTTCGGTTCAGGCCTATTCATACGGCAGTATTCATACCTCAATAAAAACCTCTTTGCCGCATCGCCTCGATACAATCTATTCTAAACTCACAGAAATCCTGAACAGAGAACACCCTGACCATATGGTGGTCGAGGATGTGTTTTCTTTGAACAATTATCCGAAATCGGGAATCCTGCTGGGTAAAGTCACGGGCATCCTTTTGCTGGCAGGATTTAAAGCCGGTGTTTCCGTATCTGAAGTGGCGGTCAGGGAAGCAAAAAAGGTTTTGACCGGTAACGGGCGTGCAAGCAAACAGCAGCTCGAGGCAGCGGTACGTAAGAAGTTAAATTTGGTGGACCCTATCAAACCCTACCATGCGTCGGATGCCTTGGGATTGGCGCTGATCGGGTTGTACCGCTATGGATAAAGGGAACCCAACAAACCCAAGACACACAGACACAGGCAAGCAATGATCGGATATATCGAAGGCACACTCATGCGTAAGGATGAAGATCATATCCTGCTCCTGGCCAATCATATCGGGTATGAAATACTTCTTCCGGCAGTGGTCATGCGATCGTTGAATGATTCCCAGGTGGGAGACGCGATTTCACTCTACATTTACCACCAACAGACGGAACGTCTACCGAAACCGATATTGATCGGCTTCAACCTGGAAGTGGAAAAAGAGTTTTTTCAGCACTTCATTTCTGTGGAAGATATCGGTCCTCTCAAAGCGGCCAGGGCGCTTACCCGGCCGATTCGAGAAATTGCGAGTGCCATCGAATCAAAGGATGTCGGCCGACTCAAAGAACTGAAGGGAATCGGTGTTCGCACCGCCCAGAAAATTGTCGCCACCTTAGAGGGAAAGATGGGCAAATTCGCCCTGCTGCGCGAAGACGAGAGACAGGAGCTGATCGAAATTAAAGACCTGGAACAACAGGTCATCGATGTGCTCGTTACACAGTTGGGACACAGAATGACGGATGCCAGAGCAATGGTCGCCCGGGCGATCGAAATGGGTTCAGCATATACAACGGCCGAGGAATTGTTCGATGCCGTGTACCAGGTTCAGAAGAACAACCCATAAAATCCTTTTGGAGGCTGCAGATTGTAGCACAGATGGCACGAATTATGGCAGACAATTTCAAAAGTGGTACCCTAGGACCGCAGGAGATCGTTAGCGGTGACTGCCTTCCTTGCGATGATGATAATGACATATTGTCACTTCGGCCGGGCAGGCTTTCCGAATATATCGGCCAGGCTGAGATTGTAGAAACATTGAAGATCGCCATCGAGGCGGCTACCCGGCGCCGGGAACCCATCGACCATGTTCTGTTCCACGGTCCTCCCGGGCTTGGAAAGACAACCCTCGCACACATCATTGCCAACGAGATGGGGGGCAAACTGACCACGACATCGGGACCGGCCCTTGAAAAAGGGGGTGACCTCATCGGTATGCTGACCCATCTCGAAGAAGGCGATATCATTTTCATCGACGAGATCCACCGTATGCCCAAGGCGGTCGAGGAGTTGCTCTACCCGGCCATGGAGGATTTTGCCATTGATTTTGTTTTTGACAAGGGCATCCATGCCAGGAGCCATCGATACCGTCTGAATCGATTTACTATCGTGGGTGCTACAACACGTGCGGGACTTCTCTCCTCTCCGCTCAGGGATCGTTTTGGCATCTTCCGCAATCTTGATTTCTATGATCAACGCGAATTGGTTCAGATTTCAACACGATCAGCAAAGCTGTTGAATATCCAAATGGATAAAGCCGCCGCCAAGGAACTCTCCAAACGATCCAGGGGAACACCCAGAATTGTCAACCGCCTTCTCAAGCGTGTCAGGGATTATGCCCAGGTAAGGGCTGACGGTGTTATCACCTTGGATACCGTCGAGGCGGCTTTGTCTTTAGAGGGGGTCGATGCCAAAGGATTGACAAAGCTGGACCGCAAATACTTAAAGACGATTATTGATTTTTACCACGGGGGGCCTGTCGGTATTGAGGCCATTGCCGCAACCCTCCAGGAGGAAAGCGATACCCTGGTGGATGTGGTGGAGCCATTTCTTCTTAAAACAGGATTGCTCATCAGAACCTCATCGGGTCGTAAGGCTTCGGAAGCCGCCTTCCGGCATCTGGGGCTCGCGGTCGATCAGCAGCAGACGCTTTTCTAGTATCTATCGTAAAGCCGCCCAAGTCGACTTTTCGGAATACGGTTATCTATGAAGGCTTTATGTTTACATGAAACAATCTAACAACGCACATCCTTCCTACAGGGAAGCCCGTTGGCATCTCTTGAGGGTTGAGAAAAACGGCAAATTGAGGCCTCTGGTTCATTTCCGAGGATGGGTGATACTTTTGGTGGGTTTGATCCTCAGCATGACGGTTGCCGTTGCGTGGCTGCTGGTTGCGTGGCTGGATGCCAGGGCGGCGCTGGTGACATCTCAGGAGACGGTTACCATTCAGGAGCGTAGCATCGAATCGATGCGTGATGAAAAAGACAACGCCCTGGCCCGTCTGGCCATTGCAGAGTTCAAACTGAAAGCCCTTGACTCCGAACCTGCAATGAAAAAACAGCTTGAATCCCCGGCCTCGAAAAACGGCCAGCAGACATTGGCCAAGTCCTTGCCCGGCAAGGGCAACACCGCCGAAGCAACCCCAGATAATGCACCTGCCAAAACCATCTCCGCATTCGGAGCTGCTCCGGCCGTCGGCGACACGGACTCGTATGCCGTCATCGAAAAAGTGGTCGCGGACAACCTGTTTGTCTGTACCAGCCCTGAAAACTCACTGCTGGACATCGCCTTCAAGGTTATCAACATGGGGACACGCAAACAGCCCGTATCCGGGCGTGCCTTCATTATCCTGAAAGATGCCTATGCCCAGCAAGACCAATGGCTGGTGTTGCCCAGTGCCATGCTGATCGATAAAAGACCTGTTCAATCCAGCGGGCAGCGATTCCAAATATACAATTACAGAACCATTAAATTCCAGGTGGCGCACGAAAATCCCGCCCTGTTCGTGCAGGCGACCATCTTTATCTACAAGGACTCGGGTGAGTTGATATTCGAGAGAGATTTTAATCTGGAGCCCGTTGATGTGTGTCCCTAGCCCGAACATTTCATGAAACTTGACGAGCAATTTATTATTTGCTCTTTTATGTCGGAAGATTTTCATGATGTGGCAAGTCAATCAGAGCGGAACCGTTCGTTCTAAAGGAAGGACCCGCTATTTACTCGTCAAGTTGCTCCCACCGAGGTGTGAAATTTTCGGGTTAAACGGAGATAAACATTGCAGCATCCGTCAAAGAAACTGTCCATCGTCGAAAAAGGATTGACCATCGATGGCTCGGTAACCTTCAAGGGGCAGCTGATTATCGATGGCACGGTCAAGGGTACCCTTGTGGGCGATCACATTGTTATCACCGAGACAGGTGTGGTCATGGCAGAAACCTGGACCTCTTTTATCACCATCGGCGGCGTTTTCAAAGGGCGGCTTACCATAGCGGGTAAATTGGTTGTCCTTTCCACCGGTTCCTGTTCCGGGATTGTCGAGTGCCAAGACATGGAACTGAAACCGGGGGGCGTTTTGAATGCGGAAATACGGTGTAAGCAGGTCCGGACCTCTGTTTAGAGCGTTTGTCATAATAACGTTCCGATAGCGGCAGTTTTTTGAGTCCGCGATGGATTATAAATGACATCTAATATGGCCTGATCCAAACGCTCTAAAATCAAGACATTGATCGTTCTTTGAAATGAAGCAGTTGTGCCATATTCTTCAATATGGCATATCGTTCCGCAAAAGTCTAGATCAACTCTTTTGGATATTCCACCTCATTCATGGGCGTGAAATTTCTGGGCTAATCATGGTGTGAAAAGGAAAACGTGGCCACAACCGGGAAATGGTCGGAATAATAGGCTCCCTGCACATGATCCTTGACAACCATGGCGTTTTCTGGGCTGATGCCCCTTGTATGGAGGATCCAGTCGATACAATCCTGGCCGGGTTTTCCTGAAAATCCATGCTGGGTTCCGCCGGGTGTGTCGTCAAAGACATTGTGAAAGGAAATACCCTGACCTTCCTTGGTGACAAGGTCACCTGTAAATATCCGGTAATGCTGCGAATCAAAGGGCGCGTTGAAATCACCCATCAGGACTGCTGGGACAGGATCGGAGCGTAGTATGAGACGTTTCATGATGAGTCTGGCGCTGAATGCCTGAACGGATGATGCAAAATCGAAATGGGTGTTGATACAGGTCAGTTTGCGGGACATCCTCTGGAATGTGCCGATGGTGCATTGTCTGGGCCATCGGCTCTTGCGTGAACGACTCGGTATATCAGGTGTTTCGCTCAGGTAGAAATGGGCTGTGTTTTGTACATGCCAGTCTTTGCGGAATAAAATGATATTATTCTGCCAGAAAGAGGGCGCGGGCTGTCGACACCCGATCAGACAATAATCTTTGAGAATAGATGCAAGGTCAGCTGCTTGAAACCCATTGACCTCCTGGCAGGCGATAAAATCCACCGGATATGCTCGAAACAAACCCGACATCAGCTTTTTGCGATGTCTCCAGGCATTGGGTCCATCCTTGGCCAGACCGAAACGAAGGTTGAGGGTCATCACCGAAAAGCGATCGAGGTTCGTTTTCATGATGGGTTGGATATTAGGGAAAAATTGAGGGTGTGTCAAATAATTAGAAGGGTCTAAGGGTTGGCGAGTCTCGGGTTATTGGGTTTATTGGGTTCTCGAACCCTGATTTATTGAAATTTTTGCTTGACATCATGGTATATATGACTTAATTATCTCTTTTTATTTTGAAAGTTTTCGTGAAGACGCCAAGCATTGCAGAATGGCGATGTCGCAGGGAGAATTGAAGTGAAAAAGTACACCTACAGTGCAAAAAAAGAGGACACCGTCGACAAGTGGTGGCTTGTGGATGCAGAGGGGCAGGTTCTTGGCCGATTGGCGTCTTCCATCGCAGCGCGTTTGAGGGGTAAACACAACCCGATGTTTACGCCCCATGTGGACACCGGGGATTCGGTTGTGGTTATCAATGCGGAGAAAATTGTGCTCACCGGCAGGAAATGGGATCAGAAAAACTACTACCGGCACAGTGGGTATATCGGCGGCCTAACAACCATTACTGCCAAGAAATTGCGCGATGATCGGCCTGAAGACCTGATTCGGTTTGCGGTGAAAGGAATGTTGCCCAAAAACAGACTGGGCAAGGCGATGATCAAGAAACTGAAAGTATATGCCGGCGATGTGCACCCCCATGAAGCCCAGCAGCCTGAACCCCTGGCGTTCCAGTGATGCAACAGGCAGCAGGCAATCAATCGGTTTGACAGATCGAATAATCAGTGAATAGACGAGAGTTGAGGAAACCTATGGCAGAAAAAAACGTATATTACGCAACCGGCAAACGTAAGACTTCTATCGCTCGGACATGGCTGATGCCGGGTAGCGGTAAAATAACGGTTAATGGTCGGCCCCTTGACGATTATTTTAAAGTGGGTACGGCTAAAATTATCATGCAACAGCCCCTGTCACTCACCAATACGCAGGAGACATACGATATCAGGGTGCGCGTGCTGGGCGGTGGTATTACCGGCCAGGCCGGCGCTATCCGCCACGGAATCACCAAGGCATTGCTCCAGGTGGAGCCGGAATTGAGGCAGGTGCTTAAAAAAGCCGGTTTTATTACCCGAGACGCCAGGGTCAAGGAGCGTAAAAAATACGGGCAAAAAGGTGCCAGAGCCCGCTATCAGTTCTCCAAGCGTTAGAACCTGCCTAGACCCAACGACTTTTCAAGCCGCCCCATTCCAACACATATTACGATTCGGAATGGGGCGGCTTTTTTAGGGTACTTTCCTGCCCAGAAAAATAATTGCCCCCAAACGTAATCATGCGGTTTACCTTGACCTGGTCAAGTTTGATGAAATGTCCGGGCTAAAGTATTTCTATCTCATCAGGATATGTGGTCAGTTGCTGCAATCCGTCCGCTGTGACCACATGGGTGTTCTCTATGCCCACCACTCCTTTTGCGGGAAAGACGAGCTTGGGTTCCAGGGCGATGACCATTCCCGTTTCCAGACACATCTGCTGTCCTTGGGCTAAAAAAGGATATTCGTCCAGCTCCAGGCCCAAACCATGCCCGATAAATCGGATGCGTTCCTTTTCAGCGCCCATAAACGCATCGCCATAACCACTCCGCTTGACGAATGCGATGGCCATATCGTAGACAGCACCGGCAGGAAGGCCCGGCAACATCTTGTTTTTGAGCATGGCTTGAAGATCCAGCATGGTTTGATGCGCTTTCAGGAGTTCGTCGTCAAGGCTGCCGAGTGAGAAGATTCGCGTATGATCGGCCAGGTAGCCCTTGTGGGCAAAGACATAGTCGAGAAGAATAGGTTCATGGCGGACAATTTTTTTAAAACCGGGTCCCTGGGAGAAGGCCGGGCTGATGGCTGCGCCGCCAGTGGGCGAGGCAAGTGCACTGGGAACGGCCGCGGCAGCCCCGGACATGAGGTGACCGTAAAACATTTCACTGCCCCACAACCGCATGCGCACCATTCCCTGGTGGCCTAGTTTCCGGGCCCTGGCTTCTATCCTGCCGGCGAGCGCAACTTCGGTGATGCCTTCGCGAAGTTCTTCTTTCATAAAGGCGGCCACCTGGTCTGCCAATGCCGCCGCCTGAATAATCCGATCCAACTCAAATGCCGATTTGACAGCCCTGACCATTCGAATATCATGGGACACATCCACGATGCTGGTTTCTTTAAAGAGCGCTCGGTATTTATCATACAGATTTACAGGTAGGACATCCAGCTCCATGCCCAGTGTCCGGGGTGGTTTGCAACCATTCGCCTTCAAAATGTCGCCAAGCTGGGACAGACTGGAAATGGGTAGGACCGTATCCAGGTTCGATTCAGCCAGCGCACGCTGGATACTTTTGCGCACCATGAGAATTGGCTGGGCCTCGACAGGCACGTAGAGGTGTCCCTGCTGGGTGGTACCGCTAAAGTAGTAAAGGTCACTGCTTTGAACGATTAGGGCTGCGTCAATATTTTTACGGGACAGGCGTTGCTGTAGGGCTGCGATACGATTTTTAAGTTCAGAAGCGGGGACATTTTCAGCGGTCTCGAAATGGGTTTCGTTGCGTGGTGTGGTCATGGTTTCCTTTCGGGTTGGTATCATAAAATTGTGCGAAGAGCTTATTCGATTTTGAGGAGGAAAAGCAAGCCACAAGTTAGGTAGATAGGCTGTAGGTTTTTAGAAAGATGAACGCCGAACATCGAACGTCCAACATCGAACATCGAATGAACATATATTGAAGACGGTCTCACGGTCGAAGACAAGGATCGTCGGCACGGGGCTTACACGTGCTGCTGTTGTTCACTACCGATGTCGGTTTCTTCCGGCGACAAATTCAAAATTGGACGTTGGATGTTCGATGTTGGGCGTTCATTTCTTCCCCGGACGACACCTAACAGCCTATTGAAAATATCAGCCGCCTAGTGCTGATAAGCAAGACATGGAGCGAATCGACTATTTCATACGCCGTTTTCTGCTCGTGATCCCCACCTTCATTGGGATTACGCTGCTCTGTTTCGGTGTCATTCAGTTTGTTCCCGGTGGCCCGGTGGAGCAGGTTATCATGCAGATGCGCGGCGGTGTCGGCGCGTCAGAATCGGGTGGGGGAGCGGGTGCTGCCACAAGTATTTCGGCGGACCAGCGCAAAGCCATTGAAGTGCATTTCGGGTTCGATCAACCCTTTTACAAACGCTATTGGAAGTGGTTGGTCACCGATCGTATGGGTATGAAAATGGAATCCTATCGATTCCCCAACAAAACATCGTGGCAGTTGATTCAGGAACGTTTCAAGGTGTCGCTGGTCTTTGGGATCACCGGTTTTATCCTGTCCTATCTGGTCTGCATCCCGTTGGGTATTTTCAAGGCCTTGCATCACGACCGCTCGTTTGACATTGTTTCGAGTATTGTCGTTTTTGTGGGATATGCCATTCCACCCTTTGCCTTCGGTATGGTGCTCAAGATGCTTTTTGCCGGCACGGTTGAAGGGCTGTGGGATTTCTTTCCGATATCCGGATTTCATTCAGACAGTTTCGACCAGCTCACCTATTGGGGCAAAACCCAGGATATTTTCCAGCACATGTTCTTGCCGATCCTATGCTACGTGATCGGTAATTTCGCCGTGCTGACACTGCTGATGAAAAATTCGCTCATAGAACAGATCGGGAAAGATTATATTCGCACGGTTCTGGCCAAAGGCGGCAGTTTTTCGCGTGCTATTTGGGGACATGCGCTGAGGAATTCCCTGGTCCCCATCGCCACCGGTTTCGGATCCATCCTCACGGTCATGTTTGCCGGTTCCGTCATCATTGAGCAGGTCTTTGAAATTCCCGGAATGGGCCGCTTGAGTCTTGAAGCCATTGTCGGGCGAGATTATCCGGTTTTCATGGGGATCCTTTCCATCACCGCCCTATTAGGGCTCATCGGCAATATCCTGTCCGATTTTTGCTATGTTCTCATCGACCCGAGAATTAATTTTCAAGAGAATTGAACGCCCTGATGACATTTCGTTTTGTTAAAAACCCCATGACCCGAAGACGTATATCGCGCTTTAAAGAGATGAAGCGTGCCTATGTCTCCCTTTGGGTTCTTGTGCTTCTATATCTTTTCAGCCTCTGTTCTGAGCTCATTTGCAACAATATCCCGCTCTATGTGATGTTTCGTGGCAAGTCCTATTTCCCTGTTTTCACGTTTTATCCGGAGGATACCTTTTTGGGAAATGGTAAACAGACACGACCTGATTACCAGCACATTAAAACCCAGGCCGAATTTTCGAACAGCCATGAAAACTATATGGTTTTCCCGCCGATTCCTTACGGTCCGTTTCAAAGCCTCGACCCCGAGTTAATCGACGTTTCCGATCATGTCACTGCCGAATTTAAGCCGCTTCCCATGGTGGGGACGGCCAATATACGCCCTGATTTATCCGTTGCCAGGTCTTTCAGGCTGGGGACATTTATAGGTTTATCGGACCAGGACATCCAAAACAGGTCTATCAGCGATTATTTCAAGATACCATCGGAACTCAGGGCCGCCATCGCCAAACGCTTCGAAGGCCAAGAAGCCCCATTTTTTTCCATAGCCACCACAGGACCCCAAGGAGAAGACATCAAGGTATCCGTGTCGACCCACCGGAAAACGGAACGTAAACCGAAAACAGTTAGAATGACGTTCAGAGAAGGGGTGACCGCGGGTGCCGATGGTGGGGATGGCACATTCGAAGTTGTGTTTAATAGAAATCTGGATATCGTCGGGGAGGTGACGAAACCGGGACCAAACATTAACTGGGGCTCGATTTTAGAGTCCCAGCAAGGTGCCATTATAGAAATGGTTCGCAATCGATACTACGGCCCCGTGGACAACCTTTCAATCGCCATGGGCAATCGAAGATACCTGGTTGAATTTATCAAGGAGGATGTCCGGTTTCCCTTTCGACCCAACAGGGGGCACATCATGGGTATCGATGCGGCCGGACGGGATGTTCTGGCACGAATACTATACGGATTGAGAACGTCCATGTCTTTCGGATTGCTGCTCGTTGTGGGGTCCATGACGCTGGGCATTGCCGCCGGCGCGCTGCAAGGCTATTATGGCGGTCTGCTGGATATATCGGGCCAACGCTTCATTGAAATTTGGAGTGCGCTGCCGTTTTTATACATCATGATACTCATGGGGTCCATTTACGGCAGGAGTTTTTCTCTGCTGCTGTTCTGCTATGGGCTCTTCAACTGGATCGGGATCAGCTACTATATTCGGGCAGAATTTTTACGTTTGCGAAAGCTTCCCTTTGTGGAGGCCGCAAAATGTATGGGGGGCTCGTCATTTAAAATAATTTTCAAGCACATTTTACCCAACGGCATGGTTCCGGTGATCACTTTTTTTCCCTTTTCACTGGTGGGCGCCATCGGTTCACTGGCCGCACTCGATTATCTCGGTTTCGGTCTGCCGTCGCCGACCCCGAGCTGGGGGGAATTGCTATATCAAGCCCAACAGTATCGATGGGCTTGGTGGTTGATTCTCTATCCATCCATTTCCCTGTTTACGGTCATGCTTTTGGGTGTCTTTGTGGGTGAAGGCGTCCGAAATGCGTACGACCCCAAACGGTACACGAGACTGATATAATGCCCCAGGCACTTCTTAGCGTGTCGAATCTGACGGTGTCATTCAAAACCGATGATGCTGTTTTTTCCGCTGTCGACGATGTCTCCTTTGATATCCAGCGCGGGGAAGTCGTCGGTCTCGTGGGCGAGTCCGGATGCGGGAAGTCGGTGAGCGCGCTAAGCCTGCTACGCCTGATTCCTTCTCCGCCGGGAAGCATTGAAAACGGCAAGGTCCTGTTTAAAGGGAACGACCTTTTGAAGGCAGACATCGAGACGGTTCGCAAGGTACGCGGCAGAGAGATCAGTATGATATTCCAGGAGCCCTTATCGGCCCTGTCACCTTTGCAAAGAATCGGCCAGCAGATGGTGGAAACGGTCCAGATTCACCAGGACATGCCAAAATCAAAGGCCTGGGCGTTCTCCCTTGAATGGCTTGGAAAGGTGAACCTACCCGATGCAGCGGAAAAGATGCATGCTTATCCATACCAGTTGTCAGGCGGAATGCAGCAACGCATCATGATTGCCATGGCCTTGATGATGAATCCGGCCTTGATTATCGCGGATGAACCCACGACAGCCCTGGATGTGACCTTACAGGCGCAGGTTTTCCAGCTGATACGTGAGATGAAGGCGGAACGGACTTCCATTCTATTGATTACCCACGACATGGGTGTTGTGTGGGAAATGTGTGACCGGGTCCTGGTGATGTATGCATCCAAAATCGTTGAAGAGGGTATGATGGGAGACATATTTTCGGCGCCCTCACACCCCTATACCTACAGCCTTTTAAAATCGATTCCCACCTTATCGGATGGTAAGGGGAAACGGCTGGCTGTCATACCCGGCAGTGTTCCGTCTCCGGAGAATTATCCATCCGGGTGTCGATTTCATGTTCGATGCCCATTTGCATTTGACAAATGCAAAAAAGAAATGCCGGAATTAATCCCAGTGTCAGACGGCCACAGGGCGGCGTGTTTTATTGCGGGCAGGTTTATGGAAAACGATTCGCATTAGGCCAATACTGCGAAGCGCTTGTGGCGCGACGCAACAAACCCAACAAACCCAACAAACCCAATAAACCCAATGAACCCAACAAACCCAACAAACCCACTGCTGGAAGTCAACGACCTGAAAACCTGGTTCCCTGTCCGCAGAGGGATCCTGTCGCGTACCATTGGTTATGTCAGGGCGGTGGACGGTGTTTCCTTTGTACTGCAGAAGGGGGAAACGCTAGGTCTCGTGGGCGAATCCGGCTGCGGCAAAACAACGCTTGGCAGGACCTTGGTGGGGTTGGAAAAGCTCCATGATGGTCAAATCTTGTTTGAAGGCAGGGATCTCGCCGGTCTGTCCCGTAAAGAACTGAGAGAGATGTGCCGCAAAATTCAGATCATTTTTCAGGATCCCCTTTCGTCCTTGAATCCACGCATGAATATTTCCGATATCGTCATGGAGGGCGTATCCGAATTTAAATTGATCGAGGGCGATCGAGAGATGACAGCCAAAGGCATCCTCAAAGACGTGGGGCTGGATGCCGATGCACTGTACCGCTATCCCCACGAGTTCTCAGGCGGTCAGCGGCAGCGTATCAACATTGCCAGGGCAATATCCCTGAAACCTGATTTTGTCGTTTGCGATGAGCCTGTCAGTGCGCTGGACGTTTCCATACAGGCCCAGATTATCAATCTGCTTCTGGACCTCAGGGAGAAATACCATCTTTCCTATCTGTTTATTTCGCACGACTTGAGTGTTGTGAGCCACATCGCCAACCGGGTTGCGGTGATGTATCTGGGACGGATCGTAGAGTTTGGAGAGACGGGTGACATCATTTTCCATGCTAAACATCCCTATACCAAGGCACTCATCTCTGCGGTTCCGCGTCCGGGTTCCCACAGGGCGCAAAATTCGGCCCTTAAGGGAAGCACACCGTCTTCATCCGCTCCTCCCAAAGGGTGCCCTTTCCATCCCCGATGTCCGGACGTTATGGCTGTTTGCCGCAAAGTGGCCCCAAAGGAAACGGACAAGGCGGGTCATTCGGTGCGTTGCCACCTGTACTAAAGGGGTCTACATTTGACCTTTAGTTCTTTAGTGTTCATAGGCAGGCACAAACGGAACCGGGTTCAGGGTAGGCTGCGCGTGACGCTTAACCCGAATATTTTGAGGCTTGTTGTAAGGCATGGTTGAAACAGGGGACCCTGTCTCCTCCAAGACGTTCAGACGCTTAATTTTCTCGATGGGTGAACATCTCATCAAAAAAGATGGATGGTTCTTGGGCGGGGAGGGGCAAGCCTTGGTTGATGGCATCGGTCAGGTCTGCTTCCGAATCCCTGTCAATCCACCAATACCAATAGGCACTGGTTTCGTTGCCATATTTGGACAAAACCGTGTCGGGTGTGCCGAATTTGTTCCAGTACAGGAGTCGCGTATAGTTGATATTCCACAAAAGCACATAGGGATGCGCATCGTAAATCATTCGGTCTATTTGCCGATAAATACGGTTCCGCTCCTGAACATCGAAAATGCTTTTTTGTTTTTCAATGAGAACATCAACGGCGACATTTTTGAATCCCGTGATGTTGTTGCCGCTTTTTCTGTCGGCTTCGAAGGAGAACCACATGCTTTCAGGATTCTTAAAAACGCCCGACCCCCAGGCGGCCCATGTCATTTCATAGTTGAACTCGTCCATGTCTTTGGCCCAGGCGGCCCAGTCCTTTCTGTCGATGATCAGCTCGATGCCCACATCTTTTAAATCTTCCGCGTAGATGGCCAGAAACGTGTCCGTGGAAGCTTGGCGCGTCAGGAATTTAAAGGAGAAGGTCTTCTTGTCTTTCTCCAGAATACCCGTGGCCGGGTTCACGGTCCAACCGGCCTGCTTGAGCAGATCTCTGGCTTTTACCTTGTCAAATTCAATCAACTGGTTGGGGCAGGGGTGGTTTTTATCATAAAGATCTTCAACGTAGGAGCGGTGCAGAAAATACTGACTGTACATGAGGGTGCTGTTCATTTTCGGGCGGTCCAATAGATGGGCCATGGCTATTCGAACCCGAATATCATCAAATGGCGGCTTGCGCATGTTCATGGCGAAGCCCTGGAAGCCGATGGGATTTTGGTTGTAGATTTTTTGTTTAACGATCCAGTTTTTGGAGAATTTATCGCCTTTGGTTTCATTGACCCAGAGCCGAGAGGTATAAATAGGAAACAGGTCGAATTGCCCTTTTTTAAAGGCCTCGAAAGCATTCTCTCTTTCAGCGTAGAACCTGAATTTCATTGTTTGAAAGTTACCGGTTCTCTGTGAACGCTGGGCATGGGCATTCCACCAATTCTCACGACGCACCAGTGTCAGAAAGATGCCTTCATTGATCGTTCCGATTTTATACGGCCCTGAGACGACAGGGAACTCAAAGTTGATTTTGTTAAAATCTTTGCCTTCAAAGGCGTGTTTCGGTAATATGTTGAAACCACCCACGGCGCCCAGATTCATCCAGTGCACATCTTTGGCCTGGAAGCGGATCGTGTGATCATCCAGTACCGTGGGTGACTCAAAACGCTCCAGGCTGACCTTATGGGGGCCGGTGAGGTTTTTTGGATCCAAAATGGCATCGAACGTCCACTTGACATCATGAGCGGTGATTGAACGGCCATCGCTCCAGTGAGCATTCTTGTCGATCGAGAAAATGAATGTCTTCTTGTCATCGGAGATGGTCCAATTTTCGGCTAACCCCGGCTCGTATTCAAGGGTAATGGGATGTGTCGAGAGCAAGGTCTCGAACATGGCTCCAAATATTTCCACCGTAAAACTGTTGTTATCGAGGTAGTAGTTGAGACTTTTGGGATACTGTCCTGCAAAGATGGCAATTTCTCCCCCGATCACGGCATCACCGCCGGCAATGGGGTTCGGGCGGTCCTGCCATCCCGGCTTGGGAAAGCTCTCGATGCCCTGGGCCAATAGCGGGGCCAGGACCAGCAACACAAATGGAACAGACATCCAGCGACAGATTCGACTGTTTATGGTTTGCTTGGATTTCATGGCGAAAATGATTATGGCGCAATGAGGTCGAAGGCGTTGTTATTTTTTTTCTGCACCCCCGGCCGTCTTGGCAGGTGTCGATTTCAGGTTTTCCAGCTTTGTCCGGACAGCTTCGGCTTTCTGTTTGACCCGCGTCGACTCCAGTTCATCCACCTGATAGGTCAGTGCTTCCTTGAGGTAGCCCATGGCTGTTTCCAGATCCTTCTGGCTATTTTTGCTAGCGGCGACATCGGCTTTGTAAAGCAGGACCATGAGGCTGATGGCGTCGAGGCGGCTCTTGATGACTGATTTCATCTCCCGGGTGGTCGCATACGCCATGGATTTGTTGAGATAATTTTTTACACCGTCAAAATCGGGCATGCCGGGTACATCGAGGAGCATGTCTGCCTTGTCGAGGTAATAGCGGTAGATAATGGGAAAAACTTCGTTGGCGGTATAGGTGTCTTTTTGGGGATCCGCCAGTTGCAGACCGGGGAAGCTAATGAGGTGCTGGGCGCCTTTGGGTGCGAATTTGCCCTGCGAGATACTTACGGCGCCGTCACTGGATTTGACAAAATAGCGTTTTGTGTTCATCCAGCTGGCAATGACCACGATCAACACCAGAATGACAAGCCCGGCCACACCGAAATACAACATCTTTTCAGCAGGGTCGGCGGGTGTTTTTTTAGGTGGCGGCATGGGGTCGGTTGAAGCCGGCTTTTTCGCGTCGGTGTGAGTTTTGGGCGGCTTTTTGACGGCAGCTTTGACTGTGACGCCAGGTGTTTTTTTCGAAATACCGGCCGAAGTCGTTTTTGTCTTTTCGGCGCGCTTTTTTTTGGCGGATTCTTTGACTGCAACCCGTTTTTTGGTTGGCTTGAGCTCTGATTTGGCCGGGGTCGTTTTTTCTGCCTTGGCCGAAACTTTTTTAACCTGCTGGGTCTTGTCTTCTTCAGCGGCAGGTTTCTTGGTGGTCGTTGATTTGATCAAGCTATCTTTTCCCATGAAAAACCCCTTTAAAATACAAAAAAATTGGCGTATAAGAATTTCTCGAACGTAAAAAACTATAAATTATCACGAGCATTTTGTAAACATTTTTTTAAAGCACCCTGCAGCAGGCTGCGAGGAATCATCGATCGCAGGCAATTCAGTATCACTCAGGTTCGAGCGCCAACCCCGCGGCAAGACTTGCCGGTGAGCCCAAGTCGAGTCACCACAGGGCTGGCACGCACTGTCGTGGTTCAAGAGGGCCGACCATTGAATTTAGCACAAAAGAAGGCAACACTCATTCGAAAAATAAAAGATTTGGGATCGGTTCTGATAGCTTTCTCCGGGGGGGTTGACAGCACTCTCCTACTAAAAATAGCCCACGATGTTCTAAAAGATCGCGCCGTTGCCGTCACTGCAATATCAGCACTTCAGCCTGCGCATGAAAAAGGGGCCGCCATGGAACAAGCCAAAGCCATGGGCGTGCAGCATGTCATGATCCATGGCCGGGCGCTGGCGGACACGGCATTTGTCAACAACGATCGTGACAGGTGTTATCGCTGCAAGCGGTTTCTTTTTCAGGATTTATGGTCTCTGGCAAAAGAATTGCGCTTGGACCATGTGGCCCATGGTGCCAATACGGATGACCTGAAGGATTTTCGGCCCGGTTTTCGGGCCGCAGACGAAATGGGAATTGTGGCCCCCTTGCTGGACGCAGGGCTTGACAAACAAGAGATCCGGGTTCTTTCCAGGCAACTGAACCTGCGTACGTGGGATAAACCGGCCATGGCCTGCCTGGCATCCCGGATACCCTATGGCACGCGATTGACCGGCAAGCGCCTTGAAATGGTGGATGCGGCTGAAGATGCGCTCCATGAGCAAGGATTTCGGTCCTGTCGGGTCAGACATCATGAGACCATCGCTCGAATCGAGGTTTCGGAAACGGAAATCGCGCGTTTTCAGGACACGGCCTTGCGCCGAAAGCTCGTGGAAAAAATGAAAAAGATTGGATTCTCTTATATTACCGTCGATTTATCAGGATACGTTCAAGGCAGCATGAACCAAGAGATCAAAGAATGAAACCCTTGTTGATCTCGGGAATACTCCTGGGACTGAGCGCTGGCTTGTCGCCTGGTCCCATGCTCACCCTCGTGATCTCCCAAACGCTCAGACATGGCATTCGGGAGGGTGTCAAGGTGGCATTTGCCCCGCTGTTGACGGATACGCCGATTGTCATCGCTTGTTTACTGTTTCTATCCGTATTTTCGAACATGAAGCCTGCCTTGGGTGTGATATCCGTGTTTGGGGGCATCTATCTATTTTATCTGGGTCTGACCAGTATTCGATTCAAGGCGGTGGATCACCAAGAAGAGACGAATCCCAAATCTCTTAGAAAGGGCCTGATGGTCAATTTCCTGAACCCAAGTCCGTATATGTTTTGGACATCCATCGGTGGCCCCCTTGTATTAAAGGCCTCTGCCACGTCTCTTGTTTCCGCCCTTGCTTTTATTGTGCCCTTCTATGTGCTGTTGGTGGGATCGAAAATTGCGGTGGCGATCATTTCCGGCAGATCCCGAAACCTGCTGAAAAGCCGCCATTACAAGTTTATTATCCAGCTATTGGGACTGGTCCTGATCGGATTCGGGGTGTTGTTCTTGCGGGATGGGATCAAATACTTGTTAGGTTGATAGCTTCGTTGAGTGATTTTATTTGCTTTTTTTAAAAAAGCGATTACAATGAGCATATGCTTATAATGGAGGCGTGATGGTAAGACCCAAAAAGGATCGACTGGTCGGATTCAATCCTAAAATCAACTACTTCAAACCACGGGGTATTCCGGTACTTGATTTGGAGGAGGTATGTCTTACTATTGACGAACGGGAGTCGATTCGGCTAGCTGACCTGGAGGATATGTCCCATGAAGCGGCCGGCAGCCAAATGGGCGTTTCCAGGGCGACATTTGGGAGAATCGTTCAGAGCGCCAGAAAAACGATAGCCGACGCCATCATCAACGGCAAGGCCGTTCGGGTGGAAGGCGGTTCTTACAAAATGTTGGATGACGTTCGTCGATTCCAGTGTCAGGATTGTCAGCATGAATGGGAAGAGCCCTTTGGCACGGGGCGTCCGGATCACTGTCCTGCATGTGAGAGCATTGATTTTCATCGTACGTCCCGAGGCAGGATCGAACAGCGGAGATAAAAAGGTTTTAGAACGTGACAAGCGAAGAATGCTGCCGTAGACAAGCAGATTGCAATTGTTGGACTTAAAAAAGGAGAAGGTCACCATGGCCCAGATTCACGAAAATATGAGCGCAGCAGCCCAGAAAAAGGACCCACAGGCAGAGCAGGATGCCGCCGTAGAGAAAGCCTTGAGCCAAATCAAGCACAAGCTCATCGTCATGAGCGGCAAGGGCGGGGTCGGGAAAACCAGCACCTCGATCAACCTGGCCATTGCACTGGCCAACAAAGGCTACCAGGTCGGTATCATGGATGTCGATCTGCATGGGCCCGATGTCCCCAGGATGCTGGGACTCAAGGGAATGCTCGATTTGAGCAACAATAAAAAACTTGAACCCATGCACCGAATGGAAAATCTGAAGGTCGTCTCCATTGAGTCTCTGACCATGAGCAAGGATGACGCCATTATCTGGCGGGGACCCATCAAGTATTCAGCCATCAAACAGTTTATCGGTGACGTGGAATGGGGCGATCTCGATTTTTTGATCATCGATTCACCGCCGGGCACCGGCGATGAACCCCTCACCATTGCCCAGACCATCAAAGATGCCAAGGCCATCATTGTGACGACACCCCAGGAGGTGTCCCTGGCAGATGTTCGTAAATCGATCAGTTTCTGTAAGACCGTGAAAATGGCGATTTTCGGATTGATCGAGAACATGAGCGGCTTTGTCTGTCCGCATTGCGGTGAAACGGTGGATATTTTTGGATCGGGCGGTGGAGAGAGAACGGCGGCGGCGGCCAGCATACCCTTTCTGGGAAGGATTCCCATGGATCCGAAAGTGGTGGCCTGCGGTGACGACGGCTGTTCGATCCAGGAAAAATATGCCGACTCAGAGGCGGCAAAGGCAATCGCCGGCATCGCCGACAGGGTGGCGCGATTGATGCAATAGGCTGTAATTCGGGCTAGAGCTTCACACAACGGCGGCATAAGCAATGTCGCGGTCGTGTGAACTCGCAACGCGCTGCTCGAAGAGCGCACAACACCGTTGGATCACATATTGCACTACCTTTGGGTTATACCAGTTGTCATAAATATGGGACCCTCTTAAACCCCAATCGGAACGTTATTATGACAATCACTATAAAACCTAAGCCATCAACCGCTTGAGGCTGACAAATGACGGCTTCTCTAGAACGAAAACTCAATACCAAAATAGATCATATCATCGGAGAACTTTGAATCATTCGAATCTTTGTCGAAACGGACGACAATGCTCTTGTAGCCCAGAACAAGGGCCGCAGATTGGACGACATACCCTTTTAGACGCAGATTGAATTCGGTGTAGCTGTCCGTGTCCCCGAATGTCATGGGGTTGGGTGCGGCGGTTACATCACTCTGCACGACGATAGGGAAATTATAATAGACTTTTCTGAAATCATACTCGCCTAGAACGACAAAGCCCACGCCTGCCAGATCATAATCTTCATCGTCATTCTCTGCCGTTCCCAAAACACCTTTTAAGCCCAGGCCAAGGGTCAGCGCAGGAACAAAAACCTCATCTTTGAGGGAAAAATGGAGATTGCCGATGCGGTAATCCTCACGGCTGAAAATGCCGCCGACACCGACGGTAAGAATGGCTTCCGACAGCGGTGTTTCCGATTCGATACCCAGGACAACATCGTCAGCATTGGCGTACATCTCAAAACGAAAAGATCTTGCAAGGGCCGCTGAAGCGGTCAGCACGATGGACAGGACCACGATAATGATCAATTTCAATATGTTCTGCATTCAATTGACTCCTTTAGACAAAGTGATATTAAATCATGGCTCTTCTCCCAATTGGTTGGGAGAAAGGGTTCCAGGGGTCGAGGATTCAAGGATCCAAGTGTTTGTTTTCCAGGGATTTGATCATTGCTTTCGGCATTCTCTCGACATCCCCGATTTCCTCTCTTAATTCCTGAAATCTTTCTTTTTGCACTTACCCAAGTCACCAGATATATATGCAAACAAAGCCTATACGATTTCTGCCAAACGTTTAACTCTTCATAATTTTTGAGCATATCACTCGAATCCTGGACCCCTGGAATCCTGGAATCCTTCTTTTAGATCAACTCTTTTGGAGATGATCAGAAATAATACTCTATCATCAGGCTTAATCTTTGGCGCGCTAGTTGCGTTATCAGCCGCATGATACTCCGCCGTGACGTGCCTCTTAATACCAGCGGCATACCTCACGCCAAATGAAATCGCGGACCGATTTCATCACCACAGCCTCTCGGCATGGGCATCCGGCAGACCTGCTTCGATGATTTTGTTTGTGACCTTGGCAATATGATAAGGTACAAACTTAACCTGGATAAGGTTTTCCGTTTCATCCCATATGGCATACTTGGCGTTGTTATTGCCGTCTCTGGGCTGCCCCACGCTGCCGACATTGATAATATATTTCTTTTCTTTGCGCAACTGCATCACGCCTTTGATCAGGGGGGCCCGTATCACGGCGCCGGCTCTATAGCTAACGAATTCGAGTTTGTGGGTGTGGCCCACAAAACACAAATTCTCAGTCATCGACTCGAAAACACTACAAAAAGCGGCTTCTTCAATCTGGAAAAGATAGGTAATGACAGAGTCCGGAGGAAATCCATGTACAAACCTGGCCTGTTTTTGGGAGGAGAATGTTTTGAGGTTTGCGATAAATCGCAGGGAATTTTCAGAGAGCATCGGTATGGTTTTCTGTATCGACAAGCGGGCCAGGGGGTTGAACCAGGATAGATATTTGGGATCGAGAATAGACAGCTCATGGTTCCCCATCAGGGTAGGAATTTCCCGCTGGCAGATTGCCTGAACCACCGCCTCCGGTTCTGGGCCGTAACCCACCATATCACCCAGGCATATAGTGGCACTGACATTGGATTTGTCGATGTCCGCAAAAACCTCATCCAGTGCGTCCATATTGCCATGGATATCGGATATAATTGCTAATCTCATCTTATTCAAACCCGGAATGCCTGGAACGATGCAGACAGTCCAAACCTGGATCTGTCTATCGTAAAGTGTAAAAATACCAGAAAATCAGCTCGTTGCCAAAGAAAATATGTATCATGGTCCCGATGGCCAGAAATGGCCCGAAGGGAATCGCCAACTTCATGTTTTTCCCTGATCGGATCATGACCAGCAGACCGCAGAGAGTGCCGATGGCCGAGGAGAGAAAGATCGTCAGCAGCACGCCCTTCCACCCCACAAAGGCGCCGATCATGGCCAGAAGCTTGATGTCCCCACCGCCCATGCCTTCTTTGTGTGTGACCAGGTTGTAAACCCATGCCACCAGCAGAAGGCTGCCTCCGCCCACCAGTATCCCGACCAGAGATTCTTTGGCAGTGATCGCCGGGAGAAAGAACGAAGCGGCAAAACCAATGGGGATGCCCGGCAAGGAAATGGAATCCGGAATAATACGGTGGTCGATATCTATGAAGGTAATAACGATCAGCGATGCAATAAAGAGATAGGTGATCAAGGCTTGCAGCGTGAAACCGAATTTGAGATAAGCGCAAACGGCAAACAGACCAGCCATCAATTCAATCAGAGGATAGCGCAGGGATATGGAAGCCTGACAGGTGCGACACCTGCCCCTCAGCACAAAAAAACTGACGATCGGAATGTTGTCATAAAATCGAATCGGTGTATCGCACCCCGGGCAGGCAGAGGGGGGGGATACAATCGATTTGGCGTTTGGCAGCCTGTATATGCACACATTTAGAAAACTGCCGATACAGCTGCCGAAAATGAATAAAATGAATTCTATCATGTTACCGCGTGTCTATGCCATAATTTGCCTATTTTGTAAACGATAATGCTGCACCCGGCAATTTCCGTGTTGATTTAATGATGGCTATTGTAAAAAAGGAATTTGGTCTTATAGTAGTGTGTTTAATTCGGAAGATGCGCAGGCATTTTCCGAACGTGAAGATGCCACGTGCATAAGCGCTTGGAAATTCATTCAGATTGTTTTTTTATGATCGTAAACCTTGAATTCATGGTCCAGGGCAACTGTTTGGATGGCCCCCTTGAGAAGGCCAGGAACATGGGGTGAGAAGAAAGGGTCCGGAAACACATATGGCTGAAACAGATAAAGACGATTTGATCAGTATTATCGAGGATAACGGACTGGAAGAAGAAATTCCCAAAACGCTTCCCCTGATGCCGGTGCGGGATGTGGTCATTTTTACCGATATGCTGCTGCCGCTTTTTGTGGGAAGAGAGAAGTCGGTGCGGGCCGTGGAGGAGGCGGTTTCAAAAACGCGTTACCTGCTGGTGGCGACGCAGATAGAACCCGGTATCGAAAATCCAAAGGAAGCCGAAATCTATAACATCGGAACCGTATGTAAAATATTGCGTATGCTGAAACTGCCGGATGGACGGGTCAAGGCGCTCGTTCAAGGGATCGCCAAGGCACGCATCAAGAAATATGTTCGCAAACGATCCCTTTTTCGGGTCAACATCGACATTCTCGATGAGGCGCCCCTGCACAAGCTCGACCTCGAGACCAAAGCACTGATGCGCATCATCCGTGATCATTCGGAAAAGATTCTGGCCCTGCGGGGTGAATTGACAGGCGATGTCAGCGCCATACTTGACAGCATTGACGATCCAGGGAAGTTAGCCGACTTGGTTGCCTCCAATTTAAAATTGAAAATCGATGAGGCCCAGCAGCTTCTTGAACTGATTGATCCTATCGAGCGGCTTCGGAAAGTCAACGATCTGATTGGCAAGGAGCTCGAGCTTTCAGCGATGCAGGCAAAGATCCAGTCGGACGTCAAGGACGAGATATCCAAGAGCCAGCGAGACTATTTTCTTCGAGAGCAGGTCAGGGCCATACACCGGGAACTGGGCGAACTCGATGAAAAAGGTAAAGAAGTTCAAGAATACAAGGTCAAGATCAAAAAAGCCAGGATGTCCAAAGACGCCAACCAGGAAGCCCTAAAGCAGTTGAAACGGCTTGAACAGATGCATCCGGATTCCGCCGAGTCGGGCGTCGTGAGATCCTACCTGGACTGGCTGGTGGAAATACCCTGGCAGCATTCGACCAAGGACATCATCGACATTGTGAAGGCCAAGGAGGTTTTGGACCGCGATCATTTCGGGCTCGACAAAATCAAGGATCGCATTCTGGAGTACCTGAGCGTTCGTAAACTCAACAAAAAATCAAAAGGACCGATTCTCTGTTTTGTGGGGCCGCCGGGCGTGGGAAAAACATCCCTGGGCCAGGCCATCGCCAAAGCCATGAAACGGAAATTTACACGGGTTTCGCTGGGAGGCATCCGGGATGAAGCGGAGATAAGGGGTCATCGGCGAACCTATGTGGGCGCGCTGCCGGGGAGAATTATTCAGGGACTGAAGCAGTGTGGAACCAAGAATCCGGTTTTTATTCTCGATGAAATCGACAAGGTCGGCTCGGACTTCAGGGGCGACCCGTCTTCGGCGCTTCTGGAAGCTCTCGATCCTGAACAGAATTATGCATTCAGTGATCACTATCTCAATCTGCCTTTTGATCTGTCGAATGTCATGTTCATCCTGACCGCCAATATGGTGGATACCATCCCTTCTGCCCTGCTTGACCGTATGGAGACGCTGACGCTCTCGGGTTACACGGAAGAAGAGAAAATGGTTATCGCAGAAAGGCACCTTTTGGTTCGCCAGATCAAGGAGAACGGTTTAAGGAAAAAACAGCTGACGCTGAGTTCCGGGGCGCTGGAGGACATCATCAAGGGATATACGTCCGAGGCCGGGCTTCGGAATCTGGAGCGGGAACTTGGTTCACTGTGTCGAAAGGTTGCGCGCAAGATAGCCGAAGGCGAGAAAAAACCGTTCAACATTACCAGAAACAACCTTCACCGGTATTTGGGCGTGCGGAAGTTCTACCCTGAAATGGATCAGGAGGAAAGCCAGGTGGGATTGTCTACGGGCTTGGCCTGGACTCAGGTGGGTGGAGAGGTTCTTTACGTGGAGGCATCGCTCATTGGCGGCAAGGGAGAGCTGATCGTTACTGGCCAGCTGGGGGAAGTGATGCAGGAGTCTGCCCGTGCGGCCTTGAGTTATACCCGGGCAAACCTCAAGGGGTTCGGTATCAGTGAAGAAGCCCTGGACAATATTGACGTTCACATCCACGTGCCTGCGGGTGCCATCCCAAAAGACGGCCCATCCGCAGGGATTGCCATGGCGACGGCCCTGATCTCGGCCTTGTCCGGTCATCCGGTGGATAAGAATGTTGCCATGACCGGCGAAATTACGCTTCGGGGCAGGGTTCTGCCCATCGGAGGACTGAAAGAAAAAGCGCTGGGTGCCTTGCGGGCCGGTATTAAAACCATCATCATACCGGAAAAGAACAAAATGGATCTAGTTGACATTCCGAATCATGTCAAAAGAAAGATCCGTTTTGTACTGGTGCGTCAGATGGAACAGGTGCTCGAGATTGCATGTGGCATAGGAAAGCATGAAGATACTGTCAGTTGACACCTCTACGCCTACCTGTACCGTGGGCGTTGTCGACGGAGACAGGCTTCTGGCGGAATCTGTCGATTCGAGCGGTCAAACGCATGCGCGGCATCTCATGGGGATGATCGATAGCAGCATGGCTGCCTGTGGGCTTTCTGTTAAGAAAATCGATGGATTCGCGGTCATCACGGGACCGGGCACCTTTACGGGTCTGCGAATCGGTATCAGTACGATCAAAGGGTTGGCCTTCGCACTATCCAAACCCGTTGTCGGTGTCACCAGTCTGGCAGCCCTGGCCGAGCAGGCCGAACTGCCCACGGAGCTCGTTTGCCCGGTTATGGACGCCCGTAGAAACGAGGTATACTATGGTTTTTATGTGACGGAGCAGGGGAAACTGACCCAGATCGGTAGGCATCGCGTGGCCCCGCTCACGGAGCTGGTAAAGCGTGTCAACAAGTCCTGTCAGTTCATCGGCGGTGGTGCCCGTCTTTATCGAGAAGCAATTGAGACGGCGCTTGGGCCGTTATCCCGGTTTTCGAAAGCCTGTTGGGACACCATCCATGTGAAAACCATCGCAAGGCTGGCCCTGACGCAATTTCAAGAAAATACAGCACACAAACTGCATGCGGTGTCGCCATACTATATTCGCAGATCGGATGCTGAAGCCCAGGTGCTATTGACATAATATGGGATCGGTGATATAAGAATAAGTTTAAGAAAACAACCCATGATTGCGGGTCATAGAATGGATAAATATTTACGGACAGACCCCCCCAGTCAGTCCGCATTTCCCATAGACCGGGCGGGAATACCTTTCATCGGGATCGCGGCATTTGCCACCGCCGTTTTTGCTTTGCTGGAAATCGCCATGCTGGCATTGCCGGGCTTGTTGGTGACCCTCTTTATCTGTTATTTTTTTCGTGATCCGGACCGGGTGGCACCTGCTGTGGAAGGGGGGGTGGTGTCGCCTGCCGATGGTAAGGTCGTCAAGGTGGAACGGCTGGAAGGATCCCGTTTCATTGCAGAACCTTGCCAGAAGGTCAGCATTTTCATGTCGATCTTCAATGTTCACGTGAATCGAATACCCGTAGATGGGCGAATTACGAAAATAGATTACCATCCCGGAAAATTTTTTTCGGCCAATTTGGATAAAGCCTCCCGGCTCAACGAGCACAATGCCGTTTACCTGGAAACAGGTACCGGCCAGACCCTCTGCTTTGTCCAGATTGCCGGCCTTGTGGCCCGAAGGATTATCTGCAGGATACAGGAAGGGGAGGAGGTTACCCGGGGTCGGCGATTCGGACTGATCTGTTTCGGGTCACGACTCGATGTGTATCTGCCGGTTGATGCACAGATCACCGTAAGCGTCGGTGATGTGGTCAGTGCAGGGACTTCTCTCATAGGGAAATTATTATGATGAATAAACGATTTCAAAAAGAGAACCTTCGCAGAGGCATCTATCTTTTGCCAAACATGTTTACGTCCATGAACCTTTTCTGTGGCTTCTATGCGGTGATTGCCTCCATTGACGGCAATTTTTTTGCCGCCGCCATAGCGATTATCATTGCTGGCATCTTTGACAACCTGGATGGAAAAATCGCCCGGGCTACCGGCACGACGAGTCAATTTGGCATAGAATATGATTCGTTGGCCGATCTGATTTCCTTCGGCATCGCCCCTGGTCTGATGATCTATCTATGGGCGTTGAGGCCATTGGGGAGAATTGGCTGGCTGGCAGCCTTTTTGTTCATGGTATGCGGAGCCTTGCGTCTGGCTCGCTTCAACACACAGATTGCAACGGTCAACAGCGATCATTTTGTCGGCTTGCCGATCCCAGCGGCTGCAGGCATGAATGCCGTCACGGTTCTCATCTTTCATAAGTTCAACATCATGGGGAGCGCCAACGCTATTCCTTTATTAATCATGCTCTACAGTCTCTCATTTTTGATGGTCAGCTCTATCAAGTACAACAGTTTCAAAAAACCGGAGCTCTTCAGGAAGATGAATTTCAATGCGCTGGTAATGGCCATTTTGATATTCATCTTTATTGCTTCCCAACCTTCCATTGCGCTGTTTCTTTGCGGAATCCTTTACGTCCTCTCCGGGCCTGTTACGACAATAAAGCGCTACAGGAAAATTAAGCGGAAAGAAGCCGAGAACATAAAGGGAAAAGAAAACAAATCACATATATCATAAAAACAACAGGTTGACGAAGATCCTTATTCAAGCGACAGCGTCGCGGTTTATTGATTTATAAGAAATTGTGCCTCATTTGGAATCGCTCGCTGTCTCGGTCTAGGGGCAGAAACCATTACCCGCCACAAAACAGGCGGGTAAACATTTTTCATGCGGCAAGGTCGCAATTCATCAACAGTTGAAGTCAGATGATGGCTGAAGAGGGGGATGGAGGATGAGATCCAAGAAGTTCAATGTTGCGTTAGCCGGCGCAACAGGTGCGGTGGGTAACCAGATGATCACCTGCCTGGAAGAAAGAAACTTTCCGGTCAATAAGATAAAACTGCTTGCATCGAGCCGCTCAAAAGGGCGGGAGCTCCGCTTCAGGGATCAACCTATCAAGGTTGAAGAATTGACCGAAAATTCATTCAAGGGAATGGATATCGCGCTGTTTTCAGCGGGGGGCGGCACCAGCGAGCACTTTGCGCCCCATGCTGCGAAAGCGGGCTGTGTCGTGGTGGACAATTCAAGTGCATGGCGAATGGATCCGGATGTCCCCCTGGTGGTACCAGAGGTCAATCCACACGCCATAGCCGGGTATACCAGGAAAGGGATTATCGCCAATCCCAACTGCTCTACGATTCAAATGGTGGTGGCCCTTCATCCCATCCACCAGAAGTACCGCATCAAGCGGGTGGTCGTTTCCACCTATCAGGCGGTGTCTGGAACAGGCATAAAAGCCATGGACGAATTGTCTGATCAGACTCGGGCGATTTTACGTTTCGCGGATCCGGAATCAAACGTCTATCCGCACCGCATCGCCTTCAATTGCTTGCCGCATATCGATGCTTTCCAGGAAAACGGCTATACCAAAGAAGAGATGAAGATGGTCAACGAAACCCGAAAAATCATGGAAGATGACAGCATTCAAGTCACTGCGACAACGGTTCGCGTGCCGGTATTTTACGGGCATTCGGAGGCCGTGAACATCGAGACGGAGGCACCCATATCGGCCGCTGACGTAAAAGCCTTATTGGCTGAAGCACCGGGTATAAAGGTTGTGGATGACCCATCTCGGAATGTGTACCCCATGCCCATAGATGCAGCTGGCCAGGACCTGACGTATGTGGGCAGAATTCGGGATGACTTTTCGATCCCCAACGGGATCAATATGTGGATCGTTGCCGATAATATACGCAAAGGGGCTGCCACCAACACAGTCCAGATAGCTGAACGTTTGGCCAAGGATTATTTGTAAGGGGCGATATGGAACGGATACCGATAACGAAAAATGGATACCAGAAACTGAAGCGTGAACTGGCACGCCTCAAGTCCGTTGAAAGACCGCAGAATATCAAAGCTATTGAAGAGGCTCGTGCCCATGGGGATCTCAGTGAAAATGCCGAGTTTCATGCGGCAAAGGAACGCCAGGCATTCATCGAGGGCCGTATCAGCGAATTGGGATACAAACTAGGCACTGCCGAGGTGATAGAACCGGATAATCTGCCCAAGGATCGTGCCGTCTTCGGGTGTGACGTGGTATTGGAAAATGTCGATACCGGAGAGAGCGTTGAGTACCAGCTGGTGGGTCCAGAGGAATCGAATATCGAGGAGGGACGTATTTCCATTCAATCGCCACTTGGACTGGCCATCATCGGCCGTCAAGTTGGTGAGGAGGTGTCGGTTCAGGCACCGGCAGGAAAGCGCACCTATGAATTGGTGGAGATACAGTAATATATAGGTTGATAGGTGGTTAGACTATAGGCTGTAGGGAAATGTTACAAAGGAGGATGAGACGCTACGCGAATATTGGCGGTTGATATGGTTCTGAGCGTGCGACGAAGCTCCCTGAGCAATGCCTAGCCGTCTTCAGCTTAAACAGCCTTATTGGTTTCGTTTTTTTTATTTTGTAATTGTTTATAAATAATTGTGAGAATACTACATCGCAGGAGGTACACCGTGGCACGTATTACCATCGAAGATTGCTTGGAAAAGATACCCAGTCGCTTTCAGCTGGTTCACATGGCAGCCAAGAGAGTGAGGCAGATCCGTGAGGGCTCCGAATATCTGGTGAGTTCACCCAAAAACGAGGATGTCGTTGTTGCCCTGCGTGAAATTGCAGCAGGCAAGGTGAGGGTTAAAACAGCCGCAGCAGATCTAGAAACGGAAGCGCTCATCGAAAAAGAGGATACAAAGGAAGCAGAAAAAACCGAAGCATAACCGAAGTATACCAAAACACGTTCATCAATTATATGAAATAGTGCCTAAGCACAGCTACATATATAAGGCCCTGAACAGGGCTGTTGGCAAGGCGCTGCACCGATACGAGATGATATCGGATGGCGATCGAATCCTGGTGGGGCTTTCGGGCGGGAAAGACAGTCTTTCACTCATGTGGTTGCTCAACGAACGGCGAACCCGGGTCCCCATCGACTATGAACTGTTTGCCGTGTATGTGGATCTGGGGTTTCCAGGTGGGTTCAGTGATGCCCTGCGGGAACATGGTGAGAAGGCCGGATATACGGTACGGATTGTCTACACGGACTATGGCGTGATCAGCCATGGGCCGGAAAATCGTGAGAATCCCTGTTTTCTCTGTTCCCGGCTGCGGCGGAAGCGTTTATTTGAAATTGCCGAAGAGCTGGAATGCAGCAAGGTTGCCCTGGGCCACAATAAAGACGATCTCATTGAAACCCTATTTATCAACATGTGTTATGCGGGTGAAATCAGTACCATGCTGCCCTCCCAGACCTTTTTTGGCGGCAGTTTTCAGCTCATCAGGCCGCTGGCGTTTGCAGATGAGGACAGCATCAGACGGTTCGCCAGGGAGAGAGCCTTTCCTGAATTTGTCAACCCATGTCCCACAGCCAAAACATCCAAGCGGCAGGAAATCAAAACCCTTTTACATCAGCTCTACGCCAGCAATAAAAAAATTAAGGGCAATATATTCAGGTCCATGAGCCATGTGCGGTCATCGTATATGTTAAAACCAAAATGAAAAGCTTTTTTCGGAAAACCACGCTGGCGGCATTTTCGTGATCTTTTTATGTTATCATCATTAAGTTAATCCGTCCTCGTTTTTGTCAATCGATGGACTTGGTATCAGGTGGAGAAATTCTCAATGCAGGACGTTCAAAATCAGCGTGATTATCGCAACATTCCCATTGATCGGGTGGGCATCAAGAACCTTAAATATCCCATTACCGTCCGGGACAAACGCGAAGGTCACCAGCCGACCGTTGCCACCATCAATATGTATGTCAATCTGCCTCACCGGGATAGGGGCACACACATGAGCCGTTTTGTCGAGATGCTGCACCTGTTTCGTCCGGCGATCTCTTTAAAAAATTTCTCCGTAATATTGGAAGAGATGAAGCGGCATCTCAACGCGGCCTCGGCGCATGTCGATATCACGTTTCCTTATTTTATCGAAAAAAAAGCCCCGGTAAGCAAATCCATGGGCTTGATGGACTACACCTGCCGAATCATCGGTGTCAGTGACTCGCAAGGCAAGATTGACCTCGTTTCCGAAGTCATTGTTCCCATATCATCGGTTTGTCCGTGCTCCAAGGAAATCAGCGAAGCGGGTGCTCACAATCAGCGGGGTGAAGTCCGTCTCAGTACACGCTTTAACAAGTTCATCTGGTTGGAAGATATGATCGAACTCATCGAGGAGGCAGCATCCTGCGATGTCTATTCCATTTTGAAACGGGTTGATGAAAAGCATGTCACGGAAAAAGCCTTTGCAAACCCCAAATTTGTCGAAGATATTGTCCGGGACATCGCCATGAAGCTGAAGCAGGACGAGAATATCACCTGGTTTAGCGTGAGTGCCGAAAATTTCGAATCCATCCACAATCACAGTGCCTATGCTGAAATCACCAGCAGTTAAGGGTTTCTCCCCCATCCAATGTGTGTCCGGTTGACACCGGTATTGACAAGGAAACGTCTAAGGGAAGGAGCGGTTTATTTGGCCGCCCGTGACAAGGACCTGGCACATCTTATGACGATCAACGGTGTGCCGCCCCTATGGGCAAGAAAGCCCTGTTTTTCGACCTTGATCCACATCATTCTGGAACAGCAGGTATCCTTGGCCTCTGCTCTGGCCCTTTACCGTAAACTCCTTCATAACCTGGTACCGTTTACACCCCGTCATTTTGTTGAGGCGGGTTCGTCTCACCTGAGATCATTGGGTGTCACGCGACAGAAATCAGCCTATTGCATCCATCTTTCCGAGGCAATTCTCGAAGACCGTCTCGTTCTAAAAACCCTGTCCGGAATGGATGATATGGCTGTGGTCGCTACACTGACCAAAATCAAAGGTATCGGTCCCTGGTCTGCGCATATCTATCTCTTGATGGCGCTGCGCAGGCCGGATGTTTGGCCTCCCGGAGACATTGCTCTGATCAATACCCTGCGAAAGATGAAATCGCTTGAGAAAAAGCCATCACTCTCGAGGCTGTCTGCCATTACCGACGCCTGGAAACCCTTTCGGTCCGTTGCGGCGAGAATGCTGTGGCACCACTATTTGTCTGGCAAACTACAAGGCGATCCGATCAAACGGAAGCCTTCGTAGTAATCACCACCTGAGGAAGACCCTGGGCAGATTAAGCTTTGATCAGGACGTTGGATTTTTTCGGTCAAAAGACTTAATCAATCAATAACAAGCCGCGGTCTCCGAAATTGATCAAATCTTTATATCTACCATCGTTTTTCTGGTTGCCATTTGCGTTTGCAGTCTTCTGGCTGGAACAGATACTGAATAAAATGAGGATCTGTGAAAAAATGATAAAGCAGCAATTTCGCAGCTCCATAAAGTAATCTACTGCCATGGATGGCATCTGCAAGGTGGTGACTTGGTCATTCCCGACAGGTTTTCGTTGACTAAAAGCTCAATCATAAAGCCCAAACCGGAGGCCATTCCCCAAATTTGATGTAAACTCAAAATCCGCTACCGGTTGTCCAGCTGCTACTTCTGATCGTAACCTTCAATATAGAAAAATTAAAACGTCAATAACAACCTGACAGATTTGTTGTTCGGGAAGATACCTTTCTATGACACAGCCTGCACTTTATTTTCCATGAAAAAAGGGAAGGTTAGGTTCGCAAATCCAAAGCGAACGAGTCAATTTCGGACTTTAGTTACCAAAGATATAGAATGGCGATCTGCACCAAAATTAACGTTGGTATATACAGGACGATGATGATACATGTAAATTTAAGAAGATTATCAAAGCGTTGCATATCACATGAATCACAAGTTGATGCCAACATTCGATACTTGTCATCTATACCTTTCCCATTAGATAGGTAACTTCGATACGAGGTAGTTTTTCCTATTAAATTATTGTCTATTAGTCTCATCCATTCCTAAAGTTATTCCCAAAACCTGTTCAATGATAAATCAATATGCTCTCCTTCAAAGATGGAAAATATAAACAATTAATTTATTTTGACAGACAATGCCACAATGTGTCATAATTATACAGTATATCATTATTTTGACCTGGAATTGGTTTTCTTATTGGATTTGTTTTCTCGCTTCTGTACTATTTATCGCTACAATAGATTCTACTTTCCATTAAATTATAAATAAATTTGGGATATGATTAAGCTACAGCGGTGGTATATATCTCTTACACTAAAGTTGGTTTGGAGATAATCTATTATGTCTGCTATTGTAATATCAAAAGGTTCTTACAGCCACGGCGGCGAAGTTGCAAGAAAAGTTGCTCAAAAATTAAGTTACGATAGTATCTCCCGTGATATTTTAATTACTACTTCGAAAAGATTCAATATCTCAGAACTAAGACTAATCCGTGCCTATGAATGTTCCCCTTCTTTTTTGGACAAGTATACCTTTGGTAGAGGTAAATACATTAAGTTTATCAAAGCTTCTATCTTGAATGAGTTAGCGAAAGATAACATGATTTATCATGGTTTCGCTGGGCACTTTTTTGTGAGTGGTATATCTCATGTGCTTAAAGTAAGAATCAACGCTGATATGGCGGAGCGCATCACATACATGATGAAACGTGAAAACTTATCAAAGGAAGATGCCGCTAATCTGGTAAAAAAAGTTGATGAACAGAGAACGAAATGGAGTTTGGAACTATATGGGAATGATACATGGGATTCCCGGCTATATGATCTAGTGATTAACATCGGTAAAGTTACTTTAGACCATGCAGTGGATTTGGTTTGTCAAACCGTTAAATTAAAAACTTTTCAACCCACTACTGAATCACAAAAAAAAATACAAAAATTAGCCAGTGAGGCTCTGTCAAAAGCTAAGGATATAGAAAATATTTCTCCTTTCTTTGAACCAATGCGTGATAGCGAATTGAGTAAAACATGCAAAATTATAGATGGTTAAATTATGAAATAGATGAGAGGAATATAATTTTTCTTTGACTTTCGGATAGCTAATTATTTTTTCCTTTTTGACTTCTTAGTTCATCGATCCAGGTACGGTCTGACAGGGACTCGCCACTGTGATAAAAGGCTCGGCCGATGAGGTGGGCGGCCACCGGGGCCGTCAGCAGCACCAGCACGATAACGGTGGCGGCCCGCAGGGAAATGCCCAATTGCCTGTAGAAAAGTGCTTCGGCGATGATCAGCAGTCCGGTACCGAGGGTGCCCGCTTTTGTGGCTGCGTGCATGCGTATCAGGGTGTCGGGCAGACGGACGACCCCCACGGACGCCACCAGGCAGAAGATACTTCCAAATACCATGAGTAGTCCTGTGAGATAGTCAACCATTCCTTTGGTCTCCCTGTTTCTTCTCGGACTGTCTCCGTGAGGTCCGCGAGATGTAACGTGCCAGTGCTACGGTTCCCAAAAACGCGATACAAGCATAGGCAATGGCCACATCGAGGTAGTTGGTTTCCTGGGCATGAATGGATACCGTCACCAGAAAGGCCACTACCAGCATGGAGAGCAGGTCTAAAGCGATCACGCGGTCGGCTGCTGTGGGTCCCCTGGCCACTCGCCAGAGCACCAAGACCATGCTGACCAGGAGCATAGCTAATGCCGCCAGGCTGGCAAGATTGATAAAGTTGTTTGCAGATATCATCTTCGCATAACCTCCAGGATACGCCTTTCCAGGCCATTCTTGATCTCTTCCCTAGCCTTTTCCACATCATCGAGAAACATCACGTGGACGAATAATGTTTTCCGGTCTGCGGACAGATCAATGCTTAACGTGCCCGGGGTCAGCGAAATCAGACTGGCCACGACAAAAATTTCCAGGTCCGTTTGAGCTGTGAGCGGAACGCCAATGATCCCTGGCCGGTTGATATGTTTGGGCGTGATCACATCCCAAAGGACGCGCAGATTGGAGATCACCAACTCCTTGAGAAAGTAGCTGGATAGGTTGATAGTTTTGGGCAATTTCTTGAAATAACGCGTATCCCGGTACAAGGGCTTTGTAAGCCACAGGGCGGCATATCCCAGGGCGAAGCCGGACAGAAAAACACTGATGCTGCCACTACCCAGAAGGATCGTAAACACTCCGGCGAACACGAGGTTGAGGATCGGCAGGCTCATGGTCGCCCTCCCAACACCGCTTCGATGTAAAACTGTGGATCCATCAACTGCCCGGCAGCCGCCATGGCGAATTGAATCACAGGCTCCATGCAAAGCCCCAGCAGCACCGTCACCAAAGCCAAAGAAAAGACCGGGACGAGCATCCATGGGGACAACGGACGTTTGAAGGACGAACCGTGTGCCTCGGCCGGAGCCGGCTTCCAAAAGGCCTCGGACCAGATCTTTATCATGGAAAAGACGGTCAGCAGACCCACGGCCGCCGACAGGAGGGCCAGCGTGTACTGGTGGCTCTCCAGGCTGGCCTTGATGATCAGCAGCTTGGGCCAAAATCCGGACAAGGGGGGAAAGCCGGCCAGGGCGAATGCAGGAATGATGAAACCGGTTGCCAGTAGCCCGTTGGTTTTGTACAGCCCGCCAATTGATTTAAGGCTGAAGGACCCGCCGGCTTGCTGTACTAATCCGCTGACCAGGAAAAGGTTGGCTTTGACGATGATGTGGTGGACCAAATAGACAATAGCGCCGGTTAGTGCCAGAGGCGTAAACAGGGCCAGTCCCAAAACCATATACCCCACCTGACTGATGATATGAAAGGAGAGGATGCGACGTATCTCCATTTGGGATGCGGCACCCACCACACCGAAAAGCATGGTCAGGGCAGCGACAACCAGCAGGATGGAGTGAGTGGTCCCGGTGTTGGACGTAAAGACCAGGGTAAACATGCGGATCAATGCATAGATACCTACCTTGCTCAACATGCCGGCAAAGAAGGCCGACACCGGCACCGGAAGCCTGTGATACGCGGCCGGCAGCCAGAAAAAAAGGGGAAAAAGGGCCGCCTTGATACCGAAAGCGACCATCAGCAACGTGGCGACAGCGGTAAGCAGGTCCGTGTTTTGCACTCCGGCAGCTTTTACATGTAGATCGGCCATGTTCAAGGTACCGGTCATTCCGTAGATCAGTCCGATGGCGGTAATAAAAAAAAGCGTGGAGATCAGGTTGACGGTAACATATTTTACGCCTCCGGTAAGCCGGCCGGGGCTGCGCCCCATGACCAACAGCCCGAAAGAAGCCATCAGCATGACTTCGAACCAGACATAAAGGTTGAACAGGTCGCCGGTCAGAAAGGCCCCGCACACTGCCGCGGTCAGGATCTGCATGAAGGGGTAGAAACCGGTGCGCACCTGGCTGGGGTCGATGTCATGACGGGCATATGTAATTACGGCGGTATGGATCACAGCGGTGATCAGCACCATGACAGCGCTCAGGTAATCGGCGGCCAGACAGATGCCGAAGGGAGCGGGCCAGTCTCCTACCCATAAGACCACCACCTCATGTTTCAGAACTGTGGCCAGGAGCAGTGTGGCCACGGCCATATGCAGCACGGCTCCTCCCAGGGCAATACCATGGGAACGGCGCTGGTGACCCCTCAGAAGGGACAAGGCTAAAGCCACGGCCATGGGCAGCAATATGGGAAGGGCCGGAAGGATTTTCATGAAGTCCCCCTTCGTACCATTTGATCCTGACCGGCCGGTTCCGGCTCATCTTCCCCGGCTTCATTTAAAAAGGACACCTCGTTTAGGTCCAGGGTCCCGGTATGTGCGTATGTCCGCAACAGCAGGGCCAATACGAAAGTGATCATGGCAAACCCGATGACGATGGCGGTCAGAATCAGAGCTTGGGGCAGGGCGTTGGACACCGGATGGGTCAAGCCGGTGTGACCTGGTGGAATCAGCGGCGGTTGTGTATTTTGCAAACGACCGGCCGTAAATATCAGCAGGTTGACGGCGTTGCCGATGAGTGTGAATCCGAAAACGAATTTGATCAAATTGCCGGAGAGCATCAGATACAGGGCTGCGGCGAACATCAGACCGATAAGGCAGGCGAGCAGTGCTTCCATGTCAGCTCTCCTCCAGGGTTAGCAGAATGGCCAGAATGGCGCCCAACACAGCCAGAAAGACGCCGATATCGAAAATCAGCGGTGTGCCCACAGATAGCTTCGGTCCCAGGTCCCACCACATGCCGGTTAGAAAGGACCGGGACGCAAACACAGCAGGCAGTCCAGCGATTATTGCAAGGCTCAGCCCTGTGAAGGCAATGGTTGCAGGAAGCACACGAATCGCACGGCGGACCTTGCCAGGCCCTTCGGCAATGGCGAACAGGGCAAAGCCGGTACCGGCTACCAACGCTGCGACAAAGCCGCCGCCGGGCTGGTGGTGCCCGCGGAGCAGCAGGTAGACTGCAAAAACCAGGATCATTCCCACCATCAAGCGGGTAGCGGTTTTCAGGATGACGGATTGCACGGATGGCGCTCCTTGGGTTTGCGGATCAGGGTGATGCCTGCCCAGGCTGCCAGTACGACAACAGTAATTTCGCCCAGCGTGTCCAGGGCCCTGAAGTCGACCAGGATAACATTGACGATGTTGCGGCCGTGGGCCGCCAGGTAGCTGTTAGATTCGTAAAAAGCGGTCAGGCTGCGATCCAGGGGGGGCTGCACGACGCCCATCAGCAGGGAGGTGACCAGCAGGCCCACGGCCGCACAGAGGCCTGCGGTCATAATGCGGCGCGGCAGCGGCCTTCTTTTCTCACGATTCAGAGTGGGCAGTCGTGGCAATACCAATGAGACGAAGATCACGGTCAGCGTTTCTACCATGAGTTGTGTCATGGCAAGGTCCGGAGCTCCGAATACTAGAAAAATCAGGGCGACTCCCGCCCCCACACCACCTAAACCGCAGATGGCGGCCAGACGACTTTTAGCGGTGAGCACTACGGTGGTAGCGGCTAAAATCATCAATACCAGACCCACGGCGGCCATGGGGCCGTCCAGTGCAGGTATGCTCAGGGCGGCTTTGGCGTTGCTTATCCAGGGCCATCCGACGGCGGCCGCCATGCAAAGCACAATGATGGCCAGGTAAGCGGTCAGTGATCCGTTTTGCAGACCGCTGGTTACCGTTTGCGCTGTTCGCATGAACATGTCGAGGCCGAATTGATAGGTGCGCTGGGATGTGACAGGCAGTCGTTGCCTCAGTGTACCAACCCAGATACGCATGTGTTGCCGTGTTAAATAGATCAGTCCCCCCAGCGTCAGGGTGATGAGACTGAGTAGTAGCGGAGTATTGAATCCGTGAAAAAGTTTCAGTTGGATCTCCTCCCTGGTCGGGTGAAAGGCCAGCACGGCGGGCTGAACCAGATTGGCGGAAACCCACCAGGGGAAAATGCCGAACAAGATGGTCAGGCCGCCCATGATGCTGGGACCGAATCGCATGGTCCAGGGCACTTCGCGGACCGCCGCCAGGACGGTCGGGCGTCTGCCGAAAAACACGCCGAGCAGGATGGTCCCGGCCACTCCGGTCATCAACGCGTTGGAAAGCAGGGCAATGGTGGTGGCAAAACCGGGATAGGCCGTTTCGGTCAGCGCCCCCTTGTAAAGGATCTCCTTGCCGATGAATCCGAAAAACAGTGGAAAACCGGCCATGGACATGGTTGCGGCGGCCACGGCCAGAGCGGTCAGGGGCATGGCGCGCCAGAGCCCGCCGAGGTGATCCAAAAGGCGGGTGCCGGTTTGGTGGTCGACGCTGCCGGCAGCCAGAAAGAGGGCGGCCTTGTAAAGGGCGTGGACCAGCAGAAAGGTGGTGGCTGCCGTGAGGGCCGGCGTTGTCTCGCCGCCGAGGAACATGGTCAGGATGCCCAATGCCATCATGGTGGTGTAGGCCAGGACCCGTTTCAGGTCGGATGGGGCCAAGGCCTGCACAGCGCCCCACAGGGCCGTGATGCCGCCGATAAGGACCAGGGTCGTCATCCACAGTTGCGTACCCCCCAGCAGCGGGTGAAAGCGCATCAACAGATAGATGCCGGCTTTGACCATGGTGGCCGCATGCAAAAAGGCGCTGACGGGCGTGGGGGCGCTCATGGCGTTAGGCAGCCAGAAATGAAAGGGAAACTGGGCCGACTTGGTCATGGCCCCCAACAATACGGCTGTGAAGATGGCGGGATACAGGGCGTGCTGACGGATCTGATCACCGGCCGTTAACCAATGGCTGATGGTGAAGGAGGCGCCCGCAACTTTCAAAAGCAGAATGCCGATGAGCAATGCTAGGCCGCCGGCGCTGGTAATCAAAATGGCCTGACGGGCATTGTCACGAGCAGTGTCCGATTCGTGGTCGAACCCGATGAGCAGATAAGAAAAGACTGTGGTGCCCTCCCAGAAGACGAAGAGCAGCAGCAGATTGTCGGCCGTAACGATCCCCAGCATGGATAACATGAAAGCGTGCAGAAAGGCGAAATAGCGGCCCACTTGGGGATGACCGGCCATGTACGAGGATGAGTAGAGGCTGACGAAAAAGCCGGCCCCGGTGACGATCAGGCAAAAGAGCAGACTCAGGCCGTCGAGGCGAAACCGCAGGTACAGGTCCAGGCTCGGTATCCAGGGCCATTGGATTTGGTAAACGTGCCCGCGCACCACTTCTGGCCAGAGATAGCAAAGGCCGATGAAGAGAAACAGCGGCAACGCTGTACTGAGCAGCCCCAAACCGCTGCAGCCAGGGTCGTGGTGCTGGCTATTTAGTTTCGCTGCGGTCATTTTATTGAGATAGGAAAAGCGCCCGGTCGGCCGACTTTATGGTTTGCAGCAGCGTATCACCCAGCAGACGCCGCAGTATGGCCTTGTTCACACTGTTGCCCATGACGATGAGATCGGCGTTGTTTTCCCGGGCAAAGGGCAGCAGGTCCGATCGCGCTCGCCCTTCCACTGCATCGGTTTTGACTTCGAATCCGTGGGCGTCACAGAATTCAGCAGCATCTTTCAACAGGAATGGTTCCTTCTCAGGCCCCTCCTTGAAATGCACGATGTGAAGGGCTACACCGGGCCAGGGATTCAAATGCAGAAAGTGACGAAGGGCCTTAGCCGACTCCATGGATCCGCTGTAAGCGATGAGTGCTTTTTTAATGGGCCGATAGGTTTCCGCCACAGCCAGGATCGGTCGTACCCCCTGGGTTAATAGTTTAATAATGGCTTTGTCCGGGTCGGAGGTAAAACCGTAGTCGAATATGCTGCGCAGCCCGAAAATGGTCAGGTCATTATAGCGGGCTTCGGATATCATGACAGCAAACGGGTCTTTTTGCTCATACTCGATGCGGCGGCAAACCACCTGCTGCTTACTGCAATGTGCTTTGAAAGCGACAATGGCTTGTTCCGTCCCCTCCTTCGTGATCTGGGCTTTTCTTTCGCGCATACGCTGGGCGTAGGCCGCCCCTCCCACCGGTACAGGTCCTACCTTGTCCAGTTTGTTGGTGTCCACCACAGTCACACCGGTGAGCTGGGCCTGGTGCAGATCCCCCAACTCCGTTGCAATTTTAGTGGCCACGGTTGTAAACGGTGTTCCACCTAATCCGACTAGAATACGTTTAATCATGTATTGGTTCTCCCTTAGCAGAGCGGTTTTTCAATAGAGCCAAGCCCGCTACATGAAAAAAGATGTTATTGCCACCAGATAGAATTTTTTAGCACCATAAATACATGTGAAAACTAATTGTGTAGCATTTTTGCTTATATGTCAAGGGGATATCGGATGATAAGCAAGCATATATTGAATTTGAAAGTTGAGTATAAAAGCTCTATTGTTCATAATCATGATTCCCTCGGCGAGATGATCATTATAATATTGGTGCACTAGGAAGGTGGCCATCTCTTCTACTCCCAATTTGTGTAGCAATGTTATCATTCCGGTTTACGTGTTTTTAAATTTCAGCATTGCCGATGAAACCAAGGAGCCTTTGACCAGTGGGTGGCTCAGTTTCAAAGTTTGGTTTATGAAAATTGCACCAGAAAGCCAGCTTTAGCTTCCTGAATAAGCCTATGAAATTATGAATCACTGGAAACTATGTGATTACATCAATCTCGGAGGGCCCTACAAACAAGAGATTTTGTAACATAGTAATATATTCCATTAAAATCAGTTGGTTGGAATAATTCGAATAAATCTTTATTTTATAGCTAAGACCAATTTGTGTAGACTCAGTTTATTAATCTAATGGATTTTGGGTTAATAGGTTTAAATAACCAATCAATTTTGTGATTACCTGGCATGGTATCCCAATCGACCGCCATTAAAATGGCTAACTCCTTGACCCATCCCTCCAAATCATGTATTAGTTTTATAACACACCTGAATCACACTTGATCTGACATTTAATCTTATTACTTACACTTCAGTTGATCTCATTTTGACCTGTTCCTATATCTTCATACCTACAAATGGAGGGCATGACGATGATGTGCCCAAAGTGCCAGTTTGATAACCGTGAAGGTGCGAAATTCTGCATTAAATGTGGAGCTAAATTCGAAGTTAAATGCCTTAATTGTGGTAACTCCTTGCCTTCTGAAGCATTATTTTGTGATGAATGCGGTCAGACCCTTTCAAAGCGCAAAGAAGCCGCTTCTGTAGACTATTCCGAACCCCAATCGTACACCCCAAAGCACTTGATTGATAAGATTCTCACTTCCCGCAGTTCCATCGAGGGGGAACGCAAACTGGTGACGGTATTTTTTGCCGATGTGGCTGACTACACATCCGTCTCAGAGAAGTTAGACCCCGAAAAAGTCCACCAGATCATGGACGGTACTTTTAAAATCATTATGGATGAGATTCACAAATATGAGGGCACCATCAATCAATTCACAGGTGATGGTGTCATGGCCCTGTTTGGCGCCCCGGTGGCCCATGAAGATCATGCCCAAAGAGCTTGTTATGCCGCCTTATCCATTCAAAAAGCCATGATTGCGTATGGTGAGAAAATAAAGAAGGATACGGGAGTGGCGTTCAAGATGCGCATCGGACTCAACTCTGGTCCGGTGGTCGTGGGCGCGATCGGGGACGATCTCAGGATGGATTATACGGCCGTTGGAGACACCACCAATCTGGGCTCAAGAATGGAGAGTTTGGCCAGACCCGGCACTGTCTTGGTATCCGGGAATACCCACCGGCTTGTTGTGGATTTCTTTGAATTTAAATCTCTCGGTAAAATTGAGGTGAAAGGCAAGAAAGCGCCACAAGTGGCATTTGAGCTGGTCAAAGCCGGTATGGTGGCGACCCGGATAGGAGCCTCAGTAGCCAAGGGCCTTACCCGTTTTGTGGGCAGAAAGAACTCCCTTGCCGCCCTTGTGGATGCCTTTAACAAAGTGAAATCAGGCTCAGGCCAGGTGGTCGGGCTATTAGGAGAAGCCGGGGTTGGCAAATCGAGACTGCTGCTTGAGATGAGGAGTCTGCTACCTCAGAGCGAATTCAGTTATCTTGAAGGACGCTGTCTCCAGTACGGTGGTTCCATTGCCTATTTGCCGGTGCTGGATATCCTGAGATCCTATTTTGATATCAAGGAGAATGAAAAAGAATTCGTTGTTAAAAAAAAGATGACAAAAAGAATTTACCGAATTGATAAAAAATTAGAAGGCGACCTACCTGCATTTCTCGATCTTTTAGCTTTTGAAGTGGAGGATGAAGGGTATCGCAGGTTAGAGCCCCAGCAAAAAAGAGATAAGATATTTAAAGCCATCAGGGATCTAATAATCCACGAAAGTCAAAATAAAACCATTATTGTTGCCATTGAGGACCTGCATTGGATTGATAAAAGTTCAGAAGAGTTTTTGAATTATTTTATTGGTTGGATCGCTAGAGCCAAAATACTATTAATTCTCCTTTACCGACCTGAATATACACACCAATGGGGAAGTAAGTCTTACTATAATAGAATTAGCCTGGATCATCTGACAATAAAATCAAGTACTGAATTACTTCAAGCCATCTTCACAGGTGCTAAGATCCTGCCAGAGCTTAAAGAACTTATACTTAATCGGGCAACTGGTAATCCCCTCTATATCGAAGAATTTACTCATACATTATTGGAAAACGGATCTATTCAGAAAAAAAATGAGCGGTATTTTTTAACCCGAAAAATTTCTGATATTCAGATCCCAGATAGTATCAGCGGAATTATTGCGGCTCGTATGGACAGGTTGCAAGATAACCTTAAACGGGCCATGCAGGAAGCTTCGGTTATTGGAAAAGACTTTAAGTTTAGAATTCTTCAGACAATAACGGGAATGAGGGAAGAAATTAAATCTATTCTTCTTAACTTGCAGGAGTTGGAGTTTATTTATGAAAAAACGCTGTTCCCTGAACTTGAATATATCTTCAAACATGCTCTTACGCAGGAAGTTGCTTACAATAGTTTGTTAATTGAAAGAAGAAAGGAGATTCACGAAAGGATTGGAAAAGCTATTGAACAAATATATCAGGATCGATTGGAGGAATATTATGAAATACTAGCCTATCACTTTGCCAAAAGCGATAACCTTGAAAAGGCGCATCAATTTTTGGTATTTTCTGGCAAGAAAGCCACCCGCAATTACTCGAATTGGGAAGCGTTGCAGTTCTACAGAGAGGCTATTGATGTTTTAGGTCGAATGCCTTCAACCGATTCTAACCATAGAAAAGGGCTTCAAGTTCATATCTCTCTTGCAAAACCTGCAATGTTCCTTAGTTATCCGGGAGATTCAATTGATATGCTCAAGGTTGGTGTGAAGTTAGCAAGGGAAGTAGGAGATACTAGAAGTATCGCAAATTTGGACGGTACACTTGCACATGCCTATGCAATAAAAGGGGAGTCCATTCTCGCGATTGAGCACGCTGAGAAATGTTTTCAGGGGGCGCAGAAGATCCAGGATATCGATCTTATGGCCCCAGTGGCTCGAGATCTGACCTCAGCATACATGTTCGCTGGGGAATTAACAAAAGCTGTTCCTATTTTTTCCACGGTAATTCCTCTCATTGAGAAGGCCAATAAGTGTTCAGAATCTTTTGGCAGACCTGCAAGCGTGTATACCTTCCTTTGTGGTCTTGCGGGTTTCATTATGGGATTTTTAGGTTCGTTCAATGAGGCTGAAAAATTGTGTGAGAAGGCACTTATTAATGCACTTCAAAACAACGACATATATGAGTTGGCATATTCAGAGTTTTCTTACGGAATTGCTGCGTCGCAAAAAGGAGATGGACAACTCACGGTAGAGCATCTACAAAAATGTGTCGATTACCTTGAACAAAGCCAGATGACAACTCTCATGGACCCAGCCTTGGCGACCTTGGGATTGGGGTATGTTTATCAGGCGGATCTGGAAAAAGCCAGGGAATACGCAGACCGTGCAATAATTGCCGCTTGTCAGCCAGGAGCAGCTACCGGCAATGCTCTTATAACTCAAGTGGTCTTAGCCATGGTTTATAGTGAAGTGGGAGACTTGGAAAAGGCACATTCGTGCGGAACTAAAGCCGTCAAACTATCGGAAGGACGAATGGTAGGAGGCTTGGAAGGCTTGACGCACTTCGTGTTGGGTTCGGTTTTGGCTCGGATGGAGAAAAAAAGATATGAAGAGGCGGAAGAATGCATCCAGAGGGCTTTGATAATTTTGAATGAATATGAACTCAAACCTTGGATAGCCAATGGGATTTTAACTTTAGGCGAGATTTATGCGCACTCCGGCAAGAGCAAAAAGGCATTTCAAGCCTTAAACAATGCCGCGGGGATGTTCCACGAAATGGGGATGGATTATTGGCTGACTAGGACAAAAAGCGTCTTGGAAAAACTATGAAACCAAATTGGATATTTAAAATGTAGTGGTCATCGAGATTGATTGTAACATACCGATATCGAATCATAATATCTGCTGTGAAAGGAACAATTCAAATTATCCAAAAGTGATAAAACAGAAGAATTTATTCTGGATGGAATCCAATTCTATGATGAGTTAGGAAGTAAGCCGGTCGCTGCTCGAGAATATATGTTTCTCAAATCACCATTAATTATCGTAAGAAACTGGTTTCATAATGCCTGCTTCGATACCAACAAGCGTCCCTACAACAATCCCTCAGGGTTTCAAAAAAGCAGTTGTGCTCCACGGCAACCGTGTGGCCATGCGCAAAAAGGAATACGGCCTTTGGCATGACATCTCCTGGAACACATATGAGGAGCAGGTACGACACGTGGGATCCGCGTTGATTTCCTTGGGGTTTGAAAAGGGCGACTGCGCTGCTATTATCGGTGACAACTGCCCGGAATGGGTGTTTACTGCCATGGGAATTCAATGTGTTGGCGGAGTCGCCGTCGGTGTATATGCCACCAATTCCTGGCCCCAAGTCGAATATGTGGTGGGAAATTCAGAATCGGTGTTTTTTTTCGTAGAGAACGAAGAACAACTCGACAAGTGGCTAATGTTCAGAGACAAAGCACCCCACCTGAAAAAGATTATCGTCTGGGACACGAAAGGATTACGACAGTTCGAGGACCTCCAGGTGATGACTTTTGATGAACTCCTCGAAAGGGGTTGTAAAGCGTACGCCGAAACCCCAGATCTGTTTAAAATCCGGAGGCAGGAGGTGTCCTCGGAGGATATTGCAGCGCTCATATACACATCCGGTACAACTGGACCACCCAAAGGCACAATGCTCAGCCACGGCAACCTGATCTGGATGGGAGATGCCATCACCTCCAACAACCCCATGTATGACACGGACGATGTGATGTCCTTTTTACCGCTGTGTCATATTTTCGAGCAGCTGTTCTCGATCTATGGACATATCACCGTAGGCTATACGGTAAATTTCATTGAGAGCCCAGACACCATAACGGATAACATGATAGAGATATCTCCGACCGTTGGACATGCTGTCCCCAGAATATGGGAAAAGTACTACTCGGCAGTACTAATCAGAATGGCAAATGCCACGTGGTTCAAGCGCATGGTATTCGGTCTGGCCCTTAAAATCGGCAAAAAGCGAGCCGACCTGTCAATGAATTTCAAACCGGTTCCGACGCACCTTATCCTTCTTTATCAGCTTGCCTATCTGGCTGTTTTCCGGAAGCTGAAGAAACGGCTTGGCTTCGATCGGATTCGGGTGGCTTATTCAGGGGCGGCACCTATCTCGCCTGATGTCCTGTGGTTTTTCCAGTCGATCGGCATGAATCTCATCGAAGGGTACGGTCAGACTGAAGTTTCTGGCGTAATATGCCTCTCACCCGTGGGGCGGGTGAAATTCGGCACTGTAGGACCGGCCCTCAAAGGAGCCGAAATCAAAATTGCTAACGACGGTGAAATCCTGATGAAGTCACCCGGCATATTCATGGGGTACTTCAAAAACCCTGCCGTCACTGCGGAAACAGTTAAATCCGGATGGCTGTACTCGGGAGATGTGGGGGAGATCGATGCAGACGGTTACCTAAAGATCACCGACCGGAAAAAGGATATCATCGTCACCGCCGGTGGGAAGAACATCGCACCCCAATTTATTGAAAATAAACTCAAGTCCAGCATTTATATCAACGATGCTGTCATCATCGGAGACCGGCGAAAATTCATCTCCTGTTTGATCATGATCGACGAAGACACTGTGGTCAAATACGCACAGGACCACAAGGTGCAATTCTCCACTTACAGAGATCTTACCCAGCATGGAGAGATCAACACACTCATCTGGGAAGAGGTCAAAAAAGTCAACGAGACCCTCTCTCGGGTCGAACAGGTCAAGAAGTTCACCATCCTGCCAAAAAAATTATACGAGGAAGATGGTGAAGTCACACCCACCATGAAGGTTAAACGCAAATTCGTCAACGATGCCTTTAGCGGCCTGATCGAGGCCATGTATGGAAATAGGCAGACATAGACCGACTCGGACAATCAATCAAGAGGAGAAAGGATTTCTATAGAGCCGTTCGGAAAGCCTTTATGATTAAAAGATTGAATCTTCGATTTTGGCCATGACCTGAAAACAAGAGATTTCATCATTCTTGGGGATGCTTTTTAGGTTGTGATTATGTAACATAATGAAATATTTGCGTTATTTTAGATAGTTAACATAATTCGATAGAAATCAAAACACCGCTGGGATCTTGAAATGTCGGCAACTTGATTTGTTAATCGATACCCTTTTTAGCTGCCCTGTTATTCGTCATCCCCCCTGATAGGATGGCCTCGATGTGAAAACTATTGAAGAAGTCTAAAGCCAGGCAACTCATTAAGCGTAGTAGCCCACGAACTCACCGCAACTATCATTGAAAAATTCCATGGCTTCATCGACGGTATCGAATATTATCCAGTCGTGGCGGATAGTCTTTTCACCTTTTTTGCGAATCCGTTCAATTTCAGTATTCCCGAAATATTCAAAATGGTCCTAATAATCTGTGTAAAGTTCATGCTTTCTCATTTGAAATCCTCCTTATGTTGAATATTTATACGCAGACTATCACATGGGTTTGACAGATCCGGTCATAGCATTGTAATTTTGTTAAGCTGCTGTTAGAATAGTCATAAAACTAAAAAGGGGACTCTATGAACAAACGCGATCTCATCCATATCCTGTGCGTTGAGAACGGAATTTCGCATTCAGAAGCAACCAATATTGTCATTATGTTTTTTGAAGAGATGGCCAGCTCACTCGAAAAAGGTGATCGGGTTGAAATTCGGGACCTGTGTACTTTCTATGTGAAGAATTATGAAGGTTATGCTGGCAGAAATCCAAAAACAGGCGAGCCTGTGCAGGTTAAACCCAAGAAGCTGCCATATTTCAAATGTGGAAAAGAGCTGAAGGAGCGCGTGGATCAATGATGATCCCTAAAATCATCGGAATACATTGCGCGTAATGACAGGTGTTTCCGTGAAAAAACGATACTCAGGACATTATTGTAGAATTTGCGGTGCCATAAAGCCGAGTGAAAAATTTTCAAATAAAGGGCATCGGAATCATATTTGCAAGGAGTGTTCTCGAAAACCGAAAGTTGAGATTAATGAGATAGATATGGAACACGAAATTTTCGGATATTTGAAACAATCCCATATATCCGACAAAAATGTGAAACGCTTAAAACTGTTGGTCAACTCAGAAAGCGAAAATATAGCTAAATTGGCCAATATTGTTTTAGAAGTAGCCAACGTAAAACCCTATAAGAAACGGCGGCTCAAGGTGTTGGCAAGGGAAAGGCGCGACCTTTTACAAAAATTGGAAGAAACTGGCCTTATTTTTGCGCATCATAATTATTAGCTCTGACTCATGCCACTGTTAGTACGGCCATAGAATCAATGTTGGCTTCATGAAGAAAGAGGGAACAAATTGGTATTTTCTATTGATAAAAATCTAAATAAAATAATCGCAACTATCCAATATGGTGGCCGCACAGAAAAATACGAGTGTATAATTAGCGCCTGCGATAATTCTGTTTGTACTTGTGCAAATATCTATTTAGAACTTATTCCAATGCAGTTTGATTGCGACAGCAGATCGAATTTGCGTAGTCGAAAAGTAGAGATTGATATTGATAAGAGAACATTGGGGTATAAAGACAAGAAAAAGATTTCGAAAGAGGACTTAAAGTTTTCTAGATTATTTCTCAGCAAATTGAACGAGAATGACTACCAACTTTTATATAAAAATCATTTCGCATATAAGAATAAAATTAGCAATAATGCGCCTCTTGAAATAATTGAGGGCTATTTTGATTACCAACAAGTCGAACAAGACGGATTAATGTATGCTTTACCATGTACTGGCGTCGAAATCGAAAGGGACCAGGCTGGCACCTGGCATGCAAGACCCGTAGTGCACGCCTTTCGCAGACGGTCCAAACCATCTACAACTTCTGCCGTCGCCAACGGCATGAGCCGATAGCCGTGCAACACAAAGCGCTAGTCAGTCGAATACGCGGGCACTTTGGCTATTTCGGAGTCAATGAAAACCACAAGAGCCTAAAATCGCTCGTGTACTGGTCGAAAAGAGCTTGGCATAAATGGCTTAACCGCCGAAGCCAACGATCAAGGCTGAATTGGAAACGGTTCCTTGATCTGTACAAGGATTACCCGTTTCCCAATCCAAAGGTGTATGTAAACATCTGGGGATCTCCATGAGACGTATCAGCGGAGGAGCCGTATGGTCAAATCGTCCACGTACGGATCTGGCGAGGGCCCCGGTTGAGCAATCGGCCGAGGCTACTCTACGAGCTTTTTGAAACTCGACCCTTCCAACCAGTTTACATAACACGATAAATTATCGTGGTTCTCTATAAAGCTTAAGTTGCGTAGTATTCAGAAATTGGGTCAATGTCCCAGCTGATGTCCTTATAAGTAACTTTGACAGATTTAACCGCTTGTTGGACAATACGCATAAATTTTTTCCCAATGCTCTTTGACTTTCTACGATTGAAACGGAATACATACTCATCAAGATAATTTTGAAGATATTTCGGTTCAAAGCGTCCTTGAAAGGTTCCCCGTATGAGTCTTTTTACCAGGGATGTCACCAAGTGAACACCATATAGGTTTTCGTAACCCTTGGTACGGCTCTGATTGTTACTTTCATGGACATAGGCTCCTTTATCAAGAAAACTGTAGCTTCGCAGAGAATCAGTGGCGATGCTGCTGCCAGGTTCAATATTTTCAAGAATGAATGTTTCTAACGAATATGATGTGCAATCCAATGTTACATGTAGGCGAATGCGACCCATTCCCTCTTTTTTCATGTTTCATCTTTCAACAGCTACAGCGACAATTGTTTTGCCATCAGCACCACGGCCTCTTTTACCGGATTTTTGGCCGCCAACGAAAAATTCATCAACTTCAACACGCCCGGAAAGTTTTTCGCGATCCTGGCGTATGGTGCACCGTCTAAGTTTTTGAAGCCATGACCATGCTGTTTGATAGCTGCCAAAACCTAAAAGCTCTTTAAGGTTCACAGCGTTTATGCCTGATTTTCGAGTGGTAAACCACCACATGGCTTTGAACCAATAGGTTATCGGTTTTTTGGAACTGTCCATAATCGTACCGGCTGTTAAAGAATGAGTGTGCTCGCACTGGGTGCAGATATAAAGATTTCTTGAGCTGACCCAGCATTTTGAATGGCCGCATTTCTTGCAGATGAAGCCATTCGGCCATTTTTGTTTGAACAAATAATCGTAACAGTTTTTTTGGTTTGAAAATCGTAAATCAAACTCAATTTCATTTTTTGGAAAATCTTCGGTGATCGTAAAATCTGTCATGGCAGTCTCCTTTTTTGAAGTTTTGAGACTGTTATAACATAGCCGTTTGACAGATTGGGGTGGCCCTATAGGCTTATCGTATGCCGTAAATCATCCTGATAAAATCAAATCGATTATTATTACGAATACATGGATGTGGCCGGTCAAAGGTATCTTCCACTATGAAATGTTCAGCCGATTTATGGGCGGGTTTTTCGGTAGGATGCTAATAAAACGATATAATTTTTTTGTAAAAGTACTAATGAAAAAAATGTTTCGCGCTGAAATGGCAACAAAAGTCCATCAACATTACATTGAGCCACTGCAAAAACCAATGGACAGGAAAGGATGTTGGATATTTCCCAAAGAAATCATTGGTTCGAGTAATTGGTTAGAAGATCTTTGGCGCAAAAGAGGGGCAATTGCTGATAAGCCGTCAATCATATTCTGGGGAAAAAAAGATATCGCCTTTCGTAGTATAGAGCTTGAAAAATGGAAAACAGTATTCAGTGATGTTGAAGTATTCGAATTTGATGATGTGGGTCATTTTGTTCAAGAAGAGTTAGGTGATGAATTGTGCCCATTGGTGGAAAAACATTTAGAGAAAATCAAATCATAATATATTTCAAGAAATCCAGTTCTTCAGCTTTTGTATGCCTGTGTTACCATCTTTGCACTTAGATCGAAGCCTACTTTATGCCATATTTTCTCCGGACGGTGAACATGCCACCAGAACAATTCAAATGTAAACAATGCGGAAACTGCTGCATTAATCTTGGAGATGCATTTTCAACATGTGCAACCGAGGAAGATATTGACCTCTGGGAAAAAGAAGGTCGACATGACATTCTTGAATGGGTAGGTTTTATTCCCCTCGGGGATGAATATGTTTATGACCTCTGGATAGACCCACAAACAGATGATGATCTCACCCAATGCCCCTGGTTAAAGAAACTCCCAACAGAAAACAAATACATCTGTTCCATCCATGATGTAAAACCACATCATTGTAGAGCATACCCAAAATCAAAACAGCATGCACAGGAAACAGGATGTCCAGGATTTGATTCTGAATAGAGCACTGGTGGCTTGTATGAGTGGGGGTACTATCCAAATAACTTGACATCTATAATGGGTACCGTTATAATATGATTCATGATAAAAACTTTTAAGTCAGCTAACACAGAAGATATTTTTGATGGCGTGGCATCACAAGCTGCTCGGAGATGCTGCCCTCAATCCATCTGGCCTGTTGCTCGCAGAAAGTTGGATCAAATCAACAGAGTTCGAGATGTCAATGAACTTAAAGCGCCTCCTGGAAATCGTTTGGAGCGCTTAAAAGGCGACCGGCAGAATCAATATAGTATTCGCATTAATCAACAATATAGAATTTGTTTTAAATGGGAGGAAGGTCATGCCTACGAGATCGAAATCACAGATTACCACTGATGTTGGGAGGCGGCTGCCTCGAAATCGGCCCCCGACACACCCTGGCGAGATGCTTTTTGAGGAATTTGTCAAGCCGCTTGGCCTTACACAAACAGAACTCGCTCGTTGCCTTGGCGTTTCTTACCCTCGTCTCAACGAAATTATTAAAGGCAGACGTTCGGTAACTCCGGATACAGCATTGCGACTTTCCCGTGTTTTGGGTATGTCCGCGGATTTCTGGCTGGGCTTGCAACAGGATTGGGATCTTTGGCATGCAATACACAGTCCTGATGCAAAACAGATTAATCGCCTGAAACCAATTCCCAGAAATCAACACTTTTTTGCATAACCCTTTTTTCCCTGACAGGTGTTTTCTGTCACTCCACATCTGCAAGTAAGAAATGCGTTCAAATCAAGGATCATTATCCGATGCCTGATTTTTAGGTGACTCATGCTACTAAACCATACCAAATCAATACTTAACTTTCATCAAGATATTGTGGCTCCGGCATTGTGGACAATAATCTGGTCTTTGAACATCACCAGCCAAATTGCCATCGAAGAACCGGGCATTACTCCAACATTTATTTACTGAGGCTCATTTTCAGATACCATAACTTGGTATCTGTACAGGTCAAAGATCTTTGGGTAGTTGCTTTTTCAAGCTATCACTGGCCTACGATATTGAAAATATCCCAGGTGAAAATTACGAAACAAGTATCCTAAAATTGGCTATGGCCGAAAAGCGGTGATTACATCATATCTGACGATTCCTCCCAGCTAGAGGTTCTGTAACATAATGAAATGATTGCGTTATTTTAGATAGTTAACATAATTCGATAGAAATCAAAACACCGCTGGGATCTTGAAATGTCGGCAACTTGATTTGTTAATCGATACCCTTTTTAGCTGCCCTGTTATTCGTCATCCCCCCTGATAGGATGGCCTCGATGTGAAAACTATTGAAGAAGTCTAAAGCCAGGCAACTCATTAAGCGTAGTAGCCCACGAACTCACCGCAACTATCATTGAAAAATTCCATGGCTTCATCGACGGTATCGAATATTATCCAGTCGTGGCGGATAGTCTTTTCACCTTTTTTGCGAATCCGTTCAATTTCAGTATTCCCGAAATATTCAAAATGGTCCTGATAATCTGTGTAAAGTTCATGCTTTCTCATTTGAAATCCTCCTTATGTTGAATATTTATACGCAGACTATCACATGGGTTTGACAGATCCGGTCACACTGTTGTAAATATTTTTGATATTTTTATGCGCCCAAAAGTAATTATCAGGAAAGAAAAACAACCATGGCCTTTAATGAAGAAAATACGGGGTATGAAAAAACAATTCTTTCTGATCTGCAGGGAGCATGGGCATGCCTCCGAGAGTCTGTTGTGAAAACTTTCGGATTTGAAGGATCAGACCGTGCAGTATTCCATATCGATGAGGCTATGAGCTGGGAAGTGGTGAGGAATCTTCGTCAAATGCTACCGATGCTTCTTGTTATCAGAAATATTTGTGTTCAGGGGAAAGCACCTCAAGAAGTAATAGAAAATATCAATAATATAGATGAAATTCTGAAAGAAACTCTTGATGAGATACATAATTGACTTAATATAGCATTTTTACAAAGAGGTGTAAAAAGTGGATTACAATAAGGATAAGGTTGATGAGTTCACCCTTGCATTGCTCTACCTCGTCATGCACAACGAAGACGAAGACGGTACAAGAGCCTGGAAAGGATTTGATTGGGACACGATGAATCGCCTTTATGATAATGGATACATTGGTAACCCTGTTGGTAAAGCTAAATCCGTTTTTGTCACTCCTGAAGGCTTCAAAAAGGCGAAAGAACGGTTCAACTTTCATTTTGTGGATCAGGTAAAATTGTAAAATACAAATAATTCAAGCTTACGGCTATAAGGCCTCGGTCTGAAAACGAACAAACCGAGAGGGATATCGATTATATTTTTCTAGCGAATTTGTCGTTTTGGTTTCTCAAACAAAGTTTTTCCCTCTGATTTTTTTGGGTGGTGTGGTCGGGCTCCGGAGGCTGGAGACTGCTGCTATGTTGTCGGGGTTAATTATTCTGGGACATGACAAACTAATATGCTCCACATTTTGGCAATAAAGAACGCTATGGTCGTAGAAATCTTGCCGATTAGATAAGGATGTAAAATTGAACAGGCTTTGGAAATATAATGATTATGTAAATCATCTTTCTCATGAGAATGAGATTGTGCGTCGCTGGGCTTTTAGTGCATTGGAAAATTGTTATTTGAACAAATATACAGATCAAGTCGCCAATTTGATCAACGATGAGAATGAACATTTGGTTTGTGCTGCATTGAGGTATCTTTCTTTTCACCAGTCTGTCCAACATGCACCTGCTATCTTGGAAAGATTCAAAAGTGGTCAAGGTATTATTTCCAGTAATTGCGCCATCACACTTGCAAAAATGCATTATGAGCCAGCTATGGCGGTAATGTTGGAAAGATTTAGCATCACCGAAGATTCCGAAACATTTTTTGGTGTTCTGGAATATCTGGGTAACATGCGCACCGAAGAATGTAGGGCGGCATTAAAATCAGCGGTTATCCAAGTGCAAGACACCGTTGTGTTGAGATCGGCGATATCTAATCTGTTGCATCATCATAATCCTGAAGACATAAATTGGGTCATGGAGAGACTTTTAAATTCAGGCGACAGCTACGACAGTCATGATATACCTTTGCAGAGTGTATTATCCCCCTTGGGCGGAGGGTCCTATTTCAGAGATCTTACAGAATTTGGGAAAAATGGCATATTATCAAAGCCCTTGGAAACAATTGACAACCTTGTTTTAAAAAATTCACACATCACAATTGATGAAACTCTCCGTGAAAATTTAATTGCATTGCTTGAAAATCGACACTATCAAGATTTTGCCACTGCCGTAATGTTTGATGCCCGTAAAATTATCCACACCCGCTGTTCCCAAAACGACAATCCTGACTGCTTGAGAGATCTTTTAGGGCAAGATAAAATGTGCCTTCATTTACTTGAGAATCTTTTGAAGCGTGGCCCGATATGGAAACAGGTTGAGTCATCAAATGCCTTCGGCTCAGATCTTATCTCTCTCATTATTTCAACATATTTTGCCATCAAAGAGCGTAGTGCCTATGTCAAGGCTTCACCTCCCGAAGCTGGTGTTGACGAGCTCATTCAGACACTACAAAACAGTGGGCCTAACTTGCCGGAGCAAATTCAAGATAAGATAAAGGTGTTATCCCCTACATCCGAGCTAAAAGCATCTTTATCCAAGGATTTGATGACCTGGGGAGATATTTGGGCAGTCAAATTGATGGGGATGATTGGAAACAAAGAATTTGTTCCCGATTTAATCCGTGTTCTTCGCAACGCAGACAGCCTGGATTATATTTATAGTGATGCCTTGAGTTCAATAAATGCCCTGGATGAATCTGCAGATGAAAGTATCCTCACCGCGATAAAAAACGGCGAATTGGGGGATTGGGAAAGTTTCGAAATTCTTGAGTACCTTCCATACGTTGAGGCATATGAGCTTGCCTTGAATAAATGGGAAAGCAAGAGTGAAGACGATATGGACTCGTATGAGCAATTTTCATCTTGCTTGAGAGGAATCGGTGATCGGCAAGGAATAAAAAAGCTGCAAAAAATATATGCAGTAGAAAATGATGCAGGTTATATTGGTGATTCACTGGAATGCCTGAGTAAGATTCATATGGTTGATATTCCAGAGTTGCCGGAGATTATTAAAAAACGAAAAGAGAGGACTGAAAGACAAAAAGCCAGGATGAAGGAATTAAATGAACTGGCAAAAAATTATAATGCGCAAAAAAACCAAGGGACATTAGAAAGCACAGGAAAGGTTGTACCATTTAAAAGAAAATCTCCCAAAATAGGACGTAATGAACCTTGTCCTTGCGGTAGCGGGAAAAAATATAAAAAATGCTGCTTAAATAAGAAATGAGAGAGGTTGTTTGCAAAACAAGAGCATGCACTCTGATCCTAAAAGTTTACTATCTTTTAAACCAGGTGATTCCAGGAGTTGATTTTTAGGGAATATAAGAAAAAATGGCAAAACAAAAACAACTATCCCCGAAATATCAAGTATGGGTTGATGCACGAAAAAGACATAAGCTTTCCCATGCTCATATTCAAATGGCTCGTGAGCTTGGGATGAATCCTAAAAACTTCAGAAATTTGGATAACCATAAACAAGAACCTTGGAAGGCTCCCTTACCGATATTCATTGAGGACATCTACTACAAAAGGTTTGGTAAGGATAGGCCTGAAAATGTACGGTCAATTGAGCAGGTGGTAAAAGATAAAAAGAAAAAACAGCTCGGCCGCAAACAAAGGAAACTAAGAACAAAGGAAAAAAAGCATCAAGAAAGTAGAGAGGAACTGCGCTAATCTCGCGTCTTATTTGAATCTGTGCCCGCACACAACGTGCTGCGTGGAAGTGTATTACTACAGCAATTTGGGCAAACGGTTGATCAAGTCCCCGAAGTTGTATTTTATTGATACCGGTTTGGCATCTTTTCTCCTCGGGATACAACACGTCGAGCATGTGCCCGCTCATCCCTTGCGAGGGGGATTGTTTGAAAATATGATCGTTTCAGAATTATAATAATTTAACTTCTAATATGTACTTTCATGCCAAATAATAGCATGAAATGTCATATAACCTACTGATAAGATATAAATTATTGACTTGAATACGATATTATGGTTTAATTAAAACTTCTCCATCTGCCTTCCATCCACAATATACAAAACTCAAGAGGTAGTTCCATGTCATGTATCGGCAATAAGACACTGACTAAACTAGGATCTATTGTTGCTTTATTAGCTTTAATCTTTCTACTAGGATGCTCTGGAGGTGGAGGAAGCGGCGGTGGGGATGGAGATGGATTTGACCCGATAGCGCAAGACCAGGACACAATTATTTCCCTGGATGATGGAGGCTCAATCTTCATTCTCCAAGACGCATTACCTGCTGGTACGCAGATTGAAATTGTTAAGAGCTTTGGTAAGCCCACACTACCGGAGGGACTCGAAGCAGTTGGCACCGCTCACCTTATTTTTTCAGATTCGGAGTTAAGTCTGCCTGCAACGATCAGTTTGCCAATACCTGAAGGTGAAAACGCCGACGACCTTGCCATTGTTCGAATTGAAAACAGTGGAAAGATCACCATTCTTCAGACCAGCGTGGAAGGTGACTTGATTGAAGCATATTCGCCAGGATTTTCGAGCATAACTGCGGCACGCCTAAGTAGTATTTTAAAAAATATAAACCCCAAAATACATGGACCAGATGTAGTCTCAGGCGACGAGGGCCTGAAGGCCCAGTATTTTGAAGAACAATTCAAGTATGAAGGTGGGCTAAACCGCGTTTGGTACAACAATGAATATGGGCAAGTTAAAGAAAAAACTCAGTTGGTTCAGTCAGGCGACCCCTTGCAGGATAATTTTGTAACGCTACATTTTAAGGAAACCCTTCCAGATGATGTACAGATGGTCCTCCAGGTCCAACTGATGGATCCAGAAAGTGGATTTGACTTTTATGCCTATAAACATATCAAGGTGGGCACCCTGGATGAGGATGACGCACCACTGGATATCCGTATCGTTTCTCCTCTGGTGGTTACTACTCAAGACTTCTTTGACGTCAAAGTTTCCATCCCTAACCTTGGTGATGATTCGGTCACGTCCTGGGAATGGAATATCAAGGAAAGGGGCTCGTGCGAAACAGAATGTACTGACTCACTAAGCTTTGAAGAAATAAATTTTGATATACCTGGTAGCTACGCTTTAACGGTATCGGCAACAGCCGGGGAGCGTAGCGGGGACGCTTCGTTTAGTGTTAAAGTAACCGATGACCTGAAGATAGTCGAGATCCGCCCGGATACTACTGAGGTTATCTTTAATCCGAATCTTCCAGTCGCCAGTGCTTCGATAACGGGCAAGATTACACCTACTCTACCGCCGTATACCTACGAATGGAGCCTTGAACCGTCCGATCAATGGTCGTCGGAAACGTATCAAAGCGCGGAAACAGAACACACCGTCGAGCCTTACTTTTACCAACCAGGAAATTACCGTATCACATTGCGTGCCAATGACGACGAGGGTGGATTTGATTTGAAAGACCATTGGTTTGATATTGGTGAGTGTCCTGATATTGAGATTATGGTCGATGCGCTACCGGCGGAGGTACAGACCGATACAGAAATCAGCGTTGATTTGGGAGTCAAGGGTGGATGTCTTATTCTCTTGGGTAACAGGTTAAACTACGCCATAATTATCGACTGGGGAAATAATTCGCCACCTGAGATCAAAAGATTAACGGCCTCCACACCTTTTAATGGGGTGACAACTACCTTCAGTCATAGCTATCCAGTCGTCGGCGAATACGAGATTCGCATTGGCGCGATCACCGAAATCCCAGGATTAATAGCGTTTCCCGAAAATGCTGAGCAGCTGGATTCGGATATCCTGGATCGTGTGGAAAAAGTCAGTATACATATGCCGGCAAAGGTCGGGGTAAAAACCATTCCGATAAAGATTGTCGAGAACACAAGCAGTGCCATTGAGATCAGTATTTCGGCCGATATCCAGTCAGCTACTGTCAACGAGCAAGTGAACTTCACTTCAACCGTTTCTGGCGGACAAGCACCATATACCTACAAATGGGATTTTGACAATAACGGCACCATTGATTCAAACAACAGTAATCCCGGACATACCTTTACTGCTGCAGGCACATATACCGTAACATTGACGGTTACTGATGCAGCTGACAACGAAGACACGGCGACCCTGCAAATAATAGTTACCGAAGCAATAGCGCATCAACTACAATGGGAACGTGTTTCAATGGTGGTCAATCCACATGAGGTACTTCCCAGCTATGATGGCCCGGTTACGGGAACGAAAATCACGACGCAAATAAGTCAAAGTTCGTTATCCTACACCTATGAAAAGTATAACTATCTGGATGAGCTAATGGTTTCGTCAACCTTTACCTGCAACTTCCCACAACCACCCGCCGTCATTCCCTATGTGGGGCCTGCCCACCTGGACTGGTTTACGGTGGGTTCAATTGATTGCACATTGACTTGCGAGATGCATGGGGTTGGCTGCAGCGCGCGTATAAATGTGAGACAGGAGCATTACTTAGAGAGTGAAGGTCCTGCCTGGGTAAAATTATTGCCTAACCATAGTCAAGACGGAGGATTCTTCTCGGATTCGGACGAAGGCACATACAGCGAAACCAGAATAATCACTACCACGCACTACACAACCGAACCACAACCTGAAGAGGACGACCCTTATTATAAACTGATATGCATCCACGACGGATATCCGCATTTTACAGAAGAAGAGGGGACACAAAACGCGTTGGCAGTTTGTTGGCATTACCGGCCTGCCCTATTACCAGTGGAATAGATTTATGACAGTGGGCATGAATATAATCAGAATATATTAACTGCTCGAACATGCTGATATTGTAAATTCAACACCCAAAAAGGTTGTCCTGGAGTTGTGATATCATCATTCCGACCCGTCGACCGGCACCTGTGATATGTCATCAATTTTAAGCAAAGCAATGACTTTAAAAACCTGACATTACTCCAACATAAACAAGGTTATCAGTCCCTGAAATTTTACCGGTGTGCGAAAACTATCGTAACAGACGAAATCTTGCATTGATATGCCCCTCCGTGGTACGTTGGACATAACCAGATGGTATCTGACATTTTTACAGATTATCAGATAGTTGGACTTGTCTCCATTTATCACCGCGCAAGCGGTTTTTCAGATATATTCATTGCCAATGGTGTAACCATCACCCACTCGAAATGTCGTCTGACCACAAGATGATGAAACAGAATGGGAAATTACTAAGAAATTAGCAACTTAATCAGAAACGAATTGCGTTTGAATTACTTAACAAATCAAAATCAGTTTCCAGAAAAAACAAGACAACCGTCGACAGCCCTAAAAAAGAGAATTGCCATCTGGCAGACTGTTAAATTAAGAAACCCAAGGAATGGAGAGTATCATGCAAAAAGAGACAGACAAGGAAACGAATCATGACGGCTCCGAAAGCAGTGGGCGAAATAAGATTGATAATGAAAACAACTCCGGAGGAAAAAATGTTGGAAGGGGTTTAGGACGAGGTGGTGGTAAAGGTCGAAGGGATGGAACAGGAGGAGGTCGCGGTCGTGGCGGTGGCGGAAAGGGGGGGCGCCGGAAATGACCTTATCCAGGTTTCCTTCTCGATGATTTTCCATCTTAAAGACACCCTCTCCCGATAAAGCTTGCGGATCATGGGCCTGTCGCATGAGGGCTCAAGAGGAAGGCTGGCAGGAGCGGTATGACGGGAGACCGTCACGTACCGTTCTGAGAGGGCCTGGGGGTGAAATTCCCCTGGGCTACTCGACTCGGTATTTGGGTGATATTTGGTTTTCTGAGAGGATATCCCAGGCTGCCGCTATGGGAATCGCTAATATATTGACCCAGCCCAACAAGTCATGTATTGATCTTATAACACACTTGAATCACACCTGATCTGATGCTGAGCCCATAAAACACATTTGAACCAATCTTCTTTTCGACCTGTCCGTACATATTACTAACGTATCATCTTCTTCAAATCCTTAACCAGAAGGTGATCCAATGCCCACAGACAAAGAAAAAGTAATCCGAAAACTCAAAGCCATTCTTTCTGCCGATGTTAAAGGCTACAGCCTCCTGATGGCTGCTGATGAAGCCTTTACCATTCAAACTTTGAAAGAGTACCGTGACATCATGTCAACGTATATCGAACAACATAACGGTCGAGTTGTTGATGCTCCCGGAGACAATCTACTGGCAGAATTTTCCAGTGCTGTGGATGCAGTGCAGTGTGCTGTTGAGATTCAGAAGATTCTCAAAGACAAGAATGATAGCCTGCCCAATGGCAAAAGACTGGAGTTTCGGATAGGCGTCAATATCGGTGATGTCGTGCAGGATGGTGATCGAATTTACGGTAGTGGCATTAATGTTGCTGCACGTATTGAAGGACTCTCTGATCCAGGCGGTGTTTGTATCTCTCGTAATGCATATGATCATATAAAGGATAAGCTGAAATTAGGATACGAATACCTTGGGCAACACGAAGTAAAAAATATCAAAGATCCAGTTAGAGTTTACAAAGTTTTGTTGGACCCTATAGATGCTGGGAAATTGTTAGGAGAAAGACCGGAGCGTGCAAAAAAGAAATGGATTTTACCTTTCGTTATAGTTACAGCAATCATTGTGACCTCTATTGTTTGGTATTTTTTTCAAAGTACCATGAAGCCAGGTATTGAGCCTGCATCTATCGAGAATATGGCATTACCGCTGCCCGACCTGCCTTCCATTGCCGTGCTGCCGTTTGACAATATGAGCGATGATCCGAAGCAGGAGTTCTTGAGTGATGGAATCACCGAGAACATCATCACTGCCCTTTCCAAGGTACCAAGGCTGTTTGTGATCGCCAGAAATTCGACCTCCACTTACAAGGGAAAGCCGGTGAAGGTCAAGCAGGTAAGTGAGGAACTGGGTGTTCAGTATGTGCTGGAGGGGAGTGTTCAAAGGTCTGCCGACCGAATTCGGATCACTGCCCAGTTGATTGATGCCCTCAAGGGTCATCATCTTTGGGCAGAACGCTACGATCGTGATCTAACAGAAATATTTGCCCTTCAGGATGAGATTACCCTGAAGATCTTGAAGGCCATCCAAGTGAAGTTGACCGAGGGGGAAACATACAGGACCGTCCCATATGCCGGAGGTAAGCAAGATCTCGATTGCTATTTGAAGGCAATGGAAGCGTTAGGTCACGTTCAACGTGCGAATATAGAGGACACCAACGTGGCTCGGCGGATAGCAGAGGAAGCTATTGCTACGTGTCCGGAGCAACTAAAGCCTTACTCTCTCATGGCTGCTATCCACATGATGGATTATTGGTTTGGCACTAGCAAGTCTCCTCGGGAGTCAATCAAAAAGGCTATTGAATTGGCTCAAAAATCCCTTGCTGTGGATGATAGTCGTGCTGAGTCTCACGCTCTGTTGGGTCAACTCTATTGCTTGGCAAAGGAGTGGGACAAAGCAATTGCTGAAGGGGAGAGGGGTGTAGCCCTTAACCCCAGTGGGGCGGATGTCAAATACTGGTATGCCGCGACTCTTACCTATGCGGGCAGAGCAGAGGAAGCTATTCTGTTGTTCGAAAAAGCAATTCGGCTTAACCCATTTGGTCCGAGCCGTTACTTCTTAAGCATACGGCCACGCGCTCCGAGCGACAGGCCGGTTCGAGGAGGCGGTTTCGGCATATAAAAAAGCGCTTCAGCGAGAGCCGAATAACTTTTTTGCCCATCTCAATCTGTCCGGTACATACAGTATGATGGGCCTTGAGAAGGAGGCTCAGTCTGAAGCCGGAGAAGTGATGAAATTAAATCCAAAATTCTCATTGGATTACCTTGCAAAGGTGTCTGGATTTAAGGATCAGTCGGAAAGAGATAAAATTATTGATGCCCTGCGTCAGGCTGGCCTGAAATGAGATGAGAAATTTCTGTGTTCCTGATGACAGACAGGTTCTATTTACGACTACCGGATGGGAAATAGTAGAAAGGCTTTGACGCCTTCTTAAAAAGTCATCAAGAGGACATCAGCATAAACAAGATTTGATACAACCGACTCAATCGTTGCATCACTGCAGTGCCGTATATCTCCAACTCATCGGTATTTAACGATATTTACAGGTTTTATAGCACATCACCACCATAGCCGTTTTTAAGCGACTTGCATTTTTATGTTATCACGAGGGAGAATCGTTTCGACGGTTTTCCCTTTTTTTGCAAATTTGAAAGAAAAATGGTATCTGTACTACCTATGGAGACATTTCCATGTCAGATATGCTCTGAAAACACAGTTATCTTGGCAGACTGATATTCTTGATTTCTCTCCTTTCATCACAACAAGGCTGATATTTGGACTTCAGGCGAAATTGAAGAACATATCACAGCCCTTTCAACAAACTCGAAATTTCCATATCTTGTGGTTTTGATAACTTCTTGATACCGTGGTAATATTACAATGTTGTGTTAAGAAAGCAGCGATGACCGAAATCGCTTTTGAGAAAAACTATTTAAGGGTAGCTCTATTGGATCCAGAAGCCGTGCAGGACAACATCGATAGGGCACTCATTTAGCAAAAAAGGCTGATCATGAAAAAGGATGTTAATAATGAAGAAAAGAGACTTTTATATTTGACTTGTGCAACGCTTCAACACAAAGAAGCATTCCGCTGTAAAGAAGCGGACAATAGCAAATCAGTTGACGGGAGAAAAACCGAATATTTTCAGAAAAGACTCATATTCAGACGGCTTTGGGTTGGTGTTTTGCTGTCTTTGTTGATCCTGCAAGGAACGCCCCTGGTAGCAGCTGATTCTTTCCTAACCTTTACAAAAGCGCTTGATAATATGCTTACCAGGAATGAATCCATGCAGACGTCTCGCTCCGAGATCGAGCAGAAGGAGTTTGAAGCCAGGGCTGCCAGGGGACTGTACCTGCCCAAGGTCACGTTAAGCGGACGGTGGACCAGAATTGATGAACCGATTTATCTGGACCTGAATTCCATAAGGGATGTCATCCTTGCGATGCATCCCACGGTACCTCCGGAAATGGTTCCCTCGTTTCAAGAGACCATTCAGGATGATACCTTTTTCAAGTCCCAGCTCAATATGGTCTGGCCGATTTACACCGGGGGAAAGATAACAGCGGCAAATAAAGCCGCTGATGCCGGGGTCCAGGAATCAGAGGCAAAAATGCGCCGAACCGCCGGGACACTGACATCCGAATTGGCCAGATATTACTTTGCCGTTCGGCTGATGGACCAGGTTTTGACTATCCGGATTGAGGTGAAGAATGCCCTGGAGCAACACCTTTTTCAAGCCCGCAGACTGCAGGAAGAGGGGTTCATTGCCCGTACAGAGCTTCTCCATGCCCAGGTGGCAAAGGCCCAGGCGGATCGTGAACTCAAGGCTTCCCGGCGTGACTTGGATCTTGCTAGAACCGCCCTTGCCAACATCCTGGCTTCGGATGACCTTGTAAATCCCTCTACTCCGCTATTTCTGATCCCTGGTATTGGCCCGGAAAATTTCTTTATAGATCAGGTCCGGAAAAACCATCCGGCTCTGGACCAGGTCCAGGCTGTAAAAGACAAGGCCCGGGAAAACTTGAGAGCCACCAGATCGGAATTTTACCCAGAGGTATATCTATTTGGGATCAGGGAACTTTATGAAGACGACTTGACAGCTCTGGAGCCAACCTGGGCCATTGGAGTCGGAGCTAATTTCACCCTTTTTGACGGCGGGTCCAGGTCCAACCGCATAATGGCCGCCCGAAAGATGGAAGAACAGGCGGAATTGACACACCATAAATTGGCCAGGGATCTGGAGACCCTGGTTTCATCCCGTCACCAGGAACTGATGAAAGATAGTGAGCAGTTCGACTCACTCCAGGCATCGCTTGAACTCGCAGAAGAAAATCTCCGGGCCAGGAAGCGTTCTTTTGAAGAAGGACTTGCCACATCCCTGGATGTTGTCGATGCCCAGATGTCCCTTTCCGGGATTCAGGTGGAGAGGATGAAAGCGGCTTACAGCTTTGACGTGGCCTTGGCACAACTGCTTGAAGCATGCGGCAGAGGAACTGATTATCCCCAGTACCTGGCCGGGAAAATTGTGGAGGTGGAGAATTGAAAAGAATACGCCATATCCTTGAGCCTGCCATCGGACTCCTGATTCTGCTTGGGTTGGTCGGAGTGCTGACTTGGTATCTGCAGGAACCTGAAGTAGAGTTCATTCAGGGTGAGGTTGACGCAACCCAGGTGAATCTTGCTGTTAAAATTGCCGGCCGTGTTTCTGAGGTGTTCATTAAAGAGGGGCAATCCGTGGAGAAAGGTGCTAGCCTGCTAAAACTTGACAGCCCGGAGATTGACGCCAGACTCCAGCAGGCGGCGTCGTCTGAAAAGGCCGCTTCCGCCCAGCGTGACAAAGCCTACGCAGGAGCCAGAAACCAGGAAGTAGCCGCGGCCATGAATCTGTGGATACAGAGCCAGGAGGTCGCGGAACTGGCAGAGAAGACCTACCGGAGGATCAACAACCTGTTTGCTGACGGAATCGTTCCGGGGCAGAAAAGGGACGAGGCTGAAGCAAAATGGAAAGCTGCCAGTGCAGCCGCAGCTGCCGCACGTTCCCAGTATGACATGGCCCTGGAAGGAACCCGCAAAGAAGACCGGCAAGCGGCCACAGCCCTTGTTAACCAGGCACAGGGAGCAGTCTCCGAAGTTAAAAGCTATCTGAAGGAAACCAGCCTGGAATCACCCCTGGATGGTGAGGTTATCCATGTTCTTGCCAAACCCGGAGAAATAGTGAGCCCTGGCTATCCTCTTGTTACAATTCTTGATCTGGACGACATATGGGTCACCTTTAACCTGCGTGAAGATCGTCTGGCTGGGATGCGTATGGGAGTGGTCTTTCCGGTTTCAGCCCCAGCTCTTGGAAATGGGAAATTTGATGTGAAAATAAGTTACATATCTGCATTGGGTGACTTCGCGACCTGGAGAGCTACCAGCGCCTCCGGGGGATTTGACCTGAAGACATTTGAAGTCAGGGCCAGGCCGCTTGAAAAAATCGAAGGACTGCGGCCGGGTATGAGCATTATCGTTCCCGTTAAGGACCTGACTGATGTCCGGAAATGAACACCACCAGGGATTTCTGGAAGTGGTTTTGCGTGAGATTTCCCAGATACGGGCCCACTCCCGCTATGCCCTCGCCATGATCGTACTCCCGCTGGTCTCATTCGCCCTGACCTGGGGCCTGTTTATTAACCAATACCCCCAAGATCTTCCGGTTGCAGTGGTTGATCTCGATCATTCCTCACTATCACGTACTGTAATCAAAGCCATTGATGCGACTTCAGTTATAGAGGTTTCCTTTCAGGTGTCCGACCCTGCCCAGGCCAGGGACCTGATGTTGAGGGGTAGAATTTATGCTATGGTTATCCTGCCGCACGGACTTGAAGAAGATATTCTTCGTGGGAGGGGCGCAGAGGTAATCGGTTATACAAACACCCAGATGCTGCTGCCCGGAAGCATTGTTTCAAGCAGTCTGAGTGTCGCAGTTGCTACTGTTTCTGCGGGGATCAACTTTCAATCCAGGCTGAGGCGCGGAGAAATGGACGAAACAGCCATGGCTCACCTTGAACCTGTTAATCTTGACCGGCATGTACTGTTCAATCCTCAGCTAAATTACATGTATTTTCTTGCAGCAGCTCTCTGCCCCACGTTCTTCCAGATTTTTATCCTGATGACAGCGGTTATGGCCATGGGCAGCGAGTTTAAGAACAGCACTGCCAGAAAGTGGCTGGAAACAGCGGGAGGAAGTGTGTGGAAAGCAGTGGCAGGAAAGCTGGCCGTATATTTTATTTCATTCAGTTCTGCTGGGCCTGGCAATGCTGGCAATTATCCTTAACGGCTTTGGTGTTCCCCTGAGGGGTTCTCTGTCCAGCCTGATTACGGCTACAGTTTTCCTGGTGCTTGCCTACCTGGGTTGCGGCATCATCCTGGTGTTTCTCAGCCCCAGTCTGCGTATGGCTCTCAGTGCGGCCTCTTTTTTTTCCGGAACCGCTTTTGCTTTTGTCGGGCTTACCTTCCCCCAGGAGGGAATGCCGGTCCTTGGAAAGGCGTGGAGCAGTATGCTGCCTCTTACACACTATCTTCACCTCTTCCTGGAGCAGACCATCCGAAGTGCGGAACTATCTGAATCACTTCCGGATCTGTTGATCCTTCTCATTTTTGCCATGGTGGGAATCGGCCTGGTTCCCCTGCTGAAGAGCCACATGAAGGACAGCCGTTATTGGGGGAAGCCATGATAAGGGATCTTTCCTCTAATATAATGGCAGAACTGAGATCGATTTTCAGGGATCCGGGCGTACTGATTATTATGGGCGCTGCCATTGTTTTCTATTCATTCGTTTATCCGCTCCCCTATGCCAGGGAAGTGCTGAACCAGGTACCCCTGACCGTAATTGATCAGGACAACTCAGCACTCAGCAGGCAGCTTGTCCGAATGGTCGACGCCTCTGAAATGCTCAGGGTGGAGGGCCGTTCTCAGGGTCTTGACAGAGCCCGGCAAGAAATCGGTTCCGGTCGCTACAGTGCAGTTCTGATGATCCCTGAAGGTTTTGAGAAAGATGTCCTCCAGGGGCGCCAGGCATATGTGTCAGCATACGTTGACGCAACATATTTTCTGATCTACAGACAGGCGATGACCGGGTTGGTCAAAACAGTTCGCACAGTGTCAGCAGGCATTCAGATCCGTCGTTTCCAGGCCCAAGGATGGCCTGAAGATAAGGCGACGGTAGACCGTTCCCCGCTCAACCTGATCAGCAGATCACTATTTAACCCATACATGGGATATGCCACTTATATTGTCCCGGGAGTTTTGATACTGATTTTGCAGCAGACCATGCTGATTGGAATCGGAATGATATCCGGGACCCGCAGGGAACAGATCATGACTGGAAAAAACGTCACCCAGCGCCGGGGCGGTCCAATGGTAAAGATTATTTCACGGACAATTGCCTGCTTATCCCTTTATCTCATCCACATACTTTTCATCTACGGGGTAGTTTACCGAATCTGGGATTTTCCAATGCGGACAAGCATTTCAATGATTTCTCTCTTTCTTCTGCCTTTTTTGCTATCGGTCATTCTATTAGGCCAAGTCCTGGCAGAATTTTTTAAAACCAGGGAAACGTCTATCATAATGATTGTATGGAGTTCAATGATTGCGGTTCTGATATCAGGATTTTCGTGGCCTGTGGAAAACATGCCTCACTGGATAAGGGCAGTCTCCATGCTCCTGCCAAGCACCTGGGGAATATCCGGAGGATTGCGGCTTACCCAGATGGGAGCCTCCTTCAATCAAGTCCGTGAAGAATGGATCTGGATGTGGGGTCTAACGCTCCTGTACCTTTTTCTTGCCTGGATCTGCGTTCGCTTTGTCCACCGAAGCAGAAATGGGGCACACCAAGATATAGTGGTCGTTGGGTTGTAGCAAATATTTACGATATCTTTTAGAGATCACAGGCAAAATCTTCATTGAAACCCCGGCGATCCCTCCCAACTAGAGGTTTTGTAACAATATTTATCTATGTGATATCAATCCGTTGACATAATCCAAGAAATTTTTACCTAACTGTAACAATCATTTATTGAAGATTTATTCTAGCAGAAGGGTGATTTCATTCTGGGGGATTTGTCCTTTTTTGCATTTTCGTAAGAAAGTTGATATCAGTAACGCGATGTCATAGATTTCAATTGCAGATATATTCAGAAAACACAGTTATCTGGGGAAGGTGATATCTGCAGGATCTCTCCATTACATGCAGTTTAGGAAATTTTTTAAGATTGGCAAGTAAACCAAAAAATGGTTGGGGGTATAATTTTTATGATACGATATTACCGTATCACAATTGCGTGTGAGAAATGGTACTTTGCAAGATGTCACCAGGCACAGACTATATCTGTTTGAATTCAGGGGATGTCATGGACACATCATTATTGAGAAAAATCGATCTTGAAAGCGGCCTGGAATTGGAGATTTATGACGTCTCAAGAAAACTGGCCGGCGACAGATGGTATGTCGGATTTATTGCGCGCGTTGAAATACCCATAACTTTTCTTACAGGCCATGCCGATTCACCTGAGGTTGATATAGAAAAGATGAAAGATGTGTTGGGTGAAACCGTTCGGTTTGAACAAAAGCGCGACCGCCATTATATCGACGAAAAAGAAAAGGATACCCTATTGAACGGTCTCATAGATGATTTTCTGGCGAGCACCCTGCCGTATTTTTCTGAAAAGGATTTTGCAAAGAAGTATGCCCTTAAAGAATACCGAAAAAAACTTGAAAAAGCCTCATGGTATAAGACGTGAAATGTCCAGGTCAGATTCATGAGACAGACGTGCGACGAACAATTTCCCTCTTCTATTTAATAATATCTTCTCGTCTAAAAATAAAAAGTCCTGTCTACTACAATTAGACAGGACTTCAATATAAATTGTGTTTTCCCAATTTTAGTATGTATATGAATCAAATAGCATTTGGAGCTCACAACAAATTACCTTCATTCTGTCAGAAGCATCGGAAGCAACGCTTGCACCATTTGAGTCTTTTTCTCAAGGAAACACCCTCCTATGTAAACGGAGGGTTACATCATTTCATCCATTCCTCCGCCCATTCCTTGAACTCCCGGACGCATCCCCTTCTTTTCTTCGGGTTTTTCTGCAACCATGGCCTGGGTAGTCAACATTAATGAAGCCACACTTGCTGCATTTTGCAATGCGAGCCGGACAACTTTGGTCGGATCCATTATACCGGCTTTCATCAGATCTTCATAGGTGTCCGTTTCGGCATTGTAACCAAAAGCTCCCTTGCTGTTTTTAACTTTATCGATGACGACAGAACCTTCAGAACCGGCATTGTTGGCAATCTGACGAAGTGGTTCCTCCATGGCGCGCATGACGACTTTCACCCCCAGCTTTTGATCGGCTTTGATTTTCATTTTCCCCAGCGCGCCCAAACAGCGAACCAGCGCCACACCTCCGCCCGGCACAATCCCTTCCTCTACAGCCGCGCGGGTAGCGTTGAGGGCATCTTCGACCCGGGCTTTTTTCTCCTTCATTTCCGTCTCTGTGGCTGCGCCCACATTGATCACCGCCACCCCGCCGATCAATTTGGCCAACCGTTCCTGAAGTTTTTCACGATCGTAGTCGGAGGTGGTTTCCTCGATTTGGGCTCGAATCTGCTTCACCCGGCCCTCGATGGCCGAGCGCGAACCCGCACCGTCGACGATGGTGGTGTTGTCTTTATCGATGTTGATCCGCTTGGCCTTACCGAGATCTGAAACGGTTACATTTTCTAATTTGATCCCTAAATCCTCCGAGACCACCTGACCGCCGATTAAAACGGCAAGGTCTTCCAGCATGGCTTTTCGTCTGTCACCAAAACCCGGAGCCTTGACCGCGGCGACCTGCAGGGTGCCTCTCAGCTTATTGACCACCAAGGTGGCCAATGCTTCACCATCCACATCTTCGGCAACGATCAATAAGGGTCGGCCCATTTTGGCGACTTGTTCAAGGATGGGCAAAAGATCTTTCATGTTGCTGATCTTTTTCTCATTGATCAGAATATAAGCATCTTCCAAAGCGGCGACCATTTTATAGGCATTGGTCACAAAATATGGTGACAGGTACCCTCAGGGTCTTTGGATCGATTGTTATGATCAATGCAATTCAAAACACGAATGAGAACTGTCAACCCTACACCGAGAGACCGATTCGTCTCAAAATAACTGCCGTCCCGGCTGAAGTTAAGCGCGCGCGCCTTGGAGTAATCACTTTTGTTGAAAGAAGCCCAAACTATTTCTCCTTCGCAACGATGACGTTTCTCATTGCGCTTATCCAACAAAGCTACCATGGTGTTTCCTCCTTCAAAAAGAGAAAAAAGTATGTTGCTCGAACCTGAATTCAAAAGCGATCGCAAATACGATTAATGGTATTAAGCATTAATTAGAAAGGATGTAATCTTTGGAAATAAATCAACAAATAAAGGGCGCAGTGTGGTTGGCGTTTCTAGATCCAGCTCTGGATTAATTCGAACCGATGTTAGTTGAAAAGTAGAAAAGGGAAAGGTTACAATAGTTACTTTATCCCTAATAGATATGTACGCAGATCTATGTTGTTAAGCTGATTTAGAATGAAAAGTTGCAAAACAAATCTGGTGATCTGTTTCGGACAACACTATATAAGATAGAGGCGGTTAAAGACAGGTGTATCTGGAAGATAATGAAAATAGGCCAACCACTTCATATCTATTACACTAAACCTGGGTTCTGATTTTTAGCTCTTTTTAGGAAATCAACGGTGCCCTATTGACCTTATATAATTCGTGCTCATTTTATTTATTAATAATTGTCTCCCAACTTCAATGAACACTAATAAACCATGCGATGGCTTAGGGCCTCCAAAGGTTATATTTTTAAAAAGGATGTTTGGGTGACATTTAATCGGCTTCTACGGTGTGCGTGCATCTTCTCTTTGAACCGCAAAAGCGAGCGCATTCCCCGTGGGTTCTGCCGTTAGGCAGTGCTTCGCATCCCGCGGGGTTAGCGAGCGAATCTAAATTAGACAGAATTCCTTACGGTCGATGCGAAGCACTGCCGCACGGCAGAACATTCCTCGCAGCTTGCTGCGAGGTTCTTCAATTGATCTCGAATTAGCCACACGTTGTAGTTTATAAGATATTCTGATAGTATGTTTTGAGTTATGAATCAGATTTGAACCAAACTTGATATTCAAACACACCTCGGCTTTTCCTGATTCATTATTTTCTAAAAATCAACACTATCTATTGTAAACTGCGCTGGTTATTTGGATTTGATAAAAGAGCAATATGGCAAGAAGTCCTCGGCCTTGGTTAATAGTATGAGGGATAAAATTAATGGATAAATGGGAGATACTATTATGGGTATTTTTATAAAGTGGTTTGTTTTAACCATTGCTATCATAATCGCATCTTATCTGCTTAATGGAATACGTGTGACTGGGTTTTTGTCTGCACTCTCTGCAGCTGCCATATTGGGAATCCTTAATGCCTTTTTTAGACCGATATTAATAATGCTGACCCTGCCACTAAATATCATGACTTTAGGGATCTTTACCTTTGTGATAAACGCAATCTTATTATTGATGGCTTCAGGTGTAATTTCCGGTTTCGAGCTCGATGGATTTTGGCCTGCTTTATCTGGTTCACTCTTGATAAGTATTGTTAGTTGGGTGTTGAATTCGTTTATAGATGAACATGGCAAATGGGGATATATAGAAACAGACAATAACAGCGATCGAGATAATTGAGTAAACCTGTGTTCGCTCCAACAAAACGGTAGATATCAAGCCTCCGAAATTTCTGCCAAACGTTTAACTCTTTATAATTTTTGAGCATATCACTCGAACCCTCGAACCCTCGAACCCTGGAATCCTGGAATCCTTCTTTTAGATCAACTCTTTTGGAGATGATCCTAACAAATTAATGCACTCATTTAGTCCTCTTGGTTAATTTCAAAAACTTATCAGTTCAATCCAGCTACAACAATCTACAATATCTCTTCATTTCCAAAGGGTTTCACAGCCTGAATGTACGCCGAAAAGACGACGTTCTCCGCTCCTTCAGCAACGTTCCACCCTTTTATAATTTTATCACTTTGATCCTTGCTCTGGATGCTGATCTCTTGAAACCCTAAGCCAGAAAGAATTTTTTCCACCTCACCGGGTGAAATGGCACCCGATACTCAACCGGTATAGGCTGCCGGATTATTTCGAAGCTCTTCCGGAATCTCCCCGGAACGCAGAACGTCGGAAATGATGATACGTCCACCAGGTTTGAGTGTTCTATAAATCTCCCCAAAAACGGCAGACTTATCAGGTGAAAGGTTTATCACACAATTGGAAATGATCACATCCACTGAGTCGTTAGAAACTGGAAGTGCCTCGATCTTCCCCTGACGAAACTCTACGTTAGATATCTCAAGCTTTTCTGCATTTGCGGTAGCTTTCTGGACCATCTCCGAGGTCATATCCATCCCGATTACTCTGCCCGAAGTCCCAACCTTTTTAGCCGCTAAAAAAGCATCAAACCCCGCACCGCTGCCAAGGTCCAGTACAATCTCCCCAGACCTTAACTCCGCAATACTTAGAGGATTACCGCAGCCCAATCCAAGGTTGGCTTCGCCGGGCGCCAAAAGAAGGTCTTCTTCCTGGTAACCAAGCCTTTTCCCCAATTCTGTGATGTTGTTAAATGGAGTAGCCCCCCCGCAACACGATGGTGTACAGCCGCCACTTCCCCTTTTTGCAACTTCTGAATATTTTTCAATAACCAAAGTGTGTATTTTATCTTTGCGATTTTCCATATCCTTCAATGCCTCGTTTATTTGATTATTTCCGATTCAGTCACCGTTACCATTTCATATTTTTTTCATATGCCCCACATAAATGGTTGAATGATAAAATATCCTCCTAAACAAACAATGCCCACACCTGCGATGCGGCGGAACCATAGACCTCCTTTTTGGAAGCGACTGTTTTCCAACACACGCCGTACCAGAGAAGCACTTGAGCCAGCAATAGCTATTGGGATGCAATGCCCGATACCAAAAAGAACAATAAACAAAATTCCCGTGGCGATCTTCTGTTGGATGGTAATGATAGCAAGAATCGGTGCAATGAACCCGAACGTGCATGATCCGGAAAGAACACCATAGGAGAGCCCCAATATGAAAGCCCCTCTGATACCGCGCATCTGAAATCTTGCCATGAAACTGCCCGAGATTGAGCACACCTCCACCCCCAGCATATCGAGAGCAACCCATACCAGAATCACTCCCACGACCATTGTCCACCATTGACCAATATCACCAAGCATTCGGCCCAGCAGCGAGCACACAATCCCTACGATGGCGATTGTGACGAACAAACCGATGGTGAAAGTTGCTGCATAAAATGTCGCGCTCCTGGTATGCAGACCTTTTTCTTGACCTATCACGTAACTTACAATCAATGGGATAGAGGCCATATGGCAGGGGCTTAGCACGACACTCACCATCCCCCACAAAAAACATCCTAACGCCGCGATAAGCGTACCGCTGGACATCCAATCATTAATAGTGAGCAGCAAATCGTTGATCAATTGTTGCTCTCCTGAGGCACACCCAATTCGTCAAACATAGCCACGATGCTTTTTTTATCTAAGAACCCCACATGACGTTTAATTTCTTTACCTTTCTTGTCATAAAAAATCTGAGTTGGAATAGCCCGGATACCAAACCGCTGTGCCTGATCATGATGTTCCCAAACGTCAATAAAAATGACAGAAGCGCGGCCTGCGTATTCTTCTTGAAGCTCCGCAATGATGGGTGCCATCATTTTGCATGGGATACATTTGTGTGCTCCCAAATCCAGCATCGTCACTAAACCTGGTGTAGGGACAGGCGGTATGTCGGATTTTTTTTGGTTGTCAGCAAACACAGCCACTACACAGCACAATAGCAATGCTTCGATTAAACCGAACCACTTTAATTTCATCTTCAATATCCTATCATTGATTATCAGGTTGCCAATCGCATTTGTAATCATTAGTTTTTACGATGGCCAGCCCTAAACCTACACCACCTGAATCCCTGTCCCGGGAGGCTTCCGGGCGGAAAAAGGGCTCGAACAACTGATCGAGAAGGTGTTCGGGAACGCCGGACCCATTGTCGCTAACTTCTATTATTACCTCATCTGTGTTTTCTTCCACACGCTGTTCCAGGGCGCTAAGCCCGAACTGGATTCGGGCAATAGGCGACCCCAACTCGTGGGCCATATCGCCAAGAAATCGTTTTTGACCCTTCACCAAAGCTGACAACCGTGCTGTCATATGGCTTATGTTCAAACACATTCTTATCTTGACGATATTACAAATATTCCATAAATTATGTATATGGTTAAAGCTAAAATGTTCGAAAGAATTACGGATATATATCAGCCTATCATAAAACTGACCAAAGGGATAATTCTAATCTTGGATCAGGATGGAATGATCGTCAGTGCGAACGAGTTATTAGAGACAACCACCGGATATTCATATTCGGAACTCATCCAAAAGAATTGGTTTGATCTGTTTTTGTTAGAAAATGAAATTGATTCGGCAAAGCGATACTTTCGTCGTTTCATTCTTGGCGGCAATCAATCAGGAAAAATTGTTAGCAAGATAATTACCCGTAGCCGATAAAGAATGTTTTATCGAGTGGCACTACCAACGATTTGCCGATGAAACAACTGGGGAGGCTGTCGGGTTGCTGGCAATTGGTCAAGATGTGTCAGAACGTGTATACCATGAAAAACAGCTCTTAAACGAACGAAACCAACTGATTGAAAGAAACAAGGAACTGACCTGTCTCTACAGCATGGCCAAAATCGTAGCGCGAAATCAACCCCTTTCTCAGATGCTGGAGTCCATTGCAGCAATTATTCCCCCAGCGTTCCAATTTCCAGTCCATTGCTTCGGCAATTATTCGACTGGATGCATACACCTATGGTGCATCGGAAAGAAACATGGAAAGCCCGACACTTTCCGAAAACCTGGTTGTCCACGAGTATTCAAAGGGGAAGTATCGAGGTGATTTATTCGCCCCTGAAAAAGGATCAGCGTAAGAGTATACCTTCTTTTCTTGATGAAGAACGCGCTCTTCTTAAAACCATAGCCCACCATCTATCTCTTGCTATTGAAAAAAAGGAGGCCATCGACCATAAAGCTGAAATGGTAAATCAGCTGCGGCACTCGGATCGGCTGGCAAAAATCGGCCAACTGACGGCAGGCGTAGCACATGAGCTTAATGAACCCCTGGGAAATATCCTTGGGTTTGCCCAACTGTCCGCAAAGGTCAATAACCTTCCAGATCAGGTTTATCGCGATCTGGACAATATTGTTAAATCTGCTCTGCATGCCAGAGAAGTCATAAAAAAGCTGATGTTTTTCAGCCGTCAGACCCCGCCACGAGAAACCCAGGTTAACCTGAACAGATTGATTGAAGACGGTATATATTTATTTGAATCGCGTTGTGCTAAAAATGGAATAACGGTTGCCAAAAACCTTTGCGGAGATTTACCGGCCATCAAAGCAGACCTGTCCCAACTGCAACAGGTTTTTACCAATCTAATCATCAATGCAATTCATGCTATGCCCGAGGAAGGTAAACTCAGCATTGAAACTACATTTGACAAAGATTTTGTTTACCTGATTGTCCAAGATTCAGGTATAGGTATGACACAGGAGACATTGAAACAAATTTTCTTGCCGTTTTTTACAACCAAGGATGTCAAACAGGGAACCGGATTGGGACTTGTCAGTTGTTCATGGTATTGTTAAAGCCCATGGGGGTGTCATAGATGTCAAGAGCCGTGTCGGGCAAGGTGCTGAATTTAAAATCCGGTTTCCACTGAGAAGGGCGTCATCCAGGGAAGAAAATGAATAACAACAAAGAAAATTATGGTGGTGCCAGAATTTTAGTGGTTGATGATTCGGCACTTACTTTGGAGGTCATTCAAAGAAACCTGAGTGCAGCCGGCTACAATGTCTACACAGTGGCAAGCGTGGATCAGGCGATTGATTTTCTGGAGCAGGACTCGGTGGATCTTGTGATTACCGACATTAAGATGCCCAAGATCAGCGGTTTGGAGTTGCTCAAATATGTGAAGGAAAATCTGAAGGGTACTGAAATAATGATCATTACCGGATATCCCTCCATTAAAGGTGCCGTGGAAGCGGTTAAAGACGGTGCCGAAGATTACCTGGTCAAGCCCTTCACGGATGAAGAGCTATTGGCAGCGGTTTCAAAAATGCTGGAAAAGCAGGCCAACCGTCTTGCGGCTGAAGTAAAACCAATCCATGGCCATTCCAAAATCATCGGTAATTCTTTGTGCATGCAGAAAGTATACCGGCTCATCGATAAAGCTGCAGGGACAAAGGTCAACGTGTTGATTACCGGGGAGAGTGGTACTGGTAAAGAGTTGGTCGCACGTGCTATCCACTATAACAGCAGTGATCATTCGGGTCCTTTTGTTACGGTCAATTGTACTGCGATTCCAGACACATTGCTTGAAAGTGAACTGTTTGGTCATGTCAAAGGCGCTTTTACAGGGGCAAATTCTTCCCGAGCCGGCTTTTTTCAGATTGCCGATGGAGGAACGCTGTTGTTAGATGAAATTGGTGATGCCAGCTTGAGTATGCAGGGAAAATTACTGCGGGCTATTCAAAACAAAGAAATTTTCATGGTGGGATCCAGCCGTGTCCAAAAGGTGAATACGAGGATCCTGACAGCAACCAACATGGATCTGAAAAGTCTCGTTAAAAGGGGGCTCTTCCGGGAAGATCTCTATTTTCGACTGAACATTATTGAGATTGCAATACCGCCGCTGCACGAACGAGGTGAGGATATTCTGCTATTGGTTCAGTCCTTCATGGAAAAGCTTTCCAAGGAAATGAATCGCCCGGCGCCCCGTTTTTCAGACAAGGTTTTACAGCTTTTTAAAACCTATCGATGGCAGGGCAATGTCCGGGAACTGGAAAATCTGGTCCAGCGTCTGGTAGTGCTGGCTGATAACGAACTTATCGATGTCACCGACTTGCCGGAACAGATGCGTTTCAGCATCAACAGGCAACAGGGTTTTGACCGGCCTTTAATAGAGGTTGAAGCGGAATATATTTTGAATGTGTTGAACAACGTAAAGGGAAACAAAACCAAAGCTGCCGAAATTTTGGGTATCGATCGCAAAACACTTCGGGAAAAAATCAAGAAAGCAAACTTAGTCATTTAAACCGGGTAATTTCTCCCCGCTGGGGAATTCCTCCTCGGCATTTCATCCTGAATCACTTCTTCGCATCGTAGATCCACAGGGCAAACCATATTATTAATTGTAGTTTTATCTATCTGAAATTAATCTAAATTTCTCATTATGTTATATCTTTGCAAGTGAATTATCTTGGTCAACGTTACTTTGGCATGTGGATTGCTCTATATCCGTGTAAACAACCACTACTTTTATCTGGAATAAAAACTCAAACAAGGATGGAGGAATAACATGCATTTACAAGCCAAGAGCGCGGATATCTGTCAAACCTGTATACATGTATCTGATTGTGCACATTACCAACATTGCCAAAACCAAGGAAAGGCAATTTTTCACTGTGAAAATTTTGACAACAAGCCTGTATTGCAGGTGGTTGAAAACGAAATTCTCTATAAGGAAAATCATCGTCCCCAACCTTCTAAACCCAGCATTGCTTATATTCAGGGAAGAATGAAAGGATTGTGCATGAATTGCGAAAAGCGAGTTTCGTGCAAGTATCCAATCCGCGACGGAGGGGTCTGGCACTGCGAAGAATACTGTTAGAAATGAGTTTGCCGGTATAAAAAAGGAGATTATGACCATGTACAACACTGCTCTGAAAGTCCAGGACAATGCACATACTTACGCACAAAAAATATCACAACTGGTTAGAAATAAATATCCTTGGGAAAAGGAATTCATCCAGGCGGTTGATGAGCTTCTCTTTTCATTGACACCGCTTTTTTCTCAAGAGCCCCTTTATCAGTATGAACGGATCATGGAAAGAATGGTTGAGCCCGAAAGGATTGTCAGCTTCAGGGTGCCTTGGCGAGATGACAGTGGAACCATTCAGGTAAATACCGGCTATCGTATTGGATTTAACAGTGCCTTGGGTCCTTATAAAGGCGGCCTGCGCTTCCATGCCTCGGTGACACTTAGTATACTAAAGTTCCTGGGCTTTGAGCAGGTGTTTAAGAATGCTTTGACCGGTCTGCCCATGGGGGGAGGGAAAGGCGGCAGTGATTTCAGCCCTCGTGGCAAATCCGATATCGAAATTGAAAATTTCTGCCAGAGTTTTATGGTTGGATTGTATAAGCACATTGGTCCTGATACAGATGTGCCTGCCGGTGATATTGGTGTGGGTGCCCGGGAAATCGGATACTTGTTTGGCCATTACAAACGCCTCAAAAATGTATTTGAAGGTGTGCTGACCGGAAAAGGGATCGACTGGGGCGGTTCCGCTATAAGGCCTGAGGCCACAGGGTTTGGCGCTGTTTATTTTGCTGAAGAAATGTTGAAAACCCGTGGCGAACATATTGATGGTAAAACGGTAGCGGTTTCGGGATTTGGGAATGTTGCCTGGGGGGTTGTGAAAAAGGTATCGGAAATGGGGGCTAAGGTCATTACGCTTTCAGGGCCTGACGGGTTTATTCACGACCAGGACGGTATTCAAGGAGAAAAAATCGATTACATGCTGAATATGCGTTCCAGCGGCCACGACAAGGTGCAGGACTATGCAAACAAGTTTAAGGTTGAATTTCATCCGGAAAAGCGACCCTGGGGTGTAAAGTGCGATCTGGCGTTTCCTTGTGCCTGTGAGAATGAAATGGGTTTGGAAGATGCTAAAAATCTTGTAAAAAATGGCTGCATGTGTGTTACCGAGTGTGCCAATATGCCTTTAACGTCCGACGCCAGCGATATATTGCACAAAAGCGGAATCCTTTATTCCCCTGGTAAAGCATCCAATGCCGGTGGTGTCGCATGCTCAGGATTTGAAATGGCTCAAAACAGTACAAAAGTTAAATGGTCAAGGGAAGAAGTCGATCAGAGATTGCACCAAGTGATGAGAGATATCCATAGAAATTGCCTGGAAGCTGCAGAAAGGTATGGTGACCCTGGCAACTATTCATACGGTGCAAATATTGCGGGTTTTATAAAGGTGGCAAATGCCATGCTTGACCAAGGGAATACATAAATTTGATTGTTGCGCTTCGATTGTCTACTTTGGGTGATTCTACAATTGAAGAAAACTCATTATTCATAGAGATACCGGCCATGGGGGATCTTCAGTTTTTTCATCTTGGACCGGAGGGTATTGGGATTGATGCCGAGTTGCTCGGCTGCGCCGCCGGTCCCGTGTATTTTCCTCCGGGTTAACTTTAGGGTTTTTCGGATCAAGTTCGCAACCGCATCATCCAGGGTTGGTACTTCCAGGTCAAGTGTAGTTTGGGACGCAGCATCTACAGACTTACTTTTGGAAACGAGTGGAGAGAATTTCAGGGACTGATCCATCTCAATGCCGCGAAGTCGAATCATCTCGCGCTCCACCACGTTTTCCAGTTCGCGAATGTTTCCTGACCAGCTGTAATTCAAGAGATGATTAACCGTTCCGCATTCGACGCTGGGGTGAGTTCGAAATTTCAACTCCTTGACTTCGCGATATCGGCGTTGGACGCCATGATTTAAGGCCTCAAAACAGCACGCTATTCACCCCAAGGGCACTTCCTGCGGGCGCCTGCGGGTGAAATCTGTCGTCTGCCTTGATTTCACGCAAAAATCTTCATTCTTTTCAGACGGAGAGTTGTTCCCCTTTCAACCTGTTCGCGAATTTATCGATGATCGCATCGAGTCGCTTGATCTCTTCGTCAGTCAGGCGATCCGGTTTGTGGGTGGACAAAATATCCAAGGCTTTTTCCACGACAACTTCCCGATAGCGCTTGCCGCCCATTTTCTGCCACATCTCCGGGCTCTGCCGATTGATTAGTTGGGGCGTCCAGTGCTCCTCCCGACAAAATTTCAGGGTCTGTTTGTGAGCCAGGAAATTACCCCCGGGACCCACCTCGTGGATGATATCCAGCCCGATGCGGTCACTGGATATGTCAAAGCCCCGCATGATCCTGCGGACATAGCTGATAATCTCATTGCACATGACCACTGAAGCCACGGACCCGACCAAGCCTTGGCCCAAATAGCCCACGTCGTGTACCAGGTTGCAGCCGTCCAGAGAAGCCATCATAATGGATGCCATGGACTCCATGGCGGCCTGTTCATCCAATGATGCGGCGTCGCTGCAGCCGGCCTCGCCCCATACCGGCAGCCCGTAATAGTGGTACAGGTCGCAGCAGGCGGAATGAGTCAAACGCTCATCCGGGCTGGCATAAACGGTTGTCCCTGTGCGCATGTCCATGGGTGTGGCACTAAAACCGGTCAAGGCCGGTGCCCCCTTGGACCGCAGCTGTTGAATGACAAGGCCGCTGAGGGCCTCGGCATTGGCCACCACGATGGCGCCGGCCAATGTTACCGGACCGCTGCCGCCCGCAAGAAGGGCCGGCGCATAGTTGAGGGGAATGCCTTTGTCCGCACACATGAAGAGTTTGTCGATGGCACCGGATGTGTGTACCAGGGGGCTGATGGGTTCGGAATAGTGAATAATGAACGGTCGCTCCCTCAGCTGCTCCTCACCCCCCAGGACATCCCCTGCCATTTCCAGAATCACGGCCAGGTCCTCCACATCGTTCGCTGTAAAATAGATGGGCTTAATTGAATTCTCCATCAGGGCCTTAAATTCCATGATGAAGGCGAGATGTCCCGGAACGTCCAGGGGAAAGGCATTGGAAGCGATAAAGTCGATTCCCTCGCAGTAGTCCCCGACAATGGCGGAATCGATAACATCCTGAAGACAAGAGGGTCTTAATTCACCCGTACCAAGATCCCAGGTGTTGAGCAGGTCGGTGCCCATGCCAAAGCAGACATTGGTACCCCCCAGCACCATTGCAGGATCTCCCTTGCGGTTGTAAACCGTCACGCTTGAAGGGGCGCAGCGAATACTTTCCTCCACGAGCCAGCCGGGAATTTTAACGATGTGCTCGGCGTCCATACGGCACCCGGCACTGGTCAAAAGAGTTCGCGCCTCTTCATTCAAAACCTTTACGCCGGTATTAAATAGGAGGTCAAGAGTGGCGCGATGAATTTCTACGATCTGTTCTTCGGTCAGCAGTCGGTAGTCCGGCACGCATTGAGATTTGAATCCTGTTTTCATAATCCACCTGTTTTTCTCTGGATAAGTAAGAATAATTTTCTGGATCTTTCACGAAATTTGATGAGAAATTTTAAGTATTAAAACATGTTATCCTTAATTAGACGTGTAAAATGGTCGATGTGTTGTCTCATAATTTTTCGGGCGCTTTGGCAGTCCTTATTACCAATCGCCACGAGAATCTCTTCGAGTTCGTCAAATTGTTCGCGAAATTCAGCTGCGGAAAATCCCACCTGGAACCAATACATTGACATCTTATAAAGAAGTGACGCGATCATCTCCTTGATCTGCCTGTTACCGGAAGCATCGTATATGATCTGGTGGAATTCCATATCCAGGTCCGATAATTTTTGTAGAGCAGCCTTGGTATTATCTTTCACCTCATGAGCTGATTCAAGCAGGTACTGAAGCCTTTTAAATGGGGCCGGTTCGATGTGTAAGGCTGCCAACTCGGCGGCCAACCCTTCCAATTCCCGGCGCAGTTGGATGGTTTCACGCAAGGTCCGCAAGTCAAGGGTGACGACACGCGTCCCCAGCTTGGGTATAATCTCGATGAGGCCGTTGCGCTGGAGTTCCTGGAATATTTCACGGAGAGGTGTTCTGCCGATCTGGTATGCTTGCATCAGCTCTTTTTCATAGAGCTGTTGGCCGGCGACGAGCTCGTTGGTGATAATCCGATAGCGCAGATGCTCATAAATCTTTTTGTTAAGCGCCATGCACTCCTCCTGAGGAGCCTAAAGATCCTTGTTAGATATCCGCCAATCACGACACGGCCGCCATCTAAAACTCCCTATCGCCCCGATAATGCGCGATATTTTTGCGGACAAAAGCACTTGACAGGGTTATATTGAACATATATATAACATATATATAAACGAGAACACAAGTTTTTTTTCTTTACTGATCCGCACCAACACAACGACCCTAAAAAGAATATTCTTTGCGAACTGATAAAGGATCTCACCCATGAATCAAAATATCGATGCTTTTATGCGTGTCCTGGATGCAAACGATAATTCCACCGGCGGTGGGACGGCCTCGTGCGTTGCAGGCGCCATGGCGGCCGGACTGGCAGCCATGGTGGCACGGCTATCCATGAGCAAAAAAGACTTGGCCCCGCGGGAGCACTATGAAACTATCGCAGCCGAGGCCGAAAAGCTCTCCGAAGTACTTTTTGACGGCGGGTACAAGGATGCTGCCGCATTTGACGCGGTTAGTTCGGCATACCGGTTGCCCAAAGATACGCAAGAAGCCAAAGCATCACGCAGCCGGGCGATCCAGGCAGCCATGGTGCATGCAGCGGAAGTGCCGCTTGCCAACGCTCGGCGCTGTAAACGGATCCTGATGCTTTGCCGCACCCTTGAAGAAAGCTACAACACCAATGCAGCCTCTGATCTTGAATGTGCGGGTTATCTGGCAATAGCCGGTCTCAATGGGTCTGCCGCCAATGTAAGGATAAACCTTCCCTACATCAAGGACCCCGAAATCCAAAAAAAAATCGAGCGTGAGCTGGAAAATATATTACATGGAGTTTCATGACCGCATCGCGTAATGTATTGAACCTTAATTAAGGGAGAGTGACCCATGAAAGCCTTGATGTGTGTTCCCAATATCAGTGAAGGTACCGATCTTACCATCGTTGAAAAAGTGGTGGATGCAATTCGGTCCGCACCCGGTGTCATGCTGCTGGACTACTCATCCAATGTGGACCACAACCGCTCCGTGATCACCTATATCGGTCGGCCCGAAGCGGTCCTGGCGGCCACTAAACAGCTGACACAAACCGCCCTGGAATTGATCGACATGACGCGTCATAAAGGGTCGCACCCCCGCCAGGGGGCAGTCGATGTGGTACCGTTTATCCCCATTCGGGGGGTTTCCGAAGAAGAATCTGTGTCAATAGCCAAGGATTTCGGCCGCTACGTGGGCGAAGAGCTGGGTGTACCGGTTTATTTCTACGAAGATGCCGCAACCCGGCCGGAACGGCAGAGCCTGGCCAAGGTGAGAATGGGTCAGTACGAGGCCCTTGCCGAAAAAATAGAAAAACCGGAATGGGCACCCGATGAAGGTCCCGCCAAATTCGTACCCCAAAGCGGATCCATACAGGTGTCCTCCCGTTTTCCGCTCGTAGCCTTCAACGTCAACCTGGCAACCACAGATCTCGATATCGCCCAAAGCATCGCAAAAAGCGTCCGCCATATCAACGGCGGGTTCAGATATGTGCGGGCTATCGGGCTATTACTGAAAGAGGCGGGCATGGTGCAGGTGTCCATGAACCTGACCCACTATGAAAAAACCCCCATCCCCATGGTGGCGGAGGCAGTGAAGCGGGAAGCCGCGCGTTACGGGGTTAGCGTGGTCGGCACGGAACTGGTGGGGCCGGTGCCCCTGGGTGCTATGGGCCAGGTCCTGGCGTACTATCTTCAGACCCACGATTTTTCCATGGACCAGATCATTGAAAGTGCGCTGATCGGGTGGACAGGCGAGTAAAATCGTTGCACGATTTTACTAAGCGAGAAATGGGTTTTACCCATTTCTCGCTATATAGACCTTTGATTTCGTGATGAAAAAACCTTTTTCTTTGGTAGTTTTTTTGAGGTGACTCGATGAAGAAAGTGAAAGCAGATCTATTGATCAACAACGCCGCCGAAGTGATCACCTGTGTTTCAACGCAAAACGACCCTCTGGGAAGAATACCCCACGGGACCCTTGCCGTGGCAGATGGACGGATACTCGCCACAGGATCACGGAAAAAGGTCGAAGAACGCGTTGATCTGACCGGGGTCGACGTCCTAGATGCAGATGGAAAAATCGTGGCACCCGGGTTTGTGGATTGTCACACCCACCTGATATTCGGTGGATCGAGGGTCAAGGAGTATGCCCTCAAGATGACCCACAGCGTGGCCGAAATCGAGGCCATGGGGCTGAAGACCGGTATTCCCGCCTCCATTGCCATGACCCGGGAATCCAGCGAAGAGGATCTCTATTCAAGTGCCCAGGACCGCTTGGCGCGTATGCTTCAATATGGAACCACCACCGTCGAGAGCAAGAGCGGTTACGGCATCAGCTGGCCAGCCGAGCTCAAGATGCTGCGCGTCAACCGGCGCCTCTCACAGTCCCAGCCAATGGATGTGGTCTCGACCTTTCTCGGGGCGCACGATTTTCCGCCGGAAATAGATCGGGAAGACCCACATCAGCGGGCCGCTTACATCCGTGAACTGACCCAGGAGATGATGCCACGGGTGGCGGAAGAAAGCCTGGCGGAATTTTGTGACATCTATTGTGATGTGGGCTACTACACGGCCGGCGAAGCAGAAATCATCCTCAGGGCGGGCATGGACAATGGTTTGGCAGCCAGAATTCACACCGATGCCTACGCCAATATCGGCGGAAGTTCGCTGGCGGCAGCGTTGCCTGCCATATCCGCCGACCATCTCAATTATACGTCTGAAGACGAGATGCGACGCATGGCCGAAAACCATGTGGTGGGCGTGGTGCTGCCGGCGCTTGACTTTGCCGTTGCCCACCCAGACCCGTTTGATGCCCGCCCCATGATCGAGGCCGGCATGACCCTTGCCCTGGGCACCAACCTGAACCCCGGCAACTGGACTGAATCGATGCAGCTCGTGATGCAGCTGGCCTGCCGAAATCACGGCATGTCTCCCGAAGAAGCCATGCTGGCAGCGACCACCGGAGCTGCGCGGGCCCTTCGGCGCGAGCAAGAGATCGGATGCCTGGCGCCCGGTTTTCAGGCCGATATCCAGATCTGGGACCTGCCCAGCTTCGAGGACATCATTTACAGAATCGGAAACAACGCAACCTGCATGGTCATTAAAAAGGGAACGATTGTAATGAGGGGAAAAACAGCATGACAGAGCTAGACATCACCGGAAAAACGCTGACCATCGAGGAAGTCAACGCTGTGGCCTACAACCGGGCTACATTGAAACCACTCGGTCAAGAGACAAAAGTACGCATGACCACCACCCAGGCGTGGCTGAAGCATACGATTCAAAAACAGGATACCGTATTCTACGGCATCAACACCGGTTTCGGCTCTCACGCCAATGAAACCATCGACCCGGACCAGGCCGGTCAACTTTCCCGGAATGTCATCCTGGCCGACGTGGCCGGCATCGGTAAACCACTGTCCGAGCCGATCGTCCGGGCCATGATGGTTATCCGGGCCAACACCATGGCCGGAGGCCCATCTGGCGTGCGACCCGTGGTGGTGGATACCCTGATCGAGATGGTCAACAGGGGCGTTACCCCGTATGTCCCCGAGAAAGGTTCCCTGGGGGCCAGTGGTGACCTGCTTCCCCTGGCGGCCATCGCTGTTGTGGCCACCTGCGATGACGACGGCGGAGGATACAGTGGCAAAGCCTGGTATGCCGGGGAACTGATGAGTGGCGACGAGGCCATGCGCAAAGCCGGTATTCCGCGGCTCAAGCTGATTGCCAAGGAAGGCAATTCCATGATCAACGGTACGGCATTTATGGCCGCCATGGGATGCCTGGCCGTAGAGCGGTGTGAAAAACTGATCCGCCACGCCGAAGTGGCCACAGCCATGACCCTCGAGGCCATGCTGGCGGCATCGGCGGCCTATCACCCCGCCCTGCACAAAGCATCTAACCAGGCCGGCCAGATTTCGGTCGCTGCCAACATAAGAAAGCTTTTTGATGAGAGCCGATTGATCGACGCCACCCAAAGAGTCCAGGATGCCTACTGTCTGAGATGTGTTCCTCAGGTAATGGGGCCTGTCAGGGATACCGTGGCTTTTGCACGCGGGTATATTCAAAGGACCCTCAACGCTGGTATCGACAACCCGCTGATTTTTGAATCCGATGGCGAGGAGCCTTTCATCTGTCTATCCGGAGGGAATTTTCACGGCCAGGGACTGGCCTTTATGATGGATTTCCTGTCCATTGCCATATCCGAAGTTGCCAATATCTCAGACAGGCGATCCTTTGCCCTGCTCACGCCGGCCTTGAATCATGGGCTGCCGTCCATGCTGATTCCCGCCAACGGGCTCAACACCGGGTTGATGGTCGCCCAGTATGCTGGTGCGGCGCTGGTGTCGGACAACAAAACCCTGGCCCATCCGGATAGCGTCGACTCCATTCCCACCAGCGCGGACCAGGAAGACCATGTGAGCATGGGCGCCAATGGGGCCCGGCATCTGTGGGAAATCCTCGAAAACGTCACCCATGTCATCGCCATCGAGTTTCTCTGTGCCGCCCAGGCCATAGACCTGCGTGAAGACGGCCCCGGGCGTCTCGGCAGAGGGTCGAAAATTGCCCATGCCATCATTCGCAAAGACGTGGACGTCTACGACCGGGACAAGGAAATGAGCCCGGATATCAGCCGGCTCGCAGAGCTGATAAGAAGTGAAGAAATCCTCGAAGCTATCGATACGATAAGCAAGACATAATCACGACAACACGAAGGAGGTTAACATGACCAAACCCGAGATTTTATATGAAGTCAAGGCCCAGCGTGGCGACACATTGCGTTGTAAGGGCTGGAAACAGGAGACCCTGTTGAGAATGCTGGAAAACAACATGGAGAACGCCGAAGCACCCGAGTACCTGGTGATCTACGGCGGCATCGGCAAGTGTGCCCGCAACTGGGAATCCTACCATGCCATCGTCGATTCGCTAAAAAACCTGCAAAACAACGAAACCCTGGTGGTGCAGTCGGGCATGCCGGTGGCCATTTTCAAAACCCACAAGCTTGCGCCGCGCGTGGTCATGGCCACCACCAACATCATGAAAGCCACCTGGCCCATATTTTATGACCTCCAGGAAAAAAATCTGACCATGTTCGCCCAGTACACCGCGGCACCATGGGAATACATCGGGACCCAGGGGGTTATCCAGGGGACCTTCGAAACCCTGGGTGCCATTGCCGACCAGCATTTCAACAGCTCTCTGGTGGGAAAAATTTTACTGACGGCCGGCCACGGGGGCATGGGGGCCAACCAGCCCCGGGCCATGAACATGCACGGCGGTGTCTGCATCGACGTGGATGTCAACGAGACCACCATCGACAAGCGCATCAAACTTGGATTTACCGACGTCAAGGCAAAGAGCCTGGATGCAGCCATCGAAATGGCCAAAAAAGCCGCTGCTGAAAAAAAAGCCCTGGCCATCGGCGTTGTGGGCAACGCCGCAACCCTTTTCTGGGAAGCCTACGACAAGGGCTTCGAGCCCGACATCGTCACCGAAATGTGTCCCTGTCACGATCCACTGTCCTATATACCCGAAGGGTATACGCCTGCGGAGGCCGAAGACCTCAGGGTTGCCGATCGTGATGGATATCTTGAAAAAGCACGCCAGTCCATGGTCAAACAGTTGAAGGCCATGAACGCCTTTTCCAAAAAAGAAGGCATCCAGGTATTCGAGTACGGCACCTCCATCCGCAAGGAATGCCGCGATGCCGGCATGCCCGAGGAAGAGGCCATGACCATCCCCGGGTTTGTGGCAGAATATATCCGCCCCCTGTTCTGTGAGGGACGGGGTCCCTTCCGCTGGACCTGTATTTCGGGTGAGGCCAGTGATCTTGCCCGCCTGGACGACCTGGTGCTGGAAATGTTTCCGGAAGACAAACTGACCGTAAAATGGATCAACCTGGCACGCAAAACCCTACCCATCGAAGCCCTTCCAGCCCGGGTCTGCTACCTTGGATTCGGGGAAAGAAAGGCTTTTGCGCTCAAGGTCAACGAGCTGATCAAAAAGGGCGAGGTCAAAGGGCCGGTGGCCTTTTCCAGGGACAACCTGGACTCGGGGTCCATCGTCAATCCGACCTTTGAATCTGAGAACATGAAAGACGGCGGGGACCTTATCTCCGACTGGCCCATGCTCAACGCGCTCCTGAACTGTGCAGCCATGGCCGATCTCGTCGCCATCCAGGCCAACTACTCAATGGGCGAAGCCGTGCACACCGGTGTGACCATGATCGCCGACGGCAGCGAAGAAGCCGATCTGCGCCTGGAAGCCTGCATGACCACCGATTCCGGGATCGGCGTGGTGCGTCATGCTCAGGCCGGCTATGAAACCGCCCGTGAAACGGCGGAGGGGCGTGGCAAATTGACCAGCGAAAGTATCAAGGTGCCCCTCTGGTGGAGTCCCGTAGCGACCTTTGGACCCGAAGGGGGTCGTCAGCTGCGCCGCAGTGCGCATACAAAAGACTAGAAGCCATTTGGGGAACACCTAAACAAGGAAAAATCAATGACGAACAACATAAAGCGCCGTCTGCTCAGCCCTGAAGACGTGAACAGGCTGCATGAAAAATGCCTGCACGTCCTCATCAACAAGGGGGTGTCCGTTGAATACCCTAAAGCTCTTGGGATTCTGGACAAGGCAGGCGCCCAAGTCGATCATGCCACCCAGATGGTTCGCTTTCCCCTGGATATTATTGAAATGGCATTGCAAAGCGCACCCAAATCGTTCACGGTCATGGGAAGCGATGCGAAATACGATTTTGAACTGCCGCACCCCACGGGATCCTTTTACACATGCACGTGCGTGCAGTCCATGCGCTACCACGATCCTGACACCAACCAGTTTTGCGATGTGACTTCAGATCGGCTGGCCGAGTGGGTCCAATTGGCCAGTCGTCTCGATCACATCGATAAAATTGCCATTCAAACCGCCACGGATGTTCCCCAGCAAACAGCAGATGTGCATTCGCTCAACATTCTACTCCAGAATACCGACAAGCCACTGATGGTGCTGCCCTATTGCCTCGAAACGATTGAATATCAGTTTGAACTGATGCTGGCCAAAGCGGGCAGTGCAGAAGCGCTCCGTGAACGCCCCATGCTGTATATGTATCCGACCTCCCTTTCTCCCCTGAAATTCAAGCCCATGGACATGGAAGAGATCATCCAGTCGTGCCGTTACGGGGTCCCAATGGTGGTCAACTCCCTTGCCATTTCCGGGGGGACGGCACCCATGACGATTGCCGGGACAGCCCTTCTGGCTGGTGTGGAAATTATGGCCATGCTGGTGATGGCCCAGCTGATAGCGCCCGGTATCCCGATAATTCCTTCCATCTACACCACCAGCATGGAAATGGCCTCGGGAAACGCGCTTTTAAACAATGCCGAGAGCATGCTGGGCCGGGCCACCGCCAGCCAGTTCATCAAGGAGGCGTTTGGGCTGCCGGTGGAGACGTTTTCCTATATGACCGATGCCTACGTTTCGGATGGACAAGCACTCCTGGAAAAATCCCTCATGCCGGCCCTTCTTCATCTAGCCGGCAGCGATATCCAGTATGGTGCCGGCCGGCTGGGTGGGTCGACCTATGCCAGCCCGGTTCAGCTGATAATTGACGATCAGGTGACCCAGATCATAAAACGCTGCACGGACGGTGTGGCGGTCGGCGATGATGACCTGGCCATGGAAGAGATCATGAATATCGAACCGGGAAGCGACTTCATGTCCAGCGAGCACACCTTGCGTCACTGCAGGGAATTGATCCGTCCTGATCTTTTTGTACCGTCCACTATTGACGACTGGGAAGCTGCGGGTCGTAAAGACCTTTACCAGCGTGCCGTTGAAACGTATCGTGACATGAAAAAGAATCTTGCTCCTCCGCTATTGCCCGAAGATATCCGCAAAGAAATGGACCGGATTGCCAGACGTGCCGATGAACATCTGGCCTGATAGAAAGATTCTGCCGGCAAATCGCAACTCGCAAGCAGAATCGGGGTTTCAATAGATACCAGGGTATTGCCGAAGGGGAATTCTTTAAGTTGGTCCGGGGAGCGCCGAAGCGCTCCCCTATCCCGAGAGCTTATCGCCGATATTACGACAGGGAGACCTTGTGAAAACGGTAGTAAAGGGTTGGATGCATTTCAAAACCGACCACATTTTCACGCACAGCCGTGAAAATGGAACGGAAAAACGGCTGGACCATAATGGCATCATCCTGCAGAATCTGTTCGACTTTCTCCATCTTTGCCCGGCGTTTTTCGATGTCGAAGGTTGATTCCGCATCGCTCAAGGCGGCGTCAAAGTCAGGATTGGCATAGCTGGATTCATTCCAAGGTACACCGGTGCGATAAGCGAGGTTCAGCACCATAATGCCCAAGGGGCGGTGAGCCCAAGTGGTCAGACTAAAGGGCGCCTTGGTCCAGACATCCCAATATTGCGCCGAAGGCATCACATTCATTTTAATATTGATACCGGCTTTGGCAGCATCCTCTTTGAGTACGGCCAGGGAATCCTGTTCCCAGACACCGGTGGTGTTCCCGACGTTGCAGTCCAATTCAATACCATCGGGATAACCGGCCTCGGCCAGTAGTTTCTTGGCCCCTGGAATATCCTGCTTGAAGGGTTTTAGGGCAAAGTATTCTGGGTGTATTTTGGCAACATGATGATGTTCCGCCACAATCCCTAAACCACGTTGGGCAATATCAAGCATGCGTTGGACGTCACAACATTTTTGTACCGCCTTGCGTATGCGAAGATCGGTGAATGGTTTTTGGGTCATCTTCATGCGGATGACACCGGTCGTGGCTGATGGAACAGATACAACCTCGATACCCGGAATGTTTTTAGCCGCATCCAAGGTCGTCAAGTCAAGCAGGTAGATACCATCAACCTGCTTGGAAGCGATGGCGGCCAAATACGCGCCGGCATCTTCACCCAGATCGACAAAACGAATTTCATCCAAAAAGACCTCACCACCCCAGTAGGGCGCTTCACGTTTTTTCAAAACAGCTATTTCACCCACTTTGAATTTGGTAAGGGTGTAGGGGCCGGTACCCACCGGGTTCTTGGAAAGATTCCCACCTTCTTTCTCGAAATTGCGGTGCACGATCCCGGTGGGATAATTGTAAAGGTTTTCAGGGATCGATAGCACGGGGCTGTTCAGGTTAATCCTGACGGTGTGATCATCAACCTTCTGCACGGCATTCTTGGTCATACGCTTGACGGGATTGCCCTTGGCATCTTTCTCCCCGGTTTCCTCGAGCATGGCATTGAACAAGCTCAGGTTGGATGATCCGGTTTTAGGATCGAGCCAGCGCGTAAAGTTAAAGATCACATCATCGGCAATAAAATCATCGCCGTTGGACCATTTGACGCCTTTGCGCAGATGAAAGATCCAGGTTTTCAAATCGTCGGAGGTCTCCCAACTTTTTGCCAGGTAGGGCCTGGTGATATTATCCGGCCCGGTCTCAACGAGGTACTCGATGATATGGCGGGCAACAACGGCCTTTTCGTTCCAGGCATAGGTTGCCGGATCAGCCATTTCTTGTACGGCCATACCAAATTTAAAAACCCCGCCCATCTTTTGACCGGCAGCTCGGGCAGACGGTACAAACGCCGGCAATCCGGCCATACCGTAGGCCGTGGCCGCCGAAACACCTAGTAAGGTGACCGTGCGCAGAAATTCACGCCGCGAGCATTTGCCTTCAACTAACGCCTTTTTCATTTGTTTAACACCAGGGTGGATACGTTTCGTGGTCATGGAAATACCTCCTTTCAGTACGTTGTTAGACATCATGATTAACACCCACAACATGAACTTCCGGTAATCCGCAAAATTATCATGGGCACCGAAGAGCAATTTCCAGATCGATTCTCGCCCATGATAATTTACTGACGGCTGTAAAAAAGGAACCGGTCTGATTTGTAAACGTGAGTTATATAAAGGCGTTTGGCAATTCTAAACACATAGCCATAACCAAGGATGCAGGTCATGAACACTGTAAAATTCAAAGGAATAAATGTCCACAAGAAAAACAATCACTAGTTATTTATGGGGCCGGCACATGTGCTTATGGTATTTACCGGCATCTCAGTACCAAAGAATATGACTGCATTGCAGCAGTGCTTCACAACGACCGTAAGGGATTCTGTCCAATTTAGATTCGCTCGCTAGCCTCGCGGCAAGACTTGTTGGCGAGCTTAAGTCGAGTCGCCACGAGAAATAAGCTTGCTGCCCTGGTTCAATCCGTATACAAATCATCAGCCACGTCTTGCAAACCGCAGCGCTCCAACTCGTTGCGCGTGGGTATGCCGGTTGTCAGGTCACACCCGCGCAGGGTGTACCACTCATCCAGGATGCGCTCATAGAGTTCCCGGTCAAACGGAATCTGGTCTTCGGTGTAGAGTGGATGGGGTTGGCCACGCTTCTTCTCCCAACGCAGGAAAAAGGGGTAGTCATCGATACGGCGAAGACCTTCCCGTGCATTGTAGCACCGTTCCAAGGCGATCACCCGCTGGGCGGCGGTGCGCAAATCGTCTTCACTGAACGACACGCCGCTGGCAGCCGAAAGGAAATCCTTCCAGGTCGGAAGATGGATGCCGGTTACCGGTTGATTGTATTGGGTACCGAACTTGCAAGTGCCCATCATGTCGGCCATGACCATCATATGCTCAAATTCACATTCAGCCTGGACAATCTTGGGGTGATAGTCCCAGGCGTTTTTGGAAAATATATCTTCATCATCGTAGCGTTCTCGGCCCAGACGGGTCAGCAGCTCGTCGGTGATCCCGAATTCGGCGCGTAAATTGGGAGTCATAACGCTCATGCCACCCATGAGGTGGTCATAGCCGCGCGAGTTGATATTTAAAGCCATGGTGTATACCAGGGTGATACCGATACCATGACCGGGCATCCAGGCGAATTGACCCTTGGTATGGGCGGCATAGCGGTCCGAGTCACGGCCCAACCTGCGGGCGGCCTTGACCGGGAAATCCGCCAGGATATCGCCGAAATCCTCACGAAAGGCGATCTGCCGGGTAAGTTCCATGATCGCATCTTCGTTGCCCTCGGTCACCTCGATACCGGCGGTGTCATCACGGGTGAGTATGCCCTCTTTCCACAGGGCCAGGGCCCAGATAATCGCCGTCCCGGCGGAGCTGACATTCAGCCCCAGCCGATTGCACAAATTGTTCCATTCCGCTAAAAAAGGGGCACTGGCCGTCTTGAAAGACATACCGATGATCTGAACAAACCCTTCCACCCCTTCACCTTTGGAGCCTTTGTACTTGCCCTCTTTGACATGCAAGAAATGGTCGCAGTGGATCGGACAGCCATAACAGGCCCGGCTTTTCTCGATGAGTGGTTCGAAGGCGTGCTCTTCAACTTCCTCAAACCGATGACCCAGCATGAAATCCGAAACAGCCGATCGACTGTCCGAGCCGCCGACCCACCCCAGGGTCCCCCATTTGCGGGTACTGGCGTACATGGGGTCATCGTGGTAGCGCTGCCACTGCGCGCGGCAAAATTCTAAAAAACGCCCGGGTTCAGCTATCTCGATACCGCGGCTTCCACGAACAACGATCCCCTTCAGATTTTTCGACCCCCAGACAGCGCCCAACCCACCCAAACCGGCCGCATGGGCCACACCGCTCATCACGCAGGCGGCCATACTTAGGTTTTCACCGGCTGGACCGATCAGCAGGCTGCCGACAGGATTGAGAAATTGTTTGCTGCCAGGCTTGGCGGTTTCATGCCAGCTACATACTTTTTTACGGGCCTCCCACACATCTAGGCCCCACAGATCCCGGGCATCTTTCACCTCAACCGTCTCGTCATGGATCCATATGTAGACGGGTTTCTCTGATTTTCCCTTGACCATAACGATGTCATAGCCCGCGTATTTCATAATGGCGCCAAATGTGCCGCCCACGTCTGCACGCCCGTAGATGCCAGTCAATGGTGACTTGGAGACAACCTCACAGCGACTGGAAGCGGGGGCCAGCGTACCGGTCAATGGCCCGGCAGCGATGATCACCACATTTTCCGGCCCCATCGGATCGGTCTTCGGACCAGTAAAATCATAAAGCAACCGCGCGGCGAAACCTCGGGCACCGATATAGGTATGCAACCATTCTGGGGCCAGTAACTGTCGGGTGACCTCATGATTCGTGAGATCGATGGTAAGCATGTTGCCGGTCCATCCTTTGGTTTTATTCATTGCTTACGCTCCTTTTTGGCAATTGTTTCGCGTGCTACACTCATCGCCCTAAGCCGCTCATCCACTGCTCCTTCAGAGCATTCCCGGTAGTGCAACGCATCGGTGGGGCATACACTCACACAGGTCGGTTCGCCGTCACAATGATCACAGAGGACCACCCGCTTTTCCGAGGCAGAAAATACCGGACCGGCGAAGGGACACACCTTGCGGCAGGTTGTACAGTTGGTGCAGGTTTCCGTGTCAATGCTCACGATGCCGGTTTGGAGGTCCCTGCTGATGGCCCCGGACGGACAGGCAGGCAAGCATACCGGTTCCAGGCAGTGTTGGCAGATCACCGGAACCGTGATCCCGCTCTCTTCTTGATCGACAATCCGTATGCGTGCTGCAGCCGGATTCACGATCCCTGTTTTTACCAGCGAGCAGGCCTGCCCGCATAGGAAGCAGCCGGTGCATTTGTCATATTCGACAACAATTTTTTTTGGCATTGAATCCTCCCAGTGTATGTTCCTTTTTATTACGCTATCGGTCTTGATTGCGGTCCTCGGCATTGTCGAGAATTTTCCCGAAGCGGGAAATATGCGAGCTGATGATCAGGGAGGCTTTGGTGACCTCTTTGCGGTACAAGGCATTTATGAAATTGCGCCAATCTTCCAGGGCCTCTTCCGGCTTACCTGAATGGTGAGCCATCATTTTGCTCAAGGACTGGACATTCTTCTGAAAGGTGGTCGCAAACCATTCGAACATGGGATTTCCCGAAATTTTAGCCAGTTGTGAATGCAGCTGCAATTCCATCGTATAAAATCGGAGGTCTCCCTGACCGCATGCCCGGTAATAGGCTTCCATCTGGTCTATTAAGTCCTTGAGGTGGTCTTTCTGTTGCGGGGTGGCGCGTTCGGCAGCATAGGCCGCACAGCGACTTTCCACGGCTTCTCGGAATTCTTGCACCTGAGCAGCGGTAATGCCACCGTGCCGAATGAGAGTTGAAAGCGTGTCACCGACCTCGGAACTGTCAACCGCCCGCACAAAGGCGCCGTTGCCAGGCCGTATTTCGATCAAACCCTTTTGCTGCAGGGAACGATACGCCTCCCTGACGGTGCCCCGACCAACGGTCTCCCTTTTCATGATATCGCGTTCGGAAGGCAGTCGATCGCCGGGCAGGTATTTCCGGCTCAAAATCGATTCTTCGAATCGGTTTTGAAGTGTTTGTGATGCACTGACTTTTTTCATAGGGCCCATGTTGATGTTTGAAATGCTTGCTTGAACTGATGGTACTACCAAAGGATCCATAAAACTAGAAGCCTTCAAAGTCAAGAATTAAGTTCGTTCTGGGATAGCCAGATATGCATGTAGTAAATATATAAATATATCAAAAAGTTATAGTTTTTATAATAGAATACCATAAGCATTTATGTTACGATTTTTTTGACAGGCTTGATTTATATTTTATTTATTGGTAATACCAACTCGATGTTTAGGCCTGTTCGAGCGAAATACTTTTTTTATATTAATCAAGGATTGCCAGAAAATGGATGCCAATCAACTGACAGCTCAATTCATCACTGAAACCCGTTGGGAAATGCTACCCAGCGAGGTCAAGGAAAAAGCGCGTATGTGTCTGGTAGACAATTTAGGTGCAACGCTGGCCGGAACGCGCACACGGGTGAGCCATATCTGCGCTGACTACGCCCAGGCGACCTGGCCTGCGGCAGCAGCGACCATCCTGCTGCATGGCAAACGGGCCTCTGCGGTGGGCGCGGCCTTTGCCAATGCCGCCGCTGCCAACGGTCTCGACGCGGACGACAGTCTGATTTATGCGTACGGCCACGGCGGGGCTCAGATATTTCCGGCGGCTTTGGCTGTAGCCGAGGCTCTCGAATTGAGTGGTGCGCGGTTTTTGGCAGGCATGGTGGTGGGGTATGAAGTAGCCCATCGCATGGGAAGGTGCTGGCACGATGATCATGCGGTGTATCAGGCATGCGGATCCTGGGGTTCCGTGGCCAGTGCGGCAGCAGCAGCCAACCTGATGGCGTTGACAACCGAGCAGGCCTGGCATGCTCTGGGAATCTCTGATTACCAGGCGCCCAATCTCCCCATGATGCGCGACATTGATCACCCTGCCATGGTTAAACACGGCATTCACTGGGGCAGTATGACCGGTGTCATGTCCGCCGAAATGGCTGCCCGGGGCTTTACCGGGATACCCTCGCTGCTCGGTATGGACAAATATCGCGACTGGACCATGGATATCGGGGAAAACTACATTATGGCAGATGGTGTGAGATGGAAGATGAAAAACTATGCCTGCTGCGGCTGGGCCCACGCCGGGGTTGAAGGCGCCTACGAATTGGTCCGCAGGCATGATATCGCACTGGACGATATCGATCGGATCGTTGTCGAGGCTTTTCACGAAACCGTTCGGCTGGGCACCAAGCTGCCCTCTACCACGGAGGAAGCGCAGTTTAACGTGGCCTGGCCGGTGGCTGCCATGCTGGTGGATGGTGAGATCGGCCCCAACCAGACCCTGGAACACCGTCTCGGCGACCCAAAGATTCGGGAAATGGCTCAAAGAGTCGAAGTCGTCGAGTCCGAAAAACTCAACGAACTGTGCCGGCTGTATCGAGAAGGGGATCCACGGGGCTGTTTTGGCAGTATCGTGAAGATTCGAATGAAAGATGGGCGAGAGTTCTCCTCCGGAATAAAAGACGGCGGCATGAGCACAGCCGTTCCCGATTGGACACGTGAGACCATGGCTGAAAAATTTTGCTGGTTGGGCGAAACTGTATTGGATGCCGCCAGGGTGACCGAAATACTGGAGATGGCCTGGCACATGGACGAGATCGACAGTGTCAAGGAAATGACAAGCAAACTGAAATGATAGCAATGAAAATAAAGGATTCAAGGGGTCCAGGGGTCCAGGATTCGAGTGGAATATTTTGAATTTATAAGGAGTTAAACGTAAAAAATATTATTTATCTCATGAAAATTGACCCACAGACGCCTTGCCTATGAAAGACTTCGACTTGTGCAAGATCCAGCTTATACAGCCATTCTCCAAATCACACCTGCAACGGCACCCAAAAGTACCAAATAAGGGATGGAGCCCGCCGGGCAGGTTCCAGGCCGCCAGAAAACCCGCGTACTGTGTGACCATGATCAGCGGGCCAGGCGTGGATTCGGCCAGACCGAGACCGATCAACATCTGTTGGGTGGAGAGCCATCCATTTGCGGCGTTCCACCACTTCTTGATGCATGATGGCGATCTGACCCGCCGGCCCACCGAAGCTGATGAATCCCAGCTTGGCCCAGAACTTCAAGGCTTCCTTAAAAGAAACCGTCACGGGTGCTAATGGTTCGGATTGTGTTGTCATACATCCCCCTTGGTATGGATGGATCGCAAATATTGAGTTGAGATTGCTATGTTAATGGATTCTCACATCACGGCCAAAAACCGCATATCCTATGGTGCCGATGATCCCGAAAACAAATGCCGTAAGGAGATTTACTTCCGGGCTGATTTGCCATAGAAAAGCGCCCCCAAGTGCCGCGACGGCGACAATTACGTCCCGGATCAAGTAGTAAAGCCCAAACATTCCCGCCTTACAGCTGTCCGGGGAAAGGTCCATGATCAGTGCCTTGCGGGTGGGCTCGCCAAACTCTTTAAGACCCCGCAGGATGAACGCTGCAACTAACCATGCAAGCGATTGGCTGAAAAGCAGCACCAGAGGGAAGAGGGAGAAAAAGAAAAAAGTAGTTACCACAAAAGGCTTTTTTGTACTGCGATCCGCCATGTATGCCACCGGAATATAGACCAGCACCGCCGTAGCCATCTCTATCGTTGTCAGTGCGCCGAACTGCAATGCGCTTACCGGTTCGGCGATAATTTTCATGCACCAGACCACCACGAATGCATACGGTATCTGCTCACAGAATCTTACCAGGATGTCGGTCACCAGAAGCCCCTTCATCGACGGATTCATCAGCCTGAGCAGCTTCAAGGGGTTCTTTTCCGGTGTCAACCCGCAGGCATCTGCAGCATTTGATTCAGAGACATTGTCCGACGCAATCATGCGCTGCTGCATGGCAAGTGCAACTGCCGCCATAAAAAATGCAGCACCGAAGGCGAACCTCACGCCATCCCGCTCTCCCCATATGCCGATAAAGAGACCTCCGACCAATGGTCCAAGGGCCATGGGAATGCGGCGAACCAAAGAATGCATGCTGACCCCCATGGTGCGCTTGTTTTGGGGCAGCACCTTGTATATCAGGCTCATGGTGGCCGGCAAAGAGATGGCTGACCAGGAAATAAATAGTACGGCGCCGATCAGCACCGCCTGCCATGATGGAACCAAAATCACGATGGCAAAGCCGCACATGGCAACCAGATTGAAAATAAGCAGCGATTTTTTGGTGCCGATCCGATCTGACAGGTACCCCCCGGGAAAAGAATAGAGCGCGGAGAGAAAGTTATCCATGGCCTGCAGCACGCCGATGGCCAGGATCCCGCCCCCCAGGGCCAACATGTAGATGGGCAGAAAACGCTCGGCCATGCGTTCGCCCATACCCACCAGCACCACCATGGCCAGCACACCGATGGTGCTGCGCTGCAGACCGAGAAAGGTGGCTAGCCGGGTGGTCTTAGATTTAATGGTTTCTGAGGGTGTCATCGCATAACTCTTTATCGTTTGCTGCGGGCGACATCTAACCGGCACCAGGCGTATAGGGCGTCATACACCGAATCTTTCGTGAAACGTCCGGGCTAGGGATACGGACATGATCGATTTTATCGCAACGCTTCAGTTGACAATCCGCTCCAGTTGATTTGATTTTGCCCAACCTCTTTTGTCCTTTGACAGTTGCAGCAGCGTCCAATCGTTCTCCGTGCGCTCGACCTGTACAATCGTCCCGGCATGCAGTTTAAACAGGTCGGTATCTCGTGAATCAGGACCCGCCTGGACCACGACTTCTTGCGCTAAAATCACGGCACGGTCGTCCCTTACCCATGCATACCACTTCAATGCGACTGCGCAGACCCCGATGCAGATGAGAAGGGTCATGAAAATGGTGAGGTAATAGGTCCACTCGGCTTTGATAAAGAGCCTTATAGAAAGAAGGGAGAAGAACAGGATGTTCAAGAGGGTGAACGCAAAAAAAATCTCATAGAGATTGAGGCCGCGAAGCGCCAGGAAGTCGCCCAGTGAAGGGGTTTGCAAATCAATGGAAGCATCCCGAACCTGGTTTCTTGCATGCGAAAGGTTAAAAGAGAGGTCTGCGTCCCGTGGCAACAAGAGGCTTGCTCTTTCAAAGGAGAGAATGGCCCTTCCCAGGTCTCCGCGTCGAAAATAGGCATTCCCGAGGTTATAGTAAACATGTCCGTTTTCATATCGGTTTTCAATAAGACGCAGGTAACCATCGATGGCTTGCTGAAACCGATCGTTTTTATAGGCCTGGTTGGCTTCAAAAAACTGCTCAATCAACGACACGCCAGTATTTGCCTGGGCCGTGGTCAAAAAAAAGACCATCAACAGCAATCCGAAGGTTGTGAACCGGGCATACCTGGTCATGAAATTTCCTTTTCTATTCCCTTGACGAGATCCAGCAGATCACCCGTGGCCGCTGCGCCATCAAAAGCATTGCCCGCATATACCGCGGTCTCAAAGCGCTGAAGGAGTGAACGCATGCCGGCCGCTGTTTCAGCATCCAGCCCCTTATTCAGCAGAATTCTTTCGGCGTCGTCGGCCGTCAGCATGCCGATGGAAAGACCGAATCGATGGTTCAGATAATCTTTGATATCATTGATGCGTTCCGCGTGGCTCGTTTGATCTGTTTGGCAGCGTTTCTTTAAGGCTCTATAAGCCCTCTTCGATCTTGATTGGGCCAATCGTTCAGGTGATAGGCGTTGCACTTTCAGGATACCCAAGAGGATCAGGTACACGAACAGGGGTCCCAGCAAGGCAAGCCAAAACTTCCAGCCGTTGGAAAGAGAGCGAAAGCGAACAGATAGTTCCATCGCATCGGTATGAATCGGCAGTATGTCTTGCCCCAGTTGCTGGATTTCTTTTTGAACCGTACTTTCAGCCGTATGGGTTTCATTCATGGGAATCAAGGTTGTGACACGCTTTTGCACGTCACCTGGTAAAACAGACAAGGCATGGGCGGGGGTGACCTGCGTCTGGTACGCTTTTGTTTGAGGATTGAAAAAACTCAAAGACAATGATGGGACGGTATATTCACCCGCATGTTCAGGTACCAGCGCCCATTTCATGGTTTTTGTGCCTTGTATTCCCTCACGGTTTTGCTCGGTTTTTAGAACCGGTTGATCGCTATACGTACGGGCAAAGTCCATCTCCGGAAGAACCAGATCCGGTATGCGATTCACCGTACCCTGGCCTTGCACCTGAATGGTCAGGGTCGCGGATTCACCGGCTTTTAGGCTGATAGGCGTCAGCGTCGATGTCATCTGAAACGTGCCCACAAGTCCCGTAAAATTAGCAGGCCTGCCTTCTTTGGGAAGCGTTTTCACCTGCAGATTGAGGGGGTCGGTGGTTAATGTCAACGGTCTGTTTGATGAGAAACCAGTAAAAGAACCATTGAAAAAATTGTCAAACACGGAGCCGGAGCCGGGCTGACGCACGGTCATCTTCAGCTGGGACGGAAGGATGACAAACGCACCCGGCTTTGAAACCATCAATGCGTGACGGATTTCCAATACCTGATATGTCCGGCCTTCATATGCCGATTGGTATTCGAGGGGCCGGCCGAGCTGCTGGAAATTAACGTATTCCATTTCCGGCAGGCTCAAGGAGAGATTGCCGACATTGACCCGGTAATAGAGTTTTAAGGTATAAAGAACCTGTTCATCCACATAAATATCCCCTGACGAGACCGATACCTGGGGAAAAACCGGACCACGATCCGAGCTGCCGGGTTGTGAGGCTGTCCGGACCACCAGGGATTGGCTCCCGCTCTCAAATGTTCTCCCGTCTAGGTTGACTCGGACGGGCCCGATCACAAATTCGCCCAGTTTTTGGGGTTGGATGAAATAGGTGTAGTCCACGCTTGAACTGACCTTGCCGTTGACGATTTCCATCCGACTGGAGGTGCCCCCATTGGTAACCAGGAAAGCGTCCAGTCCATGAAGCAGCGGGGTGGAATCGCCTTTGCGGGAGCCGGAAACACGAATCTCCATGCGTACGGTATCGGACAGGGTCGCTTCTGTCCGGTCGAGCCACAGCGTGACCGTCACGTCGTCCGCCGCCCAAGCGCTGAACATCGGTAGCAAAAGAATGCACAGGACACCGGTGAAGACCTTTGTCATTCTACCAGTCCTTTCCAGAAGACGTTTGGTGATTCTCACCTGATAACATATAGCGCAGGATTTCAGACGGATTTTCTGAAATATTGTCCAGCAAGGCCTGGGCTTTTTTGCGGTCCATGTCGAACGGGTTTGCCCCCTTTGAGGGGTCGGTTGATGGCAGCTCCGACAGGGTCTGGCTGGGCTTTAGATCGCCGGGCAGATCGTGCCCATCTTTCGACTCAGATGGTTTGTTCTGGGCCGATGCCTGATTCCCATTGTCCTTGGACGGCTCTTTTTCGTCATCCCCGGGTGTTTGATCCCCTGGCTTTTGATGGTCTTCATTCCCTTTGGGATCTTCTTTCCCCGTTTCACTTTGTTGAGATTCCTCGCCGGGTGCTTGTTCCTTCTGGTCCTGGTTGTCGATTGATTCCTTTTTTTGCCGGTCGTTTTCCGGGGCTGGCGCATCGGGCGGGGATGCATCCGGTTGCGCCGGTTCCTGTTTCTCTTGCTCTTTTTTCAGCGACCTTAAAGAAAGTTCGAGGTTGTGGCGTGCGTTCTCGCTGGCGGGCTGGTCAACCAGCGCTCGCTTGAAATACGTGGCAGCAGATGCATAATCGCCTTGTTTGAACGCTGTATTGCCCATATTGAAGGCAGCCTTGAATCTTACATCCGCAACGTCCGCTCTTTTTATGACACTGGCAAAAGCTGCCGACGCTTCCTCGTACTGTCCGTTTTGAAACGCTGCGCACCCGCGATTGTATCGAAAACGAATATCCTTGGGATGATCCATGTCCTCGCGGGCATAGGCTTTTCCCGCCTCTTCATAGCGTCCCTGCCGGTAGAGCTCGTCCGCTGTTTCAGCTGCATAGGCCGTGGTTAGGCAGAGCCAGGGGCTGAGACCAAGGGCCAGGGCCATGATGAGGACTGAGAATTTTCTTTTGGCATTGGCCCGGCGTTGGCTGTCGATCAGTTCTTCGAAAAACAGGAACAAAAAAGCAGCCAGAACAAACAGGTTGAAGTGCTCTTCGTAGACCTTGATTTTCCCGCTTTTGAGGGTTTGGGCTTTGGTTTTTTGTTTGATGCCGTCAAAATAAAGAATATCCAGGTCCAGATCTCCGGCCATGGAACGCACATACCCGCCCCCGGTTTCCATGGCAATATCCTGTAAGGTTTTTTCGTCGAGCTTGGACAGCACCAGGTTGCCGCTGTTGTCTTTTTTAAACCCTCCCTGGTCATTGCCGGCGGGTATGGGGCCACCGAAGGGATCGCCGATACCGAATACAAAAATTTTAACGCCTTGGTTGGCCGCTTTTCGAGCAGCTTTCAGCCCTTGGCTTTCGTTGTCTTCGCCATCGGTGATCAGCAACATGACTTTGTCGGTTTCGGCTTGGGTGTCAAAACCGGACAACCCGGTTTCAATGGCTGTACCCAGATCGGTTCCCGGCACCGGAATGATGCCTGGCTGGAGTACATTCAAAAACATTTCCAGGGCGGCGTAATCCAGGGTCAGGGGGCATTGAACAAAGGCGGCTCCTGCAAAAGCCGTCAACCCCACCCGATCACCTTCTACCACCTTTAGAAAATCGATGATCTCTCTTGTGGCACGTTCCAGACGATTGGGTTTCACGTCTTCGACCATCATACTTCGTGAAACATCTACCAGCATCATGATATCCACACCTTTACGACTCACTTCCTGATATCGGCTCCCCCAACGGGGACCGGCCAAGGCAAAGATCATGGCGCCGAGAGCAAAAAGGAGCAGCAGGGCCTTTAGAAAGCGTTTGCCGTTGTGGTCCTGGGGGGTGAGCCTTTTCAGAAGGGTTGGTTCCGCAAAGCGGCCCATGGCCCTTTGTCTTCTGCGGTGCTGCACCACGAGAACAAAAGCGACCAGCGGCATGGCCCAGAGAAAATGCAGGATCCCTTCATGTGCAAAAGTCATGGTATCGTCCTCAACACAGTGCTGCGGACGATGATGTCCGCCAACAACAAAAATATCGCCGGCAGAAGCAAAAAGGGATAGAGCTCCTTGAAATGGAAGAACTCTTTAACCTTGATCTCGGTTTTCTCCTGCGCATCGATGATGGCATATATTTCCTGCAGGCGAGACGTATCCGCAGCCCTGAAATATTGTCCCTTTCCTATCTCGGCAACCTTTATGAGGGTTTTTTCATCCAGATCGACCTTTTGCCGAATGATCTTGGTTCCAAAAGGTGTCTGAACCGGAAATGGCGCAGGCTCTGTTCCCCCCACCCCGATGGTGTAGATTTTTATTCCCAGCGCTTGCACAGCAGTGGCAGCATCGGCAGGTGTCAGGCCTTCTGTGGTTTGTCGCCCGTCTGTCAATAGAATCAGTATTTTTGATTGCGCCTCAAGATCTTTCAGCCGTTTCCCGCCCACGGCAATGGCATCCCCAATGGCCGTCTGATCGCCTGCCATACCGATTTGCATTCTTTTGACCAGACCCATCAACAGGCCCTTGTCCAAAGTCAGGGGAGACTGGGTAAATGCCTGGGTGCCAAAAACCACCAGACCGATCCTGTCCAGGTCCCTTTTTTCGATGAAGTCTATGACCACTTTTTTTATAGCAGCCAGGCGGGAGACAGGTTCTTTGCCGATGGTAAAATCCAGGGCTTGCATGGACCCGGACGCGTCCAGGCACAGCATGATATCAACCCCCGGCGAGTCGATATCCCGCGAAACATTGTACAGCTGAGGCCGGGCTGCGGCGAATACCAGCAGAACAAGACATCCTGTCCTCAACATCAAAGGGATGTGTCCCGCCAGGCGATGGCTGCCCTGGGAAAGTTGCGCGAGGCCACCAGCCATGGAATAGGTGATCCCTAAGGGTTTGCGGGTAAGACGCCAGGCAAGCCAGGCAATAATAATCATCAGGAGCGTCAGCAACGCAGGATGAGCCAGACGAAACATCATTGCCGGACCTCCTCGACGGATGGATGTTCCCGGGTGTTGTTCGTGATCGGACGTGTTTGCCAGATATAGGCTCGGGCTGTCAGGACATCCTGATCTTTGCGGTCCGGAGCCGGCAGTGAATCGGCAAATTTGACCAGGTCAGCCTGCCGGAGCAGAGGTAAAATGACCTGATCAGTGGGATCTGCCTTGATCCATCTTGCGATCTCTTCGGTCGTCATTTCTGCTGCCGGGAACGGACGGATGGATTCCAAGTAACGGCGGATGGTTTCCGAAAAAAGAAAATAGAATGTTTTCACATCCCCATTTTCAAACAGACCACTGGCAACCAGGTCATCGAGCGCCTTTTCGGCCCTTACGTGTGGCGGATCTTTTTGGTGCGTCAGCATGTCACGGATAGGACCCTTTTTGCGCCACCAGAAAAAGCTCAAAATCAGACCAAGCAGCAGTATGGCCGTTAACGTTCCCAGTAGGTACGTCAGCCACCTTGATTGGGTGGCTATGATGTCTTCAATCGGCTTCAGAACTGCCTCTTCGGGCTTTTGGCTCAGATTGGACAAAACGGTGACGGCAATCGGGGTTGCGGTCAATCGTTGTTCTTTTTGTTGATGGTCAACATAGGTCAGGCTGAAGGGACCCAGGTCAAATGACGCAAGTTGATCGACAAGAAATCGGAATTTAATTTCATTGGGGGCTGTTTTTTGTTCAATGACCGTCAGGGGTTCAAGGCCTCCAACAAGGCCGCTATCAGGCAGTTTGGCGTTCTCGGGAATCGTATAGGTCAAGGTCACCCATATCAGTTCGCCGACCTTGACCGAATTTTTCTCAACGGAGGCAGACAGCGACGGCACGAAATTTGTTTCTGCTGTTTGGGGCCATGCCGGCCCAACCCACGTTAGAAAACAGGCCAGTACCCAAAAAAGACCCAGGCCTTTGCGAGCAAATGGGCTAGGTGTCGAAAATACACTCACCGACGCCGTCTCCTTTTGTCAAACAGTCGGACCAGGGGTTCAGAAACCGAGCCGTCCGTATGAACGTCCACCAGATCCACCCCGTTTTTCCTGAGCAGGTTTGTGAGGTGTGTCTGATGTGCTCGGCGATGTGATTTGCCAGGTTTTCCTTAATGCTTTGCTACGGGTGTTGAACAGCGCCACCTGGTCCGTTTCCGGATCGTGCAGATAAACCAGACCCACATTCGGCAAGCTAAGCTCAGAAGGGTCTGAAGTACGGATTACGGTCAAATCATGCTTGCGGGACGCGATGCCGAAGGGGCGTTCAAAATCCTTGTCCATACAATCGGAGATGAGAAAAACGATGGCATGGCGTTTTAGCACACGATTCAGGTAATCCAGAGCACCTTTGATATCGGTTCCAAGGTCGGACGGCTCGTAAGTAAAGATTTCTTTAATGAGGGTCCAGACATGGGCGGCACCTTTTTTGGGTGGAATATATTTTTCCACCTTGGAACTGAACAGAATGGCGCCCACTTTGTCGTTGGTTCGAATGGCGAGAAAGGCCAGCATCCCCGCCACTTCGGCCAGCAATTCGCGCTTGAACTTCTGTTTTGTGCCGAAGGATTGGGATCCGGAAAGGTCCAGTAATAACATGACGGTCAGTTCCCGTTCTTCGTGAAATACCTTTATATAAGGATGCCCGAAGCGGGCTGAAACATTCCAGTCGATGGCACGAACGTCGTCTCCGGGCTGGTATTCCCGAACTTCGGTGAACTCCAGCCCCTGTCCCTTGAAGGCGCTTTCGTATTGCCCTGCAAACAGATCGTTGGCCAGGTGTCGGGTTTTGAAATGAAAGCCTTGAATTTTTTTCAGCAGGTCCTTGGAAAGCATGCTAGGGAACCTCGATCCGCTCCAACAGTTGATGGATGATGTCGTCTGTGGTCAGCCCCTCGGCTTCTGCTTCGTAGCTCAAGATGATGCGGTGCCTGAACACCTCCGGTGCCAAGGATTTGACATCTTGGGGGGTCACATAGCCACGACCGTTCAAAAACGCCTGGGCTCTGGCAGCAGCTTCAAGCCAGATCGATGCTCGCGGCGACGCCCCGTAGCTGACCATGGGTCCGATATCCAGTCCGAATTCAGCCGGTTTTCTGGTGGCCTGCGTTAATCGAACGATGTAATCCACCAGCCGATCTTCCATGTGGATCTCGTGCAGGGTTGCCCGGGCTGACTTGAGGGCCGAGACAGTTACCACACTGGCAGCCTTGCTGGCAACACCGCTGCGAATTCGTTTGACGATCTCTTTTTCTTCGTCTGCCGTAGGATAACCCACCTTAATTTTCATCATGAAACGGTCGATCTGAGCCTCGGGGAGTGGATAGGTCCCTTCCTGCTCGATGGGGTTTTGAGTGGCCATTACCAGAAAAGGGTCATCGAGTAAAAATGTCGTGTCCCGAATGGTGACTTGACGTTCCTGCATGGCTTCGAGCAGGGCGCTCTGTACTTTGGCGGGGGCACGGTTAATCTCGTCCGCTAAAATAATATTGTTAAATATCGGTCCTTTATTCACCTCGAAGGCACCGTTGTCGGGCCTGTAAATTTGGGTTCCGATAATATCCGCCGGCAGGAGATCCGGCGTAAACTGAATTCGTTTAAAAGCGGTATCGATGGCTTGGGCCATTGCCTTGACGGCGGTGGTCTTGGCAAGCCCGGGCAGGCCTTCCAACAACAGATGGCCTTCGCACAGCAAGCCGATGATCATTCGGTTTATCAGGCCTGTCTGACCGACGACAACCTTTTCGATCTCAGCAACCAGCTGTCTGGTAAAAAGGCTTTCTTTTTCAACTTGATCGGTAATTTCCCTGATATCCATATGGAACGGTTCTCCTTTTATGAATTAAGATACGGGTTGACGGGGTAAAAGGGCTGATCGTTAATTTAAGACATGATCCAAGCGGGTCAAGAGATAAAAACCTAGGTTGAGCGTTTCAAATTTCAAAACCAAAGCTTTTTCATTACTAAAACAATAAAATTATATTAATAATGTAACAAAAAATTTGTTTATGACATTGACAAATCAAAAATCCTTTTTATCTATATTCTTAGAAACGAAAAAACAAAAATGAGTTATCGCTGTTATGCCGTAATACGATCTAATAACACGATGATGAAAACAAATCAAAAGGAGGGCTGTGCGATGATTTACAGGAGAATGTTTGGTGTACCGGCGTGGAATGTGAGGAGTTCTTTCAGTGAGTTGGAACGCATGCGCCAACAGATGGACAATTTGCTCGGGAGGGCTCAGGAAAGTGGTTTGCCGACCCTTCATGCAGGCGTTTTCCCGACCATCAACCTGACCGAGGACCAGGAGACATATCACCTCAGGGCAGAACTTCCCGGTATTTCCGCAGATGATCTGGAAATTCAGGCGACCGGAAACAACCTGTCGATTTCAGGGGAACGGAAGATAGCGGAAGAAAAAGGAGAGGTTCGTTATCACCGCCGAGAGCGAGAAGCCGGCAAGTTTGCGCGTGCCATAAGTCTTCCCGGGGAAATCGATCCGGAAGGTGTGAAAGCATCTCTAGCCCATGGTATTCTGAGTATCAGTGTGCCCAAAGCCGAAAAAGAAAAGCCCAGACAAATCACGATTAACTAGTGTCCGTCCAGAAATAGGGATTTTCACGTTCTGACAAGGCGGGCGTCAGATTTAACCCGGAGGAATAGCGAGCTATTTTGAGGAGTTAAATCATGGCGACCAACACAGGCAGGGCGTGAAAAGACCATTTATGGATGGGTATGAATTAGCCAAGGAGACACATCCTTTTTAAAGGGAGGGATCATCATGACAGACGCCGAAGCCAAAGAACTCAAGGTAAGAGAAAAGCTAGAAGTGACCGCCCAAGGTGAGCAGACAAGGCCGGGGGTGGTCTATACGCCAGATGTCGACATATTTGAATCTGACCACGAGATTACCCTACTGGCGGACATGCCGGGTGTAACAACCGAAAACCTGAATATTGATCTGCGTGACGATGTACTCACGTTGACCGGCGAGACTGAATCCGGCGAAAACAATTCAGAGGAGCCCATTATTATCGAATATGGTATTGGTAAATATCATCGTCAGTTCACACTGTCACAGGTCATTGACCAGGCCAAGATTACGGCCGAACTGAAAGATGGTGTCTTGCGATTGACGTTGCCCAAGGTCGAAAAAGCAGCGCCGCGTAAAATCGCCATTTCAGTTGGATGAGTTCATAAAGCCGGACACCGTCGCTGGGAACACAGTGTCCGGCTTTTGTGAAAAAGACACAAGACAGTTTGGAAAAACAAGTGCTTATCGGGAAAGGATGTCCTTCAAGCGATTCTTGATGGGCGTTGCCGATTTAGCGGGGGTATTGCAGAGAATCACATAGGCATTGCTGGTGGCTTCATCCCGGCCAAAAAATCCGACCCGTGAGCTGACATTTCTGAGTGTACCGGTCTTGTAAAAGTCGTTTCCGTCCTGATTGAGAAGTCTGTAATGGGGTTTGAATTTCAGGAGTATCGCATGAAGGTCTTTGGCCGTAATGCGATTTTGCCTGGAAATCCCTGAACCTTCCGTTATCTTAAACCCGTCCAACGCAAGTTCTTTGCGGGCATATTCCCTGACTGCGGCGACACCTTTGTGCAGATTTCCCGGTGGACCGGCCAGTGCGACACCCGATTCCAGCAGTATCTGATTGGCTATAAAATTGTTGGAGTAGGTCATCATTTTTTCTACTACCTGTTTCAGGGTAAATGGCGACTGGTACTTCAGGATCCGTTGATCCGTCGGATGAACCTTGCCGAGCATGACGTTTCCGGTGACATTGATACCCGCCTGTTCAATAAAATGTCTGAAGAGGTGGCCGGCATACAAAGCAAGCTCGTCCTTGTGGTGACTCAAAGTGATGCGACCCCGGGACAGACCTGTTTTGTCAATACGGGGGATGACCATGGGCAACAAGGGTGTCTGGGGCTCAGCACTGGTGTATTTGCCCTGAATCGTTTGAAAATTGATCGTGTTGAAATTCACGCACAGGGCACCGTTGGGTGCATCGTAGGGTTCGGTTGAGTCGGTGACACCGGGTATCACGACGTCGGTATCAAAATGGGATGGGTCGATCATGATGTTGGTGAAGGCATGACCATTGTCTTCCAGCAGCTCGTGGAGTGAAGCCGCCATATCTGCCATTACCTCTGAAATCAAAAGAGGGTCCCCGTAGCCCTTGATTTTGAGATTCGAAGCCGAATCCAGATAGAATTCGGTGTGGAAGCGGTAGTCCTCCCCCAGGTAATGAAACGCCGTGAGTGCCGTCAATATTTTCATTGTCGACGCCGGAATAAGCAAGGCATCGGCGTTGTGTGCAAAGAGAATGTGATTGTCCGGGCCTGAAACCACCACAGCGTCGCCGGGCCCGATAAGGTCTCGCAAAGCCTGAAAATCCAAGGCCTGGACGGGCCGGAACCCGAATAGTGCAAGACACGAAAGGGTAACCAGCAGATGCAGACGTACGCCTCGAAAGATATTCACGGTTGCCTTTGTTCCCATATCGGTTTTGCCTGCAAATGTCACAAAGCTTGTCGGGGGGAAAAAAGATTATTTAAAACAACGCCTCAAGTTTCATGCCATGTTCGGGTCGGGGCTTTGAACGATAATTGTCACCGGCCCATCGTTTATCAGTGAAACCGCCATCATGCTTCTGAACTGCCCGGTTTTGACATTTATGCCCTGGTCTCTAACACGTGCTATAAAAAATTCATATAATCGGTCTGCGTCTTCGGGTGGGGCAGCTTTGATAAAAGAGGGGCGTCTCCCTTTTCGGCAGTCACCCAATAGTGTGAATTGGGATACCACCAGCATGCTGCCCGCGGTATCGAGAAGCGATCGGTTCATTTTCCCCTGATCGTCTTCAAAAATTCTTAGATGAGAAATCTTGTTGGCCAGGTACTCGGCATCCTTATTCGTGTCGCCTTTTGCCACCCCCAGTAAAACCAATATCCCACGACCGATCCGGGCCACAACCTCGCCTTCTACCGACACCTGGCACTCTTTGACTCTTTGAATGACGGTGATCATATTCCTGTAGACCTATTAGGGGACATTTTTATGCGAATTGAACAGTCGCCCACCAGGGCAATTCGAATATCCATAACATTGGTTCTCGTGGGACCCGTCACAAAGAGGTCTCCCAGGGCTTGAAAAAAATGATATGAATCGTTGTTACGCAGATAGACGTCCGGTTCAAGTCCTTTGGCATTGGCGCGTGCCAGTGTGGTGCTGTCCATAATGGCGCCGGCTGCATCTGTTGGGCCGTCGGCGCCGTCGGTGCCAGCGCTGAGATTGACCAAGGGGCCAAGATCCTGAAGCGCAATGGCTGATGCCAGGGCAAATTCCTGGTTTCTGCCACCCTTGCCGCTGCCCCTGAGCGTTACCGTGGTTTCACCCCCTGAAAGAAGGCAGGCCGGCAGCCTGGCCGGATGGCCGGTCTGGGTCAGTTCCCTGATAATGGCGGCATGGAAATGGGCGGCATGTCTGGTTTCACCTGTCAGCAGGGACGTGAGCAATAGGGTGTTGTAGCCCAAAGATTCGGCGTAAAGCCTGGCGGAGTCCAAGGCCTGAAAATTGTTTCCGATAATGAAATGCTCTGTCTTGGCGAAGGCAGGGTGGCCAGGTTTGGGGGTTTCTTTGATCATTCCTTGAGCGCCTCTGACAATATGTCTGTTGATGGCCTCGGGCAGGTTGTCAGCGATGCGATATTTGGAAATGATATCCAGGCAGTCCTGAAATGTGCTGGGGTCGGGCACCGTGGGGCCGGATGCGATCACATCCAGGTCATCACCGACCACATCGGATAAAACCAATGCAACCACGCTGGCCGGATGTGCAGACATGGCAAGCTGGCCGCCTTTTATACGGGACAGGTGTTTTCGAATGGTGTTGATTTCATGGATACTGGCCCCGCAGGACAGGAGCACCTGGATGGTTTCCTGTTTGTCGGTCAGGCTGAGGCCCTCAGAGGGAGAAGGCAGCAGGGCCGAACCACCGCCGGACATCAGGCAGACAACAAGATCGTTTTGACCCGCCTTTGCTACGAGTTGGCCTATTCTTTCAGCACCTTCCTGGCCATTTTCATCCGGTACGGGATGACCGGCCGCCAGCAGTGACAGGCGGGAAAGAGCCGCGGTATGGCCATAATTGACCACCACGAGCCCGCCCGTGATCCGATCGGTCAGGATCTCTTCCATTGCTTCGGCCATAGCCCCCGATGCCTTGCCGGCACCGACAATGACAAGGTTGTTAACACGCGACAGGTCAAACGTTTTATCACCGATGACGAGATGCGCATGGTCCAAGCTGACGAATCGTCGAATGGCTGCAACCGGATCAACCGCCTCGAGACCGGCGTAAAAAATATCCACGGCGTCCTGGCGCATTCTATGTAATTGGGAGGGGGTCATACATACCGACCAAGTGGACTCGTTTTGTACCCATGGGCTTTAGGTCACATAAGCTCTAAGCTGGTTAGCGCAGACAGCATATTTCTTCGAGCCCTGATTTATTTAAGAAAGTCAATAATCGCCTTCATGAACACGGGTAGATCGTCCGGCGTTCGGCTGGTGATCAGATTGCCGTCCACCACGACACCCTGGTCAACCCAGTCGGCCCCTGCATGAACCAGATCATCTTTGATGGCATGGAAAGAGGTTACCTTTTTGCCTTTGAGGATGTTCGCCGAGGCGAGCATCCAACCGGCATGGCAGATGGCGGCCAGCAGTTTTTTTTCCTGGTAAACGTCCTTGACCAGTTTTACCATGGCCGGGTATCTTCGCATCATGTCGGGCGCATAGCCACCCGGGATCACCAGACCATCCACATCGCCGGCCGTAACATCCTCTGCGCGGACATCCGCCCTGCACTCGGTCCCGGGTTTGCCGGTAAACACATCGGTTCTCCCGGACCCCACCACTATAATTTCCGCACCTTCCTCCTTCAAACGATAATATGGGTACCAGAACTCGAATACATTGAACATATCTTCGATCAGTATGGCAATTTTTCTATTTTCTAGCATAAAATTCCTCCTTTAAATTTAAAATCGCAGCATGGTTTTATATTAGGTATGATTGTCTTTGATGTCAATTTTGTACACAGAGACTTCAGGGTATAGCTGTTCTGATAATGACATGCCGAAATCGCTCCGGCAAACAACGTCAACCAGCCGCTACAGAGCCGCTTAGAGTCTAACCTGAACATTTCATGAAACATTCGGGCTATACGTTGCAAAAAAAGCGATGAAGTCGCGCCCCATTCATTCGCAAGGCCAATTTATTTCCACACAATCTTGGGTGCTTTTCTTTCCGGCAGACGATAATATCGGGTTTTGGGGTGCCCGATCATCATGGGGTAATGAAAGGGCTCGTTGTCTGAAAGGCCCAGGGCCGTCTTGATGGGCGGATGAGACCGCATGGCCCCTTGGAGCATGCCTGCCCAGCAGGTGCCCAGACCGAAAGAGGGTGCCGCAAGCTCGAGGTAGGAAAGTGCCAGGGTCACGTCCACCAGCCCATTGCTGGCTTCCTTGGGGGCAGAGGCGAGAATCAATCCGGGTGCATGCCGTAAGACCGCGTCATAGCCCATGTCCCAGGCGCCGACCATGATGGGCATGTAGGGTGCAGAGGCGGGTTGCGGATCTTTCTTCAAGATGGTTTTCATCCACTCGATGACCAGGGCGGCAATTTCCTGAATTTTTTTCTTGTCCGAAAAAACAGTCCATTCCACCAACTGTGAATTACTGGCCGTTGGGGCGTAGCGACCGATTTCGATCAGTTGTCTCAGGGTCTTCTTTTCAACGGGCGTATCCTTGAAAAATCGGATCGATCTGCGCGAACGCAGAAACTGAATTGCCTGTTCCGCAGTAATGGATAGATCCTTTTGCAGCGGCGAGCAGTTTTCCAGTGGGACTTCCTGATGACTCAATGCAGCGTGGGGGCAGATTGCCACGCAGTGGCCGCATCGCAGGCAGAATGGGTCAGCGCCCGCAACGATCTTGGGGCCTGTCTCCTTATCGAGTTTGATAATTGCCATGGGGCAGTCTGACGCACAAATACCATCTTTTTTACATTTGTCGTTGTTGACGATGAGAAGTGTCATGTATTACTCCGTTAAAAGTTAAGAGAAATATTCATTAGAAACAGGCCTCAACTTGCAACGCATTTGTACCAAGTCGAGGTTCTTTTGACAAATTTTCATGCCCTATTTTTTATAGGGTAGCTATGACATTTCAATATAAATCTATGTTTCATGTTTCGTTGTGCGCGGACGGGCATGAAAATTTATGCCAAACGTTTAACTCTTTATAATTTTTAGCATATCACTCGAATCCTATATTCAGCCACAAACTCTTTCAGATTAGATCGTTAGCGAGTCGGCTGAGTTGGGATGTTATAAGATGATCTGATTTTTTGTGGATCTTGATTCACCGGCGGAAATGACGCGTATGGCCGGCTTGCCCCTGACAGGACACTTGTTTTCACAGATTCCGCAACCGGTGCAGCGTGTTAAATCCACCTGCGGCAGCTTGACCTTCAAGCGTTTGCCCCCCGAGCCCTCGACCTGTTTTTCAAAAAAATATATTGCCTTGGGTGATGTGGGGCAGTGTTCCTCGCACACGATGCAGGGACCGTTGCCGGACCAGGGAAGGCATCTTCCTCGGTCAAAATGGGCCGAGCCGATGCGAATGGGTGTTTCGATTTTTTGCTCGACAGAGATCTCCTGGATCGCCTGGGTCGGGCAAACCGAGCCGCACAGGGTGCAGGTGTGCTCGCAGTAGCCCTGTGCCATCAACAGAGTGGGGGTCCAGAAGCCTGCCATGCCGGCTTCGGTAAAGGTGGGGTTGATGGCGTTGGTGGGGCAGACTTTCATACAGAGACCGCAACGCTGGCAACGCTTGAGAAAATCATTTTCGGTAACGGAACCGGGTGGTCGAATGAGATTGGGATTGGATACCGCATGGATGTTGCCGTCCAGACTCCCCAAAAACGGTAGGGATACACCGGCCACCATTCCCCCCAGCAGCGCCCGTCTGCCCATGTCCGGCAGTTTTCGTTCCTTACCGGGTCGGCGGAAGCTAAATTTCAGAGCATTTTCAGGACATGTGTCAAAACAGTTGAAACAGGTCAGGCATTCAGCGGGTTGCCAGTTGACCCCGGGTATGGGTTCTGCCGCTCCTTGACACGTCATGACACATTTCTGACATTGGGTACACTTGGCCAAGTCTTTTTCCAATCGAAGGCGGCTGAATCCGGAAACCAATCCCAGCAAGGCGCCCAGGGGACAAAGCGTCCGGCACCAGAAGCGTGGTTTTAGGCGGTTGAGAAAGAGGATGACCAAAAAAAGAATACCCACGAACCATGCGGTTTGAAAGGATTTGAAATCGAATCCAAACACCGGCCAGACCAAAGTTTCGCCGTAGCTCATGAGGTTCAGAATCTTGATGTCACTACCGGCCAGCAGTCCGAAAAACTCGGACAGACCATTGCCGAGGCCCGGTATAACGGCCAGAGCCAGGGATCGAAAAAGAAAGGATATCGGATCCATCCATCCGGCGATATTGAGGCCGAATAGGGATGAAAAAAGCACGCTTACCAGTACGGCGTATTTGAGTTTTTGGGATGCGGTCTTGCGGTTGGCCTGCAAAAGTTGTTTTCCCTTGAGGGATTGTTTGAAGTGGCTGATCATGTGGTGCATGGTTCCCAAGGGACAGATGAACCCGCAGAAAATCCGACCCAACACGAAGGTCATTACCAAAACGGCCATGGCCCAGCCAAACCCTTTGATCCACAGGTGTCCTGAAATGAGTGTGGTTAACCACACAAGGGGGTCGAGCTGGAAAAAAAAGGTGACCGGCCGATCAATACGTATTTCGAGGGTCTCTCCCATGGACTGGGTGTAGTCGACAATGATGTCCTGGGGCAGGCGGCTCTCTACCAGCAGAAATAGAAACAGGCACAAGAAAAATGCCTGGCTCGCTCGACGGATCCAGATCAGGTGCTTGGGTTTCAAACAAAGACCTCATGTTGCAAGGGAACGTCAATGTCGTAAGCACCAAGATGCCACTTCTTGCCAAGGCGGATAAACCCGATATCATCCGGCAAATAATCGAAAAGTCTGGCTGCCCGTGCGTCTGCCGCCACAGGGTCGTTGCTCAGGATGAGCCGGTTCATGACGGTAACGTCGTTCATGCTGCCGCCGGAAGGTCCGTTTTGGGTCATGACACGCGTGGCGTCGATGAGGGTGATGGTTGGTTTGAAAAACTGGGCCAGGTCGACGATGGTCTGGTGAATATCCTGATGAAGTGCGTAGCGTCGGCCGCCGACAGCGCCGATCCAGTTCTTCATTCCCAGGGTCAGATCGCTCAGACCGTGGACTTTTGCCACCGGCAGATTGATGCATTTGTCTGCCTCCACCAGGGGAACGAAGACCGGCCACACGTCCAGGCGGTGTCCGTTCAGGTTCATGTCCCGCATCAGGGAAGATCTGGGGAATACCAGATCGGCACCGGTTTGCTTGGCAACCGATCCGGCGCCGGTAACAGCGAAACAGCGTTCAGCGCCGTGGATGGTGTGGTCGGCGATCCTGACCTTTTTGGCACCGGCTTCCTGGCACAGTTCGATGACGGCCTTCAAGACTTCCGGATGAGTGGTGGCTGCCAGTTGGGGCGCCCGTGCCCAGGAAATATTGGGTTTGATGACCACGACATCCCCTTTGGAGATGAATCGTTGTATCCCGCCGACCGCATCGAAGGTTTTGCGAACCAGCTCCTTGATGGCGTACCCGGGTGTGCTTCCCACGGCGTCGACGATGAAGGCCTGATTCCCCGTATCGGCCAGGGCCGTTTGTGGCGCATGAATCATCACGGCAGCACTCCCCGAAAGAGCTATACCGCCGGTCAGTCTCAGTATTTTCTTGATGGATTCTCTTCTGGTAATGGAATGATCGATTGTCTGCATTGTGGGTACCTTTTTCTGCATGCCTCAAAAACAAAGCGCAGATATAGTCGTTGTCAGAATGACGTTTTGAAACCGCGCCGGTAAACAACGTCAACCAAGCGCTCGAACTTGCGAACAAGCGTTCGTAGCGAACACCCGTGCCAAACAGTTACGATAGGCTTCAAATGTTGTGAACACATTAGCATTAATCACCACTCAGTGGCAATAAAAAAATGGATCAACCCTCAAACCATCCGTTCGATTTCCCTGATGGCATCTTTCAATATCTTTTCGGAAACACGGGTGGCTGTTTTCAGTTCCTGGGCAAACAGGGAGACCTTGTACTCTTCCAGGAGCCAGAAAAGCGCTTCCATGGCCTCCCGTTTTGCCTGACTGGCATTTGGGGACAAATCCGTAATCAACGAATTCAGATTTAAGGCAAATTCGGACACGGTCTTGTCTTTGATACGATCTTTTTCAAAATTGACAACAGCTCTTTGGGCACGAATCTGCATACCCTTGACGTAACGCACGATATGTATGAGGCGCTCGCTGTCATAGAGCCTGACAAAATGACGCGGAACGAGGCGCGACATATCGCTTTTCAAATCAGAGATAAACTGAACCAGCTTGTTGTTTTTGAGATTGGCTGTTTCGAGTTGATGAAGGGCTGTTCGAGCATCATATACCGCCATTAGAACCTGGGTCGTGTTTTCGAGCAGATCCTGACCTTTGAGGTGAATGGCTTCTTGTTCCAGCTTTTCTACCCAGGCAAAAAACTGGGTCTGTTTACGTATGTTGCGCTGCAACAATGAGCCAATAACCTGTTGATACATTTCCTGCTCAATCGATTTGCAGCCGCCAAAATAGAGGGCCGGCTTTTTCAACGCCGGTAACAGGCGAAGGTTAACCTTTAGAAACTTGAGTGGCTTTGAAAGAGATTTTGCAGACAGAGAGGCGACACCTTTTTTATGTGATATGACGGCTTCTGTTTTGTCAGCAAACAGAATCAGGTCGAGGCCCTTTTGGTCTAGCGCGAGACCCGGATAGAGGACCCATTGGGCTTGATGCCTGCCTGTCAAGGTGACGGCATCGGGTATGTCACCAAAATCCCAATTCAGGATGTCTTTTCTCTCCCACTTTTTTTTGGCCGAAATCAGCTCGTCAGGGTCGGGTTTCTTGGCCAACTTTTTCTTCAGGTCTGCGATGTCTCGGCCGGCCATCAAGATTTTTTCCTGAGAATCGGTGATGGCAATTCTCATTTTAAGATGCTCAGGCAGCGTTTCTATCGGCCAGGCAGCGGCTGGAATATCGACACCCACACGGGTGTTGAGAAAACGGCTGAGGGCGGATGCCAAGGGAATGTTGGAGCGAGGCATTTCGTCGATAACGATTTGAAGGGTGGCTGAAATCGGGACAAGTTTTTTTCGATACTGTTTGGGAAGCCCTTTGACAAGTGCTTCAATTTTTTCATTGAAGAGTCCGGGAATCAGCCAGTCGGTATGTTCCGCCACGATGGCATCCGTCAACGGAGCAGGAACGTTTAAGGTCACGCCATCATGTTCTTTGCCAGTCTCAAAATGGTATTTGAGTGGGAAGGACTGCTCTCCTAATTGAATGGATTCCGGGTAATTGGCCAATTCATCCGGATCCGGTTCATAGCGCATGAGGTCATCCTGTTTCAGCTTTAGGAATTGATCACCCCCCTTTTCGCGGATGATTTTTTTCAGTGTGCGGACATCGTGTACGCCGTCAAGGTGTTTTTGGTAAAAAGAGAAAAGGTCTTCATCGTCGACCCGGATATCCCTGCGACGGATACGGCTTTCCATTTCGTTGACGGTCTGTTCCATATTGAGGTTGTGAGTCAGAAAAGGGAAGGGGGGATCGATTTCTCCTGGGATCAAGGCCTGGCGTATGAAAAGGTCACTGGCTTCTGTGGGGTTCACCCGCCCGTAGGGAACCACACGTTTGGGTACGATGATAAGGCCGTAAAGAGAAACCTGCTCATCGGCAATGACGGCGCCTTGTTTGCGGGACCAGCGGGCATTGAGATAGACGTGTCGGCATTGGTCTGTTCCCAGTTCTTCCAGCCAACCGCTATCAATATTGGCACAGGCTCTGGCAAAAAGTCTCGAGGTTTCCATCATCTCGGCGGCCACGATCCATGGACCGGGTTTTTGAAAGAGTCCTGACCCCGGGAAAATCATTACATCCTTGTCCCCGGCGGCTTTGAAGTAATGCTTTTCCTTTTTGCGGGCGATATTCGATAGAAAGCCACTCAGGATCGATTTGTGAATATCGATATAACGCTGGCTGAAACGCTCTCCCTGTATCGATGAGACAGGCCCGATGTCTTTGTTTAGCCGAAACCTGTTTTCCTTGAGGATGGTGAAAACCTGATTGCAGATGTCCTGCCATTCTCGCATTCGCCTGAAGGAAATAAAATGAGTCCGGCAGAACTTTTTCAATGACTGTAAGGGTCGGTTGTTTTGCGTCAGCTTCCAACAGGCATGCCAGATATTGAGAAGTGTCAGAAAGTCGGATTGTGGATCTTTGAATTTAGCATGGGCTTCATCGGCTTCATTTTCTTTTTCCAGTGGTCTTTCTCTGGGATCCTGGATGCTCAAGGCGGAGGCGATAATGGAAATTTCACGCAGACAGTTCCGTGCGTCAGCCTCGATGATGATGCGGGAAAGTCTGGGATCGATGGGCATTCTGGCCATGATGCGGCCAATGGGAGTCAAATCGTATTTAGGTGCCAGGATGTCGGAAACCGCATTGGAAATGGTACCGGATGTGTGTTCCCGGGGTGAGGTGGGTGTCCGTCTTTTAAAGCGCTTGATTGCGCTGAGTTCCAGCAGAAGTTTGAAACCATCTTGGATGCTTTTCTCATGGGGAGGATCGATAAATGGGAACTGGTCCACGTTCCCGAGTTTGAGAAAGAGCATTCGCAAAATAACCTCGGCCAGGTTTGCGCGAAGGATTTCGGGCTTGGTATAGAGCGGACGCAGGCGATAGTCCTCTTCTGAGAAGAGCCGGATACAGACACCGTTTTCCATTCGACCACAGCGCCCTTTTCGCTGGTCTGCGCTGCTTTGTGATATGGGCACCACCGGAAGCGATGTGATGCGTGATTTGGGCGTATACTGAGATATTCGGGCAAGACCGGTATCCACCACATACCGGATGCCGGGGATGGTAATGGATGTCTCGGCGATGTTGGTGGCAACAATGATTTTCCTGCCTTTGGACGGCTTGAAAACGCTTTGCTGTTCGAAGGCCGATAACCTGGCAAATAAAGGCATTATCATAACACGCTTGAGTTTGCGGCCCATAAGCATGTCACAGGTTTCACGAATATCCTGCTCGGTGGGCAAAAAGGTCAGGATGTCACCCCGGGCACTTTCGTGCAGCAGGTTTTCTACAGCTGCCACAGCAAGGTCGATATGGGTCGGATCCCCGTTCCCGCTCGCTACTGCGCTTGATGGTAGATAGCGTGTTTCCACCGGGTAGGTTCTGCCTGAGACCTCGATGACCGGGGCATCGTTAAAGGCCTTTGAGAATTTCATGGTATCGATGGTTGCCGACGTGATGATAAGCTTCAGGTCTTTTCGTTTGTCGAGAAGCGTTTTCAGAAGACCCAACACAAAGTCGATATTGAGGCTTCTTTCATGGGCTTCGTCAACGATGATGGTATCGTATCTGTTCAGGAATGGATCGCCCTGGGTTTCGGCCAGTAAAATGCCGTCCGTCATTATTTTGATATACGTATTGGCGTTCGTCTTGTCCGTGAAGCGAATTTTATATCCAACCGATTGCCCGATACCTTGGCTCATTTCTTCGGCAATCCGTTTTGATACAGTGATGGCGGCGATTCGTCTCGGTTGTGTACAGCCGATGAATCCCTCAACACCCCTGCCGGCCTCTAGACAGAACTTGGGAATCTGAGTTGTTTTGCCGGAACCGGTTTCTCCGGAAACAATGACCACCGGATTGTTTTTAATGGCCTGGATGATATCGTTTTTTTTGCCCCATATGGGCAGGGAAGACAGTTGCTCCACAGAGGGCAGGCCTTCACGGCGGCGAATTTTCGTTTGAATGGATGTATCGATCAGGGTCTCGATAGCATCGAGAGTTTTGACAAGATCTTGTCTGGCAGTGCCCTTCTTGAGCGACAACCGCATTTTTCTCAGACCTCGTTTTGCCTGAACACGATCTGCCGGCATGGTTTGGGGCAGAATTGAATTCAGTCGTCTCAGTCGTTTGTGGATATCTTTCACTGTTTAACCATAGGAAGGTGACCATCACGACAGATCAATAATTCCGATGCAGACGTGAAGTTGCCACGTGCGTAAGCGCGTGGAGAATTACTTCGGGACATGGGAGCAGCTATTCTACGGAGATTTCGATGGCCGAAGACGCAGGCGGGTGTTGGTTATGGCTATTGGCCCCTAAAATCACTTGTTGAATTAATATGCCCAGGCTGTAGGCCTTCAGGGTAGCGGTGGCTTGCCGATAACAGTCTATCTAGCTGAGCCGTTACAATAAAAGCACCCTATCAGCATGGCAGCGGGTGCTTTTACCTGGAACCAGCGTTGTGTGCCCAGCCCTGAAGCGGGTCGAAGAAGGCTCAACGGTAGCACGCTTCCAGGTGGCTCCTTGCAGGCAATTATATTTTTTTTACGTTCTTGGCTTCAGGTCCCCGATCACTCTCCTCAATTTCAAAATCGACGGTGTCGCCTTCTGAGAGCGTCTTATAGCCGGTCGCTTCGATGGAAGAAAAGTGAACAAATACATCGTTGCCGCCTTCTTGACTGATGAAGCCATACCCCTTTCTATCATTGAACCATTTAACAATTCCCTGTGCCAAACCCCCAACCTCCTTTTAAGCGTTTTAACATTATCCCGTGATCCAGGTCGTCACTCTGGCAGAGGACACAATTCAGAGCGAAATCGATCTGAGAACCAGTCGGGGCCCTTTGGATGCGTAGTTTAAGCCCATCTTTCCATAAACGTCAAGAAAAAATAAGGATCAACTCAAAATGAGTTAATCCTTGGCCTGGGATTACAGGAATACAATCGTTCCTAGCGCTTTATTGCGTTATTTGTTTCACCTGGGCTGTTTTTCTTAATTCTTCCAAATAACGTACAGTCGCTTGCTGGATCTTTTGTTGCTGCAATAATTCTCGCAGTCTGTCTTTGATATCCTCAAACGCGTAAGCTGATTTGGCCTTTTTATCAGCAACCTTGATCAGATGAAAACCGAAATTCGTCTCAACGATATCACTCACCTGGCCAGGCTGAAGATCGAAGGCTGCGTCTGAGAAGGGTTTGACCATTTTTTTTCGGTCAAAGTACCCCAGGTCACCACCCCTCGACTTGCTGGGGCCTTCGGAATATTGCTTCGCCAGATTGGCGAAATCTTCTCCAGCAGCTATTTTTTTCTGAATGTCTTCAATTTTTTTCCGGGCTGTCAGTTTTTCCTCATTGCCGGCATCCGGGGCAACTTGAATCAGAATATGGCTGGCTTTTACTTGTTCAGGTTTTTTGAAGTACTGCGGATTGTTCTCAAAAAATATACGACTATCCTTTTCCGATACCATTGCTTGCGGGTAGACCACCACCTCCAGTAACTTCTGTATAGCATTGGCCTGACCGACTTGATGTCTCAGGGTTTCCAGCGTGATACCCATCTCCGTCAAGAGGCTTTGAAAACTTTGACCCGCTTCAAGTTTCTGCTTTATCTGTTCGATGCTGTTGTCAATTTCTGCTGCATTTGTGGTGATCCCCTTTGCTTTGCTCTGTTGAAACAGGAGTTCACGATTGATGAGTGAGTTGATAACTTTTTCTTTCATCGAGTCCATCATCGATTCATCGATAGGCTGTTTCATGGCCTTGGCCTGGAATAATATCCGTTTGACCTCTAAATTTACATCTGCTTCAGTGATGGGAATATCATTGACAATGACGACCGTGGTGCCAGGGGTACCATCTGTCTGAGAGATGGCGTCGCTGGTGAAAACAACCAACAAAATCGTCATCAGACCAATTGCTTTAAACATAAACGACTTGAATTTCATTTCACGTGTCCTTTCAGAAGCCCAGTGCTTCGTTGATGATCATCACGGTAATGTCCGTGAGCATCGGTTTTCGATGCAAAATTGTTGTGATACGGCAGATCCTCTGTGGCGAATTGCAATCAATGCAGATACCTGTTTCCGCACAGGGTGTTTGAATCGCAACGGCGAGCGCAAACCCCGTGGTTTCTGCCGTTTAACAGTGCTTCGCCTGCCGGCGCAGGGTTTAGGAGCGAATCTGGTGTGGGCCGAATTCCTTTCGGTTGCTTAGAAGCATGTTCAAGTTTATGGGGTGTATGAAATCAACTCTCCGGTAAAACTGCCCACGATGACCTCGCTCCTCAATCTTACCGGAAGCCTGCGCTTGTCTGCCGACACCCAGATTTCAATCGTAGCGTTTTTGCTCTTCTTGAAAACACCCCCCACATGCTTTAGATCCGGCACCATGAGAAAGGTATCGAATTCTCCTGCAGGAACTTTAATCTTTTCACGCCTGACGATCTTAGCCTCCCCCATGACACATTTTTTCCCATCGGTCACCGGCCGTTGCATTTTCTCACCGTCTTGCAGCGGGAGCATACGCGTATGGTAGAAGATGGACAGGGGATCGAGCGCGCCCGGCATCAGTTTGATGGAGCGCTTTTTGGCTTGTTTTTTATATTCGGTGTATTCGGCGGTTTGAGCGTCCCAGTCAAATTTTACCACCACATTTTTTTTGGTATTTCCCTCTCGTTGTCTTTTGGAATAGAAAACTGAGCGGGTGATATCCAGGTCTGTGTACCCATCGATACGATCTCTGACTTTATAGATACGGTCCAGGAATCGATTGGTCTTAGCGGTCAACACAAAATGATAAGCGTCCTGGCCGTTGATCTTTTTGAAAGGCATCACTTCGAGTGAGGCTTCCCCTGCAGGAACAACCGTCCATTTCAGTTCGAAAACCAGCTTTTCTCCAGGTTGAAAGGGGCGTGCAATTTCATCTTCGGCAGCCGAAGGCACCTGTGGCGAGATAGCCAAAATGAAAAGAAACCCAATGGCTAAAAAGACCTTGCCCAAAGGGTTCCAATATTTTTTTCCTGAAAAGGTGTGTCTTTTCATTGCGAGCGTTGCATGTATCGTTAATGGGGTGCAATTGCAAGTGGATTTATCAGAATCAGGCTTGGTGAAAAACGCAGTTGATGAGTTTTCAACTCATAAGATAAAAACCCATAACTGGGTCATAGGAATCGGCGTCTCTGAAAGCAGCACCATAGTAGGGGCTGTTGGCATTTCGAATGACGACGGTTTTTTGCATGGGCGTCTGTTTGCTGTCGTCCAACTTGAATTCCAAATTAAGGAGATGGCCGGGTTTTAAATTCCGATCGACATCCAACTTCAGTTTCACACCGCCGGCAGATATATCGATGATCGTCATTTTTCCTCTGTCTATTTCTTTTCCGTCAACGATGTACTTGTATATACCTTTGAGGTTGGCGCCCTTGCGATATTGTTTTCGCTTTTCAAGGACAGATATCCATGTATTCCCGCAGGAGCATTTCGATTTGACCTTGACGGACTTTTCCATCTTTGCATAGTGGCTGACATCAACCGTCAGCGTTTTTTTACATTGCGGGCAGATAAAAGTGGCTTTATTCGCATTCGTGATATAAACTTTTTCTACCATGTGCGTCGTTCCTATTGATGGTTGCGTCGGGCTAAACTAAGGCTGCATGTTTTAAAATTTTGACAATTTTGGGTTTATAGGCATCCTTTTGACCCAATGTATTTGCTTTCGATCGAATCACCATAAATGACAGGAACAGCAAGAGAAACCCTGATCCGGCCGATGATAGAGACGTATTGATGCCGGTTTTCAATGCCAACCAATGACCGAGAATGGCTCCCATCAACATGAATCCTACCGGGAGCATATAGAGAAGAAAACAGGCTTTCAGGAGAGAGGACGTCTCAAACTGGAGCAAAATTCGGTCCCCTTCGCGGGCGCCTGCGCCATTGATTGCATCCACTTCCATGACGTTTCCTGTTTCCGAAACATGGCAAGAATCTCTGCCTGTACAGGCCTTACATGAACTTGATTTGCTTGTCTTGACCCGTGCAAGCCTGTCATGGGTATGGATGACGATACCTTCTTCGATAGCCAATGGCGTCCCCTTGTTTAGACCTCCAGTTGAACGTGACGAATGATGAACGCTTCTATTGAACACGGTATCAAGCGTTGTTTGTACCCGTTTTTTCGTAGCAGATCAGGCCACATTGTAAGCATCTCTGGGCTTCTTTTTGGGCCTTCTTTTCGCTGAACCCTTTTTCGATCTCCGCATCCATCTGACGCGCCGCGGGGTCAGCTAGAGACATGATGGTGCGTGAAATCGGCGCCACACCTTCTATTTCTTCAACGTTTTGAACCAGGGTCTTCAAGGAAAGCACATTGCCCGGGTGCGACAGGGGGATACCATACATGACATTGTGGATGGAGGCTGCCGCTCTTCTGCCGGCACCGATTGCCTTTATGGCGCCGCTGTAGTCGCTGAGGACGTCCCCGTCAGCCAGTAACCCCACCTCACGGCTGTAATGGGGATGCTTGAGCGCGTGAAATCCCTCCCATCGGGCATCTTGGGTGGTTTCCTCTTCCTGGGAGGGTGCTTCGTGTTTGTCTGATTCGTCGATGGCCGGTCTGGCTGGTCTGGCAAAAATAAACTCGGGAAGTCGCCCGGAAGCGATGATAAGGGTGTCTGCCGGGAGGGTATGCCTGTCTTCGGAGCCTAGATCAAAATATTCGATCGCATTGAACTGTTCTTTCTCTCCGAATAGTTTATTGATGCCCGCACCGAAAATGAGATCGATGCCTTTTTCGGCAGCTTGGCTGAGGGTCTCGGCGGACAGCCCGCTGTCTTCGGTTGACTCTCTGAAAATAACGGTGCTTTTTTCAGCCCCGTTTTCTTTACTCAGGATGGCGGTTTGAATGGCGAGTTCCCCGCCACCGGTCAGGATGGTGTGTTTCCCGCAAGTGATGTGTGGGCCTGTTTTCTGTTTTAGGGCTTTAAAAGCATCCATGAGTAAGTAAAGTCCCGGAATCGGTATTTCCATTCTGGCTTCGGCTCCCCGTGACAAACGACTGTCCCAGCCGCCCAGGGAGAGAAAAACAGCATCAAATCCATCGTTGAGCAGCGAATCAATGGAGAGGTTTTTGCCCAGGCATTGGCCTGTTTGGACACTCACGCCCATTTCGATAATTCCCTCGATATCCCAGTCTAATACTTCTTGGGGCAAGCGGTTGGTGGCTATCGCACTTCTCAGAAGACCGCCCAGTTTTTGTGTGGCTTCGAACACCGTGGGCGAATGCCCCAGTCGTGCGGAAAAGAAAGCTGTTGAAAGTCCCTCAACGCCACCACCTAGAACCGCTATCTTGCGACCCGTATCCGGTGCTTTGAAGGGCAGAATTCTCGCTCCCTTTTCTTTCTCGTAATCGGCCACAAACCGTTTCAAGAAATTGATTGCAACGGGCTCGTCGAGGAGCTGTCGTCTGCAGACATCTTCACAGGGTCGGGGACAGATACGGCCGATGACGGTGGGGAACGGGTTTCTTTCCTTGATAACCTGAACCGAGCGCGCGTAGTTTTTCAATTGTATTTGTCGTATGTATTCGCAAATATCGATGCCGGCAGGGCAGGCCCTCTGGCAGGGTGTCGTGCAATCCTCGGTGGTGTACTCGCGGATAATGCGGCGGGTAACAGAGGAAAGGGTGATAATATGTTTTGGGCAGACCCTTTCGCATGTGCCACACCCGGTGCATTTGACTTCGTCCACCACGGGCAGACCGTCGGTACCCATGGTGATGGCATCGAAGGGGCATACCTTTGCACAGGTCCCAAGTCCCAGGCATCCGATCCGGCAGACTTTCATGCCGCCATTAATGAGAGCGGCGGCCCTGCAATCTCCCAGGCCGTCATAGAAATACTTGATATCAGCAGTTTGGAGACCGTAGGTACATCCCGGTCTGGCAATATCGGGTTCCTTGGCTTCAATAGCTACGCCCAATATAGCGGCAATGGCTTCGGCAACATCCGGGCCCGCCGCCACGCATGAATTCGGAGACGCCTTTCCAGTAACAATCGCCTCTGCATTTGCGCTGCACCCGGGAAGGCCACAGCCCCCGCAATTGGCACCTGGAAGGGCTTCATCGACTGCAACAATCAGGGGATCCACATAGACATAGAAAATTTTAGATGCCATGGCCAAGCCCACACCCACAAACAGTCCAAGACCCCCCATTATGAACACGGCTTCAATCATTGGTTACTCCCGTTCAAAGCAATTGTACGTGTTTTTTGACAAAACGTTGGGTTGCCAAAAAAATCCCAACGATCCACATTGGCGCTTGAGTATCCTTTTCCTACCATGAACCGTCAAGGCCACGCAGGCCTTCCATGTAAAGCTTTCCACTGGCCACAAATAGTGAATATTTGGTGAGCAACAACGGTATGTTATAGGATGCCGCTAGATCGATCACACGCTTTTGCGGCTGTTTCCCCCGAACGAACACGATGACCGCCACCCTGGCAACTTTTGCGGTGCGAACGACCTGTTCGGTTACGACGCCGGTAAGCAGCGCACACTCCTCGGTAGCGGCTGCCAGTACATCCTCCATGAGATCTGCGCTGCCGGCGCCCGCGATTGTTTTTCCCATCTGGTTTTCACCGGTGAGTACGGTGGCTTTCAGGGCATCTTTAATTTCAGCAATCTTCATTTGACGATCAACCTACTGTATTGGATGGTTCTGAAATGTTCAGCCTTCCGGAAAATGCGCAGTCATTTTTCGATCATGAAGATTGAAGAACCTCGCAGCAAGCTACGAGGAATGTTCTGCCTTGCGGCAGTGCTTCGCATCGACCGTAAGGAATTCTGTCTAATTTTGATTCGCTCGCTAACCCCGCAGCAAGCTACGGGGAATGCGCTCACTGTTGCGGTTCAACCTGCGGAAGCGCTTGGCGGTTCACTTTTCAACCAAATTGAGTGATCCAAATTGAAGGTTACCATTTCATAATTGTATTGGATTGTCAATGCTATCATGACCTGGAAATTGGATCTTTTCGTTGACAAGAAGGGCAACTTTTTACGATAACGGTCCAAATGATATGGGAACGATGAAGGGACACAAAACATTCGAACGAATGACTCCCTTCATAAGCCGGTGTATGGCTGAGAGGCGATTGAATGCCCGACTATCAAGAAAAGGTTGCTGAAGCCGTCGCATATATCGAAAAAAAGATCGCCGAAAAACCATTTGTCGGTTTGTTGACCGGGACGGGCTTGGGCGATAGCGGGCAGTCTCTGGTCGTGTCTACGACCCTGTCTTATGAAGACATCCCGCATTTTCCGGTTTCTACCGTGCAGAGCCATTTGGGGAAATGTCTGAGCGGTAGAATGGCAAACCGACCGACCATCGTCATGCAAGGGCGTTTTCACCTTTACGAGGGCTATTCGCCACTGGAGGTCACATTTCCTATACGGGTGATGCAGGCCTTGGGTGTCGAGACCCTGTTTGTCACCAATGCAGCCGGAGGACTCAACCCGGGATTTAGACCCGGTGACATCATGATCATCAACGATCATATCAATTTGACTGCTGCCAATCCCCTTTTGGGGCCGAACCATGACCCCTGGGGTCAACGATTTCCTGACATGACGGAAGCCTATGACAACCGACTGATATCCCTTGCAGAAGATTACGCAAGCGCGGCCAAAATTGCCCTTAGAAAAGGGGTGTATGCCGGCCTTCTGGGACCGTCTCTTGAAACACCTGCGGAGGTTCGTTATTTAAAAACCATTGGGGCCGAGGCGGTTGGTTTTTCGACGGTCCAGGAGGTCATTGCTGCCGTGCATGCCGGAATAAAGGTGATGGGACTTTCGATTATTACGAATATCCATGACCCGGATCATCCGCTGCCCGCCAGTGTGGAGGGCATCATCAACGTGGCCAAGGCCGCCGCACCACAGGTGGATCGAATCATCTCTTCGGTGATGGAAAAAATATGAAGCGGCAAACATTAAGTGCCAAGACAATCACCGGTGAGCGCTTAACCGTTTATTCCCCCCTACCTCTGAGATAGTTTGGAGCCATTCATTGCATACGACATTTGATACCATCATATACGATGCCACCATTGTGACGCTTAATACAGCCTGTGATATTATTTCCAAGGGCATGATCGGAATAAAAAACGGCAAGATTGCAAAGATAGCCAACATGCCTGTCGGAATCGATGTACCGGTGGCTAGAGAGACGATCGATGCCGTAGGCGGTATCGTTATGCCCGGACTGATCAACACCCACACCCATATGCCTATGACGCTCTTTCGCGGCCTGGCCGACGATCTGCCGCTGGATGTATGGCTGAACCAATACATTTTCCCTGCCGAGGGGGCATGGATCAATCCCGAAAATGTGCGCCTGGGAACGGCGCTAGCCTGTGCGGAAATGTTGCTTTCTGGGACGACGACCGTTTGCGGCGGGTATTTTCACGAAGATGCGGTTGCGGAAATTGTGAGCCAGGCAGGGATACGCGGGGTTCTCGGTCAGGGGGTTATCGATTTCCCGGCACCCGGTGTGCCGGATGCCGGTCTTAATATCGATTCAGCCTTGGCGTTCACCCAAAAATGGAATGGCTTGTCAGCCATGATCCGACCGTCCATTTTTTGTCATTCTCCTTACACCTGTTCGCAGAAAACCATCCAAGCGGCCAAGGCAGCGGCCAGATCGCAGGCAGTCCTTTTTCAAATCCATGTAGCCGAAACAGCCCGAGAACAGACCTTGATCGAAGGCAGCGGCGCTAGGTCGCCGATTCAATATCTCGACCAGATCGGCGTTCTGGATGAGCAGACACTGTTGGTTCATTGCGTCTGGGTAGATGACAAAGATGTAGACATCATCGCCGACAGCGGCGCCACAGTATCCCACAACCCCGAGAGTAATATGAAACTGGCTTCCGGAATCGCCCCGGTTCCGGCCTTCCAGTCTGCAGGCATTGCTGTCGGGTTAGGGACCGACGGCTGTGCCAGCAACAATGATTTGGACATGTTTCAGGAGATGGACACGGCCGCGAAACTCCACAAAGTGCACACCCTGGACCCAACTGTCATGGATGCCGTTTCGGTGCTGAAGATGGCCACCATCGATGCAGCCAGAGCCATCGGACTGGACCGCAGCATCGGATCATTGGAAATAGGCAAGCAAGCCGACCTGATTGTCATCGACACCCATCAGCCCCATCTGGTGCCTATCTACAACCCGGTGTCTCAGATTGTCTATTCGGCCAGGGGTTCGGACGTAAGAGATGTCATGGTGGCGGGCAGAATGCTGGTACGCAACCGGACGCTGACATCTTTGGACCAGGATGACATTCTGAACAAGGTGAAGACACTGAGCAGGAAGATAGCCGCTTTCAACAAAATTGGATAAGGCCCTTATGCCGGTTGCCATAAATTCTCATGCCCGAGGGCGCACAACAAGACATGAAAAAAGCTACATTTATCGGAGTTGCAGGGATAGGTTAGCCTTTGCTATAGGAGCGGCGCAGCCGCGTTCAATAAAATCGTGGAACGATTTTATTCGCCTTCAAACGCGCAAATGGCAAATATCTTTTGATCCTTTATTTTTTCTCGTCCTTTAAGATCCGGTAGCTCAACGATAAAACCACATTCCAGAATTTCACCGCCTAACTTGTTTACCAGTTTTACCGCCGCTTCGATGGTTCCGCCGGTGGCGATAAGATCATCGATGATGACCACCTTTTCACCAACGCTAATGGCATCTTCATGCATCTCGACTATATCTTGACCATATTCAAGGCTATAGTGTTCGGAAACGGTTTTGTAAGGCAGCTTTCCCTTCTTCCTTACGGGAACAAAGCCCACGTTCAGTTGGTAGGCGAGGACGGCCCCGAAGACAAAACCTCTGGCATCAATGCCGACGACTTTGTCAAGGTTCCAATTTTTATATCGATTGTAAAAAACATCGCAGGTATCTCGATACGCTTGGGGATCTTGCATGAGCGTGGTAAGATCCCTGAAAATCACGCCTTGGATGGGCCAACCGGGGATGGATCTGATGCTGTCTTTTAAGTCCATTGAGTGCTCCTAATTGATTTTGGGAATGGTATTCAGGAGTAGCTTTTTAACCCTGTCCGCATTCTGATGAAATACAGCCAGGATCTCTTCCCAGGAGACCGGCGCCGCGTCCTCTTTCCAGCAATCATAGTCGGTAGACATGGCAACCGCCGCGTAAGGTATGTCCGCTTCCTTGGCCAGCATGGCCTCCGGAGCGATGGACATATTGATGATATCGGCTCCCCAAGCCCTAAACATATGGGATTCGGCTCTGGTCGAAAACCTCGGGCCTTCGATGGTAATGACGGTTCCGCCATTGTGGGTCGAGTAACCCAACGCGACAGAGGTGTCGTATAAAGCGCTTCTTAGTTTTGCATCGAACGGTTCGGCCATGGACGTATGGGTTGCGCCCTTTTCAAAGGAATCAAAAAAGGTGTTTTTCCTGAAACGCGTGAAATCGATGAACTGATCAACGATGACAAAGTGTCCTCTGTCGATCTCTTTTCGAAGACTGCCACACGCTGTCGTAGCAAGAATGTGTGTTGCTCCCATTTCTTTCAAGGCGTAAATATTGGCGCGGTTGTTTACCTGGGTGGGGCTGTACTGATGATTCTTCCCATGCCGGGCGAGAATAATCACCTCGGTGTCCGCGATTCGACCACTTTTAGGTGCCGAGGAAGGCCTGCCATAAGGCGTGTCCATGTTCACCGATGTTGCATCTTTTTGAATGTCGGGGTCATCCAGCCCCGATCCGCCGATTATTCCGACAACTGGTATCATAAATAAGCTCCTGAACCGCGTCAGCGACCTTACTTCATTTCCCTCACCGGCAGTGCCCGGTAGGCTTTGTCGTGGGCCATTCGATCCATGTAAGAATAGCCGCGCTGAAAATTAAATATTTTGGCTTGTATGGCAGACGTTTCCGATGACCAAATCCAACCACATGTCAATTTGATGGCATAAACCACCTTGACTTGCTGCCCGCAGTCGGTTTCGTACCCGCGGTACTGTTTGTCCACCACGTAAAGACTCTCGAGTTCTGCTATGGTGGGCAGGCGCCAATTATCATATTGTTTCATGATAGTATAGGGAAAAGTGAATGTTACCCACTGTTGCGCCAATTTCCAGTTGATGTCGCCCTGATTGTCGCTTTTGGCCCACATGACACCCAGTTGGTGATCTGTCACTGTTCCGTCGCCGTTGTCCGTGAATCGTTCGCCGGCCAGCAGGGGGGCGCCGGAACAGAGCAGGCCCATGAATATGATGCAAAGGATCGATCTAAATGGTCGGAACATTTTCTTCTCCTCTCGAACCGCTAGATCTTGGCACATCTCTTCGTGAAAAAATCGCTCAGTTCAGGTAGAGATGATCGCCTGCATCTTCGTCTTTTATTGCGCTTCTTTGGTTCGAAGAAACCGCCGGCGCAGTCTTTCGGCACTTTTTTTGTCCCGGTGAGAAACGACCGGCACCGGTGATTTGCGGAACAGTTTTTCAGCGACCGAACCCACCAGCACATGTTCCAGATCTGTTCTGCCCTTGAGCCCCATGACCACCATATCGACGTTTTCCTCAATGATTAGCCTGAGCAGTTCATCGATAGGATGTCCGATTTTAAAAACGATGCGAATTTGATCCGACTGGTAGGGGGAGGTTTCCAGTATTTGTTTGAGCTGTTGCTTGCGTTCGTCCTTGATTCCCTGGGCATAATGCTCGCCATCCACATCATAACCCATGGCGGTGATTTTTCTAACGGCCTCGACATCTTTAATGTTGATCACGCTGGCAATGAACAGATCGGCGTCGAGATTTTGAGCCAGTATGGCCGCGTAGTCAAAGGTCTCCTGGGCATATTTAGAAAAAGCCAGGGCAACCATGAGGGTTTTAATGTCTTTCATGACAGGTTCCTTTGTTGATGAACTTCCTATGTTGCAGAAGCCGGTCCAACGTCGACGATGCGCGGTCGTTGCAGCAGATACAACAGACCGAATATGGCCAGCCCGATAAGATAAGACCAGTAGCGCTGATCATGAGGGATGCCGATCCACGAAGAGATCAGGTCCGGACGAAACAGCGTCAGGGTGACCGATAAAAAAATCGGCACTTCCCAGATTTTATTACGCGCCACGAACCAACCCTGGGTGGCCGAAGCAAAGGCAAAATTACCGATACAGGCCATGAAGAAGATCAGCAAACCCTGTGTCCAGCTGGTGATGTCGTGTAAAATCAGATCGGCATTGAAAATAAACATGAACGGCAAGATGGCCGTCCGAATATCGTACATAAAACCCTGGATTCCCGTTGGAATAGGCGGCGACTTGGCGATGGCGGCTGCGGCATATGCCGCCAGACCCACCGGCGGTGTGTCATCCGCCAGAATGCCGAAGTAGAAACAGAACAGGTGCGCAGCCATGAGCGGGACAATAAAGTCGTTCATGGCGCTGATCGCCACGATGGCCGGGGCCGTCAGCGATGCCATGACGATGTAGGTCGCCGTGGTGGGCAGCCCCATGCCGATGACCAGGCTGGCCAGCGCGGTGATGACCAACATGAGGTAAATGTTGCCGCCCGAAAGGGTGTCGATAATGGCCGTAATCAACTGTCCCAGACCCAAGGCCACCACCCCGACGATGATACCGGCCGCTGCCGTGGCCAGGGCCACGGATACCATGTTGCGCCCCCCCGCGGCAAGCGCCGAAAAAATGTCCACAATGGCCTGTTTGAAGGCCGGGCCGATGGGTTCTTTTTTCAGGTATGCCTGAATCGGCCGCTGAAGGAACATGACCACCGCCATCACCCAGATGGCATGGAAGGCGGCCAACTCCGGTGAATGCCGGACAATGATCAGTTCATAGAGGAGCAGGCACATGGGAAGCAGGTAGTGGGCACCTGAAAGCAGCGTCTTGAAAAACTGGGGCAGTTCGGATCGGGACATGCCTCTCAAACCCAGTTTGGACGCTTCGATGTGGGTGATATAGAAAAGCGCGGCATACGAGGCGAAGGCCGGTATTGCGGCCGCTTTGATGACCTCGACATAGGGTACATTGACGTATTCGGCGATAATAAAGGCGGCGGCACCCATGATCGGCGGTGCCAGTTGCCCGTCTGTGCTGGCGGCGACCTCGATAGCGGCTGCCTTGGTGGGTGGATAACCGACTTTTTTCATCAGCGGGATGGTGAAGGTTCCCGTGGTGACGATATTGGCGATGCTGGAACCGGATACCAAACCGGTCAGCCCGGAACCCAACACGGCCGCCTTGGCCGGTCCACCCTTGAATCCGCCCAGAAGACTCAGCGCCAGCTGAATAAAATACCGCCCGGCGCCCGCCTTGTCCAGCATGGCACCGAACAAAACGAAGAGAAACACAATGGTCGCGGATACATCCAGGGGGATCCCGTAGATACCTTCGGTGGACATGGTCATCTGTCCGACGAATCGGTTGAGCGATGTCCCTTTGAACGCGATCAGATCCGGCATGTATGGTCCCAAAAAGGCGTAACTGATGAAACCGATTCCGATGACCGGCAGTGCCGGACCGATGACGCGCCGGGTCGCCTCGAGCAGCAGAATAATCAGCAGTGCGCCCAGCAACAGATCCCTGAAGATGGGCGCCCCGTAGCGGGCGGTCATACCTTCGTAGTCCAAGGCAATGTAGAGGGCGGAGATAGTGGCGATCACCGCGATGACGTAATCAAAGATGGGAATCCGGTTTTTTGCCGAGAGAAATTTCAAACCCAGTCGTGATTTTTTTAACGTGGGGTAGTTGAGGTAGACCACCAGCAGGGCAAATCCCAGATGGATGGCCCGTATGAATGTGGAATCGATGATCAGCCAGCTGGCGATGGAAAGTTGGAAAAAACTCCACACCACACATACTGTCGGTATGACCCATCTGATCCAGCCCCTTTGGCCGCCGGGCGATGCCCTCCTCTTCTTCTGCCATTCGTTTGGCGATTTCCAGACCGTCATCCTGTTCATTGATTTCTATATTGTTCATGATGTTCACCCACCCTGTTGGAAAAATGAATCAATTAACAAAGCATTTGAAAAGCGAACAACGACCACGTCATGGACCCCGTGTTAGGGGACAGGTGTCTGGCCTTCAAATTCAGCCTAACGGAATTGCATACGATCCATACATGGGACGGCCGCCGGCTATACGGCGGGGTCGGTTTTGGGAGGCCGGCCCCGCCGCCAGTCAGCAGTTGAAACGCTAAATAGAATCCGGTCGCTTTACTTCAAGCCGACCTCCGTGTAATATTTCAGTGCACCGGGATGAAACGGTGCCGACAGGCCTTCCAGCATGCTCTCTTTGGTCAGGCCGCTGTAGGCCGGGTGCAGTTTCTTGAAGTCCTCCAGGTTGTCGAACACCTCCTTGACGATGGCGTATACGACATTATCTGGAACCTTGCTGGACGTCACCAAGGTCGCCTTGACACCGAAGGTGGGCACATCTTCCGTGTTGTCCGCACCGGAATAGTGTTCTGTTACCAGGGTGACGGCCTTGGCATAGTAGGGGTATTTTTCCAGCAGGCTTTCGATATTGGTGATGGGAACGAACTTCACCTTGCGTCTGCCGGCGGTGGCTTCTTTGTAGTAACCGCTGGGATGGCCGACGGTGTAAAAAGCGGCGTCGATGCGGCCGTCCTGGATCAATCCCGGTGCCTCCGCAGCCTTGAGACTTTCCGCATGAAAATCTGTTTCCCAGTTCAGGCCGTTGGCTTCCAGGGCATCGATGGCATTGTTGCGATACCCGGAACCGACGTTGCCGATATTGACCCGCTTGCCCTTGAGGTCCTGCAGGCTGTTGATGTCGGCGTCCACGGCGGCGATCAGGTCAACCGTTTCCGGATGAATGGAAAACACGGCGCGAAGTTCTTTCTGGGGGCCTGCGTCTTTCCAGTCCTCAATTCCTTCCCAGGCCTGGTACTGGCGGTCTGACTGGGCCACACCGAATTCCAGATCGCCGGCCAGAATGGCATTGATGTTGAACACCGATCCGCCGGTGGATTCAACAGTGGCCCGAATGCCGTATTCATCGCGCTTGTTGTTGACCATTTTGGCAATGGCACCTCCGGTGGGGTAGTAGACACCGGTAATGCCGCCGGTCCCAATGGTGACAAAGTTAATTTTTGCCTGTGGCGCTTTGGTCTCCTCCTTGTCGCCGCAAGCATAAAAAGACATTGCTGCAAAGACTAAAAATCAAACCGATCGATAACAAACGAATCATATTATTAGGTTTCATCTAGACCTCCTTTCCTGATAGCGGTGCATGGATATCCAACACAGCACCTTGTTGTATGGCAGGCTTAATCGGTATCAATTCCAACACTGGTACCATAGCCCTTTAGGATGTATGATCTTTGCCGTTTACGTACGGTTAAAAAAAATGCCGACATGCCTCCTTTCTGATATTTTAACCGGTCAGAATAACTCTGGCGTCCACGAGACTCAATCCCTTTTCGTGAACGATTACCGGGTTCAAATCCATTTCCTGTATTTCCGGATAGGATTCAATGATATCCGAGCAGAGCAGCAATAGATTGATCAGCGCCTTTTTATCATAAGGCGGATTGCCGCGAATGCCGTTCAGGATCGGATAGGATTTGGTTTCTTCCATCATTTTCTTGGCCGATGTCCGGGTCAGCGGCAGGACCCGAAAGGCCACGTCTTTCAACACCTCCACCATAATACCGCCCAGGCCGTACATGATCACCGGGCCAAATTGATCATCGTTTTTCGTCCCGATGATGATTTCCACGCCTTTTCGCGCCATGGGTGATACGAGGACACCCAGGATGTCTGCCTCCGGTGAGAAGTGCACGGGCGTTTTTGATGATAGTGGCAAATGCATCCCGGATCTGCTGTTCCGTTTTCAGGTGGGTCATGACGCCGCCGGCGTCGCTTTTATGGAGGATGTCCGGCGACATGATTTTCAGGACCACTTCGTCTTTCATTTTTCCGGCAAAGCGCACGGCTTCATCGGCGGTGGTGGCCAGCGCATCCTTGGGCACGGGTGCACCGTGCAGCCCAAGCAGCGTCTTTGGCCTCGTTCTCCAAAAGGGAGCTACGATGCTCTTTCCTCGCTTTTTCCAGAATCGCTTTTCCTTCCGGCTTGGCTTTGGCCCCCCAGTTCATGACAAAGCTGGCTTTGGAATGGTACATTTTCAAATAATTGCCGTATTCGGTCAGCACAGATATGCATTTGCATGCCACGTCCAGGGAATCGTAAACCGGAATATCATAGTAGCGCAGCAGGTCGAGTGCATGGGGCTTTTCCGAACTATAAAGGCTGTGAACCACAATGGGCTTTTTGCCCCTCTTGACCATTTTTCCCATTTGGTGAGCAGCGTCTTCCTCCATCAGGGCCAGGCTTTCAGCGAAACGGATGCCGTATCCACCGAACAGTCCTACCAGCAGCAGTCCCCCCACATTGGGGTCTTTGAGGATGATTCTGGCGCAGTCGGCAAACAGGGAGGGGTCGGCATCCGTGCCACCGGCCACATCCACGGGATTGGGCACCGATGCCGCAAAGGGCAAAATCTGTTTCAGTTTGTTGCGCGTTTTTTCCGTGAACTCCGGAATGTTCACCCCAAGATCACTCAAGATATCTGCGGCGATGGTGGCGTGCCCACCACCATCCGCCAGAATGGCAACGCTGTTGTTCTTGATGGGGGGCAGGCTGGCCAGGGTCTCGGCGGCGGGAAAAAGATCGTTCGAATTTTCGATCAAGATAATGCCGGCCCGCCGGAAAGCACCCCGAGCGACCTCGGACATGCCGGCCAGCGCCCCGGTGTGAGAACCAGCCGAACGTTTGCCGGTGATTGAGCGACCGCTTTTTAACAGAACCACCGGTTTGTCGATGGTGGTTGTGGAGGCCTGTTGGAGAAATTCCCGGCCCTGCCGTAATCCTTCGACATACATCAATATGGCCCGGGTATCCGGATCCTGCCGAAAGAATTCAAGGTATTCATGAAACTTGATGTCGGCCTCGTTTCCCACGCCGACATAATAGGAAAATCCCTTGCGACTCTTGAGTTTGGCTTCCGTGATCAGGGTCAGGGCCATGTTTCCACTCTGGGTCAGAAGAGCGATATTGCCCCGGGGCGCATCTTTCAATCCAACGAGGTTTAAGCCACTTTTTACATTCATCATGCCGGAGGTATTGGGGCCGATGAGCCGGATCCCTTGCTTACGGGCCGTCTCAACCATTCGGGTTTCCAGTGCTCGCCCTTCCACGCCCAACTCACCGAAGCCGCCGGCAATGATAACCGCACCATGGATGCCTTTGAGACCGCAATCTTCCAAAATCGCCGGGATGGTATTGGCCGGTGTGGTAATCAATGCCATGTCCACGGGGTCTTCGATCGCCGATACCTTTGGATAGCATTTCAAGCCCAAGATACGATTTTCTTTTGGGTTGACCGGATAAATCTTACCGCCGAATTTTTCATCGATGAGAATACGGATGGCCTGATAGCCTCTTTTGGTTTCGTTGTTCGAGGCCCCGACGATGGCGACAGATTCCGCGTTTAAAAGCTTTTCAAGGGTCATGCTACACCTTTCTTCGGCTAGTGCTTGCGATCTTCGAACGTTTTCAAGGCTGCCTGTCGTTCTTTGGTGGAGACGCAGGCCAGACAGGCCTCCACCTCATAATCCATCAGGGCTTCAAGGCTTGCCTCACTCCTGGCCATCAGCAGGCCTTTTTTAATCATTTTGATTGAAAATGCAGAATTTTCGGCGATCTTTTCTGCCATGTTTTTGGCTGTTTCCATGAGCAGATGGCCGGGAACACTCCTGTTGACCAGACCGATCCTTTCGGCTTCCTTGCCGGAAATATATTGGCCCGTAAAAAGAAGTTCTCTGGCTTTCGCCGGGCCGATGAGGTCCTGTACAAGGCGCATGGCACCGCCGGTAACGGACGAGGTAACCTTCGCCTCCGGAGAACCGATTTGTGCATCTTCTGCCGCAATTCTGAGATCGCATGCCAGTGCCAGTTCGTAACCGGAGCCCAAGGCATAGCCGTTGATAGCGGCAATGGTGGGCTTTTCAAAACGGATCAGCTTTCTGGAGGCTTCTTGGAGCTCGGTGAGATAATCGCGGTAGTCTTCAATGCTGCGTGTTTTCGATTCTTTCAAATCGGCTCCGGTGGAAAAGGCCCGCCCGTTGCCGGTTACGATCAGCACCTTGGTGATAGGATCGGTTTTCACGTCTTCCATTGCCGACTGTAAATCAAGCCACAACTGCTTGTTCATGGCATTCAGCACCTTGGGTCGATTGAGTTTGATGATGGCGATGCCATCCCCCTTTTCATAGAGAATACATTCAAGGTCCATGGGTAACTCGCTTTTTGCATGTCGGGTTAAGGTTATTAACGCAACTAACGGGATTCGGCGAACACGAAATGAATCATCCCCTGGCGCTTTACGAACTCGCCGCAAGGGCTCCTAACATCAGCGCCGGCCATAATGTTAAACAGGCCTGGCTGTCAAATGACCACGTTTTCATATGCGATTTCGTGTTTTAGGCGCTGGTGGTGCAAATGCAGATCTTGTTTAAATCGTTTGCCGGTTGGTAATGTTTAGTTGAACCGCAACAGCGAGCGCAGTCCCCGTAGCTTGCTGCGGGGTTAGCGAGCGAATCTAAATTAGACAGAATTCCTTACGGTCGAAGATTCCTCGCAGATTGCTGCGAGGTTCTTCAATACTGTTTCACGCCGACCTTACGGCACCAAGCCCCTTCGGCAGTCGCTCTTGAGAAATGCTACAGAATGAAGATCGCAATGTCAACCCGTCAATTCGGAAAGGTTCTTTTTGGGAAAGTCCTTAGCGCTAAAATATGATTTGACCCCATTGAACAAGGTATCGTATATGATCTTTTAGTAAATTTAAAATAGTTTCATCTCCCAACCAATTGGGAGAAGAGCCATAAATATTTTTTCAACCATAACGATAACAGTCCGATGGAAATTAGATCTCCACAAAATGAACTCAATAGCCTGAGGCGGGCCCAAAAAGCATTCCGGGCTCAGAACAAGTTATTTGAGAACCTGATCGAAATGGTGCGTTCCGCCTCAAGACAGGAAATGCTGAAGACCAGCATGCAAAAAACCCTCGATGTTGCTCGTGAACTGTCCGGGGCCGAAAAAGGCAGTTTGTTTTTACTCAACGAACAAGGGGTTGTTACCGATAGTATTCTTACGCGTGGTGAGGTGCCCTCTGAACATCGCTTACGATTGATTGGAAGTGTTTTAGATCGCGGATTGGCTGGTTGGGTCAGAAAACATCTTGAAATCGGGCTTATCAAGGACACAGAGACAGATAGTCGCTGGCTGAGACTCCCGGATGAACCTTATTTGATTCGCTCCGCGTTAGCCGTACCGATTGTAAGACACAAATGGCTGTTTGGTATTTTAACGCTTATGCATCCATCGCCCGGATATTTTAATCGTGAATCGATTGATATGATGCAAATCACCGCCGATCAGATGGCATTGGCTATAGAAAATACCCAGCTCTACATGAAACTCAATGCGTCTTACCGTTCTCTGGAAAATGCCAAACAAGCCATTGAAACATATTCCAAGGCGCTTGACCAAGAACTGGAGAAGGGTCGCAAAATTCAAAAAGACTTTCTCCCCCATCAAATTCCACAAGTACCCAATTGTGAAATCGCCGCTTATTTTCATCCTGCATTGCAATTGTCCGGTGATTTTTATGATGTATTCCTGCTGCCCGACAATCGTGTGGGTATCGTCATTGCCGATGTCAGCGGTAAAGGCGTCGGATCAGCCTTGTTTATGGCCCTGCTAAGAAGCTTGATCAGGGTTTTTTCTGGTCATGCCCAATTGCATTGTGCCCTCGAAGCTCACGGCGAAGAGAGTCTTGGCACGCTAAAAGATATCGAAAGCTTAAACTATACCAATCAATCAAACGCTCTCAACGCGGTTTCTCTTACAAACGAATACATTGCGCATGAGCATGGCGAGGAGGGTATGTTTGCCACATTGTTTTTTGGCATTATCCATCCCTTGACAGGTGAGCTTTCCTATGTCAACGGCGGCCATGAACCGCCGATTATCAAGGATGCCCACGGCATAAAAAACAGGTTGAAACCTACAGGGCCCGCGGTCGGAATGATGCCTGGGACACGCTACCAAATAAAAAATGTGCAGCTCGAATCCGGAGACATTTTATTTGGTTTCACCGATGGCGTCACCGAAGCCAGATCGCCACAAGATGCGCTATACACCCGCAAGCGTTTTGAAGAATCGGTTGTGAAAAATTACCCCCCCACTGCAGCAGAAAGCATTGAAAATGTGACTGCGGATCTTTTTGAGTTTATCCAGAAAGCACCGCAAGCGGACGATATTACCATGCTGGCGATCCGCTGGGGGTGAGCAATGAATGAGCAACAGTGGGTTGTCTATTTGATTCAGTGTTCTGATAATACCTTGTACTGTGGTATAAGCAAAAATTTGAAAAACCGCCTGGCAGTGCACAATTCAGGTAAAGGCGCTAAATACACAAGATCACGAAGACCCGTTAACCTAGTGGGTGTCAGCCCCAAGATGACCAAAATCGATGCGCTGAAATTGGAGTATAGCGTGAAGCAAGTCCCTGCCGGACAGAAACTGTTTGAACTTTTAAAAGGGGAGGGTGCCATTAAATAGCGTAACGAAACCTTAGCGGATATGGGCCCTTAAAATCGCCAAACCTTCCTCCCGGGCGTGCAAAATCCGCTTCATTGCAATGCCTTCCAATTCCTGCCGTTCCAGGATCAGTGCCGCCACCGCTTTGCGGTACAGTAAATATTCTTCCTTGGCCGAAATGTTCGCTATTACCGCTTGGGTGAATAGAAAGTCTTGAATCGGTCCATTTTTACCGTTGCGGTTTCCGAATGTTAAATCGACGCTGAAGGCCTGGTAGGTCAGAAAACAATGGATCATGGGGATATAGGGTAGATGATATTTGTAGAGGATGGGATTGGTGCCCGTCACCAGATCTTCGGTCATGGCGTAAATAGCGATGGTTTTCGTTATGGGCAGTGCCAATTCTTCGCCAAGGGTCGCTATAACGGCGTGTTTGGTGGTGCAGCTGCCCATTCGTTCTTTGAAGAGGATTAGCAGGTCGTCCCGGTCGGTGTTGTATCCATAGGGCAATTCATGAACATAGTCGACAAGCCTCTAACAAGCTGTCTAGGCCAATATTCAGGAAATGTGTCGGAGACAAACCTGCCCGGCAATATTTTTTTATCTGGAAAGGCGGACCAATGGGTCATCATGTAGATGCTCCAATGCAAGGTGGCCTAGTTACCTTAATAAGCCAGCTCAAAATGGCAATTGGATAAAATCAGGCCAGCATATCCTGGATAAATTGGTCCTTTTCCTTCCACAGCTCGTTGAGCCAGTTATGGAATTGGGCCCGGAAGGATCGGTCTGTCGTATAATCGCCCACGAAGATCCGCCGTCACCGGCATCTGTCTGACCCTGACCTTGATTTCGTGGATATCACCGCACAGAAAGGACCAGAAATTCTTGATGTTTTCTGGATAGACAATGGTGACGTCCAAAATGGCATTCAACTGGTCCCCCATGGATGTCAATACGTAACCCACGCCACCGGCTTTCGATTTCAGCAGGCTTCGATAGGGTGATTGCTGTCTTTTGTGCTTCTCGATGCTAAATCGGGTTCCCTCGACAAAATTCATGATGGAAATCGGAAATGTCTTGAATTTTTCACACGCTTTGCGGGTGATTTCCAGGTCCTTGCCCTTTAGGTGGGGCTTTTTTTTCAGTAACTGTTTTGAGTACCGTTTCATGAAGGGAAAGTCGAGGGCCCACCAGGCCTGGCCAAGGACCGGGAACCATATGAGTTCTTTTTTCAGGAAAAACTTGAGAAACGGTATTTTGCGATGAAAAACACGCTGCAGCACCAGGATATCCACCCATGACTGGTGATTGGCCAATACGAGATATTTTTCATTCAGGCTGAGGTCCTGAAGACCTTGTACTTTAAGGGACGTTTTGGATAACAGCTGCTGATTGATGGTGTTGGTGCCAACCCAGCCGGTGGCAAGGGCACTCAATCTTCGACTGCACCAGCTTCGAAATCTCGGCAGCGGAATCAGAAATTTCAAAATCGTCAGTAAAAAGAGGGGGGTGCACCAGAAAATGGTATTAAGGAAATAGCCGAACAATGATGTAAGGCCACGAAGGGTTTTGATAATTGTTTTCATAACCAATGTATAGACGAATTTGGTAAAAAACTTCAAGGCCAGTTGACATTATGACATTATTTTTACAATAATCGAACCATGCGTTTACTTAGGTTATCACTATATGCTCGCTATGGCTGTTTAATTGGCTTGCTGGGTCTGTTTTTCGGGTGTGCCCAGACCCCTGGCGGGGCCATGACCGACAGCCGGTTGCAAGCGACGGTGACGGCCAATGGGGACACCCTGCAGACACCTGCAGAACAATACGCCGGGGAGGTGCTTGCCTACATGATCCAGGTAACCCTCGGAAAGGCCGGGAACCCGAAACTTAGAGAAGAATGGCGTTCTAGGGGATTGAATCTGCCCCTGGACTTCAGCGCTATTTCGAACCTGATGCAGGGACCTGAAAAGGATCCACGGCGTGTAATGGTGCTGGACAATAACATCCTGGGACTATCCCAGGTGCTTTACCACTACGATAAAAGTCTGAACCTGTTCAAGGAAAGGGGCGGCCAGGAGTCCGTTTTTCCTATGCACCCAACTTCTTGCCCTCCGGCTGTTGCTGCTGCAAAAGATGGCTCGCGAAGAAAAAGTGAGCATGCTAGCGCTGATGGACAAAAAGGCACAGCTTCTGGATCCTCGTGTCACAGCATTCGAGATCGCGCTGGGTGATACCAACCTGCAATTTTCTGAAATGAAGCTCCTGAAAGATGTCATACAATCCAAACCATCTTTTATGGCCTACCTGGAACACCCTTTTGTCGTGGATATGCTCTACAGGATCGGCGCCGTTGCCATGGATTCCTATGTTCGGGAAAAGTCCCTGTCGGCCCGCTACAGTCGTTCCGCGCTGAACCGGGGCCGGCAAAAACACCCAACAAAAAGGCTGTGCAGATAGCCGTTCTGCCCTCCATGGTAAAATCGTTCGTCCATCAAGCCATCGATACCCATACCTATCCGTCCGGTTTTATGCCGGAGGAAGCTTATGCCAAGGCCATCGAAACGTTTCAGCGCACCTTGATTCGATTTTTACAGAAACTTGTCATGGCCCAGATGTTTGGTGACGCGGCATCCATAGCGTCAGATGAACAGAAACGGCGCGATGTACGAGTGAAAGAATTTATCAAATTGCATTTAGAGGTCAGGTCCATGGATCATCGCCCGCTCGTCGTTTATCCGCAAAATGCCGAGAGCGTCATACAGAATGCGTTCAACGATTCTGATTTCAATGTGATCGTTCTGGGAAAGAATGTCTATCTTTCGATGCATTTTTTAGACGTCGATACCTTTCCGCATGTCAACCGACTATACCTCGATATGATGGACATCCGGCATGGGCAGGCAGACTATGAAATCAGCCAGATCAGTATGTTTGTGTTCAATCGCTTGAAACCGTTCATATCGTCACGCGATTCATCCTAAGCCATTGTTAATGGATTCGTCAGGTGCGTGAACGATTCGGGTTGGACCCGCCGGGGTCATTCCGATAAAAAATACAGAATGTGATAGGATTCTTTCGCCTATGAAAGCATTCCAACAGGTAGAGGCCTTGTTTCACTTTGTGGTGAACGATCTGTATGCCAGATTGCCGCAGCCAAAACCCGGGAAGCAGCCCTGCAAGGATGCAGGATCATTTCCCATCGGGGTGAACACGACAACGTTGCGGTGTTCGAAAATACGATGGCGGCCTTTGATCGGGCACGCGATCATGGCGTATGGGGCATCGAATGCGACATTCGCTGGACGCAGGATATGGTACCCGTCGTGTTTCACGATCCTGACTTGCTACGTCTGTTCGGCCATTCAATGACCATCGGGCAGACCAAGTTCCACCAGCTGAGAAGACACCATCCCCAGGTTCCAACCCTTTCGGAAGTTATAACGCGTTACGGGAAAAACATGCATTTGATGGTCGAGATCAAAGCCGAAGTCTATCCGGATGCGGCCAAACAGCGACGGGTTTTATATCAGGCTTTCTCCGGTTTGACTCCCGAGAAAGACTTACCATTTTCTGGCCCTGGACCCGCAGCTGGTTTGATATGCCGATTTTGTATCGTCTAGCGACGTGCATGTCCCGGTGGCCCAGCTCAATTGGCGAGCATTGAGCCGTTTAGCGCTCCAGAAAAACTTGGCGGTATTGCGGGGCATTACCTGTTGATCACCGAGGCGCGTATGAAAAGGCATCACGACCGTCGTCAAAAGGTTGGTACCGCCTATGTTGGTTCAAAAAACAGCCTGTTCAGGGAGATCAACCGGGGTGTGGACTGGATATTTTCCAACCATGCCTGTAGGATCCAGGATATCCTGAACCATGCTCTCCAGCGATAAAAATCGTTCAGTTCAGAATTACAGGAAGGGTGAATGCTGGAAAGCGTGTTTGAGGTGTTACCTTTGTTTCTGAGACGACTTGGATCCGCTTTCACGGAGCGCTCCCGTCATATCCGAAGGCGATGTGCGTGGTTCCTTTGGGCAGTTCATAACTGTGCTTGAACGTGCGCTGGGTTGCGTCATCTGGCGGCGAGTTGTCCGTGGAATAGAAGGTTCTGCCGCTCCAGTACGCTGCCGTCCGGTGTAGAAAGGTAGATGTCCACAATCAGTCGATCCAGTAGGTTGGTGTGCTGGTTGGCACCTCCGGTAATGTCGATTTGACCTTCCATCGTCAAGATATTTTGATTGACCTTGCCCTTGAACTCGATGCTAAGATTTCTGGCTTCCCATCGAATATGCAGGGGCCCCTGTCTGGGAATCATGAAGCAGATGAGGGGTCTTGATTTTTTGAGACCCAAAGGCATGTCCGAAAGATTGACAACCGGTCAGGATGCCGATGAACCCAACCAGCACGATGAACCACCGAATAAAAATTTTATAGGAACGCATGCTATATCTCCTCAAGTCTCCTGTCTGCACAGCAGAACCATCGAGACCTGTTAAAGGTTATACACATAACACAATGCCAATCAGTTGGGAGAAAGGATTCCAGTTATATAAGCTACAGCAGGCTAACTATAATCATTGATTCTTCAAAAGCCAGCCAGATTTTCACCTGACTTAAGCGATTTTTCCCAAAGAGATGGGCCCAGATCTTAACGGGAAAGGGTTGGTAAAAAACCATACCATTGGATCCGATTGTCGGTTGTCAGACAATGTGGGTGGCTTTGGCGCTGGTGTCTGGGCGCCTGAGTTTCCCGACCAAGATGTGCCTCCTTCGATTCTGGCGGAGGCGTTTGCAGCAGACGGCATGGCCGTATGGCAGCAAAGATACATCCCTCGGGATGATCCTATTTTCTAGCGGCTGCGTCCCTGAATCTTGATGCGTTCTCCCGCTGCAAGACCGGATAACACTTCAATATGAATACCGTCTGACAAGCCGGTTTGTATGTTGCGCTTTTCAAATTTCTGAGGGCCTGTTTCCACTTCAACAAACACGCCATCGCCTTCAAAAATTAAATTGCCCTCTTCAATTGCCATGACGTTTTTGCGCATCTCCAGCACGATATCAGCGGTGGCAGAATATCCAGAGCGGACAAAATAGTTTTCTTCCAATACAACTTTGGCGCGCAATCCAAATTGAATGGTGCCGCTGATTTCCGTTCCTTTGGGAGCAATATGCTCGATTTGGGCTTCAAACGACCGGTTTTCAATGGCACCGATGGTGAGAATGAGGGGCATGCCCTGATGGAGCTTGTCGACTTCAGTTTCATCTACATTACCTTCGAAAATCATATCCCTCATGTCCGCGACGATGGCAATCGTCGTGCCCGGCGACTGGGTGCTGGTTTCTACCACCAGACTGCCTTCCTTGACCGGCACTTCCAGCACCGCACCATCGATGGTGGCGCGAATCAAGGTATTGCTTTTTTCGCGGGTGCTTGGGGTAACACCTTCCTGGATCAGCTGCAGATTGCTTTGGGCGGTCGCTAATTCTTGCAGGGCCTGTTTGCGTTCTATTTCGGCTTTTTGGTATTCTTCTTCAGTTGCGTCCACTGTTTCAGCACGCACCATCTGATAATACGTCTCTGTCTTGTCATACTCCTCCCGGGCTTTCGAGAGCTGCAGAAGTGTTGTCTGAAACGAGGATTCCGGGATGATCTGCTTGGCCCTGAGCACTTTATCCCGCGCATATGTGTCCTGGGCATCTTGAAGATTTAATTTTGCCTGATTGAGGTCCTTCTCCGCCAGGTGCAGTTTGATCAGGTTCGGCGATTGCTTCTGGGTCAACAGACTGCCCCCTTTTATGGATGCTTCATACCGGCGCTTGACGCGCTCAAAGGTCTTGTTTGCGTCTTCCAATGCAATGTGTGCTTTATTCAGCCGAGCCTCGGCGTCATTGACATGAACCAGGTTGGGTACCAGTATTAGCCTTGCCAATACCTGACCTTTTTTTACGGAATCGCCGGCTTCGACCATGATTTCATCGACAATTCCTGACAGCTGAGCCTTTATTTCAACCTCTCGCCGGGCGACAATACTTCCCGTAAGCACGGTTTTTTTCACGATATCCATCTTTACAGGCGAAACCGTCTTTACGGGAGCGGTTCTGGGTCTGGACTTGACATACAGAAAAACCAGGGTTCCTAAAAACATCAGGATAAAAAAAACGATAGCCAGAATGCGAATAAATTTTTTCATAACGTTATCTCTCTACCATGGATATTTCACATCAATTAAACATTATTCGCCAAGTTTTTGAATGTTCGGCTATTCATATCGAAGTGCCTCGACAGGCGTCCCTTGAACCGCCCGGTATGCAGGCATCAAACCCGCCAGGGTTCCGGCGATGGTTAGGACAGCCAGGGCCAGCAGGGCGGCGTAAAAATCGATGCTGGGATCTTGAAACATCTGGGCATCTATTTTCAGAACATGGATCAAGCGGCCAACACCCTCCAATACGGCAACACCACAGACCAGGGATGCATATCCTGGAATAGAGGTGAGCAGGAGCGCTTCCATTAGCACCTGACTGATCACCGAGAGGGGGGTGGCACCCACGGTGCGTTTGATCCCGATTTCTCGGGTTCGTTCCCTGACGGCTATCAACATAATATTGGAAACGCCGATTATCCCAGCAATGAGCGTGAAGATACCCACAAACCAAACGATAAATCGGATACCCACAAAAAGATCGGCGATTTTCTGAAATTCATCTTCCATATTCCAGGAACCAAAGGCCCGTTCATCCTCAGGCGCAACGGCATGTCTGCCGGCCAGGACCCGGATGACCTCATCCCGCACAATAGAAGCTTTGATATGGGGCTGGGAGGTAATGGAAAACCATCCCACGGTCTCGCCCCAGCTAAACACCTGTTGAAACGTCGACAAGGGCAGGAAAACAGCCTTGGCTTCCTCTTCATAATCCTCATCATTCTTGCTTGGCAAACGATATACGCCAACGACTTTGAAATTTATGTTATTGATGCTGATGTACGCCCCCATGGGCGACGCTTCATTTTCAAACAGAAGCTTGAGCGCTTCTTCCCCGATGACCGCCACTTTTCGTCGCTCTGCCAGATCCAGACGATTTAAAAAGCGACCGGAAATCATTCGTAGCAAACGGATGTTTTGCACTTCCGGATGATCCCCATAGATGGTCAGGGTGGCGGTCCGATCGCCGTGGGTAACATTGTTGTCGCCATCTCCGCCTCGTTTTCGACCCCTGGGTGCAAGGGAGGAAATACCTGGAACCATGCGACGGAGGACCTCGGTGTCTTCGTTGGTAAATTTGAAGCGCCTGCCGATGGGGAATCCTTTGTAAGGTTTGGTGGTAAGCCGCGGCCAGATAAATACGCTGTTCGTGGCGTAACCGCTGAATTCGGAATAGGCGCCTTTTTGGAGGCCTTGGCCGGTGCCAATCATGATGACGAGCATGAAAAGCCCCCAGAACACACCAAAAGCCGTTAACAAAGAACGGACCCGGTTTTGCCGAACCGTGTGCAGGATCTCCTGCCATATGTCCATTTCAAAACGGATCATTAGCACCTATTGAAAATTCGATGTTGGATCAACTCTTTTGGAGATGATCCACAATTATTAACGAACTATTTTCGTTTCAAGCCTACTCATCATGCAGGGCATCCACGGGCCGGATTCTAGCCGCCCGCCGGGCTGGAAAAATCCCTGCAAGCATACCGGACAGGACGAGCAAAAATAAAGCACCAAAGGCGGTTGACAGATTCACTTCGGGGTTTTGGAAGTAAGCGACGCCCTGAATCGTGTGTGCCATGATCTCCAGGGCAGCAATGCCGGATACCAGACCGACGTAGCCAAAGAAAAACGTGATGATGATTGCCTCTGTTACAATCAGGTCGATGATGGATCCGGGAGACGCACCGATGGCTTTGCGGATACCGATTTCCCGGGTCCGCTCCTTTACCGTGATCAGCATAATATTGCTGACACCGACAATGCCGGCAACGATGGAACCGATACCCACAATCCAAATAAATATGCGTATGTTGGCAAAAAGGCGCATGTATTTTTGAAATGATTCCAACGTATTGTGCAGGAAAACGGCCCGATGGTCCTGCGCATCAAATCGGTGGCGCTGGGCCAATCGTTGTCTGATTTCATCTTCAACCGCTTGGGGGGACTGCGATGCATGGGTATCAATGGTGATGGCTAAATTATGAATGCGTTCGTTGCGGCTGAACAGGTGCTGCATGGTGCTGATGGGGATATAGATGCGATCCAGTCCCCATTCGTCGCCTTCATCCGTGAAAACGCCCACGACTTGAAAGGCGATGTTTTGAATGAGCACATATTGTCCAACGGCAGAACCGGATGGGAAGAGCTCTTGCTTCGTTTTAGGTCCCAGAATAGCAACCTTGCGTTGGACAGCCTGATCGGATGCGTTCAGCAATCGGCCCGTGTCGGCTTCAAGCATCTCCAGATCGGCATACTCAGGATGGACACCCACAACCTGAAACTTTCCTGCAAGGGATTGATATCGAACCGTTGTGTCACGCCCCAAAAAGTATCGCGCCGCTATTTTGTCCCGCCCATTGACGGACTGCTTCAGATCGTCGTAGTCACCGTTGGTAAAGCGAATGCGTCTTCCTTGATTGAGCCCCTTGTAGGGCATCGATGTCTGCCCACCGCTGATCCACAGGCTGTTAATGGCATCTTCCGAAAAGGCCTTTCGAACACCATTTTCCAGGCCGTACCCCGATCCCAGAAGGATAATGAGCATGAAAATTCCCCATGAAACGGAAAATCCGGTCAGAATTGTCCGCAATCGGTTTTTCCCGATATTATGGAAAATTTCCTGCAGTTTGTCCTGGTACGCGCCCGGGGAGAACATGGAATGTTTCCTCATCTAGGTTCATGCATCGTTGTCGATAACGCCATCCTTGATGTTGACAATACGATCCGTAGCGGCAGCGATGTCCTTTTCATGGGTGATGACGACAATCGTCGTACCTTGTGCATTGACTTTTTTAAAGACATCCATCACGTCCTGGGATGTACTGCTGTCCAGTGCGCCGGTGGGCTCATCCGCCAGCAGAATGGAGGGGTTGGCGATCATGGCGCGGGCGATCGCTGTTCGCTGTTTTTGCCCGCCGGACAGCTCAGCCGGCAGGTGATTTGCCCAGTCAGCAATGCCGAATTTATCCAAAAATTCCAGTGCTGTTTGATGACGTTTCTTGCGATTCACGTTGCGGTAGTAAAGCGGCAGGGCAACGTTTTCGAGAGCGGTTTTGAATGGTATCAGATGAAAGGACTGGAACACAAAGCCGATGTTATGGTTGCGGAACCGGGCAGCACGCGTTTCATCCATATTTTCCAGGATCTTGCCATCGAATCGATAGCGCCCGGCATCGAACGAATCCAGCAGTCCTATGATATTTAGGAGGGTCGATTTTCCCGATCCTGACGATCCCATGACCGCAACCATTTCACCCTTGGCAATCCTAAGATTAATCCCCTTGAGCACATGCAGCTGGCTGGCGCCGGTTGTGTAAGATTTATGAATGTCCTTGAGTGTAATCATTTACTTGTCACGATGTGCAGCGTTGGAAGCTTGGTCTTTAAAACCAAAAACAAAGCGAAATTGTCATATGGACCTCCCATGGCGGTATCAACTAAATCGAAAGCCTTTTCCACTTTAATAGATAAGCGACAGCAATGCCGGTGAGAAAGCCGCCAGCCAGATTTGATGCCAGGGTAATACCCAGAATCAGAATGGGAACGAAAAGATCTTTGCGCGTCTGCATGTCGAGCAGGGTCAGCGTGAGCTGTGCACCGGCAAATATCAGCAACACCCCCAGGGCGGCCATGGGTAACATATAGATTACCGCCAATGAATGAGATCCGAGAAAAAGGGCCAACACCGAAAAGATAGCCCCGATGATGAGATTTGACCCGGCGGTGCGAGCACCGAAACGGTAACGGGAGGCCAAGCCTCCGGCACCGTGGCACATGGGCATGCCGCCCAAGAAAAAGCCGAGCAGGTTGCCCAAGGCCATGCTGATGCAAAGACCCCGGTAGGTCACACGGCGACCCTCCTGTGGAAAGTATTGAATGGACAAATCGGCATTGGCGAGAACGGCATTGCCAAGGGTCATGGGAATCTGAGGTAATACGAGCACAAGCAGCGCAAAGCTGAAGTCAGTGCCGGAAGGCAATCCAAAGGGCAACAATTTTGGCAGGTTGATCCCGATTCGTATTTGATCCAGTCCTTCTCCCGTTCCAATGAGTATTCCGACAAGCAAACCCGCCCCAACCACAACAAGTGCTGCAGGCAACCGCCTGTTTTCAATCAACAATAAGGTCAGAAAACCAAGCAGCAGTCCGATGATAAGTCCAATCGGCAGCCACCCTATCTCTTGAATAATCAGATAGGGTTCTGCCGTCTGCCTCATCATCTGAAATTTGGAAGTCCCCAGCATCAGGCGAACACCCTGTGAAACCAGCAGGACGCCCGTGGAAAGCTGCACACCGCGGATGACCGGCTTAGGGATATATCGACCGACAACGCTGATGATATTTGTGCCCCCGATGATAATCAGAAATAGAAAGATCCACAAACAGGAAGCTTGAATCTGGATGGCTGTGATCCCTGTGGCCACAGCATAAGCGCCGATGACTTTCATGGGTTCCACCGGGCAGGTGACTCTGAAATAAAGACCGGAGCCTATATAGAACAGCCCGACCCCCAAGAGGAGACCCATAGGATTTAGGCCATTGATTAGAATCATTCCGATGGCTAAAGGCAAGAGAGTGCCTAAGTCTCCCAAAGAACCCGCCACTTCCATTCGATTAAATTTAATGAAATCCGGCATAAATTGTCATTCGTATAAAAAGTGTTCCTTGTTTTGATTGTTTATTAATATTGCATATGGATCAATTTTGTCAATTGAGGCTTTCTACAATCTTAGCGTGGGGAATAAAAGGATGCTAAAATTATTTGTTATCTTTCTTGGCGTTGTGACCGACCATGATGTTATGTTTTAAGGCTCTTCTCCCAATTTTGGGAGAAAGGGTTCCAGGAGTCGAGGATTCAAGGATCCAAGTGTTTGTTTTCCAGGGATTTGATCATTGCTTTCAGCATTCTCTCGACATCCCCGATTTCCTCTCTTAATTCCTGAAATCTTTCTTTTTGCACATAACCCAAGTCACCAGATATCATCGTTTGGGTTTCCAGTTCACAGACTGATCCATAAGCAATATAGAGAAATCTAACATACTCTAGGGTCGTTTTTCTCCCATATCCCTCGGCGATATTCGATGGTATGGAAACAAAGTGTATACGATTTCTGCCAAACGTTTAACTCTTTATAATTTTTAAGCATATCACTCGAATCCTGGACCCCTGGACCCCTGGAATCCTTCTTTTAGATCAACTCTTTTGGAGATGATCCTGTTTTAAAAATTGCCCTTTCTTCTTTGATGATTAAACTATCAATGTAGGTGTGTTATGGCTCTGGTTCGTGATAAAGATGGAAAAAGACTTCATGTAAAAAGTCGACCGATGGGGGAGAGTCTGGTCAGCAAAGAATTTATTGATAGGTTGGAAATCGCTCCCCAGGAGCGCTTGTATCCTGATGTTGCGGTAATGAAAATCGGTGGGCAATCCATTTGTGACCGGGGTGTAAAAGCGCTTCCTGCAATCCTTAAGGAAGTTATAGCCAACAGAAAAGAACATAAATTTCTCATCACAACTGGAGGCGGCACCAGAAGTTGTCATATCTACACGAGAGGGCTGGAAATGGGAATGCCGACCAGGAGAATTTAGGGATGACGACGCCAACCAAACGAACCGGCATCGTTCGTCACCCGCGCTACGCGGATCACTGTGTGGATTCCGGTCATCCAGAATGTCCCGGGCGCTTGGCGGTGCTTTATGCCATGCTGGAGGAACCCGGTATGAGGGAATATTTTAGGGACATTACCCCGCGAAACGCAGAAAATGAAGAACTTCTCCAGGTCCATTCTCAGAAATATATCCGCTGCCTGGAGGCCACGCAAGGCATAGCCTGCACCTATCTGGATGCGGATACCCAGACGTCGCCCCATTCCTATGAAGCGTCCCTGCTGGCTGCCGGCGGCCTTTGTCGTGCCATCGAACTCGTCCATAATGGAGAACTGGACAACGCCTTTGCACTGGTCCGGCCTCCCGGGCACCACGCCGAAAGATCAAAAGCCAAGGGATTTTGCCTTTACAACAATGTGGCGGTGGGCGTGCGCTACGCCCAGACACACCTTGGCCTCAACCGCATCCTGGTGGCGGACTGGGACCTTCACTTTGGGAACGGCACCCAGCACTGCTTTGAAAACGACCCGTCGGTGCTTTTTTTTTCAACTCATCAGGTATTTACCTTTCCCGGGGGCGGGAAATTTCGCGAGATAGGCAAGGGTGACGGCAAAGGGTTTTCGGTCAATATTCCCCTGCGTCCCGGTTGCGGAGACGGGGAATACATTACCCTCTTTGAAAAAATTTTAAAACCTGTTGCCCTCGAGTTCGACCCCGAGCTGATTCTGGTCAGCGCCGGTTTCGATCCCCATTTCAAGGACCCCCTCGGGGGCATGCGGGTGACACCTGAGGGATTTGCCGGGATGACCCGTTCGATCCTGGATATTGCCGAACACTGCTGTGGCGGCAAGGTGGTTATGACCCTTGAAGGGGGATATGGCCTGGAGGGGCTCCGGGATTCGGTCCGGGCGGTTCTGAGGGAGTTGGCCGGACTGCAACGAACAGATACCGCTGCGATCGTGGCCGCAGCCGATCCCACAAAACTCAAATACGTGCTCTGGCGGGTAAGGCGTGTCCTTGGTCGATACTGGAAAAGCCTTCAGCCGTCACAGGGCGACGGCACGGGCCCCAGGCTTTCCCTTTTCGAGCGGTTGGGTGAAACCGTGGCACGTGTCCTGGATTATTTTAAAAGTTGACCAAGAAGGAACCTATCATGGCCCCATTTAGGGAATCGATCCGGCGCCTCGCGCAAAACATGCAATCCTGTGAAGAGTGGCTCGAACTTGCCAGGGACCTTAACGAACCGATCCACTTGGGCAAGGCCCCCGCCGGTCTGCATATGCGCTGGGCCCGGAATGAAGACCTGTTTACCATCAATGCATTGGAAGGGTTTGTAAAAGAAACCGAATTCATGGAAAAATCCCTAAAAAAAGGAGATCGCTGTCTTCTGATAGAGGACCACGGTACCATTTGCGCCTTTGCCTGGGTCACGTTCCGGGATTTCAAGCTGGCCCCCTGGTACACCCTCAAACTGACCCCGGGTTGGTGGTACCTGGTCTATATCTTCGTGCACCCGACATACGGCCGCAGGGGCATTGCTTCCTATCTGCTGGGGTCCATGATGGAGGCCCTGCGCGACAAGGGCGGCAGTCGTCTGCTATCCGGCATGTACAGCAACTGGGAGGCTTCCATCGCACTGCACCGCAAAATGGGTTTTTTTGTACATCGGCGCCTGACCCAGTGCAAACTGCTGAACATTTTTCCGACACCGCCCAGCATAGACGCGGGCGAGGGCGTGACATAACAATCAGCGGTTGCTTCCTTGCTACCTTTTTCACGGTCAACGAACGCGATAGAATGAAAAAACGCTTGATACCCATCCTTTTGTTTTCGATATGTTTGTCCCTTAATACGGGATGCACCCCAAGGTCGGTAGAGAAGCAGCCAGTACAACAGAGCGTTTCAAAATGGGCCTGGTCTATACCGAATTATGCAGACTTTGTCGCAAGCAATCTTAAAAATATCAACCAGCTGTATGCTGAAGAATACGGGCCCTACTTGTTTATTGCGGATACCGCTAACGGGAGCACCGTTGTTCAGAACTTAGTTGATATAAAAATTGCTGAGCAGCAGTTAGAAAATATGTCTTTCGGTCCATTGAACGATAGAGAGAAGATTATGCACTTGCACGAATACGTGTTGGGCTCGTATCGCTATGTTGTCGAGCCGAAGGAATGGCCGACAATCCAAGAAACCATACAATGGGGAAAAGGAGACTGTAAAGGTCTCTCCCTGCTCCTAATGTCCTTGCTTCTGGCTTCTGGTTTTGAAACCCACGCAGCGGTGTCAAATGGGCACATGTGGGTAAACGTGAAGATGGATGGAAAATGGCACGTGTTGGAGATGGACAGGAATCCTGACCGGGCCCGCATTTATCAAATTCCTGGGTTTTACGATAGGCCGCTTTTTAAAATATATCAAGATGGGACTGAAAAACGAATACGGAAACAAAAATGACTGTGTTCTGTTCCATCATTTAAAACCTGGTCGTTTGGACGCGGGTATCTACTCATAGGCACTGATGCAAGGTGCCCTCAGCGGCTCAGACAGCGCAAATCGCCATTGAATCACCCCTTTCACGCTAGCGTATGGTGAAACCCGAAAGTTATGTTATTTGGCTCTTCTCCCAATCAGTTGGGAGAAAGGGTTCCAGGATCCAAGGATTCAAGGATCCAAGGGTTTGCTTTCCAAAGATTTTATCAACGCTTTCAGCATTCTCTCAACATCCCCAATCTGCCCTCTTAATTTATCAAGTCTCTCTTTTTCCACATAACCCAAGTCGCCTGATATCATGATTTGGGTTTCCAATTCACAGACTGAACCATATGCAATAGTGTATACGATTTTTGCCAAACGTTTAACTCTTTATAATTTTTAAGCATATCACTCGAATCCTGGACCCCTGGACCCCTCGAATCCTTTATTTAGATCAACTCTTTTGGAGATGTTCCAGTTATTTTCCTGCCTGGAAAGTTTCCTGGTTGTAGGCTCGAATACTTAGCAGAAAGGCAATGACAGTCAAAACAGCGGCGGTAACAAAAGCGTCATGCAACCCGTTTATTTGAGCATCGACCGGTGCCAGAGTGGTGGCGCCGTTGAATCCGGAACCGGCATAAAAGACAGTCCGCCCGGCCCAAACAGCACCGATGACTGCAACACCGACAGTTTGTCCTAAGGTGCGCGATTGGGCCATCATACTCGAAACAATGCCCAGCTGGTGTCGAGGAGCAGCACCCATGATGGCGCTGTTGTTGGGTGATATGAAGCTGCCGATACCCACTCCCACAGCGAATATCCGCACAGCATATCCCAATACCGTTGTGTGCTGATTCAGGGTACTGGCGGCTAAAAATCCGACAAGAAGTATCACCAGAGCGGTCATGGTAATTTTACGGCTCCCGACACGATCCGACAATGCACCCGCAAAAGGGGAGGTGATTCCGAGCATCACAGGAACGATGCCCATGAGCAGCCCCACCTGTATGGAGGAAAACTTCATAATGTTTTCCAGATAGAAGGGCAGGAGGATCACGGTGCCGCCTAACCCAACGAAACTGATAAAGCCGGTGGTCAGGTTGATACTGAAAATATGGTTATGGAATAATTTCGGGTTAATCATGGGTTGGGCTGTTTTGTGTTCGATGAAAATAAAAAGCGCCAACAGGATCAAGCATAATCCTAAGAAAAGGTAAACCACCGGCTGAAAAAAACCTTGTTTTTGCCCCAGGGTCAGGCCAATCAAAAGGAATAAGATGCTTGAACACAGACACAGGGCTCCCCAGGCATCAAACCGCTGGTGGCCACTGGGCTTGAAATCAGGCAGGTTGTACTGCACCATGATGGTTCCAATGATACCCACAGGAAGGTTGACGTAAAAAATCCAGCGCCAGGAGAGCGCGCTCAGAATTACACCGCCCAATGCCGGTCCCATCATGATGCCTATGGATACAATGGAACCGATCATACCCATGGCCTTGCCGCGTTCCATCGGAGGAAATGCTTCTGTCACAATCGCAGCACCCAGGGCCATGATCATGGCCGCACCCGTAGCCTGCAGCACCCGAAAACCGATAAGCCAACTCACCGATGGCGACAATCCGCAAAGAGCGGATCCAAGCGTAAAGACTATAAATCCAACCATGTAAATAGATTTTTTTCCGACCATATCGGCCAGACGGCCGATGCTGGCCATTGTGCTGGTGATCGTCAGCAGGTAGGCCAGCACGACCCACTGCACCACGGCAAATTCGGTATGCAGAGCGCGCACCAAGGTGGGCAGCGATACATTGATGATGCTGCTATCCACCGTGGCCAGAAAGACACCGGTGCCCACTGCTGCCATGGCATGCCACTTGCGGCTGAAGTCCACTGGTTCATTCGTATGTATATTTTCAGGTTTAAGCAAGGCGCATGCACGTTTCGTTTACGGTTATTCAAGCACGATTCTATCTTTGTATTCGGGATTCAGCGAAAGAATCGTGCGGGCTTCATCCGGGTCGGCGATTTCTCGTCCTACTTCTCGGGCAATGGCGACAACCTTTTCAACCAGTCTGGGGTTGGAGGCCACAGAACCGTCCGACAGAAAAAGATTGTCTTCAAGGCCCACCCGGACATGTCCCCCCATGACAATGGCCGCCGCGGCCAGGGGAATTTCAGCGCTAGCGATGCCGGCCACCGTCCAGGTGGAGCCGGCCGGTATGCTTTCGGATAAAAAGAGTAGATTCTTGACCGTGCCCGGCATCGAACCCGGTGCACCCAGCACGAACTGGAAATGCAGTGGTGCTACCATGTAGCCCTTGTTCATAAGAAACAAGGCGTTGTTGATCATGCCGGTTTCAAATACTTCGATCTCGGGCTTTACCCCGGTCTCTTTGAACACCGTTGCCAAAAATTCGATAAACGGGGGAGAATTTTCATACACGATGCCTGCCAAATTATTGGAGCCGGTAGTAAAAGATGCCATCTCCGGCAGCAGTCTGACGGGGTTTGCTCGGGCTTCCCAGTCTTTGCCGGCCCGTGCACCGGTGGAAAGTTGAATGATCACCTCGGATGCAAGGGCCTTGATTTTTCGGGCCCGCTCTTTGAAAGCATCGATATCCAGTGTCGGTTGTTGGTCCGCATCTCTGGCATGCACATGAAACAGGACCGCACCGGCATTCGAGCAGCGGCGCACATCGGCTGCGATTTCATCTGCCGTCACCGGCAGGTGGGGATTTTTGGCTTTGGTGGGCACATTTCCGGTCAAGGCAACGGTGATGATCAATTTTTGCATAGGATCCTTCTATTATTAACTTATCTGTTCTTTCGAAATAATACCCCCAGCGCTTTTTCAAACACCTTGATCATGGCACCTTTATCTTCATGGCCCCATCCCGAATCCAATGCTTTTTGGTAGGTTTCAGCAGCCGTGTGCACCAGAGGGAGCGGAATTTTATTCAGCGCGGATATTTCCATCGCATTGTGCATGTCCTTATACGCGAGTTCAAGCGGATAGCCTTTATCAAAACGATTTTCAAGAATATTGGGCATAAACATATCGGAGGCAAAACTCTGCCCGGAGCCGCTATGAATAACCTGAGCGATCTTTTCCGGATCGAGCCCAAGTTTGGCCGCCATGGGTAAGACTTCCGCCAGGGTCGCAATATTGCAGTTCAAAATGATGTTGTTAATCATTTTGGCCAATTGGCCGCTGCCCACATTCCCCATATGAAAGATATTATTTCCCATGGCTTCCAGCACCGGTCGAACCTCTTCCAAAATGTCCCGGGTGCCGCCAAACATAATTGTCAAGACCGCCTCTTTGGCCCGCTGCTCCATACCCGTAACCGGCGCGTCTGCAAAGCGTATTCCTTGCTTCTCCAACTGTTTTGCTAACGCTACCGTCCAGAGAAAACCGCACGTCCCGCAATCCAGAAGAATCTGTCCTTTTTTGGCACCCTGGGCAATGCCGTCATTTCCATAAACAACGTCATCGACGACATCGGAGTTGGGAAGGCTGAGAACAATTATATCAACGTGCTGCGCCAGTTGCCCGGCATTCTGGGCCGGCTTTGCGCCCTGCTGCACCAGAAATTCCACCGCTCTGGGATTGATATCATAAACCGTGAGATCAAAATTGTTTTTGAGCAAGTTGAGGGCCATCCATTTTCCCATTTGCCCCAACCCGATAAATCCAACGGTTTTTAGCATTGGTCACACTCCAAAAATCGTGTCGCAATCCGATCCGGCAAGCGAGTGGCGAGTTTGCCTTGTTTTACGGCGTATGAAAAACCTTTTTCCGGTAGCGCTATGGATGCTCTATCAGCCTGATTCATGCCTACGCTTTCATGTAATTCGGCGAGCGGGGCACTCGCTCGGCCTCCTCGAGTACGGCTTCCGCCAGGGCGCGCCGTTTCTTGACCGGTCCTCCCGCTATCTTGCGCGCCTCGTTGTAAGCCGCATGAATATCCACCATCGAGAAATTTATCCATAAAGCATCATTCAGCATAAAAATACTTTATATATCAGGGACATGCTTAAGTCAAATTATATTAAATATCGGTCTATTAGGGGTTTCGGCGCGATGCCGCCCACGAAAGTTGAAGCCATTACCGGAACCAGTCTTTCAATTGACTTTAATATTACCTCAGGCTATTGATTGTTCTACAAACCGCGTGCTCGACAGGCGGTTTTTTTCGAAGAGATGGTTGCAGATCGAGATAATAACCGCTCAGTTCAGATCAAATAATTGTGGAGGGAGTAGATGTTTAGAGAAATCAGACTAAAGGACAGGGTTGTCAGTGATGACAAAGCAATTGAAATAATAAAAAAAGGTTCCTATGGCGTTTTGTCTACCACTGGCGAAGATGGTTATCCTTACGGCGTACCTTTAAATTATACCTATTTTGATAATTGCATATGTTTTCATTGTGCACAGGAGGGGCATAAACTCGATAATATTCTTTTTAACGATAAAGTTTCCTTTTGTGTGGTAACCAAATCGGATGTACTTGGAAATGAATTTGACACTGATTATGAAAGCGCTATTGCATTCGGGAAAGCAACTGTGATTACTTCTGATTCAGAAAAAAGGGATATCTTGTTATCTGTGTTAAACAAATACGCTGCTGGTTATCTTAAAGCTGGAAACAACTATTTGAAGAAATATTGGGATGAAACCAAAGTAATAAAGGTGAAAATTGAACATTTAAAAGGTAAGGCGCACAAGCTAATCTGTTGGGACCAGTGAATTTTGGGTAGCCACTTCTGGAAAAAGATACCCTGGATTCCCATCAACCCATCTTTTTTCGGATACCAAAGCAATCTAACCCCTTTCAGGGGTTCAATAAATACCGGCCCCTCTGGGGTCGGATATTTATTTGTGTAAGGTTTCAGAAGGTAATACGACGTATCATATAACTGACACAATGAAATCAAAGAAACATTTGAAGGAAGGATTGATGGGGCCAATCATGAAAACAGAAAAACGAATAATACGTGTTGTCTTGTGGGGTTGCTTTTTCTGGGGCGCTACAGTTTTTTTAGCACCGGGCTGGTCCAGCGCAACAGTGGATCATGGCATCTATGCCGAGCTACTTGAAAAGTACGTTCAAAATGGTTCGGTAAATTATCAGGGTTTTAAAAATGCGGAGATCGAGCTTGATCAATATCTCAAGGTTCTCGAGGAGACCGATGTAAAAAAACTTTCCCGCGACGAGCAGTTTGCCTTTTATGTCAACGCTTACAATGCATGGACAATCAAATTGATCCTCACCGGTTATCCCGGGATTAAATCCATAAAGGACCTGGGTAGCATCTTTAAAAGTCCGTGGAAAAAACAACTCCCCCGGATCGATGGTGATATCGTCACATTGGATCATATCGAGCATGATATACTTCGCCCCGGTTTTAAAGACCCACGGGTTCATTTTGCCATAAATTGTGCAGCTAAATCATGTCCTCCGCTGAGGCCTGAACCCTATCAGGCAGACATTCTGGAGCGGCAGCTGGATGAAATGGCGCGCGCATTTGTCAATGATTCCCTGCGAAACCGTCTTGAAGGGCAAACGCTTTATGTAAGCAGCATATTTAAATGGTTTTCAGAAGATTTCGATGACGATGTTGTGGGCTTCTTTTTGAAATATGCCCAGGAAGATCTCAAAAAACAGTTGGAAGGCGTCAGAGATAAGATAAAAATAAAATACCTGGACTATGATTGGTCGCTTAACGGCAAATAGAGCGGTCCTCAGGAATATATTTCGATAAGCGATAATCGTATTTAGAGCGTTTGTCATAATAACGTTCCGATAGAGGCAGTTTTTTGAGTCCGCAAGGGATTATACTAATAAGACCATAATTGTTTAGACATAAATTGTGTTTGAAAACGCTATTATTAAAGGTAGATCTTCTCATGAAGAGTTGATTAAAATGAAGGATTCAAGGATTCCAGGGGTCCAGGGTTCGAGTGGAATGCTTTGAAATTATAAAGAGTTAAGCAGTAAGGAAAAGTTGCATAAACTTTTTTTGGATATATATAAGGACTTCAAGAATTAAGAGAAAAGATCGGGGATAGAGAGAGAATACTAAAAGCGATGATCCAATCGCTCTATAGCGGTTGTCACAATCTGAATAATTTCAACCGCTACAACCACTCCATGAGGAGACTGCTTTATGCTATCATTTCGGCAGCGAGAGGTTTTATTTTAAGACCATATGGGATATGACAGTACGTCATGGAAGAAATTCGCAGCAACCCCATGTACCGGTACCTCATCATGTTGACCATTGCTTCGACCGTGGGTCTGCAGGCCTGGCTGACGTTGTTCAATAACTTTGCCGTGGAGGTGGTCGGTCTGGATGGAAAACATGTGGGCGTCATACAATCTGTTCGAGAAATCCCGGGCTTTCTGGCCCTTCTGGCCATTTATGTCATGCTGATCGTCAAGGAGCACCGACTTTCGGCGCTTTCCATACTCCTCTTGGGGATTGGGTTGGGTGTGACCGGTATGTTTCCCACCTTTACAGGCCTCATGATGGCAACGCTGATTTCGAGTTTCGGGTTTCACTATCAACCACATCGCGGCGGTCATCCTGCCCGACCTGGGTGGTCTTCTTTGGATGCTGGATTACCGCATCCCCTTTATTGCCGGCGCCTGTATGAGCGCTGTGTCTCTGGCTGCCGTTCAGTTGATCAGAACGGAACGGTTAATAAAACTGAACCCCAGGACTAATTCAGTAACTCCACTTTCGGGTTTCACCACAAGCTAGAGCGAAATGGGTGATCCAATGGCGATTTGCGCTGTTTGAGCCGCTTAGGGCACCTTACATCAGCGCAGGTTAATGATAATCCAATATGAAATTACGGTCAGTTGGCAGCTATGCCTGTTTAACACTATGGCCGACGCTGATGTTAGGTGCCCTTGCGGCGAGTTCGCAAAGCGCCAGGGGATTATTCATTTTGCGTTTGCCGAATCCCGAAAGTTGAGTCAGGAAGATAATCTCAATGTACATGCAGTACGACATCTTGTGCTGCGCCCTACCGAATTGATCATTTTTGGAAACCCAAAGGTTGGTACACCACTGATGAATTGCAGGCAAAGCGTAGCGATCGATCTTCCCCAAAAAGCGCTTATCTGGGAAGATGAAACAGGGCAGGTTTGGTTTTCTTACAATGATCCGATGTACCTGGCAAAGCGTCATGGGTTCAAAAAACCTCAAAGCAGTTGCCGTGTTGGGGACAAGTAACCCTAAAGTGGCAGACCCGAAAGCATTGAAGAAGCTAAATCGACTGACCATGCCTTATTCCTCGGACAGGATGGCTATTTCAGCCCTGCCTTTATCTTCATCCACAAAGTGGAACAGGACAGCCCCGGTAATAAAGAGCAATAGGATTGAACCGATGCCCCAACGCGAGGCGGTCTGCCCCGCATAGACGATCTGCTCAAGCGTGGGGTCGGGTGGCATCAGAAGTCGTCTGACCAGCAGACCGACGACACCGATGAGAATGGGACCGAGGATGGCAGCAAATTTACCGAGCATGTTGTAGAACCCGTAGAATTCAGCAGCCATATTTTTAGGGATGAGCCTGGAATAATAGGATCGACTGAGGGCCTGGATTCCTCCTTGCACCAGGCCGATGACAATGGCCAGAACATAGAACTCGTGCTTTTGCGTCATCATGGTTCCCCAGATGGTGACGCAGATATAGATGGCGATGGCCAGATAGATGGATTTTCGCACACTCCATTTCTGGCCCAGCCGGCCAAACACCAGTGCAGAGGGAAAACCGACAAACTGGGTTATGAGCAGCGCCTTGATCAGATCGTTGGGTTGAAAACCGATGGACATCCCGTAGTCCACGGCCATGCGGATGATCGTATCCACACCATCGATGTAGAACCAGTAGGCCAGCAGAAAGGTCAGAATAGTTTTTAGATGGCGGATTTTTTTCAAGGTACTGAACAACTGTCGAAAGCCGTCCGTAACGACACTGCCAGCACTTTTTTCGTTGCCCAAACGACTGCCTTCTGGCACCCATAGGATCGTGAAAATCGTAAAGAAGCCCCACCAGACAGCCACCGAAAGAAAGGAAATCCGAACAGCCATGGCGGCATTCGGGAGACCGAATTTTTCAGGCATGAGGGTCATCAGGACATTTAACAAAAACAGGAGACCCCCTCCAAGATACCCCATGGCAAACCCGAAGCCGGACACATAATCAATATTTTTTTCGTTGGTGATACCAGGAAGCAGGGAATCATAGAAAATATTGGCTCCGGAGAAACCAATCAGGCCCATGATATAAATAAATATGGCCCAGGCCCAGGCCCCCTTGTGAACGATGAACAGGGATGCGGTCATGAGCACACCCAGATAGGCGAAGAAGATCAGAAACTTTTTCTTGGCACTGCCCTTGTCGGCAATCGCTCCCAGGACGGGCGCAATCAGGGCCACCAGCAGACTGGCCAGAGAATTTCCCAGACCCAACTGCGCCGTGCTCACATTGACATCGGCACCATGGCTCCAGTACTGCTTGAAAAATACAGGAAAAAAACCGGCCATAACCGTCGTTGCGAAGGCCGAGTTTCCCCAGTCATAAAGAGCCCATCCCAGGATGGCTTTTTTTTCCTTTTTCATGTCGCCTCCCCAAGCGCTGTTTTCGGCCAATGACGGCGGCGTTTCAGCCGTTCGTTACCAGATGTGCTTATAGCTTGAATCCGCCTATCGGTTATGCAAAAATAGTTCAGGTTATATTTATCAAGGTTATAGCCCCTTTGGGGAATGATGTCAAAAAAAGTATTCCAGGCTGCCCTCAGCAAGGACCTGAGGCCTGCGGCTTCGAAGTTTGCGGTTCACGGTGGGCCGCGAATTGCGTTCGAATGCAAATAATCGAATGGGGGTTTACACCAAATTGAACATACCTTCACAAAAAGAATGCTATGGGCTCATCCAGGAAATGGGCATGATGGACCATATCGTGGATCACTCCGAGCAGGTGTGCCGGGTGGCGCTTTGTCTGGCAGACAACCTGTGCCACGCTGGAATCGATCTGAATCTTGAATTGATACAGGCATCTGCACTGCTGCATGACATTACCAAAACGAGAAGCTTCAGGACCAAGGAAAATCACGCCGAGACCGGCGGAAAGTTTCTACAAGAAAGGGGTTTTAGCGAAGTGGGGCATGTCATAGCCCAGCACGTCAAGCTGGATTCCTACGTCGTTTCCAACGACCTGGTGGAAGCCGAGATCGTCAATTATGCCGATAAGCGGGTGTTGCATGATCAGATCGTTTCCCTGACGGATCGCATGTCGTATATTCTCGAGAGATATGCGGACGGGATCAAAAGTCGTGAAAGAATTTTAGGGTTATGGTCCAAATCAAAAGATTTGGAAAAGAGAATTTTCAGCTTCCTGCCGTTTCTTCCCCAAGCCCTGAAACAAATGGTTGAAAGCAAAAAATTCGAAGCCCGAAATACGAAATTTCCTAAATAATACCTGGCGCTTGCATGAGATTCGATGAGATAAAAAACCTTTTTGACGTTTAACCCATTGGGTTATTGTTTGCATTTCTCAATTTCATTCAAGATTCAGGTCATACCTAGTGTCCGTCCAGAAATGAGGATTTTTGCGTGAGATCAAGGCGGACGACAGATTTAACCCGGAGTAATAGCGTGCTATTTTGAGGAGTTAAATCATGGCGCCCAACGCCGATATCGCGGAAAAAGACCATTTGTGGATGGGCACTACCTAGTCATCCGCTCGTGCAAGCGTTCCGCCCGCAGGCAGAAGGCTTCGAGTTTGGCGTGAATGAGTTGCGGAAAGGGGGACCCGTCACTCTCGATCGCCAGAAAGGGTAGGGTTTCAATGGTAGCGAGTGTTTTTTGCAACTGGCGATCGTTGGGGCTTAGCTGAAGTTTGTCCTCCCGTTGCATGGCCTTGCTCAGTATGGCCTCCGACAATCGATTGGGCATACAACCAAAGGGGCCAATGGCGATGACACCACAGACATGGGATGCGATCTCGAGCAGAGAGCTTCCAATGGTCAGTATGGCCTCGCCCGTCAAGTCGGGCAAAATATAGGGAGCTGCATGGCGGACAATATCCTGCATGACCAAAGGCGTGCTTGACAGGAGTCCGGACCGGGAGAGGATGGAACGGATGCGATGTTCGTAACGGGCCATGATTCTTTTTCGAAGCCTGAAACGGATTTTTTCCATTATCGACATGTCGTCCCCGGTAATTCCTTTTTGAACCAGGAAATCAGCGTAATGAACCCACTCTGCAACGGGTGAGCAAATAGTGGCAATCCCCATCTCAGCCAGAAAATCCGGAATATTCTGACGGGAAAGTGCATCTTTTCTCACAAAGATTTCCCCGGTCAACAAGACTTTCGGCACGCATGCCACCGGCCGATTCAAAGGAATGGCGGCCAGAGCGGCTGCGCCTTCAGACAGGCGAGTGCAAAAAAGGCTGAAATCCGTTTGCATGAGGCTTTCCAGGAGTGTTTCCCAGACCGTTTCAAACAGATGCAGTGCTTTCGGAACATCTGCGGCATTGGCCAGGAGCATGGACCGTATGTCTTCCATCATATCCGACACGACGACGGCCCACCAGGCACCCCGGTCGAAATTTTTGTGCATTCCTAAATAGGCATTCTCGGATGACAGAGAGAGAATGGCGACATCGGGTATATCCAGTCGCTTTATCAGGTCTTCCATGAAAATATAATATTGGCCGAATCGGCATGGACCGGTTCCGGTTGCCATGAAATAGACCAGAATGTCACCCGGTTTTTGACGGGTATGGATATAGTTCAACAGGGAACCCGTGGTCAGGATCAAGGGGAGGCACTCCTTGCAGGAGGTGTGGCCCCGCCCCAGTTTCAATATGGACTCATCTGCCGGCGGGTGGGCAACCGCGTTGATACCGAGCCCCTTGAGAACGGCCGCAATGGCTTCTGAACCCAGTCTGCCCATGGACGGCAGCAGGACCGTGACGCGGGGGTCGGTGATGGGAACCTTCTCGCCTGAAGACGTCAAAATGCTTGCCTCGCCCTTGACAAGCGATGTTCTGGTGGGCTTGAATGAGCGTTCCGCCATGTCGATTTTCTGACGACGGGTCAGTTGCCTGAAGGATGAGACTATATCGACAAAGGCCTCGATTCTGGTGTCGATCCCGGCATCGGCTGTATGGCTGTCCAGTTCCAGGGTCAAGGATGGCTTTTTCCCCATAATCGTTCTGAAATAGCCCACCAAGAAAGAGTCGGGTCCGCAGGAAAAATTGGTGATAAATACCCCGAAAAGCTGGGGGTGCTGCTTGACGAACCGCGCAGCTTTCAAGAGCATTTGACCCATTCCCCAATACATGTGCCGCTTGGGTTTCTGGCTATCAAATGGGAGAAAATCGAAGGGGATGACAAGGATACCCCTGGATGCCAGCTTGCGGGGTATGCCCATATTGGCTTCTTCCACCAGTCCGTTGTAGGGTCTCGAAAATATCACGACACCCATCTTATCAGGGTCTGATTCGAGTTCAGCCAGTGCTTGTTGCCCCAGGGTTTTCATTTCGGCTATGCATCGCAATTGCTGGGCACGGGCATCTTCAAAGGCGCTTTCGGCAGCTTTCCCGGCAACGCCCAGCGCTGCCGCTGCCGCCACCATCGGGGCCCTGGCATCCTTCAGACCGCCTTTCAAATCCAGGAGCGGTTGAAGCGTTCTGCCCCCTCTTTGACGCAGCACCCCCAGTTGTTCACGGAAAGTCGTTTGCAAAAAGAAGGTTTCACCCTGTACAAAGGGGCAAACCTGTGAAGACCGGTCGCCATTTTGGGCCGGGATGGATTTGAAATGCGGCAAAAAAAGGTGATCAGGGGCTGGGTCGGCTGTCATTAAAGCGTGGAAAAAACCATGTGAAAGCTCGGCAGGATAGCAGAACGGCGCATTGCGATGGTCTATTCCAAGAGATGAAACTTTCCTGGGCAAAACCGGTTGGTAACCGAGCAAAGAAAAAAAGTGCGAATACAGCGGATAATAGGTGTTGGTCAGGAAACTCCTGTTGATACCGATGGATTCATTTCCCATTGGCCCGGTGTTTGGCGGACCGACAGAAGCAAATTTTTCAAAAACAAGTTTCTGGCGGGTCTTCACCAGATCGAGTGTGTCAACGGCATATTTGATCTTTTGCCGGAGGTTGTCATAACGATTGCAGGCGCCGCCGAAGGGGTAACGCTTGCCTTCGATTTCGATCAATTCAATGGGGCACTGCCGATCACACTTGTCCTTGCCCCCTTTGCAAACGAAGGGTTTCGCATAGGCAACACGTCGATTTGCGAGGGTTTCCAGCGAGAAGGCTTTCAGCGCTGTCATACCGGTCTCTAAACGCTTTTTGACCACCAGTGCCACACCAAAAGCACCCATGAGACCCGGTTCCGGGGGAACAATGATCGGCTTTCCGGTAATCGACGCCATGGCCATGGGGACAGCCCTGTTGTAACACACGCCTCCCTGCAGAAAGATTTTGCTGCCTATGGGTCGGTTTCCTTTGACACGATTGGCATAGTTCATACAGATGGCGTAGACCAGCCCGGCCACGATGTCCTCGCGAGGAATGCCTTCATGGACGGCATTTTTGATGTCGGACGATATGAATGCAGCGCACTGATCATTGAAATTGGGTGGATTTTTGCCTTTCAATGCCACGGCAGCGATCTCGTGCATGTCGAGACCCAGAGATTCCAGGGCGGATTCCTCTAGAAAGCTGCCGGTTCCGGCAGAACAGGCTTCATTCATGGCATAATCGGAGGGCACGCCATTGGTGATATAGGTATATTTGGCATCCTGACCGCCGATTTCAAATATCGTGTCGACCTGGGGATCGAAATATACTGCCGCCGTTGCGTGGGCAATGATTTCATTGATGACGCAATCGCTTAAGGCATGCAATCCGGCTATCTGTCGACCTGAACCGCATACACCCAGGCCGATGATCGATATGTCGGAAGGTTCCAACCGAAGCCGCACCTGTTCAAGAATTCGGGCATAGCACTTCCGGCTGGCCCCAATCGGATCACCATTGGTCCGCAGGTATACCGAAGCCAGCAAGGCCTCATCCGAGTTTCTTAACAAAACCGCCTTGGTGGTTGTGGAGCCGACGTCGAGTCCCAGGATACAGGTATCGCCGGGTTCGATCATATCCATAGCCATGGATTTAAATGTTACCCGATCTTCAAAAGAAACCAGCGGCGGCAGCGATTGGAATGAAGCCAGGCCTGTCTTGAAGATGTCGTTCGTGTTCCTAACTGGAAACGTTTCGTTCTCGAACGCCCACAGGGCAGCCCCCAGTGCTTCAAAATAGGCGCCCATCTCCGGCACAATGAGACCTGGGATTTCTTGCCGGAGGTAGGCCACCATCATATGGTTTTTAATCGTGCCCCCGGTGATCATGATGTTGCGTTTTTCAACTTTTTTCAGGAGTTCCAGAATCTTGCCCGCCATCATTTTGCAGAGACCGGCTGCGACCTTTGATTTGGGCGTGCCTTTGTTGGTGGCGTGCGTGCAATCGGATTTGCAGAAGACGGAGCAACGGCCCGAGACGTGGTGAGGGGTCGCTTCGACCGCCCATTGGGCTGCCTCCTCCAGGCTGACGTCCATTCTTCTGATTTGCTGCAGAAAGAATTCGCCGGTTCCGGAGGCGCATTTGTTGCCTGTCAGGACGTTTGATATGCGGCCTGAACTGTCCAGGACGTAAATCATAAAGGTTTCACCGCCGGCCGATACAATCGCAGGGCATGAAATACCCGGCGGTCTGACATATCTATAGGCGTGCTCCACGGATTCGGGCTCGGAAATGGATGAAAGGTTGATAAATTTACGGAATTTTCTGCCACTGGCGGCAACCCTGTCAAAGGATGTCAGGTCCAGTCCATCCAGCGCTGATAGAAGTGCTTTTTTGGGATTACCGTCATGGGGATGGCGTGAACAAGCAAGCATCACTGGCCGCGCGATACCGGTCGTGGTGTCCTGTTCCAGTTGGACCATGGAAACGGTTGACGCACCAAGACATATGCCGAGTGATTTCATGGTTCCTCTTGCAGGTGTTTCAGCAGGGTGGATGTCGGTGGAGCAAAATTATTAAATTATTATGATCCCAAGTGCTTGTCAAGCGGTGTTCCGCTAGCCCGAACATTTCATGGAACTTGCCGGAGCGATTTCGAAACGTTATTCTGACAATAACGATAAACAGTCAAATTTTCATGCTAAATCGGGGGGGTGAAAAAAACCGACCAAATCCTGGAAACAGGCCTTGAAAAATGATAAAATATTCGTAAATGTTGCGCGATCTCCCAATACGGATTGATAGCAGATGAAAGGTGATAGCCATGAAAGCAATGATACTGAATAAAATCTGCAGCCTCCAGGAAAATACGTCACCCTTGACCTTGGTGGAGATGGTGTCGCCTGTACCGCATGGCGATGAGTTGCTGGTAAAGGTTTCTGCGTGTGGCGTCTGCCATACCGAGCTCGACGAAATAGAAGGTCGGACACCGCCGCCGACGCTGCCGATGATCCCCGGGCATCAGGTGGTGGGACGCGTTCTTGGGCTGGGCCCTGATGCCCATCGATATCGACCCGGTGACAGGGTCGGGGTCGCCTGGATTTTTTCAGCCTGTGGGGCTTGCCGCTTTTGTAGAGAGGGCTATGAAAATCTGTGCCGGGATTTTAAAGCAACCGGCAGAGACGCCCATGGCGGGTATGCCGAGTACATGACCGTTTCGGAGCGATTTGTATACCGGATACCGGATATCTTTTCGAACCTGCAGGCCGCGCCGCTTTTGTGTGCGGGCGCCATCGGATACCGGTCACTCCATTTGACACATCTCGGCAACGGTCAGCGTCTTGGTTTGACCGGTTTCGGCGCATCCGCCCACTTGGTCATGAAACTGGCATCTCATCTTTATCCGGACACCCGCATCTATGTATTTGCACGAAACGAAGACGAGCAGGCCTTTGCCAGGGAACTGGGAGCCGTCTGGGCGGGAAACACCCACGACACAGCGCCTGTAAAACTCGATGCCATCATCGATACGACCCCGGCCTGGACGCCTGTGGTGGAAGCGCTGCGCAACCTGACTGCCGGGGGCCGCCTGGTGATCAACGCCATACGCAAGGAGAGCTCGGATCAAACATACCTCCTGGAGATGGATTACCCATCACACCTGTGGCTCGAAAAGGAGATCAAAAGCGTGGCCAATGTGACGCGGCAGGACGTGGAAACCTTTTTGACGTTGGCAGCGGACATGCGCATCAAGCCCGAGGTTCAGGAATTCGCTCTCACAGAGGCCAACCAGGCCCTGGTGGAATTGAAAGAACGGAACATTCGCGGGGCCAAGGTACTGGTTATGGATCAACCGATAAAGAATTGAAAGCGATCATACTGATAATGGGTCTGTCAAGATAGTACTGGCCCATGGACCCGAACATGAAGCAGGCTTCCAAGGTTTTACCACAGCCTTCATCTATGACGGTTTTGCTTTTGCGACAAATACAGTCCGCTACCACGATGCTGGGTTTGGTACGCTTCATTACCAGGTGCCGATTCCTTGTTCGGGTGTCTTTTCCTTGAAGTGACTGGCATCCGTTCCCATAAAATCGACCACCCTTACTTTTTCAGCGCTGGATTGTATTTTTTTCAGCACGGTTTGATGATCGGGGTGGTCCTGGTAGCGTTTTAGGGATTCGGTGTTGGCAAAGAGAGACACCAATGCAAAGTCATATGATCGTTGGGAATGAATGATATCTCTTCCGAATTCAAAACTGTGTATTTCCAATATTTTGTTTGGTAGATCTTCAAGAAGATTCTCAAGTTCCTGGATGTCTTTTTCGGGTACGTCTTTCTTAAATTTTATCAGCACGATATGATTGAGCATGGTTCCTCCCTGGTGCGATAGCGGGTTAGACTGGTCTTCATAAGTATGTTCCGATTGCCCTTGATAAAAGCGCCGGCGGGTGACGGCAAACAAACGGTCACCTTGTCGAAGCGTCAGTCAAGAGCCAAGCGGAAGGTATCCATACCCTGACCCGGCAAAAAAAGATACGGTTCTAATTAAAAAACTTGAGCTTTTGGCCGTGTCGTGGCATCTAAGTTGAATCGCAATAGCGAATCAGAGTTAAACAGCATTAACACAGGAGCCCGTTGCATTCACCTGAAAAGTGAAAAAGGTGCTTATTTGTGACAACCTTCGAACCCGTACTCTACGAACTGATCGATGTCAGCGACCCAGACGTCGTATTAAATGAAATAAAACAGATACTCGCGCTGACGATTGAAGGGTATGACTCATCCAGGCTCGAGACGGTCTATGCAGACATTGTTATCCTTTTCAGAGGGAAATACCCAGGTTACCGTGCCAGCAACACCAAATACCATGATTTGGAACACACCAATTCTGTAGCGCTTGCAGCCGCCCGTCTCATACATGGTTGCACGCTCGCCGGCATGGCTTTCCAAGTCGACAACCTGCTGATGGGAGTCTATGCAGCATTGTTCCACGACGTGGGGTTGATTCAAACCAAAGATGACAAGGTGGGCTCCGGGGCCAAGTACACAGTGGGGCATGAAGAACGCTCCGTTCTGTTTATGCGAAAATACCTGTCCCAAAAAGGTTTTAATATGCAGCAGATCGAAGACTGTTCCCACCTGATCATGTGCACCATTCTGACGTTGTCACTGAAAAAAATCCCCTTTAGAACCCCGGAGATCGAAATTCTCGGCAAAATCGTGGGCACTGCGGATCTGATGGCCCAGATAGCGGACCGGTATTATATCGAAAAACTGCTGCTGTTGTTTCAAGAGTTCCAGGAAGCGGGTGTCCCCGATTTCGCGACCGAACTCGATCTGTTGAAAAAGACCGAGGGGTTTTATAAAAATGTTGCCCAAAGAAGACTCGCCCGTGACTTCAGCGGTATTTCCGGCAACATGACGGCTCATTTCAATCAGCGCTGGGGAGTGGACAGGGATCTGTATTCAGAATCGATTCAAAAAAATATCGATTATCTCAGGGACCTGCTGCAGATTGCGGGCGGTAATATCGCTACCGTCAAGGAGACCCTGAAAAGGGGTGGGTCCAATATGAGCGGCGACGACAATTCCGAGGCCTGACACATCTTGATCGTTCTCAAAAGCGTCGATCAAGGTGTCGAATGGGTCTGGGTCGCGATGAAATGCACTGGGCTTCTTAGCTTTCGGCCCGTCGGCTTTCTTCGTCCCTTATTTCACGTCGCAGGAGTTTTCCGACCTTTGATTTCGGGAGCATGTCTCTGAATTCGATGTATTGGGGAATCTTATAGCTTACCAGCGTCTCGCGACACCAAGTGATCAGGTCGTAGCCGGTAATACCCTTGATATCCTCTTTGAGCACCACGTAAGCCTTGATTCTTTCACCGACCCGCTCGTCGGGTACCCCAACAACACAGGCACTGATAACGGCCGAGTGCTCCTGCAGGACCGATTCGATTTCACTTGCCGAAATACGGTATCCCTTGTGTTTGATGGTGTCGACCGTGCGATCGACAAAATAGAGGTTCTCATCTGCGTCCATCATCATGATATCAGCGGTGCGATACCACGTGGTCCCATCCAGTTTTACAAATGCGCTGCGGGTTTCTTCCGGTTTGTTCAAATATTGTGCAACCATGGGGTCTGACGAGACGAGTAATTCTCCGGGTTTTCCAATCTTTACCGGCTCTAGAAAAGCGGGATCCACGATCTTGATCTGTTTGCTCGCTACAACGCGTCCAACGCTTTTGGGCGGATTGTCCGTGTCCACGGGACACATGGCTACGCCACCACAGGTTTCGGTGGCACCGTAGCCTTGAAAAATAGCTTGCCCAAAATGTTGGTACCAGCGCTTGCCCACCTCGACCGGCAAGACATCGCCGGCACTGAACCAGTATTTGACCGATTCCAGGTGATATTGATCCAGTCGTTCGTGATCTAAGATCATGCGATAGAGTGCCGGGACCCCGATCATCGTTTTGGCCTTGAATCGGCCGATGGCGTCGAGGGTCGCATCCAGGTTGACGCGCGGCTGCAGTATGAGCGTCCCACCGACCAGGAGTGTCGCCAGGCCGCAGGTCTGGCCGAGAATGTGAAAAAGGGGCGCATTGGCCATGATAACATTTTCCTGGGGCGCAAAAAGAGGTTTGGACATGTGAATCTGTTCAATGGCCGATATCAGGAAAAGCTGCTGACTGATGGGCACACCTTTTGGGAATTTGGTGGTCCCGCCGGTGTAGAGGATCTGAAAGGTATCGCACCCTTTGACGTCTCCAGGTACCGATAGCCTGAAAGTGTCGGGCGCATGCCGTGCCAGGAGTTTATTAAAGGCATAGGTGTTTTCATCGAGTGCTATTTTCCCTCTGGGAACGATGTCGAACACATAGCCGAAAACGCGCTTCCAGACGGGCAGGAGATCGGCCATCCTGACAATGATCACGTGTTTGATTTTTGTTTGCGGGATGACCTGTTTGACATAACCGAAATTGGTATCCGCACACACGATGGCATCTGCTTCACTATCATTGGCGATATACTGGACGTCGCTGGGGGTGTAAATGGGCGTTAAGGGAACACAGACGGCGTTGATATGCTGAATTCCCAGCCAGGACACGACCCATTGGATACTGTTGGGAAGATAAATCATTACCCGTTGCCCTTGTTTGAGGCCTAATTCTGTAAGGGCTGCTGCAAAGCGCCGGGACATCTGATCGAGTTTGTCATAAGAATAACGTGTGCCGAGATAAATGACGGCGGTATGGTTGCGGTTTGTTTCAACCGTTTGTCGAAATCGATCGATGATGCGATGAGATGGTGTTGGTTCCATGAATCATATTCCAAAGTAAGCGGCTTTGATTTCAGGATTTTGCATGAGTTCTCGACCGGTTCCCATGAGGGTCAGCATACCGTTTTCCAAGATATAGCCTCGATCGATGACCGGGAATACGGGACGGGCGAATTGTTCGCAGAGGACGACGGTTATGCCGCTGTGCATGTTCAGGCTGACAATGGCGTCGATCAGGCTGTTCTGCATCATGGGACTCAGTCCCAGAAGCGGTTCATCGAGGAGTAGCAATTCAGGTTTTACGATAAGCGCCATTCCGATGGCCAGCATCTGCTGTTCGCCGCCGCTTAAAAACCCGGCTTTTTTCTTTTTGAGTGCAGCCAAGGCCGGAAACAGATGGAAAGCAAAGGCGATGCCATCCCTGATCTCTTGTTTGCGGCGCAGATAACCGGCGATTTTAAGGTTTTCAAGAACACTGCTTTCCGGGAATACCGGGTGACGCTCACGAGAGAGGACAATGCCTCTCCTGACACGTTCGCTGGGTTTGGTTTGGGTTATATCCCGCCCCCGGTAGACGATACTCCCATAAACGGTGATCCGTTGGCCGCCTTTTCTTTTCTCCTTGGTCTTCATGTCGATAATGAGGCCCGAAAGGGTGTTCATAAGGGTTGTCTTGCCGGCACTGTTGGGCCCCACGACGCCCACGATCTCGCCATCGTTCACCTGAAAGCTGAAGTCGTTCAAAGCGATTGCATTTTCGAAAAAGACCATCAAATTTTTAACATCCAGCATAGGCATTCCTAGGCGAATTTTCACGCGCTTACGCAGGTGGCATCTTCACGTTTGGGACAATTGTGTAGATCCTTATCTTTCCGAGCCCAGATAGGCGTTTTTGACCGCTTCACTGGCCATGACCTCCGCTGAGGGCCCTTCGGCAATGTTACACCCGAAGTTGAGAACCATGATCCGGTCGGCAATACGAAAAAGCTCTTTCAATCGGTGCTCGATCATGACGATGGTTTTGCCTTTTTGGCGCAGTTTCTCTATTATGGGAACGATACTGGCGACCTCGGCAAGGCTCAGTCCTGAAAACAGTTCGTCGAGAATGATCAGTTCGGGTTGCAGTGCGATGGCCTTTGCCAACTCCAGTCGCTTTAAATATCCCTGGGGGAGGGCACCAGCCGGTTTGTAGGCCACGTAGGCATCTCTTTCAAAACCAACCTCCTCCAGCAGGTCCAGGGCGACGGCATCGCGGTCGCCATACCGGCCTCCGAGCAGTTGTTTTACGCGCGGCGAATAGAGCGGAATGATCATGTTTTTGTATGCCGGTAGTTGGTAAAAGGGCCGAACCATTTGAAATGTCCGGGCGATACCCAGTCGAATAATCTTGTGCGCCGGCATCCTGGTGATATTCTGACCATTGTACAGAATTTTTCCAGAGGTCGGTTTGACAAAGCCCGTCATCAGGTTGACAAGGGTGGTTTTGCCCGACCCATTGGGGCCTATGATGCCCAGAAGTTCGCCGCGTCTCATGGTACAGTCCAGTTGGGAGACAGCCGTGACACCGCCAAACACCTTGGTCAGTTTTTTTATTTCGACGATGCTATCTGTCGACATCGACCCACCTTTCAACCTGCTGATATTTTCTTTGAAGATAATGAAAGATGCCCTCGGGTATGGCAACGATAAAAATTACCAGACAGAGCCCATACAGCACAATTCTCAGTCCTCCGATGCCGCGTAGCAATTCCGACAACGGTACCAGAATGGATGCGCCCAGCATCGCGCCTGCAAAGGAGCCGACGCCACCGACAACGGCTGAAGCAATGGGCATGATGGAATAATCTAGTGCAAAAACCGGCATACCGACGAACATGTAAACATGGGTCATGTATGCCCCGGCAAAGGCGCCGACCGCGCTGGACAGAAAAAGCGCCTGGGCTTTGAACCAGTAGATATTGATGCCGGCATTGGTGACGGATCTGTCATTGTCTCGAATACCCTTGAGTACAAGACCATAATCCGAAGCCATCAAGCGCCGAAGACCGAAAAGTACCAATAATGTAGCGATGATGATCAGGTAGAGCTCAAGCCAGCCGGACGGCAACGGGCTCATGCCGCTCATGCCCTCAGTGCCCCCGAAAATCTTGGTTGCTTCGATGGTTCGAACCAGCATCAGGGGGAGAATCAGTGTAAACATGGAGAAATAGATGCCTCTCAAACGGAGGACCGGTAGAAGAATCAGCGTACAGATAAGACCCCCGAACAAGGTCGCCAGGGGGATGGCGATGAGGGGGTGAAATCCCCATATGTGATTGAAAATCCCGGACAGGTAAGCCCCCATACCGAAGAAAAGGGCTTGTCCTAATGAAATCATACCGCTTTGCGCGAGCAGGTCCCAGCTGATGGCCAGCATGGCGAAAACTGCCAGAGAGATCATGACACGCTGCCAATAGGGGCTCAGAAAAAGCGGCAATATGAGAAAGAGAATCACCGGTAGCAATCGAGGCCCTGCAACATAGGACATTTCACGCCAGGAACTGAGAGCGAATATGTCTCCCGATCGGACGTTGATGCCCCGGTCGATCCTTTCCTTTCTTTTTTTCAAGGCCTCAAATCCTTTCTTCCAATTCCTTTTGTTGCCCGAAGAGTCCGGATGGCTTGATTACCAGCACCAGAATAATGGCGATCAAGCTGACGATCATGGTCCAGTGTGATCCAAAATAGGTATCGGTGAATCGCTCTGCAAAACCGATGATAAAGCCGGCAGCGATGACGCCACCGGTGCTCCCCAAACCGCCAATGATGCAAACGGCCAATGCTTTGATCAGGACATCGTAACCTTCGCTGGGTGAGATGCTGCCCAAGGGGATGATGATCGTGGCTGCGATGGCTGCGAGGCCCGCCCCCAAGGAAACACTCAATGTTGCAATCCAGTCCGAATCGATACCGAATGTCAAGGCTGTCCGTTCATCCTGGGCAATGCCGCGAAAAGCGAGACCGGTTGACGTATGGTGGGTGAAGAGCCACAGCGACACCACCAGCAGGAGACCCAGAACCACAATGAGGATCCGTTGCATATCGATATAGGTTCCGGCAATAACAAAGCTGTGGTCGTAAAATACCGGCAGGGTATATTCGAAACCAACAAATCCGAGGTAGCGGAAAAGTTCAAGAATCGAAAGACCGATACCGAAAGTGGCGATGACCTCCGACAATGCCTGGCCGCGAACGCGAAGGAGGACCAGACGATACATCAAGGCCCCAAAAGCGGTGGTGGCCAGTATCGACAACATTGCCGACGGGAAAAAGGAAAGCCCAAGCAAATTCATCAACATCCAGCTCAGATAGGCGGAGAGTACATAGAGGGCGCCATAGGCAAAATTGGCAACACCACTGATGCCGAACGTCAGATTGAATCCGATGGCCAGCAGTATCAGGGTAAAACTGTTGACGATTGCGTAGGTCAGGGTGCCAATAAACATATGAGGGATATTTCCGCTGGAATCATAGGGTTCTGAAACCTATTTTAAGGATTTCAGTCCTGACGGGAGCTGTATTTTACCGTCGGCAATGCTTTCTGGAAAAACGATGACCCGGTTTCCATCGGCTGTCCACTGGAATACGGTCGACAGGCAGGTTTCTTGGGGGTCGAAACCATACACCGCCTGATGACCCTCATCATATCGGATACGGCCCATGACGCCGATTCGATCTGTTTTTTCCAGTTCCGCCACAATGGCGTCAGGATCTAAACTGCCTGCGCGTTCAATGGCTTCCTTGAGGATATATACGGATTCATAGGCAGGTGCCGGTCCATGGCCGGCCTGAATTTTTTTGCCATATTTTTTTTCGTAGTTGGCATAAAAGGCCACGGATGCAGGAAGCTTATCCGAAGCGATGGCACTGCCCATTTCAAATATGGTATTCATGGCGCCGCTTATCTTGCCGTCAAAGGTCTTCCATGCATCGGACCCAGCCAACGGTGAGATGAAGCCGGCCAGAAGTGCCGGTACTTTCATGGCATTCCATTGTTTGACAAGGGTTCCGCTTTGAGGCATGTCGAAGATCGGCATAATCACCTGGGCGCCGGTTGCCTTGGCTTTCATGAGACTAGAGGAGAAATCAGAAGTTCCGGTGGGATAGCTTTCTTGCCCCACAATGGTCCACCCGGCCGTGTCGAAATACATCTTTTGAACAATTCCTGCGGTGGCACGCGCCCAGGCGACATCCTGGTGCATGACATAGACCTTGTCGAAGCCGAATTCCTTGTTGATGGCGGCCATGGTGCCCGCCAGATATTTGACCAGGTGTACGGCGTTGAGGCAGGTTCTGAAGACATATTTATACTTTTCCGGGTTTTCCTTGATTTTTTTCTCGGAGCCGGGAGACATGGCGATGGTTCCCAGCAGGGGAACCTTGTATTTGGCGATGATGTCCATGCCGGCGATAAGAGCTTCAGACCGGAACGGGCCCACCACCAGGGCCGCGGGTTTCTTTTCCAGAATAATTTTTTCCATCCCGAGCAAGGCCTCCGGCACGGGTACGCCCGGTGCGGCATCTCTGAGGTCAATGGATTCGACTTTAAGGTTCCTCTTGGTCATACCTACGGACACGCCGCCGGCTGCATTGATCTCTTCCACGGCCATTTCCACGGCTTTAATGGACTCCTTGCCCTCTAAAAACCCCAAAGAGGTGGGGACGCCGACAACAATGGGATCGGCCGCGTACACCATGGAAACACAGAATGCAGCGATCAATAAAACGGCAACAATGATACCTGGAAACACTTTACTTTTCTCCATCATATCCTCCTACTTTTCTTTTGGATCGTTTCAGAATGCGTGGTTTAAGTCATGTTAAAGTACTGGTCGCGTTCATATCCCGAGAAGACTGTTTTGTCAATGGATCCGTCAGGGGCGTGAAATATTCGGGTCAGCGGTTTAAAAAATCGCCAGGCGATTAACGCCCTTTATTTGACGGGATGAAGTAAAACCGTTGTTTAGGCAACCATGATCTTACCGACGGGCTTCGAAGCCACCTGGCCGATAATGGCGGACGCGGCGACACCGCTGGCCTTTAATGCCCCAAGCAGATCGGCAGCCGTATTTTTGTTAATACCCATGAGCAGACCCCCCGAGGTCTGGGGGTCAAAAAGAATGTCGATCAGTAGGGGATCGATATGTGGGGCAGGGATTACCAGAGACGATCGAAAGGCTTTGTTTTTGAAGGCGCCACCGGGGATAAAACCGCCTTTGGCGTATTCGATGGCCTCGGGAATAATGGGAATGGATTTTGATTCAAGCTGGATGCCGATGGGTGCATTGGCCAGCATCTCCGCCAGGTGTCCCAGCAGGCCGAAGCCGGTAATATCCGTGCAGGCACTTACCGGGTATGCCTTCATCACTGTGGCAGCGTCACGGTTCAATGTCGCCATGAGCCTGGTGATGGATTCAGTCACTTCCCGGGAGGCGATGCCTGCTTTGATGGCGGTGTTGATGATGCCGGTGCCGAGGGGTTTGGTGAGGATCAGTCGATCCCCCGGCTTGAGACCCTTATTCTGAATCACACGGTCCGGATGTACAAATCCTGTTACCGAGAGACCATATTTCAATTCTTTGTCTTGAATGCTGTGACCGCCGAGCAAGGCAACACCGGCTTCCTTTATTTTTTCCAATCCCCCTTCAAGGACAGCACGAAGAATGGACATGTCCATTTGATCGGAAGGAAAAGCCACCAGGTTCATGGCGGTTTTGGGTTCACCGCCCATGGCATAGACATCGCTCAATGCATTGGCAGCGGCTATTTGGCCAAACCAGAAGGGATCGTCGACAATGGGCGTAAAAAAGTCTACGGTTTGGATGATGGCCAGCTCATCCGATATCCGGTAAACACCGGCATCGTCAGCTCCCTCGAATCCCACCAGCACATTGGGGTCCTGCGGCAGTTTCAGGCCGCAGAGTGCTTTGTCCAGGTCCCCTGGCGCCAGTTTGGAAGCTCAGCCCGCACCGACGACGGTCTGGGTTAAACGAATCGGTCCCCTGCCGGTCAGGATGGGTGTCTTTGTTTTGGTTTTATCGGTTCGATCATCATGAATCCCCTGTGTATTGATTTTCTACTTTAATATAATCAATGGGCACGATGTTTCAAGAACATATTTAGTGAGGAAGCTAAGCGTCTCGCGTAATCGGGAGATTCTCTTCCCTCACCCCAAAGGGAATCAGGAATTTTCGTAATGTCTGGATGGCTCCTGGGGGCATTTATCTTTGCCATTATTTTATTGTGTCATCAGCTGACATGATATACAGCATAACGTTCTTGATGACAATCAAATGACAGCCAGGAGGTTTTTGGCACACCCGGTGCAAAGGACCCGAGAGCTGTCGAAATCGCCTGCGGGTAGAATGTGGAGGAGCATATGTCGTATCAAAAAAGTGATTACAAAGAAGATCTTGACAGGACTAACAGCTGTCTTTCAAACCAATCTCGGAGAATTTGAAGCTGAGTTGTACGCCAAGGAATGTCCTGAAACCGTATGGAATTTCATCAATCTGGCCGAAGGCCGACAGGACACGGACCGCCAGGGGAATTTTTATGACGGCTTGATATTTCATCGGGTGATCAAAGGATTCATGATCCAGGGCGGGTGTCCCATAGGCTCCGGTACCGGTGGGCCCGGCTACCGCTTTCAGGACGAGTTCGATGCGTCATTGCGGCATGACAGCGAAGGAATACTCTCCATGGCCAACGCAGGACCCGGGACCAACGGGAGTCAGTTTTTTGTCACCCTGGGACCCACACCCCACCTGGATGATCGGCATTCGGTTTTTGGCAAGGTTGTCAAGGGCATGGAGGTGGTCAATAGCATTGGCGCCGTTCAAACCGGACCGATGGATAAACCCGTGGAGCCGGTGGTGATGCAGGCTGTCACCATCAAGCGATAGAATCGCTGCACAATTTATGAATGTGAACGATTCTTTTGTCAAGAAGCGTTCACATCAGGCTTGGATGTGGTTGCGATCTTCTTTCTCCTTGATGATTTCCAGCAGGTATCTGCCGTAGTCGTTTTTCTGCATGTGGTTGGCCAGATCCGTCAGTTTTTCCTTGTCGATGTAGCCGAGGCGGTAGGCAATTTCTTCGACACAGGATATCTTGACCCCCTGGCGTTCCTGGATAACCTGGATGAAGCTGGAGGCTTTCTGCAGTGCTTCATGCGTGCCGGTGTCCAGCCAGGCAAAACCTCTTCCCAGAAGCTCCACCCTGAGTTGACCCTTGCTCAGGTAGGCTTTGTTGACATCGGTAATCTCAAGCTCACCCTGGCCTGAGGGCTTGAGGTTTTCTGCGATACGGACCACCTGGTTGTCGTAGACATACAATCCAGGAACAGCATAATGAGATTTCGGTTTTTGGGGTTTTTCCTCGAAGCCGATGACCCGTCCTGATTTGTCGAATTCGACCACACCATAACGCTCAGGGTCACGAACGCGATAACCGAAGATGAGACCGCCTCTTCGCATTTGGGTGACCCGTTTGAGTATGGTGGGAAGGTTGTAGCCCTGAAAAATATTATCCCCCAGTATGAGGCAGACCTTATCCTTTGCGATGAAGTCCTTTGCAATGACAAATGCCTGGGCAATGCCCTCAGGCTTGGCCTGTGCTGCGTAGGAGAGTTTGAGTCCCAGGTGGCTTCCATCTTTGAGAAGTTTTTCGAAAAGGGGCAGGTCCAGGGGGGTCGAGATAATCAGGATGTCCCGAATTCCGGATAGCATCAACACCGAAAGGGGATAGTAGATCATCGGTTTGTCATAAACTGGCAGGAGTTGCTTGCTGACGACGCGGGTGACCGGGAAAAGTCTTGTTCCGGACCCACCGGCCAAGATGATTCCTTTCATTGGTTCGATTCCTTTGGTTTGAAGAATATTGTCAACTTTTTTATGAAGTGCGGAAGGATTAGTCAACATAAAATCGTTGCACGATCCGGGGTCCTTTTTGAAAGACCCCGGATCGTTTTATTCGATGGAATCCGTTGGTAACAGCCCACAGTTATGCTGCGGGTGTTTTAAAAGATCGCCCAGCGATCTTATTAAGCCACCTCTCTGTATTCGGCATCCACCACATCATCGTCAGAACCATGGCCCGTGGCGCTGTCGTCATCAAAATTGGCACCGTCATATTGCGTCCCGCTGCCGGCTGGTTGCTGATAGGCTGCTGCCGCCATTCGGTGGGCTGCCTGGGTGAGGGCGTCGGTGAGACGCCTGATATCATCGATATCCTCACCATTCATGGCCTGCTTAAGGTCGTTGACGGTCGTTTCAAGGCTGGCTTTTGTGGCGGGATCCAGCTGGGCCCCCATGTCTGTCATGGATTTTTGTGTCTGGTAAATCAGGGTGTCGGCCTGGTTTCTCGCTTCCACAAGGGTTTTCTTTCTTTTATCCTCGTCTGCATGCAATGACGCATCATTCACCAGGCGGTCGATTTCTTCTTTTGACAATCCCGAAGACGCCGTGATGCGTATGGATTGGGCCTTCCCGGTGGCCTGATCTTTGGCGGAAACATCCACGATACCATTGGCGTCAATGTCAAACGACACCTCGATCTGTGGTGTCCCTCTGGGTGCCGGTGAAATTCCGGTTAGTTCAAAACGGCCCAATGTCTTGTTGCCCACGGCCATTTCGCGTTCGCCCTGCAACACATGAACGGTCACCGCCGGCTGGTTGTCCTCCGCCGTGGAAAATACCTGGCTTTTTTTTGCCGGGATGGTGGTGTTTTTGTCGATGAGTTTGGTCATCACGCCTCCCAGTGTTTCGATACCAAGAGACAGGGGTGTCACATCCAGGAGCAGAACATCCTTGATATCCCCTTTGAGCACCGCACCCTGAATCGAGGCTCCCAGAGCCACGACCTCATCCGGATTGACCCCCTTGTTCGGTTCTTTACCAAAAATCTTCTTGACGCACTCTTGGACCGCAGGCATGCGGGTCATGCCCCCAACCAGAATCACCTCGTCCACCTCGCCGGTGGTGAGAGCGGCATCCTTCATGGCGGCCCGACAGGGGCTCTCCAGTTTGGTCAGCAGATCCGCAACGAGCGCTTCGAGTTTGGCACGGGTGATCTTGACGTTCAAATGTTTAGGTCCCGTGGCATCGGCAGTAATAAACGGAAGATTCACATCCGTCTCCAGGGAATTCGAAAGTTCCATTTTGGCTTTTTCTGCGGCCTCTTTCAAGCGCTGAAGCGCCATCTTGTCATTGCGTATATCGATACCCTGATCCTTTTTAAATTCATCGGCAATATAATCGATAATCCTGAGATCGAAATCTTCGCCGCCTAAGTGCGTATCACCATTGGTGGCTTTGACTTCGAACACGCCATCGCCGATATCCAGTATGGACACGTCGAAGGTGCCGCCACCTAAGTCGAACACGGCGATTTTTTCTTCCGACTTTTTATCCATGCCATAGGCCAGAGAAGCTGCCGTGGGCTCATTGATAATTCGCAATACATTCAAACCGGCAATCTTACCGGCATCCTTGGTGGCCTGTCGTTGACTGTCATTGAAATAGGCGGGTACGGTTATGACGGCATCGGTGACTTTTTCGCCCAGGAACGCTTCGGCCGACTTTCTGACGTCTGCCAGGATGAAGGATGATATTTCTGCCGGGCTGTAGTGTTTCCCGCGAATATTCAAGTGAACATCTCCGTTGGGGGCTTTTTCGATCTTAAAAGGGACGTTGCGAATATCCGCCTGAATCTCCGGAGAGTCGAATTTCCGGCCGATGAGACGTTTGACGCCGAATACCGTGTTTTCGGGGTTGGTGATGGCCTGACGTTTTGCGATCTGTCCCACCAGTCTCTCCCCCTTGTCGGTAAACGCAACCACAGAGGGGGTGGTTCGTCCGCCCTCCTGATTATTGATTACTTTAGCTTCGCCACTTTCCATAATGGAAACACAGGAATTGGTAGTTCCCAGATCAATACCTATTATTTTACTCATTTTCAGTTCCTCCTTATTGTGCCTGACAGCGCATCTGGGCAACAAAACGGTGTTTCTGCCTTTGACCGTCATGGCGTATATATGATCTTCAATGCCTAAAAAATAATCACCTTAACAATATAGTCAATAATGAATATGAATAATTTTCATTACTAATTCACATAATAGGCTATATAGTAATGAAAACGCGGTTTTTAGAACCATCAATGTGTTCTATATTGACATGAAAAAAATTTTGAATCATACTCCAATTTTCAAAAATCCAGGGCAGACTTTTCAGGCCCAGAACCCTAATCTCAACAACAAGGAGAGTGACATGAAAAAAAGTATTTTTTTTATCTTATCATTGGCGATGGTTGTTTTTTTGATTTCGCCCGCTGTTTGGGCTGCCAACGAGGTCAAGATCGGATTCAATATCCCCTTGACCGGTGACAACCCGGATGTTGGCGGGTCATCCAAGAACGCAGCCGAAATGTATCTGAAGAACACTCCCACCATTACGGTTGGTGGGAAGACGTATGCCCTTCAATTCATCTATGAGGACAACGAGTACAAACCCGAATCAGCTGTCAAAATCAACACCAAACTGATCACAGAGGAAGGCGTTCTCGGCATCGTGGGACCGCAGTCTTCCAGCCAGGCAGTTCCTGCCGGCGAGGTTGCCAACAACATGGCCACCCCCATGATCAGCCCGTGGTCCACCAACCCGAACACGACACTCGACCGGCCTTTTGTCTTCCGTGGGTGTTTTCTCGATCCTTTTCAGGGACCGGTGCTTGCCAATTTCGCCACCGATGAGCTCAAGGCCAAAAAAGCCGCCGTTATCTATGACATCGCTGCAGATTATCCCAAAGGCCTGGCTGAAAATTTCAAAGAAGCCTTTGAGAAACTGCATGGATCTGGCTCCGTGGTCGCTTTTGAATCCTTTACCACCGGTGATAAGGATTTTTCAGCCCAGATGACGAACATCGTCATGTCCAAAGCCGATGTGCTGTTTGTGCCTCAATATTATTCTGAGGTTCCCCTTATCATCCGCTCCGCCAAGGAGATGGGCTGGAAAAAAGATATCCTGGGGGCGGATGCCTGGGGTGGCGGAGACCTGATGGGCCTTTGCGGCGATGACTGCAAGGGCTTGTTCTTTTCAACCCATTACGCAGCTGCCGGTGCCAAGGGTGCCACCAAAGCCTTTATCGATGCCTATGCCGCCACCTATGGGAAGACCCCTGACGATGTTGCCGCCCTTACCTGGGACTCGATTGGCGTGATGGTCCAGGCTATCAAAGATACCGGCGGTCTGTCCGGAGACATCAAGGCCGACCGTACGAAAGTCAAAGATGCCCTGGCCGTCGTTAAAAACTTTCCCGGAATCACGGGTGCGATGACTTTCACCGCGGACGGCGATCCGAAAAAATGCGCCGTTATCGTTCAGATCAATGACGCCGGACAATTTGCATTTCATAAATCCGTTTGCCCAAAATAAATTCGGGTTTCGAATTTATTTTTTGACATGGCTTCCAGTTATACGCCCACCGTGCTGATCCACGGTGGGCGAACCTTCTATTTTCCCGTACCGGGGGTTTGCAGTCGATAACCAACGATTGTGTGCGGGTTTTTCTTTGGGAGAGTAACGCATGACCTTCAATTTCCTCATGCAGAACCTCATCAATGCCTTGCAGTGGGGAAGTTTTTACGCCCTCATCGCTTTAGGCTACTCCATGGTTTACAGCATTCTCATGCTGTTCAACTTTGCCCATGGGGACATTTTTATGGTGGGCGCTTATATCGGTTTAGGTGTGGCAACCGGACTGCTCGCATTGGCTGGAACCGGTGCTGCCGCCATCTTGCCGGGGTGGTTGATCCTGGTATTGACGATTCTAATATCCATGTTTCTAACCGGTTTTGTGGGTATCATCGTTGAACGGGTAGGATACCGTCCCCTGCGGGATGCGCCGCGAGCCTCTGCCGCCATCACCGGTCTCATGATTGGTATCATCCTGGAAACATCCAACATCCTATTTTTGGGTGGATCGCGGCTTAAATTTCCATCACTCATCCAATCCGTCACCTACAACATTGGCGGCGTTTACGTGACCAATAAAAAAATCATGATCGTGCTGGTTTCTCTTGGGTTGATGCTAGCCTTGCACCAGTTCGTGACCCGCACCAAATACGGCATGGCCATGCGCGCCATGGCGTATGATTATCTCGTTATTCCCCTGATGGGCGTGTCCATGAATCGGATCGCGGCCATGACCTTTGCCATCGGGTCTGCACTGGCTGCAGCAGCGGGGATTCTTTTTGGATTGGCATACCCGGTTCTCGACCCCTACATGGGTGTCAGTTTTGGCTGGAAAGCCTTTGTGGCGGCAATCTTAGGGGGGCGCGGCTCCATTATGGGCGCCTGCATCGCCGGTTTCATGCTCGGATTTATCGAAATTATGACGGTGCCCGCGATCCAGATCATCAACCGCTTGTTTGATTTCAATATCGGCTCGAATATGCGCGATCTGATCGCCTATTCCATCGTGCTGCTGATTCTCATATTCAAGCCCCATGGTCTGTTCGGCGAGGCATACAGTGCCAAGTTGCGCTTGTAATTTTGCCCCGCTTTGCCGGAACTGGTAAATCAAGGATTTTATTTATGGCCGTTACAACAAAATCGAAACAACAAACGGGCGTAAGAGGCGCTATCCGGCGCCTTTTTCAGGGTGCCCCCATGCTGGCATTCCTGCTGGGGTTTCTGGTCTGCACGCTCTGGGAATTGATGATCGGTGAGGTGCTGGCTTCGATCTTGTTACTGCCCAAAATGCCCATCCTTTTCGGTCTCGTGACCATGTTCAAGGTAATCGCCGGGATGATCAACCTGGTCCTCAAAGGGACGCCCTTTGAATTCTTTACCCTGTTGCACATCCCCATGTCGCTGATCTACTTTGCCCTTGTCTATGCCCTGCCATTTATTATCGTTGTCAGGTTGACGACGCGCCCGGCCAATGTTTTGGTTCGATCGTTGCAGCAGTTGCCTCTGATCGTCACCATCCTGGTTCATCTGGGACTTCTATACGCCACGTTTCACTTCTGGTCTGAAATGAGTGACTATCGATTGATTTCCCTGAAGCTGACCCTCATTGCGGTGCTGCTCACACTCAGCCTGAACATTATCAATGGGTACATGGGGGAGTTTTCCTGCTCCCACCCCGGTTTCATGGCGATTGGGGCCTATATGTCCTCATTCTTCACGGTGGGTCTGTTTGTCGACGACAAGGTTCTGGGAAACGCCTTGCTGGGTATTCCCCTGGCGTATCTGACATTTCCCTTCGCCCTGATTTTCGGTGGCGTGTGCGCCTCTTTGGGCGCATTGATCGTCGCCATTCCGTCTTTCAGAACCCGGGGCGACTATCTGGCGATCATCAGTCTGGCATTCTTGTTCATCGTCAAGAGTTTCTTCGAAAATATGCAATCATTGGGCGGTGCCAGGGGCATTATGGGACAACCCGACTGGGCGACGCTGCCGGTCATCTTCATCGTGGTGATCATCGGTTTGTGGGCCATCAATAATTTTGTCACATCCACGCTCGGCAAGGCTCTGAACGCCGTAAGGGACGATGAGATGGCAGCCAATGCCATGACCGTTGATACCCGCAAAACCAAAATGGTGGCCTTTCTTTTTGGGGCTTTTTGGGCAGGTTTGGCAGGTGGCCTGTTGGCCCATGTGCTGCGTTTTATCAACCCGGCCATGTTTGGTATTCAAAAACTGGCTGAGGTTCTGGCCATGGTATATTTTGGCGGTCTTAACTCCGTATACGGTTCTATTGTGGGGGCTGTTTCCATCAGTCTTTTGGGGGAGGTTCTGCGGCCGCTGGAAATATTGAAATGGATTTTTATCCCCCTGCTGCTCATTCTGGTGATGATCTACAGACCCACCGGGCTGGTTGCGTTTAAGGAACTCGATGTGCGCACAATGTTCGGTCCCAAGGAGGTCGAGTAAGATGCCGCTTCTAGAAGTCATTCAAATGAGTCATAATTTTGGTGGCCTTCAAGCCGTATCCAACTATAACCTGGCCTTAGATCCCGGTCAGATCACAGGTCTGATCGGTCCCAATGGTGCAGGTAAGACCACCATATTCAACCTCCTCACGGGTATTTATCAGCCGGCCCAAGGTGAAGTTCGCTTGAACGGTACCAATGTCGTCGGACAACGACCCAACCAGATCGCTGCACTGGGTATTGGGCGCACCTTTCAGGAAATGCGTCTCTGGCGGCATATGTCGGTCTTGGACCATGTAAAAATGGCTCGCTATTCAAAACTTAGCTATGGTCTTTTTGGCGCCTTTTTAGACAGTCCCAAGCGACGACACGAGGAAAGAGAGTCCACTGCCAAGGCCATGGACTATCTGGAGTTGTTTGGCGTCGACCAGTTCGCTGACCAGCTGGTGACCAATTTGCCTTATGGTGCCCAGCGGCGCGTCGAGATGGCACGCGCCCTGGCCACGGATCCCAAGGTACTGCTGCTGGATGAGCCAACGGTGGGTATGACCCCAGAAGAGCTGATGGACATGATTTTGGTTGTGCGCAAGGCGCATGAGCGATTTAATTTGGCGATATTTCTGATCGAGCATCGTCTGCGGGTGGTGCGTGAACTGTGCCAGAATGTTCAGGCGCTGGTGTTCGGCGAGGTGATTGTGGAAGGAACACCGGATGAGGTTCAGAGTAACCCCAAGGTCATCGAGGCCTATATCGGCGATAAGGAGATAGACTTCTAATGCTGTTAGACGTAAAAAACCTCCAGGTTGCCTATGGCAAAATCAAAGCCCTGCACGGGATTGATTTCCACATAAACGACGGCGAGATCGTGACGATCATCGGTGCCAATGGCGCCGGGAAAAGCTCCACCCTGCGTGCTATCTCGCGCTTGATTCCAGCTGGGGATGAGACGCAGATGACGTTTTCAGGTCAAAATCTGCTGAAATATCCGCCTGAAAAAGTTGTCAGTGAACTGGGCATCACCCACGTGCCCGAGGGGCGACGGTTGTTCGGCAATCTGACGGTTCTCGAAAATTTACAACTGGCGGCTTTTGCGCGCAAGGACAATGACGCTGTCCAACGTGACATTGAGCGTGTTTTTGCCATTTTCTCGCGGCTTGAAGAGCGCAAAACACAAAAAGCCGGCACCATGTCAGGCGGTGAGCAGCAAATGCTCGCCGTGGGTCGTGCATTTGTAGCCGGGCGCCGTCTGATGCTTCTGGACGAACCATCTATGGGATTGTCGCCCTTATTGATGAAACGTGTGTTCCACTCCCTCATGGAAATCAACCAGACCGAAGGAACCGCGATACTGCTGGTGGAACAGAACGCCCGCCTGGCGCTTAAATTCGCCAAACGCGGATATGTTCTTGAAAACGGCAATATGGTACTTCACGGCCCTTCGGCAGATCTGCTGGACAATGAGGACGTGAAGAAGGCCTATCTAGGTGGATAGCGTCCAAATGTCTGCAACAGGTGGCCTGAAGTAAGAACCGTCTATAAATCAAAGCAAGTCTATACTAAAAATGACCACCTGATCTAGTGGGGTCGTGTCGGCCGACCGCGCTTCTTGCCTTGAACCCACCATCGATAGGAAGACGGAATCCTCAAAGTGACGTTTCGAATGAATTGATCAACCTTGTAGGAAGATCCCCTCCTGTGGTATAGATCATCGAAGTATTCAGAAGAGAGATTACTGAAGACAGCCAAGCCGAACAACACATGACACGTGACAAAGAATTGAAGAACCTCGCAGCAAGCTACGAGGAATGTTCTTCCGTGCGGCAGAACCCAAAGGGAATGCGCTCGCTGTTGCGGTTCAATTAACAAACTGTTCGATAACAACAAACCAACAGGATGGAGGCTAGGCATGAAAAAGATTTTTTTTGTTGGGTCGTTCATTTTATTTCTCGTGCTCTCTTTTTGGGCGGCGCAACCAGTTTTCGCTGAGGGAAAAGCCGGATTATCCTCTGGACAAACGCTTTACGTGGCGGCATATTCTCATATTTACTCCGGCAACCGTGAAAAACCCTTCCTGCTGACGGTAACCTTAAGCATTCGAAATGTGGACCCAAGGCATCCTATTACCATAACCCGGGTCGATTATTACCAGACACAGGGGGCATTGCTAAAAAGTTATATGGAAAAGCCAAACACCTTAAACCCGCTTGGATCTTTGCGCTATATTGTGCCGGAAGGTGACAAAGCGGGTGGCTCGGGCGCCAACTTTATGGTTGAATGGAAATCTGAACAACCCGTCAACCCGCCTATGATCGAAACCGTAATGATTGGAACCCAGTCTCAACAGGGCATATCTTTTACCTCTCGCGGTCAGGTTGTCATCAAATAAAAATGAATTCGTTGAGTGCATGAACTGGAGCAGGAGACTGCGCATGCCAATTAAAGAATATTCCAAAAAAGCAGGTCTTTCCCCGGGGAGCCTGGTGCATGTGGGCGAGAGAAAAGTCGAAGACGTCAAAATCACCATCATGGACTTCGATGAAGCCGAATTTCGTGAGTTGCATGCCAATGATTTAGGAGCCTGCGGGCAGTTCATGCAAACGGATTCGATTACCTGGATCAATATTTCAGGTATTCACGATATCGACATGATCCAAAAACTGGGCACCTGTTTCAACTTGCACCCCCTGGTTCTGGAAGATGTTTTAAACACGGAGCAGCGGCCAAAGATGGATGATTTCGACGATTATATTTTTTTGGTTCTCAAGATGGTCTACCCGGATGTGGCACATCAGGGCGTACAATATGAGCAAATAAGTTTCATCATCGGTCCGACCTATGTGATCTCGCTGCAAGAGGTCGAGGAGGATATTTTTGATTCGGTGAGAGAACGAATCCGGCAAGGAAAGGGACGTATTCGAAAGCAGGGGAGCGATTATCTGGCCTATGCGATGATCGATATGGTGGTGGATCAATATTTTAAAATTCTCGAGGATCTGGGGGAACAGATTGAAACACTGCAGGATGCGGTGATCGAAAACCCCGAGCCCACATCCCTGGGCATCATTCAGAATCTGAAAAAGGAGATACTTTTTCTGCGCAAGTCCATTTGGCCGTTGCGGGAGATTATCCATGCATTGACACGAGAAGATTCTGAATTGATTCGCAAGGAAACCGTGATTTTTTTACGGGATGTCTATGACCACACCATCCAGATCATCGACACCTTGGAAACGTTTCGGGACATGTTGTCCGGAACGCTCGACATTTACCTGTCGAATGTGAGCAATCGGATGAATGAAGTCATGAAAGTATTGACGATTATGGCCACCATCTTTATTCCCATGACCTTTATTGCCGGGATTTATGGGATGAATTTCAAATATATGCCGGAACTTGAATGGGCTTGGTCGTACCCGATACTCTGGCTGGTACTCATTACCATGTTTTTGGTGATGGTGTTATGGTTCAAACGCAAAAAGTGGTTTTGATGCAAGGAGGCGCATGTTGAAGCCAAAACCCCTTAAAAAAATATATCGCTGGTGTGGCTTGTTTTTGGTTTTTTTTCTGACGATTTGTCTCGATATCATCCCGGTACAGATGGATTATGGAGACTCGAAGCCTTTGTTTTCACAGATAATTACGGGCATGAAACCTGCCTTCGCACAACATGTCGGGACGCTTTCAACGGGTCAACAGCGTGAAGAAGGCGAGCGCCAGGAATGGTGGAAGCTTCGAAGCCAAAAGCGGGTGCCGCTGGCTGAGTTGTCATGGGATAACATAGCCAATGATATTGGGAATCTGAGGCAAACTCTGGGAAGGATAGGTGCGTGGTACCCTAAGGGGTGGGCGGGTCTGAGAAAAGAGCTGGCAGCGCAAGGCGCTTTTTGGTTGATATTTATAGCCCTCTTGGCTGTTACGCAATATCTGCTCATAAAAGGCCGCCGCTACGTAAAAAAATGTGTGGGGACAATAGATAAAGACCTATTTTTCTTTAGGCATCTGAGCCTGTACACCATTTATCGCTCCCTTCTGCTGGCGGGTGCCACACTGCTAGTGTATCTATATCTCTTTCTGGCGTCACCGGCAACGGCCCTTCCGGGGTTTTTACGATTTCTGGCAGCGGTTCTGATGATTGTGTTGCTTACAAAGTGGGCCAGGTGTTTCGTAACATACTGGTTTTTAGGGCAAGGCTGGATAACAGAGCGCGACGACAAGCGTTTAAGCGCTATGTTGACGGGTGTGCGATACGGGGCTATCCTTTATATCTTCTTGTCGGGGTTGACGGGAACGGAGGGCACACTCCCGAGCGTTCTGGGTGTTTTTATCGAATTGTCTTTGCTCGTATGGATGCTTCACTTCTGGAAACAGTTTTCCCTAAACCAGGCAGCCCGGATAAGCGTTTCAAACCGATGGCACCAAGTGACCCTAACCATGGTCAAGGTACTCTCGTATGCCGTCGTTGGCGGAGGCCTTGTCATGGACCTCCTGGGTTATGGATCCTTTTCGATTTACTGGGTGGCGTCCTGGGCTGCCAGCCTTGTCATTTTCTTGTGGGCCGGAATGTTCTTCATGCTCCTGAGGGAATGGCGGCGACAATTGAAGGCCCAGGTGGCTGGTGCTATGGCAGATGAATCCGATGCGGGTCAGCCTTTTAAATGGGTAATTTTACAGCTTTCGTGGCTGTTCGGGTTCGGGGTTCTGGCGGTGTTGCTGATCATGGCATGGGGCGGCAGGCAGGCCATCATGGTTGACATCGTCGATGTGCTCACTTACCCCGTCAGCATCGGCGAGATCCGCTTCAGTGTCATGAACGGTATCAATGCGGTCATTGTCATCGTTCTGACACACACGCTGGTGCGCTTCTGGCGATTTGTTTTAAAGGAGAAATTACTGGCCGACAGCGGGATGAACGTGGGGTTACAGCATTCGATCACCATGATTAGTGTCTACGCAGTCTGGGCTTTTGGCATCATGTTGTGCCTGCACACTTTCGGTGTGGGTACGACCACTCTGGCCCTCGCTTTTGGCGCCTTGGGGATCGGACTCGGTTTCGGGCTGCAGAATATTTTCAACAATTTTATCAGCGGCATCATTTTGCTTTTCGAACGTCCCATTCAGGTGGGGGACGATATCGAAATCAATGGCACCTGGGCCACGGTAAAGAAAATAAATGTTCGTGCCACGGTCGTCGAGACATATGACAATGCATCCATCATCATTCCCAACTCCGAGTTTATCAGTTCCCAGGTCACCAACTGGAGTTTCAATGACAAGCGTTTGAGACGCAGCATCGATGTCGGCGTGGCATACGGCTCCGACATCGAACAGGTACGCAAGACCATGCTGGAAATTGCCGACCGCACCAAAAAGGTCTTCAAACAACCCAAGCCCGATGTGATCTTCAGAGACTTTGGGGACAGTGCCTTGGTATTCCGTTTGCGCGTTTGGACGGATATCGAAAACATATTCAAAGTGGAGACGGCTATCCGCTTTGAAATCGACAGACTTTTTAAAGAAAAAGGAATCGTCATTGCGTTCCCGCAACGGGATGTGCATTTGTTCAATGAAGAAGCGCCTCAGGCTGATGGCGCGATGGTGTTGGAGGAGAAAAAACCCTGACGGGTCCGCGCCTTTTCTTCAAGTGACGCCAACCCAAACCCCACCCACCGGGCAATGATGGTGTTCAAGTATCTCTATGAAAACGTGGTCAAAAACAGTCGGAATTGGTATCGGTGTTTTCGCGGCAGGCCTGATTATTTTGGCGGTGAGCCTATTCAGCTATGCCCGTAGCGATCATTTCCGCCAAATGATCTTAAAAAGAATCAATGCGTCGATTGCCGGAAATTTGATGCTAGCCCGGCATGACATTTCCTTTCTGCAAGGTCGTATCGTTCTCGAAAACCTGACCGTAATATCCGCGTCCGGACACCGGCTTGCAGCCCTGGATTACCTGTCGGCCGACATTGCCTGGCTGTCGCTTCTAAAGCGCACCATCGACATTCAAAGCATGGTGCTTAATAACCCGGATATCCGGATCCAGAGCGGTCAGGACGGCACCCTCGATATTGCCGAGGCCTTCAAGGCACCTTCGGCTCGTCCGGCACCGCAGGCAGCCAAAAAGCCGGGTAGTCCGTTAGCGGTGGTGGTACGAAATGCAAGGGTGACAGGTGGTCATGTATATTGGGTCGACGAACCAGACCATCTTCATCTGGATCTGAAGCAGATCACGATTCAGGCCCGGGTTGATCTTATAAGAAAAACAGGCGCACTTAGACTTCAGGTGGCGGACACGGCCGTGACACACGGCGGTCGTCATCTGAACATTCGCCCCCTCAGCGCGTCTGTGGTGCTGACAGAAAATCGTCCGCTGTCCGTTGCCTTGTCGGCAAAAACCGATTTTGCGGAAATCGCACTGGCGGGAGACGTTCGTCAGGTGTTTGGCGACCCCGTCTTGAACCTTGAGCTGGCATTCAATGCTTCGATGGCCGAATCGAAGGAACTGATGATTCTGCCGCATGGATATTCGGGGATGGCAAACGGGAATATTACCGTTCAAGGGAGCTGGCGTGATCCTGACGTGGACTTAGACCTGACCTACAACGACGGTTCCCTGGCAGGCTACCCTGTTAAGGCCTTGCGTGCAGACCTGAGCCTGAAGAAGCGACGGCTTTTGGTGCAGCAGCTGGATATTCTGGCAGGTTCGGGTGAAATTCGTCTTGAGGGCCATCTAAATCTGCAGGATGTGTTTCCGAAGGGTTTGATTTCTTCGCAGATACATCCTGACAAAGCCGGCTATACGATCAAAGCAAACCTAAAGCATATGGATGTCAACTTCCTGGCCAAAGATATCGATGGTATTCAGGGCTATTTGAATTCAAAGCTTACGATTGAAGGACAAGGCATCGATTTCAATAAATTATCGGCTTCCACAACCATTGACGCCGTGCTGGAAAATTTCTTTTCAAAGGGGATGCACCACCCCACGAAGATGCAATTGCAGGCATCCGCAAAACTAGAAGCGGGTGTGATCGACCTGCGTCAGATGACGATGCTTGTCGCCAAAACGCGTTTGAAAGCCCTCGGCACAGTTGATCTTACCGCTGGTTCCATCCAGGCTACACTGGCCGCCGACACGGATAACATCCAGAATTTGCTTTCCGTGCTGGGCGTGAATGGGAATTCAGGTGCATGTGCCGTGAAGGCGGAGGTATCCGGCCCCTGGAAACAGCCCCATATCGCAATCGATTTGAATGGAAGACAAATCCAGTCCAATGGCATACGTCTGGGGGACCTATATCTGGCTGCAGGCTTAAATCAAAAGGGTCTTCTCGAAATATCATCTTTGAACCTGGAGAACCAGGGGACACGCGTCCAGGGCGGCGGAACGATTCAACTGTTCAAGGATGGATTTCGGCTTCATGAAAGCATGCCCGTTGCGGGAAGACTGACATTGATCCAGACCCAGATCCAGGATTTTTTGGACGACGGACGTGTGGGCGGCACATTTGACGGGGATTTGCAGCTTGATGGAAGCGTGTATTCACCCCAGGCAGCCGCACTCCTGCGAGGAAGAGACCTCGCCTACAAAGAAACCCCGTTGGGGGATATCGATGCCGACATCCGATTTGTTAACGGCGGCTTTCTTTTGAATCGATTACATCTGGAGAACCAGGGTGCCTCGTTTATTCTGACCGGGGGCATACGGGTATTTGAGCCGAATTCATGGCATCGGCTGGCAGCGCCCGTGATTGACTTGGACATTCAAGGGCAGGACATAGCCATTGAAGCCTTCCTTCAAGACATAAAGGGAAAGCTGTTCCTCAAAGCCCATATTGAGGGGCCGACGTCTTCCCTCAAGGGGCAAGGGACCATCGAGGGAAAACAGCTGGATGTTAACGGGCAGGGCGTGGAACGGGTGGCACTGGACATTGAACTGCAAGAAAATCGTCTGCACATATCAATGCTGGAGGCATTTGTGGATCCAGGAGGCGTCGTGAATGGCACGGGCTGGATCGACTTAGATCAACGCTTTTCGTTTGATCTTCATTCAACGGATTTGCAGCTCAACACGATTGACAAAATACGAGAGATGGAAAAAGTCGCCGGGAAGGCTGACTTCCACGTCTGGGGAGAGGGCAGCCTGAAAGACCCGGCCGTTTACGGCGATATTCATGTCAGATCGGTTCAGGTCAACGGTGAAGAAATGGATGATTTCAGATTTCGAATCGAACTTGTCCACAACCAATTATCCGTCAAGGGGCATCAGACCTTTGAGCTCAATCTTGATTACCATCTGTCAAACAGGGACTTTTCTATCGATCTTCTCTTTGTAGACACGGAAGTAGCACCCTTTTTACTCGCCACAGGTACAAAGGACGTGGGCGGAAGGCTGAGCGGCAAGGTCGTTGCCAAGGGGAACACGGCCTTTCTTGAGAAGAGTGAAGCGCTTTTGGACATATCCATGTTGTCTTTGACCTATCGCGGAGACGTGCTTGCCCATACAGACAAGGTTCAAGGAGAGCTGAGAAACCAGCAATTGTCGATTCCTGTATTTCAATTGAATTTTCTCAAATCAGGACAGTTGCAGATAAGGGGATTCGGAAATCTTGACGGCGCGATTGAATTGACTGCGGACGGGAATATTCCGGCCAAGGCTGCCATGCCTTTTTTTGAAGATATCACCGATGTCGAAGGCGATATACGTCTTCATGCCGAGATAAAAGGATCGGCCGAAAAACCTGTATTGTCGGGCGAGATCCAACTCGATGATGTGGGCTGCAGCCTGACTCAAATTGACATATCCCTTAAAGGTGTCAATGGAAAGATCCAACTGACGTCTTCTCAGATAGCCACCGAGAACTTGACCGGAAATCTCAATACAGGGCTGTTTGAGATCCAAGGCGCCGTGGCGCTCGAAAATTTTCGCCCCGATAGCCTTCAACTGCAAGTGAAAACCCATACAATTCCCATCCGTGTTCCTGAGACAATGGAAGTGGTGATCGACGCGGATCTTACCGCTGCGGGACCGCTGAAAAATCTTACCCTAGAGGGTGATATCGTTATCTTGGAAGGGGTCTATTATAAAAATGTGAAAGCAAACCTGTTTCAGGATACGAAAGAGAAAAAACAAATCGAAGATCTGCCCGCGAAAAACACGAAACCTACCCTTTTCGATCAAATAACGACCCGTATTCAGTTGAAATATCGGGAACCATTTATGGTGGACAATAATATCGCTCATTTGGAAATCCAGCCTGATCTGGTCCTTTCCGGCACATTGGACGACCCGGTCATAACCGGGATTGCAAAGGTTGGTGACGGAACCCTTCACTATCAAAATAAAACGTTTGTGGTCGAAAGGGGCATTGTCAACTTCATGAATCCATACAAAATCGAACCGGAAATCGATATCCTGGGCAATATACAGATACGGCAATGGCGCATTTCCCTCATGATGTCCGGGACGCCGGACAGGCTTGTTGTTGAACTGATTTCGACGCCATCGGAGGAGGATGCCGACATCCTTTCACTGCTCGTGTTCGGGAAAACCACTGATGAAATGAGAGGCACCAACGATGGCGGCATCGAGACAACAGAAGCGCTTTTAGCGAAGGTGATGGCATCGTCGTTCGGGGGGGACATCAAGGAAGCCACCGGCTTGGACTACCTGGAGGTAGAAACAAATCCCGAAGAATCGGAAAGGGATTCAGACACCATTCAAGTGACGGTGGGCAAAGACCTTACCGAGCGTATGACCGTAAAATATACCATTGAATCCGGAAAAAACGGATACCAACAACGTACTGCCACAGAATACAAGCTTATCGAATACATTTTGCTGAGCGGGTTTCAGGACATCGAAGGGAATTACGGTGGTGAAATTATTTTCAGGGTTGAGTTCCGTATGTTTCAGTAAAATGCTGTTGCTGCTGCTGGTTGGATTCTGCGGTCAGACCGCTGCGGCGACGCTTTCTGACACCCCATCCGAGAATTCACTGATATCGGATATCAGGATCGAGATCAACGATTTCTACGGAAGCCGGGAGCACTGGATCGATATGGTGCAGTCCATTGCGTCGTCCTATATCCGGAAGAATGCTCCATTCTCAGGCTTCGAAGTGGATCGTCTGGTTACGGCACTGAAGTCATGCCGAAGATTTCGATTGATTCATCTGGATACCGAAATGACAGAAACCGGCCTGACACTTCTTATCGCCGTGACGCCTTTCAGACGAATCAAGGATATCCGGATTCGTGGAAAATATCCGCTGTTTGAAAAACAGATCATCAACGCCATGACCCTATATCCCGGAGATGCCTATGTCGTGGAAGAGGTCGGCAAGCAATCACAGTTGATTGCCGAACGATATCGCCGGTATGGCTATATTGACCCGCAGGTCAAGATCGAAAGCGTTCAGGACCGCGAAGACGATCATTATTTTCTTGATGTTTTGATTGAAAAAGGCCGACCCTATCGATTACGGCGCTTCGAAATGACGGGCAATACGGCTTTCCAAACGTCCCAGCTGAGATGGAAAATGAAATCCGTGCGAAGGGCAAACAAAATTTTTTCGGAAAAAAATTTTTTAGCGGATCTGGATAAATTAACGACCTTTTACAGGGCTCAACACTTTCCGGATGTGAGGGTCGAACACCAACTGAACCTGAAACCAGAAACAGGAGACGTCGAGGTCCGGATCGTCGTCAACGAAGGCGATCGATACGATGTTTCATTTGCCGGAAATACGGCGTTTGGAAACCGTGCCCTAAAAAAGGAACTTGATCTTTTTAAGTCAGGAAACCGGCGCGGAACGGGTTTGAGAAAAAGCATCCGCAACATAACCGAAAAATACCACAACGCAGGCTATGCCGAGGTGACCGTCAAGGTGGAAACCGAGGAATTAAAGGATAAAAATATCTCCGTCCGAAGTCTTCGTATCATCATTGATGAGGGCATACGTTCCATTGTTCGGAAAATCGGTATCAGCGGTAACACGGTCTTTAGCGAGGAGGAATTGAAAAAACACATGTTGACCCGTCTTCCGGGCTGGATACATGACGGTGAATATGTAGCCGAAAGGTTTGAAGAAGATATTCTGGCGATCGAAAATCTGTATCAGAAAAATGGATATTTGAATGTCGACCTACAAAGAACACTCGACCTTTCTTCTGACCGGGCGGACATCGTGATCGATCTGAAAATAAATGAAGGGATCCAGAATTTGGTAACCCAAGTGGAACTGCAAGGATTGACGGCAATGACGGAGGGGGCGGTCAAAAATGCGATCCAGCTTCAAGCGGGCAAGCCCTTTGGCCGGAGCAAGCTCAAAAACGATGAAAAACGAATTGCGGCCATGGTTTCCGAAAAGGGCTACCCCTATGTTCAGGTAACAGGGGATGCAACATTCAATGAGCAACAGACGCAATCAGAGGTGGTCTTTACGGTGCGTCAGAACACATATGTGGAGAGAGGCAGGACCTTTTATGCTGGAAATTTTCGCACCAAGGAGAAAATGCTCGATCAGGAACTGACCATGAAACCGGGTGATCCTTTTTCCTTGAAAAAGATGCTCGATGAGCAGCAAAACATCCGCTCCATGAATATCTTCCGATCCGTGGCGTTCAATCCCGTGGGTATCAGGGAGGAGGCGGCGTCGATCCCGCTCTTCACAGAGGTGGAAGAAGAAAAGCCGTTCTACTTCGAGGCAACGGGCGGGTATGCGTCCGAGAAAGGATTCTATTCAACCACGACCATCGGTGATCGTAACTTTTTGGGATTGAATAAGGATGTTAAAATCGGTGGCGAACTCGGTGAGACAGGTTACAAAGGGGAGTCGCGAATTTTTGAACCGAGATTTTTGGGTACGCGCATATCGTCCGATCTGGGTGTGTCGTTCGAACGCAGCGAACCTTTCAACCAGACATTCGGCACGGACAGCCTGGGGGCGGACCTGCAGTTTTCACGTAAATGGAAAAGGCGGATCAAGTTAGGGCTCGGCTTTCGCTACGAGCGGCGGGAACAATTCAGCAGGGATCGTGATGTCATCGAAGACGATACCTACGATCCAAGGGGTATTTTGGTGGTAACCCCTTCCATCAGCTTTGACAGTCGCGATAATTTCATGAATCCCAAAAAAGGTGTCTTGTTTGTTGCCGGGCTGGATCTGTCCAGTGGTCTAGAGAATTCGCTGGATGATTTTTATAAATATCGTTCCGATCTGCGGGGGTACATAACGCCGATCAGTCGCTTGACGTTCGCCGGTCGCGGCAGTTTTGGCAAGCTAGAAACCTATGGTGACAAAGGGAATGTGCCGGATGATCAGTTGTTTTTTCTAGGCGGAACTGCCAGTGTCCGGGGGTTCGATGAAAACCTGTTTTTGACCGACAGCGATGGCGATCCCGTGGGCGGCCGCCTGATGGCTATGGGAAACGCGGAGGCCAGAATCGATCTTGGCTCGAATTACGAGTTCTCAATATTTTATGATATCGGGTATTTAGATGAAACATCCGACTGGGAGGGGTCGAACAAGGTGCGCTATTCAGCCGGAATCGGATTTCGGTACGTCACCCCGATTGGTGCGGTTGGTTTGACCTACGGCCACAAACTGAATCCTGAACCGGATGAAAGTGCCGGGAGACTTCATTTTTCCATCGGCTATACCTTTTGACATCCAGGAGGAATGAGAACCATGAATGAGATAAACCAGACCATGATGATTCTGGATGGGGCCATCGGTGATCCAGAGGCATTGACGTCCGGAATTGAAAAACAGCGCCAGGTTGCTTCCGATCCACTGCAAGCACTGGATTACCGTCTGGAAGCCTATGAAGACATTATCGATTCCGAAGTCGGCGACACATCATTGGTGCGGGCCCGAAATGTGGAACGGACGGTGGGGATGCGGCAGCTTTTTCTGAAATTTGAAGGTAGCAATCCCACCGGCACACAAAAAGACCGTATTGCCTTTGCACAGGCCATGGATGCCATGCGTCGCGGGTTTGAAGCGATTACGGTGGCCACCTGCGGCAATTATGGCGTGGCGGTGGCAACGGCGGCGAAATTGGCCGGGCTGCGATGCTTCATTTTCATACCCGAAAGCTATCACACCAGACGCATCGACGAGATGCGTACGCTGCAGGCCGATATACTGAGGGTTGGCGGCGATTACGAGGCGGCCGTGGAAAAATCTTCCGCATATGCCGAAGAGAACACGTACTACGATGCAAACCCGGGCGGCGAAAATACCATGCCGCAACTTCAGGCCTACGGTGGGATTGCCTATGAGATCTACGATGAGTTGCGCGATGCCCCGGCGGTCGTGGCCGTGCCGGTTTCCAACGGCAGTACCCTGGCCGGTATCTATAAGGGATTTCTGAGTCTCTACCGGCGCGGTAAGACATCCCGAATGCCCCGCATGGTGGCGGGTTCATCCTACGGGAAAAATCCTATTGTGCGTTCTTATTTGAATGGATTGCGCCACTGTGCCGACCTGTCTCCGGAAAAGATTCGGGAAACGGCAGTCAACGAACCGTTGGTCAACTGGCACGCTATCGACGGTGATCTGGCTTTGGAAGCCATCTATGCGACCAATGGATGGGCTGCCGATGCCACGGACCGCGGTATGCGCCAGCTATCCAAAACCTTACGGGAAAACGAAGGTCTGCAGGTTCTACCGGCATCCACGGCGGGCCTCATTGCCATTATCGACTACCATCAAAAAACAGCGTTACCAGGGGACCGGTATGTCGCTGTGCTGACGGGGAGGGGTGTGTAGATGAACGCAATCGATACAGCGACATACGATGGCAATGCCATCGTATACTGCCAGGGTGCTTTCAACACCACCTATGGCAAGACGGCCCACGGTCTTGTGCGCTTCACAAAACGCTATAAGGTACTCGGTGTTATCGATGATACCTGCGCCGGCCAAGATGCCGGGCAGGTACTCGATGGCGATCCCAATGGAATCCTCCTCTACAGCAGTCTGGACGAGGCCGTGACGCATAACAGCGGGCGAGTTACACACATGGTCATCGGCGTGGCCCCTGATGGCGGGCGCCTGGATGCAGAAGCCCGCAAGGCTGTGATACAGGCATTGAGAACGGGTTTGAATGTTGACAGCGGACTGCACGAATTTCTAACCGAAGATTCGGAATTGAAAGGTTTGGCACAAACCCACGGGGTTGTGATTCGGGATGTAAGAAAACCCCCTTCCCGCAATCAGCTGCACTTTTTCAGCGGTCGTATCGAAGAGGTCAAGGCGCTCAAGGTGGCCATATTGGGAACCGATTCGGCGGTCGGTAAACGAACAACCGCCTGGTTGCTGGTTCAGGGTCTCCAGAAGAGAGGCATTTCCAGCGAACTCATCGGTACCGGCCAGACCGCCTGGCTGCAGGGCGCCCGTTTCGGTGTGCTGATGGATGCCCTGGTAAACGATTTTGTGACAGGGGAGATTGAAAACGCCATTTGGGAAGCCTGGCAACAGGTGAAACCACAGGTAATGGTATTGGAAGGCCAGGGCAGCCTCTTGAATCCGGCTTACCCTGGTGGATTCGAACTTCTGGCGGCCGGTCGGCCGGACATTGTGGTCCTGCAGCACGCTCCGGCGCGCAAGGCCTATGATGGGTTCCCCGATTATGTCATGCATCCCCTGGGTCACCAGATTGCAGCCATCGAGACGATTTCAGGCCGCCCGGTAGTGGCGCTAACCATAAACCACGAGGCCTTGTCCATGGACAGGGTGCCACTCATTTGCGAGACCATCACATCCGTCACCGGTCTGCCTGCCGTGGACGTGTTGCTGGAAGGTGCCGATCGTTTGGTGGATGTGGTTGCCGGCCATGTGACGACCGTGAAGATGCCACGTGCGTAGGCGCGTAAAGATTCGCTTTGAACAATCATAAGCAAGGGAGATCCAACAAGCATGTCTAATACCCTCGACACATTGCTGGTATTCGATGAACTTATCGTGGGCCCGATCAAATTGGAAAGCAACCGCGTGACGGCACCTTATACCTTGATCGTTGATGGAACCCGTGACACATTTGAACTGATCTATCGCTTTGAAGAAGCGGTTTTCGACCCCAGCGATCCGGTATCCCAGAATCTGGCTGCCATGATGGCTGTCCAGCCTGCGCTCAATTACGGTCTTTTCTGCCGCAAACTTGTTTTTAATGGCATGTTCGACGATCCAGATCGTCGTTTTCTGCGGGCTCATGGCCGAAAACACTGCCCGAGAAATCACGGTCAAGAAATTTCTGCAACCCAATCGTTTCATCACCGGCCCGGCGGCTGACCTGGCGGCGGAGAAACGCCAACGGTTTTGTCAGGCTCTGATAACGTTTCCGAATGCACCCCGAGGCAGCGCTTTGCCGGACTGGTCCTTGTGGCCGACGAAATCAGACCGATATGCCGTGTTGTCGAGTGGCGGAAAGGACAGTCTGCTCACCTACGGCCTCATGGCCGAAGCCGTGGATGCAACCCAAGGAGAGGTCCATCCTATTTTCGTCAATGAGTCCGGGCGTCACTGGTTTACGGCGCTGAACGCCTACCGTCATTTCACGTTGCAGGTACCTCACACCGCCCGGGTTTGGGTCAACAGTGATCGATTGTTCAACTGGATGCTTCGGCACATGCCATTCGTGCGCAAGGATTTTTCCGATGTGCGCAGTGACGAATATCCTATCCGGCTTTGGACGGTGGCCGTTTTCCTCTTCGGTGTGATACCGCTGATGCGCAAACGGCAACTGAGCTGTCTTCTGGTGGGAGACGAGTTTGACACAACCGTGCGAGGTCGTTATAAGGGCATCCCTCATTACGACGGACTCTATGATCAGAGCATCCACTTCGACAATGCCCTGTCGCGTTACTTTTTACAGAAAGGGTGGGCCATCCGTCAGTTTTCAATTCTACGTCCGCTTTCCGAATTACTTATTGAAAGCATGCTTGTCAAACGATATCCGGATCTGCAGCGCCTTCAGATATCGTGTCATGCCGCTCATGAGCATTCTGGCAGTATTAAACCGTGCGGCCGCTGTGAGAAATGCCGTCGTATTGTTTCCATGCTCTTGGCGGTCGATGCAGACCCCCGGGCATGCGGGTACACAAGGGAGCAGATCGATGCATGCCTCAAACTTCTGGGTGCCAAGGGAGTTCACCAGGAAGATGCAGGGGTCCAACACTTGCTCCATTTGCTGGTTGAGAAAAAGCGCATTGACTTTCAATCGGTGGCGCACTTCAACCCCGCGCCCCGACCGGAATTGCTTCAGATGCGATTCGATTCAGAACACTCGCCGGTCAATGCCATTCCCCGATCGTTGCGAGGGGTCCTGTGGCGCATCTTTCTGCAGCATACAAACGGAGCGGTTCAACGCAGGGGCAGAAAATGGGAATCTTTTGATGTGCTGCATGATCCGGCCTTGTTCCAGCCATACCTGTTCGACATGGAACCCATGCCCTATCAACAACAGGACGACAACGACCGTTCGTCCCGGTCGCGGTTCATTTGGGGCGAACTAAACTGGCCGGATGCCGAAGCACTTTTCAAAGTGGTGGATATTGCATTGCTTCCGGTGGGGGCCATCGAGCAGCATGGACCGCATTTGCCTCTGGACACCGATGCGTTCGATGCGGATTATCTGGCCAAACGGGTGGCAGAGACATGTTCAGACCCCCGGCCCTTGGTGCTGCCGTTGGTGCCCTATGGCGTTTCCTACCACCATGATGAATTCAAAGGAACCATCAGTATCAGTAACGAGACCTTGTCCCGTCTGGTTTACGACATTGGTATGGCCGTGGCCGGTCACGGTATTCGAAAGCTGGTCATCATCAATGGGCATGGCGGTAACGATCCGGCCTTGAACTTTGCCGCTCAGATGATCAATCGTGATGCCCGTATTTTCGTTTGTGTAGACACCGGCGAGACCAGTGATGTGGATATCGAGGCGATTGTGAAAACGAACAACGATGTTCACGCAGGAGAGATCGAAACCAGCACCACCCTGGCAGTTCGCCCCGAATTGGTGCATATGGAGCGGGCCGAGTCGGCTGTGCCTGAATTTTCCAGCAAATACCTGGACTTTTCCTCAAAGCGCGGCATCAACTGGTATGCATACACACGGCGAATATCCGATACCGGTGTCATGGGGGATCCCACCAAGTCAACAGCCGCCAAGGGCGATAAGATCTGGACCGCCATGATCGCTCATCTGGTTGCCTTTGTGGAGGATTTGAAGCAGTTGTCATTGGATGAAATACACCACCGGCGGCTTTAGCGCGAATATTTCATGAGCTTGACGTTAATGCGCTCACTGTTGCGGTTCAACAGTCGATGTTGGGTGTTCGAAGTTCATTCACTTTTGGATGGGTAAACCCGGCTCAGGGGCATCAGAATGGATGCTATGCCGAGCAGGCTGAACAATACACCCAGTGTGACAGGAAGTCCTTGGGGTCCCATCAGGTCCATGGCGGTTCCGGCCAGGGAAGGACCCAAGATACCGCCGATTCCCCACATGAGGCCAAACGCTGCGTTTCCGGCCAGAAGCAGCATTCCGGAAAATCGATCGCCGAGTTCAACCATGGCGACCGTATAGGTGCCAAATGCAACGGCTCCCCATACAAACAGCATGGGCCATATGAGGAAGGATCCTTTGATCAGCCATACAAGTGACACACAGCCGGCCACCGTACCGAATGCCAGGCAGCATAAGAGGTTCTTGCGGGAGAAGTGATCAGCAATCCAACCGATGGGTATCTGAAGGAGGACATTGCCGACAACGAGCACCATAAGCATCAAGGACGCGGTTGCTTCGACAATGCCGTGCCGCAGGCTGTAAATCGGCAGCAATGAAATCATTACCTGGTCAAAAAGGGCCGCGAAAGCCACCGCGATCAAAAGCAGGGGCGCTGTCAGAAAAAATGAAAAAATGGACGCCCTTTGTGTTCCATTGAAATCCGGCAAGTGGTCTCGGGTGAGTGCGATAATCGGCAATGCGATGAGGATCCCGATGATCCCCACCAGAAATGGCAGCCAGCCTTGAGAACCGATTATCGCGATTGCCAGCGGGCCCAGGGCAAACCCAGCAGCGGCGACGGTGGTGTAAAGACCGATAATCCTGCCTCGCATCGCCGGTCTTGCCAATTGATTTATCCAGGTTTCACTTGTAATAAAAATGACGGTGTTGGTAATCCCGAGCAAAAACCGCAACAAGAACCAGATGCTTAGGTCCCTGAAAACCGCCATCAGTAAAAATAAAACAGCTGATAGGCAGAGGCTGATAACACACATAAACCAGGCCCCGAATCGTCTGGTCAGTTGCGGTGCCAACGGAGAGGAGAAAATGATACCCAGGGGCGTCATGGCTGCATTCAGACCGATCAGACTGGTACTTACCCCCATGTTATCAAGAACCAGTGACATCAACGGGTAGCTGAGCCCCAGCGTCAAGCAGAAAACACCCATAGCGGCAATGGCTGCTATTATTCCCGGATTCATTTGCCTCCCTTTAGATCGACGTTGCTGGTGGATTATAGTCGAATTTTGCCTGGTAGCAATATATTCTTGAATCCTTCGGAAAAAAAATCCATTTTGCCGACAATAAGCCATTGCGCGAAACTGTCACCAAGACGGTTGTGAAGTTGACAAATTTCTTATATATCTGTCCTATAAAAACCGCGCCAGCTGATACGAACCCTTATAAATGGTGTTGGTAAGGAGAAAAAAATGACGACGAGTATGATCCTGGTCTTAGCCATTTTGGCGGTGGCGGTTGTTTTTCTGGTTTCGGAATGGCTGCCCATGGAGGTGGTGGCGCTGCTTGTCCTTGGAAGTGTGGCGATCACCGGCCTGGTAGACCCGCTAAATGCATTGGCCGGTTTCAGCAATCCGGCGGTCATCACGGTATGGGCGGTATTCATTCTGAGCAGCGGGTTGACCAAGACTGGGGTTGCCAACTGGGTCGGCAAAATGGTGCTGAAGCTATCCGGCAAAAGCGAAGCCTCCATTATCGCTGTGATCATGGTGAGTGCCGGCGTCATGTCCGCTTTTATGAACAACGTGGCTGTCGCGGCACTGATGCTGCCCGTGATTATGGATATCTCACGACAAACCAACAACGCGCCCTCCCGTTTGATGATGCCCCTGGCCTATGGTTCACTGTTGGGGGGGCTGACCACCAAAATCGGTACGCCGCCCAATCTCCTGGTGAGCGGCGTCTTGAGTGAAAACAACCTCCAAGAGTTCGCGCTGTTCGACTTTGCACCGGTGGGGGTGGTGGTCATGATTTCAGGTGTTTTGTTTATGGTTCTGATAGGCCGTCATCTTTTGCCTCGACGAAGTATCTCGGAAATGGATCGCAAGGAGAGGCGCCTCGATTATGAAGCCCAATACAACCTCAAAGATCGCATTTATCAACTGAGGATACCCCCTGGATCCCACCTGGCCGGGAAAACCATTGCCGAAACGCGCATGGGAACACTGCTCGGTTTCAATATCATCAGCATTACGCGCAGTGATAAAACAATTTTGTCGCCCTCTCCGTCCGAAATTCTCAATTCGTCCGACATCTTAACCGTCGAAGGCCAAAAGAAACAGATCCAAAACTTGGAGATGCTGATTCGAAACTGGAATACCTTGAGTTTCCAAGTGACAGGAGATTTGACGCAATGGCTTTTCTCAAAAAATACCAGAATTGCGGAAATGCAATTAAAACCGGACACGGAGCTGACGACAACCACGCTGAAAAAGGCCCAGTTTCGAAATCGATTTCAGGTGGTGGTAATGGCCATCCAGCGCAAAGATGACCTGTTCCGCAACCGGCTTCAGAATGTTGTGTTGCAGGCAGGCGACATCCTCTTTGTTCAGGGTAACAAAGAGAGCGTTGAAGCGTTAAAGAGCCAGTCTTTCTTTGAGGCATTTCGATACTGTGAACCCGATCGTATCTTGGGCAGGCTCCATGCGGAGGAAAATCTCATGGTGGTGGGCATCTCCAAGGATTCGGTTTTGCATGAAAAAACGCTTGCAGAAAGCAGGATCGGGGCTTCCCTCGGTATTCGCGTCATATCTATCAAACGCGGTGAGACCATCTTTAATTTACCGGATTCCGAGCATCAGCTGTTGTCGGGTGATGTTATCCTTTTGGAAGGCAGTTCGGATGAACTGCATATTCTCAAGCAACTTTCCGAACTTGAAGTGCTTGCATATGAACCTTCGGACCTTGACTGGCTCGAAGGGGAAGACGTCGGCATGGTCGAGGCGATATTGCACCCGCATTCAAAATTGGCAGGAAAAACCCTGAGAGAGCTCCGGTTTCGTGAAAAATATGGCCTGAGTGTCTTGTCCATATGGCGGGGTGGCAAAGCGTTTCGATCCGAATTTTTGGGTGACATGGCGATTCAGATTGGAGACGCTTTGCTGTTATATGGCAAACGCGCAAAATTCAATCTTCTTGGCAGCGAACCCGATTTCATGGTGCTGACGGAATCCGCTCAGCTAGTTCCGGATTTCAAAAAAGCCAAATTGTCCATGGGTATTATGCTGGGAGTGCTGTTTCCGGTCATGATGGGTTGGGTTCCCATTTATATTTCGGCACTAATCGGTGCAGCCTTTATGGTGATTACCGGCTGCCTGACCATGGAGGAAGCCCACCAGTCCATCGAATGGAAAGGTATCATTCTCATTGCGGGTATGTTACCGTTGGGGTCGGCGCTCGATGGCACCGGGGCCGCCGCTTTTCTGGCCGATGGGGTGGTGGCTCTGGTGGGGCCTTTCGGGCCCATGGCCGTGATGGGTGGGCTGATGGCGCTGACATTCCTTGCGACCTGTGTCATTCCAACGGCCGCTTTGGTGGTGTTGCTGGGACCGATCGTATTGAATACAGCTGCAACCATGGGGATATCACCCTATGCGCTCATGATGGCCGTCGCAATGGCGGCGTCCTCAAGCTTCATGACACCGATTTCCCACCCGGCCAATATTATGGTCATGGGGCCGGGCGGTTACAAGTTCAGCGATTATCTAAAGGTAGGCGTTCCCCTGACAGCGACCGTTTTTGTCGTCGTGATGTTGATATTGCCGTTACTGTGGCCTTTTTAATAACTAAATCTTGCATGAAATTTGACGCGTGCAAGATCCAGGGAATAAAAACCTGGAAGAGAGAAGACCATTGAACATGACCCACACAGAGAAGCGAAGTGTCGGACGGCGAAATGAAGACTTCGCCACAAGGATAAGAATTCAACGCTTTCAAAAACTCTACAACATCGGGCAGACCATTACGTCTGAAATAAATATGGAAGCCCTTTTTGATCTCGTCATGAACCAAACCAACCAGATCATGGACACCGAGAGAAGCGCTCTTTTTTTGTACGATGAATATACCGAGGAGCTGTGGTCCTTGGTTGCCACGGGAATGAAAAAAAATGAGATCCGCATAAAAAAAGATTCGGGTCTTGCAGGATGGGTTTTCCAAAACAAAAAACAGATCCTGGTCAATGATACCTATAAAGATTTCCGATTCAATCTGGAGGTGGATCGACGCACCGGATACCGAACCAAAAATGTTCTTTGCGTTCCGGTCTACAATCGTGCTGAAAAATGCATTGGAACGCTCGAGGTAATGAACCGTCGCACGGGTGACTTTGTGAGTGAAGATGCTGAATTTCTCAAATCCATATCCGACTATGTTGCCATTGCCGTCGAGAATTCCAGACTCTATGAGGATGTCAAGGCCTATACCGAGAAACTTGAAAAGACGATTTTACTCGCCGAAAAACTGGAGAGGGTCAAGGCCCAGTTAACCAAGTTCGTGCCAGCCTCGGTAGCGAAAATTTTAGAACAGGAGCCGGATACAATAATGAAGAAAAAGGCTCTCATGGCGGTATCTGTTCTCTTCATCGATATACAGGGCTTCTCCGGTCTGATGGAAAACTTTGATCAACAGTTGGTCAACGACATGGTGGAAAAACATTTCTCCAAATATCTTTTGTGTGTGGACAGGCATGGGGGCGAAATGAACGAAACGTCCGGCGATGGACTGATGATACTGTTCAAGTCCGATTCACTAGAACACCATGCCCGGGCGGCGGTTGCGGCCGGTCTGGAGATTGCCGAAGAAAATCGGCAGCTGAACCAGGCTTTTTCCTACCCCTGGGACGACGTGCACCTTCACATGGGGCTCAATTCGGGCAAGGCCTACGTGGGCATCACCCGCATGAAGAGTGTTACCGGAGAAAGGTTGACCTACACGGCATCCGGCCTTGTGACGGTGATCGCCGCCCGGGTTGGTAACGTTTCCGAGAATACCAGGCTGTTTGTAGGTCCGGAAACCTACGCAATGATCAAGGACCACTACCCGTGTGAGTTTGTCGGGAAATACAAGCTAAAAAACATTTCGGAACCTATATCCATTTTCTGGGTCAAATCCTTGAGCTGATTTACCATAGGGGTTACTTTCCAAACGGACAGATGGGATATCGGCAGGTTTCACAAGTGGAACAGAAGCCACCATGTCCCAAGGCAACGATATCGTCCCTTGTTACGGATTCGCCTGCCAGAAGTCTTGGCACCACCAGATCGAAAATCGAGGTCTGGTGATACATGACACACCCAGGAAGACCGATCACGGGGACATTTTGAAAATAAGCCAGCATGAACATGGCACCCGGCAGTACCGGAGCGCCATATGCAATGACTTTTCCGCCGGCAGCCCGAATGCTGGCCGGTGTCTGGTCATCCGGGTCCACCGACATGCCGCCGGTAAGGGCGATCATGTCGGCGCCCCTGTCCAGGAAGTTGTGGATGGCTTTTACCGTCAAATCGACATCATCTGAGACCTTTTCACAGCCCATGACATGGCTGCCGAGCGTATTCATTTTCTTTTCAACCACCGGACCAAAGCCGTCTTGGATGCGGCCCTCAAAGACTTCGCTGCCTGTTATGATCAGGCCCACCCGGTGTGGCACAAAGGGTTTTACTTGCAGAAGAGGAAAATGGTCCCGGCAGATGGCTTCCACACGCTGAATACGCGCTTCTTCGGTCAGCAGTGGAATGATCCGTGTTCCTCCAACCGGCTGATTTGGGGCAACCTGTTGATTGCCATGCAGTGTCGCAAACATGATGTCCTGGATTCGGTTGATCGAGAGAAGTGCCGGGGCATCGACTTTCAACAGCCCTTTTGTTGTAGCTGAAAAGGTGACCTTTCCCTCGACCGGCTCGGTCAATGACAGTCCAGGGCCTGCAGCAGCAGTTGCGATCCGTTTTGCGGCTTCATTTTCATGGACCTGGTGTTTTGACAATTCAAAAACATAAATGAACCGTTTGCCAAGATCGAGCAGTTTTTCGATATCTGTCGTCTGGATGATATGGCCTTTGCGAAAAGAAGGCCCTTTGAATCTGCCGGGAACGATTTCCGTGACATCATGACAGAGAACCCTTCCGACGGCATCTTGTACACGAATACTCTTCATAGGTCTCCTTCTTACTAATAAAGCCGTGCAACACGGGCAATGCGCTCGCTGTTTCGGTTCAGATTTCATAAGGGATTATTTAAAAGCACATTGTAAGGAGAAGATCAACACAACATAAAGGAATCGACCCGGGTGAAAAGCATTCCAGCCTGATTGTCATCATTTCGTTTGGATGGCTGTTAAGGTGTAATCTTGCTTGGGAACATATTTTTGACAAGCTGTATATCAGTATCAACGCCAAGGGCGCAGGCGATCGTGCATGGGGGCAATTCCCGTGTTGACACACCCTGTGGCCATGCTATCTTCGGTCTATGAATGCTGCCAATATCGCTGCCGTTATTCTCTCCGCAGGCGCATCCTCTCGCATGGGGGCGTTCAAGCCCCTGCTCCCGCTGGGCGATAAAACCGTCATCGAGCAGGTTGTGGAGACCTGTTTGCGGTCGGGCATCCATCTTGTACGGGTTGTCTTAGGATACAGGGCCCCGGATGTGATGGCCGTGCTGAAAAACCAAGCCGTTTCCTGGCGCATCAATGATGATTATCCGTCGGAAATGTTTCATTCCGTAACGGTGGGGGTCGATGGTCTGAAACCGGTTTGCGAGGCCTTTTTTATTCTACCGGTGGATATACCCCTGATTCGGTCACAGACACTCCGGCTGCTAATGGGTTCCATCGGCAAGGACAGACAACGAATCGTATACCCCACATTTCTTGGAAAAAGAGGACACCCACCCCTGATACCCCGCCAATATGCGGGAAAACTCATGCAGTGGACCGGTGGCGGTGGTCTGAGGGGATTTTTAGAGCAATATGACCCCATATCGCTTGACGTGCCGGTGGTTGATGAGGGCGTATTGATGGACATGGATACGCCCGAACAATACGATCAGATTGTTGCCCGATATCAGAACAGCCGAATCCCATCCAATAGGGAATGCATGGCCATGCTGACCACCCGATTTCCAGAAGATAGCCCGGTGGTAAGACACAGCAGGCTTGTCGCAAGGCTTGCGCGGGATATCGGGAAACAGCTACTGAAGGCTGGATGCCTGCTGAACATTGACCTGACGGAAGCCTGCGGGTATCTGCATGACATCGGGAAGGGCGAAAAAAGACATGCCGAGTTCGGGGCTCAACTTCTGAAACACATGGGATATCCCGAGATTGCCGATATCATCGCGTCGCACATGGATCTGCCCCTTGAAGAAACGGGGAAAATTACGGAAAAGGAGGTCCTTTATCTGGCGGACAAACTGGCCCACGGCGAAAAAACAATGGCGCTTGAAAAACGCCTGGAAGTAAAATTGGAACAACTGTCGGGTCATCCAGAGGGAAAAATAGCCGCTGAAAAGCGTATCCGGGTCGCCATGAAGATCGAGCGTGCGATCGAAAAAATGATCGGGAAAAAGGTGGTCTGCAGGTCAGATACCTTGATGCAAAAATAAAGATGAACGTCCAGAATAGAACCTGGCAATCGCGGGCCGAAGCGATGCCTGGTAGGCTGGTTCAGAATTATTTACACTATAGAGATGGAGGTAATAATGAACATCCCATTGAATATGTCGGGGACAAAAATGACATTTGGATAAAAGCGCTAAGCAGTAAGCGCCTCAAACAGCGCAAATCGTTATTGGATCACCCATTTCGCTCTAGCTAAGATGAAACCCGAAAGTTGAGTTATAGGTTGACAGTCCCTCTTATCATGCCTATTTATGTTTGCTGAAATATGAACGCAATGAGGAGAAAAAGAAATGAAGATTGCTTTTCCAACACAAGACAACAAGGGTTTAGAAAGCGCTGTGTTCAGCCATTTCGGGTCGGCACCCTTTTTTGTCGTGGTTGATCAGAGAATGGTGCATTGAAGGTTATTGACAATCAGGATTTGGGCCACACGCATGGAAACTGTCAACCCCTTGCCGCACTTGGCGGGACACCTGTCGGCGCAGTGGTGGTGGGTGGCATCGGCGGCGGCGCGTTAAAAAAACTGTTGCATGCCGGTATCAAAACATATCGGGCCGTAGAGGGAACCGTGTCAGAAAACCTTTCGCTCATTAAAACGGACAAGTTGCCGGTGTTTGAAATGGATCAGACCTGCCAGGGACATCAAGGAATCGGCGATTGCGTGCATTGATGAAGGAAGGGAAAATGTCTGGGGAAATCATCGACACAACCAGCGCTTCCAATGGTATCAAGGAAATGTTGTCAAGCGCCGGGTATTCCGACAAAGCGATTCAATATTACTTGGAGAAGCCCTACATGGGTTTACTTCCAGACGCGGACCAGGTTTCTGAAATGACCGGCACGTGTGGTGACACCATGGCGGTGTATCTTAAAGTGAGCGATGGAAGGGTTACGGATGTCATGTACCAGGTCATGGGTTGCGCGGGCGCCGTATCCGCCGCCATGGCAGCGGTAGACCTGGTCAAAGGGAAAAAAATCGAAGATGCGCGAAATCTTGATGACGGCGACATATTCCGCGTTTTGCAGGACATCCCGGTTAAAAAACATCACTGTATTCAACTGGCCGTCAAGGCACTTCACAAAACAATTGATGCCTATCAACAGTCCCAAAAGCCATAAGTAAATTGAACCGCAAATTTCGAAACACACATCAAAAGGGGGTGCGGATCATGCCTATTTTCGAATACGTCTGCAGTGATTGTGGTGCAACCATTGAAATCCTTCTTGCCGCCACGACGGATCGCGCCACATGCACCTCCTGCGGCAGTAGCAACCTGAAAAAACTGCTTTCTGCCCATGCGGCCGTATCCGTACCCTCGGCACCCCACACGCCCGGCCCCGGGGACACCGCCTGCTGCGGTTCTTCACCGGGTCATGCAAATTGTGCCGGACCAGGGAGTTGCTGCGGAAAAGTCCGCTAGCGGGTGTTTTGCTTAACACGCTAGTGGGCGTTGCCGGCACTGCCTAAATGGACAAGGGAATCGGAAGAGTAGACAGCCAGAGCTGTCCAGATCAGGATAAAGCTGATAAGCTGCTCCTTCTCAAACGGCTCCAGAAAAACAAAGACCGCCATCACAAACATGCAGCTGGGTGCAATGTATTGGAGAAACCCCAGTGTCGTCAGCCTGACTCTTCGGGCACACATGGCAAACAGAAGCAGTGGCAGGGCTGTGACAACCGACGTTCCAATAAGGAGCAGATCGATTTGCAGCGGTCCGTTGAAAAAAGCGGCTGAATGGTTCATGTCCCGATATATCAAGTAAGCCAGGGCTGGCGCTGTCAACAGGAGGGTTTCGATGCTCAGGCCCACCAGGGAGCCCACCGCGATCACTTTTCGAATCAATCCATATATACCGAATGTAAGTGCAAGAATGCATGCAATCCAGGGAAACTGGCCATAGGCCAGGGTGAGGTAAAGAACACCGACCCCGGCAAGCAGGACCGCAAGCGTCTGGGTAAACCTGAGACGCTCCCCCAAGAACAGGGTGCCCAGCAGGACATTGACCAGCGGGTTGATGTAGTAGCCGAGACTGGCCTGCAACATAAATTCATTGTTGATGGCCCAGATATAGACGAGCCAGTTGCAGGAGACAAACAGGGATGTCGCTGTCAGAATGGCCATGGAGCGCCAGTTTGTTAAAGCTGTCAGGAATTCTTTCCAGCGCTTCCTGAACAGAATCAACGGCATGAGGAGCAGAAAGGACCAGATAACCCTGTGAGCGACGATTTCAAGTGCAGCCACCGTCGTCAATGTCTTCCAATAGAGGGGGCTGATGCCCCAGATGAGAAAGGCCGAAGCACCGAAAATAGCGCCGAAAATCGGTCTGTGGGTGGTTTTTTCGGGAGATGGTGAGCTCATGAGAGGTTGTCGGGCGCTATCAGCGTTCGGTGGCGCGATTATTTCAAACGTTTAACCCTTGTGCTGATGATGGATACCGATTTTTCAAGCGCGGCGACTTTTTTCTCGATGTTTCCGAGTGTATAATCTGATCCGCTCACAATGCCTTCTATGGATCCCATTGTTGCGTCGATGTTCTGAACCCTCATCACCAAGTGCCTGATTTTTATGTCCATGTGGAACACAAAAGCGGTGATGCATATCATCCAGAGGGCAATCAGATATTTTTTCCACTCATAGCGCAGGTTACTTCTGATTGATTCCATCCTGTACCTCGCAAATATTCCGTGCCTCGATTTCAAAAATCGCGACGATGTCGCCCATTTGTGAAAAAATATTCAGAATATTATGCTACTTTAACGATGAATAACAAGCTTTTTGTATCCTAAAATTTGATATCTTTTGATTTTTCTGATAATAGAGAACATATCCTCAACTTGAACGGAGGGTGTCAAACGCATTTCAAAAGATAAAACCCCAGTTCAAGCTCAACCTTTCCAAAAGAATGAGCATGCCCATGAATGAACAGGATCATCAGAACAACGATCAAGACAGACGGTCAACCGAGAGGACAGCGCAAGACCGCTATTACAGTGTCCAGTTTTCCGTCAAAGATCTGGCCTACATTTTTCAATTCAAAATTCGGAATGTCTCTGAGCAGGGGCTCTGTATCCTGGTGGATGAGAAGTCAGAGGTTTTAGAGCATCTCAAACCGGGGGATGTCATTGACATGAAGTACTACCTGTCTGAATCCATGGGAATGACGGAAGCCTTCAAAACGGAAATCCGACATGTCACCAAGGATGCAGACAATCGTTTCAAGGGGCATTATCAGGTCGGGCTGCTCATATTGGAGTGAAGTTGGCACGTGCTTACAGCTGGAGGCTTAGGGCTTCTTAATCAAAATGGTAATAGCTCCGGAAATGTCTTCGCTGGTAATGGCGCCGGTGTTCGAATCCATGCGAACCTGGGATACGCCATCTGGAATACCGAAGTGGCGATACGGCTGATCTTTCAGCACCGCCGACATGAATGCGACCCAAATGGGGAGGGCTGCTCTTGCTCCGGTTTCCCCTTTCCCCAAAGATTCGTTTCCATCCTGACCGACCCACACACCGACTGTAATCTCTGGTGAAAAACCGACAAAAAGTGCATCCCTGAAACCGTCTGTGGTACCCGTTTTCCCTGCGACGGGTCTCTGAAGCGTTTGTGCTTTTCGTCCAGTTCCTTCACGGACTACCGCCACCAGCATATCCGTGACGATGGCTGCACCAACCTCAGACATGACGACCCGTTTCTCGGGTTTGGGATGCCAGATGTTTCGTCCCTTCGAATCATCAACGGCCACGAGACTGAAAGGCTTTACCGCACGGCCTTTGTTCGGGAATACCGAGTAGGCACTGGTGAGATCCAGGAGGGACACTTCCGATGTACCCAGGGCCAGAGACAACTCAGGCGACAACGATGAGGCAATCCCCATGCTGTGCGCAAACTGAACCACCGCTGACGGGCCAAGCATCTGGATTACCCGGACCGCCGGAATGTTCTTTGACATTGCGAGTGCTTTTCGAAAGGTTATCTCACCGGAAAAGGTCTTGGAAAAATTTTCAGGCTGCCAGGTATTTTGAGAAGCGCTGTCTCTAAAAGCGACCGGTGCATCGAGCACCATATGGTTCTGTGAGAATCCATTTTCAACAGCCAGGGCATAGATAATCGGCTTGAAGGCGGATCCGGGCTGTCTTTTTGCCAAGGTAGTCCGGTTGTATGAACTTTCCGGGAAGTTTTTACCTCCCACCATGGCGAGAATGGCTCCGGAATCTACCTGAAGAGCCACCAGTGCGGCTTGAAGTGATGATACGGGTACCTTGTGTTGCCTCATACGGGATTCTAACGCAGACAGGCCTTTCTGTACGGCATCTTCAGCGGCTGTCTGCATTTCATACGAGAGGGTCGCGTACACGTTTAACCCGCCTTTGTAGAGTTGGGAAGGCCCTAGCTCTTTTTCGAGCTCTCTTTTGGCATGTTCGACAAAGTAAGACGATTTGGAGGCTGTAGCCTTGTGACCGGATGTTGACACGGGTGTTTTCAAAGCAGTCTGATAGTCACTTTCCTGAATGATACCGTTAGTGAACATTTGTTTTAAAACGATATTTCTTCGACGCTCTGCCAACTCCCGGTTCACCAAGGGAGAAAAACGGGAGGGTGCTTTCGGCATGGCCGCGATCAGCGCACATTCCGGGAGACTGAGGGAATTTACTGACTTGCCGAAAAATATACCGGCTGCCGACTCAACGCCGTAGGCACCGCTGCCAAGATAAATCTGGTTGAGATAGAGCTCCAATATTTCGTCTTTTGTGTAGCGGCGTTCAATCTGGAATGCAAGTATCGCTTCCTTGATTTTTCTGGGAAGCGTTTTGCTGGAGGTCAAAAAAAGGGTTTTGGCAAGTTGCTGTGTAATGGTGCTGGCACCCTCGACAAATTCACGAGCCTGAATGTCGCGGATGAGTGCCCGCAAGATGCCTTTGAGATCGATTCCGCTGTGGCGATAGAAGTTTCTATCCTCCGTGGCAACGAGACCTGCTTTTAGAAAATGGGGAATATCATCCAAGGAAACCGGCCTTCTTTTTTCCATAAACAGTTCGGACAGAATTATGCCGTCAGCGGAATGTATGCGTGTAACCGCTGAGGGCACATACGATTTCAATTCCTGAATTTGAGGCAGGTCGTGAGTCAATCCAAAAAAGGCACCTGCCGTGACACCGCAGCTGATGCCGAAAACCACCAGCAGCAATGGCGTCATGTATTTCCTATTGGCTTTCATTGAAGGTCGCTTGACTTATGGTTGCTATATTATTAAATGTATCTGTTTCCCCTGCCTGTCGACGTGGCACTTAAATCACGGCTTGTCAAGGCGTTAGGGGTTCAAGCCAGTTCAAATAAAGCGCTAACTCAATCCGTAAGAAAGGAATTACCATGACACACCACCATGACCATCATCACGACGTGACCAGTGATTTAACATTTGAGGAGAAATTGATCAAGTTGCTCGAGCATTGGCTGAAACATAACCAGGACCACGCGCAGACGTACCGGGAATGGGCGCAACGGGCCAAACGAAACGATCTAGCGCAAGTCGGTGACCTGATTGATGAAATCGGCGTAATTACGCGTGGCATCGACGAAAAAATCAAACAGGCTCTGGACCTGATTCAAGACGCGTGAGAGGTGATTTTTTCGCTTTTGCAGAAAGACCACGGGCCTGCGAGTGGGGCTCCGTTTGACGGGTTGCGGCCTTCGATTATTGACATTAACCCACTGTGGCATTAATTTTGAGGGTCCGTCTCTTCGTAACGGAGATACGTGTGATTAACCAGAACATCAAACGGACATCAACGTGATGCCGTTGAAAGAGACCTGTCAATGCTGCTGAGTGACATGAAACAAGGGGAGACCGGGAAAATAATTCGCATCGGCGGAGAAGGTGCTCTTCGTCGAAGAATTCTTGAAATGGGCCTTATCAAGAATTCAGAGGTGTATGTGGAAAAATACGCCCCCTTGAAAGACCCCTTGGAATTGATCGTGAAAGGCTACCATTTATCCCTGAGAGTCAATGAGGCTTCTCAAATTACGGTGGAAAAAATGGGTTGATGGTCTGAAGAAGTTCAGACAGTTTCACGGTCTCCCTGGCATCACCCCTCGGCGTTTCGAGACGCCTTCGTATGGGTCATAGCCCCAAAAAAAATGGCATCTTAGCGGACTGGAACGATGCATTCAGAAAAAAAGAGACCGTAAACGACGATACCAACCATGCCCAAAAAAAAATTCACCATCGCCCTTTCCGGCAATCCCAACGCCGGCAAAACCTCCATTTTCAATTATATGACCGGAACCCGGCAGAAGGTTGGAAACTGGCCGGGTGTAACCGTAGAGAAAAAGGAGGGAACCATCCGGAAGAATGGGTATGAACTCAGGATCGTCGATCTTCCGGGTACTTACAGCCTTACCCCGTTTTCCATTGAAGAGATAATCGCCAGGGACTTTATTCTCGAAGAATCTCCGGATGTTGTGGTGGTCATTATCGACGCTTCAAATCTTGAAAGAAGCCTTTACCTGGCAACCCAGATTCGAGAGCTGGACTGCAAGGTGGTATTTTGCCTCAACATGGCGGACGTTGCAAGATCGCGGGGCATAAAAATCGATGCAAAAAAAATGTCGCAACTCCTGGACGTGCCGGTTCTCTTCACGGTGGGCAATAAGAGCGAAGGTATCGATGATTTGCTCAAAGCGGCTATCGATCTGGCCGAATCCGATAACCTGGCGACCCGCAAAAGAAGGGTCCGTTATCGGGCGGATATTGAAAGAGCGATCAAAGAGGTCGAATCGGTCCTGACGGCTGAACTTGGGTCGCCGCTTCCTTACAATACCCGTTGGACGGCCATCAAATTGATTGAAAATGACAGCATCGTCAAGGGACGGATCCAACGGTTCGCAGGCAGTAAGGGCAAAGCGGTGTTCGATGCGGTTCGGTTGCAGCGGGAAACCCTCATGGGCTTGTTTGACGAAGAGCCGGAAATTCTGACCACGGATGAACGTTACGGCTTTATCGCCGGAATTATCAAAGAGGTTCATACCACAGCGGTTCGGCAGCGCGTGGACATATCCCGTAACATCGACCTGGTTTTGACAAATCGATTCGTGGGCTTCCCGATCTTCATTCTGTTTATCTGGATCATGTTCCAATCGACCTTCACCTTTGGGGAATATCCCATGCAGTGGATCAAGGCCGCTATCGGCGGATTTTCCTTGCTTGTGGGCAGTATCGTTCCGGATTCCCTGATAAAGGACCTGCTCCTGGACGGGGTGATCGCCGGTGTCGGCAGTGTGATCATATTTTTGCCCAACATCCTGATTCTTTTCTTCTGCATCGCCATTTTCGAAGATACCGGATACATGTCCCGGGCTGCTTTTCTGATGGATAAGATCATGCATCTGATCGGCCTTCACGGTAAATCTTTTATTCCCATGCTGATGGGGTTCGGTTGTAATGTTCCGGCGATCATGGCTGCACGAACACTGGAGAGTGAAAAAGACCGGATCCTGACCATCCTGATTACACCCTTTATGTCCTGTTCTGCAAAACTGCCGGTCTATATAGTCCTGGCGGGCGCTTTTTTCGGCCCACGCGCCGGGAGCGTCATTTTTCTCATTTACCTTTTGGGGATTGTTCTCTCCATCGCCACCGGCAGGCTGTTCCGTTCCGTGCTGCTCAGGGGTGCGGATGCGCCGTTTGTCATGGAACTCCCGCCATACCGGGTACCGATGCTCAGAAGCCTCATGATCCATATGTGGGATCGCAGCAAGCTTTTTTTAAAAAAAATGGGCGGGATCATTTTGGTGGGGTCGGTGGTGGTCTGGTGCCTGACAGCCTTCCCGCGGCAGGTATCTTATACCCGGGACTATGATGCAGAGATCCACAGAATTGAGCAGGCATATCTGTCCTTTCAGCCGGTTCCCGACACGGAGCTGCTGGAAAAAATCCAATCGAACAAAGATCAGGAGATCCAGCAGTTGCATAGGGCCCAGGCTGCTGAGAGGGCCCAACAATCTTTTATGGGCCGTATCGGCATGGCCATAGCCCCTTTTTTTCAGCCTCTCGGTATCGACTGGAAAGGCGGGGTGGCGCTTATGAGCGGCTTTGTCGCCAAGGAGATCGTGGTCAGCACCCTCGGGGTTTTATATGCCGCAGACGATGCCTCGGAACCCGATGCCCTTAAAAAAGCCCTTTTGGCATCCAAGCTCACCCCCCTATCGGCCTTTGCCATGATGGTCTTCGTGCTTCTTTATCTCCCGTGCCTGGCCACGGTTGCCGCGATTCGGCGAGAGACCCGCTCCATAAAGTGGATGCTCTTCAGCATCGTCTACACGACATCGGTGGCCTGGATCATGTCTTTTGTGGTGTATCAGGGCGGGACGCTGCTCGGATTCGTATAGCCACAACGTCGCATCCTATCCATTCGTGTAGGGAATTTATTTTGACTTCACTCAGCCCCTCTGTTACTGTTCTCGCATATAAAATCATCGTTCCGGTGGTTGGAAAACGCACACATTGGCAAAATATTGCGGCTGACCAGCAAAGGAGGAATCGACATGTCTAAGATCTGGATCCTATTGGGTGTGACCTTGTGTCTTGTGTTTACAGCAATGCCATCAGCGGCAGTTGAGCTGGGTGTCCGGGCGTATTATTGGCTACCGGGCCTGAATGGCGACGTCAGAGATGGCAGCGGCAGCGCTAGTGGTACAAAACTCGATTTGGAAAGTGATATTGGATTGGATCGGGAATCGTACCCCATGATCGAATTTTTTGCCGGTTTCGGGGACCACCATTTGTCTTTTACCTATTATCGGGCAGAATACAGTGGCAGCGAATCGCTCAAGGAAGATGTGGTCTTTGGTGACACGACCTATTTGGAAGGAACCGAGGTCGATAGCAAATTGGAATACACGGTCATGGACTTTGTTTACCAGTGGGACGCTATCGATCTTGAAAATTTTCTGGCTGGCGCATCCCTGGGATTGGTGGGAAAGGTGAAATATTTTGATATCACCGCAGGCCTCGAGAGCGACGGTGACAGTGCGGAGGCGGATATTAGTGTGCCGATCCCCATGATCGGTGCCAATCTGCATGTGGGTATCCTGGCGGATATCATCGAGGCACGGCTGCAGGTGACCGGTATCGGCTACAGCGGCAACAGCGTGGTGGAATTTTTGGGAGACGTGTCCTACACCCCATTCCCGTTTATGGACATTCATGCCGGTTACCGGAGCTTTTCCATGAATGTGGATGTGGATGACGTGGAAGCCAATCTGGTCACGGCAGGGCCTTACGTGGCACTCACCATCAGCTTCTAAAACCGGTTTCTATTTAATAAGTGAAAAAATTCGAATAGTTCAAATCGTTGTAATAAATTTCTGAACAGCGCATACCGACGTAAATGACGCGGCGACGCCGCGTCCCAAATAACAAGGTCGTCTGATGAAATCGGACGGCCTTGTTATTTTTCGATACCGACTCTTGCCTGAACCCCATGGTCGAAATAATGCTTCACGGACTTCATTTCGGTCACGAGATCCGCTTTTTCGATCACTTCCGGCGCGGCATTTCTTCCGGTGATCACCAGCTCCACGTGATCGGGCCTTTGCCGAATGATATCCAATAGGTCTTCGACGGGAAAAAGACCGATCGCCACGGCTACATTGGCTTCTTCCAAGACAACCAGATCGTAGTCCCCCGACAAGAGTCGCTGCCTTGCTATTTCGAGACCCTTTCGGGCGGCATCGATTTCAGCCTGGGTGGGCTGGCCCTTGACGAATTGACCCAGGCCGAATTGCTCCATGACGATGGTATCTGAAAACCGTTTCAGCGCCTTGACCTCGTTGTAATCTCCCTGTTTGAGAAACTGGGCAATGTAAACTTTCAGACCCGCACCAGCCGCACGCAGGCAAAGCCCCAGCGCGGCGGTTGTTTTGCCTTTTCCATTACCGGTGTAGACCTGGAGGTATCCTTTCATAGGGTCACCTTTCTGATGATGTCGTTGGGGGAGGCTTCACCGTCAATCGTTATTTCGACTTGGTTTCCGGGATTGACGACATCCACTTCTTGATGGTCTTGATGGATAATTGTTAAAATGGTGCCTTTGCGGACAGGGCCCCTGGGGGAGATTATTTCAATTTTGTCGTTTTTTCGCAGTTGGTTACGCACATCAATGCGTATCTGTCCGTTCCCCTTTGCTTGCAGCACTTTCGCCACAAACAGCGCTCCGCCGCTGATCCGGCCATCGATATTGGCAGACACCTGCTCAGGGTCGCCCAGGTAGAACCCTGTGCAGTATTCCCGGTGACTGACCTTGGCGAGTTCGTTGATCCATTCAGGTTCTACCTGATAGTCTGCCGTGCTGAGATCATAGGCATCGATGGCCTCGCGGTAGATCTTGACCACGGAGGCCAAATAATTGATGCCCTTCATGCGACCTTCGATTTTCAGTGCTGAAATACCGGCGGCGACCATTTCAGGGATATGTTCAATCATGCACAGATCCCTGGAATTGAAGATATAGGTTCCACGGGTGTCTTCAGACAGTTCATAATACTGTCCCGGTCGTTTCTCTTCCACAACGGCATAATTGAACCGGCAGGGATGGCAGCACCTTCCACGGTTGCTGTCACGCAGGGCCATGAAACTGCTCAGGAGACAGCGCCCGGAATAGGAGATACACATAGAGCCGTGTACAAAGGCCTCGATCTCGAGGGTGGTGCGCTGGGCGATGATTTGAATTTCCGACAGGGTCAACTCTCTTGCCACGTTCACTCGCTTGACGCCCCGAGATTCCCAGAATCGAGCGGCATTGTCGTTGGTGGTGTTGGCCTGGGTACTGAGGTGTATGGGTATGCGTGGAATGCGTTCCCTGGCCATAGCGATGATGCCGGGGTCTGAAATAATGATGCCATCCGGATGCATGTTTTCCAAGGATGCCAGAAAGTCAGCTATCGCCGCCTGTTCGTAGCTGCGTGGGAAGATGTTGCAGGCCACATACACCTTGACCTTGTTTTCATGGGCATAGGCGATGGCCTGTTGCATTTCGTCCATCGTAAAATTGCCCGAAAAATTTCGCAAACTGAAATCCTTGCCGGCCATATAGACGGCATCCGCACCAAAGTGGACGGCGATCTCGAGTTTTTCGAAATTGCCGGCCGGCGCCAGCAGCTCCGGTTTTGGGCGCGCCTGGGGTTTCATCGTGCCACCTTAAAGGGCATTCGGCAAATATTCAAGTTAAAGTTGTCCTGCTTGCAGCACAGGTTGAGTTAACATCAAATCAGATCACAACCTAGCAACGATGTGGTGCAGGATAAATTCGTGAAACGAATTTATTCGCGTTTGCTTATTGCCATTTTTTATATTAATACCTGACCCAAGTCAGCCGGAAGCCGTTACCATTTATCCGGCAATACATACCTCACAGGTGTCATTCCCGCAAAGGCGGGAATCCAGAAATGCACTGGATGTCCCCGGCTAACTATTTGCCGGGTCAATATAGTGCGAAATAAACACATGAAGATGCGGCTCGTATTGATCCTTTGTTTAATCATTCAGGGAACGATTGTTTCGTTGCCGGCTTGCGCTCAAACCGTCCAGGTGACGGATCTGCTGGGGCGACGCATGACCTTGCCCACAGACCCCAGGCGGGTGGTTTCCCTGGCGCCGAACATTACCGAGATTGTCTATGCTCTCGGGCAGTCGCATCGCCTGGTGGGCGCCACGACTTACAGTGATTACCCGGTAGCGGCCGACGCGTTGCCCAAGGTCGGATCATATGTCCATCTCGATCTGGAACGTATCGTATCCTTAAAACCGGATTTATGCCTGGCCATCAAGGATGGCAACCCCATTGCCGCCGTATCACGCCTGGAATCTCTGGGTATACCGGTTTATGCCGTCGACCCGAGAAACTTGGAGAGTGTCATGGACAGTATGTCCAGAATTGGTGAGCTTTTACAGGCCGATAATCAGGCAGAATCTCTTGTGCAGAGCATGCGGCTTAGAATCCGGGCAGTGGAAAGCCTGGTATTGAAAACCGATCATCGACCGGGCCTGTTTTTTCAAATCGGCGTCTCGCCTATCGTGTCTGTGGGGACCGACACCTTCATCCATGAACTGATCGTGCGGGCCGGGGCACGGAACCTGGCAGCGGGAGATATCCCGTATCCCAGGTTCAGCAAGGAGCAGGTGTTGGGGTTGTCACCGGATATCATCATCGTCTCCTCCATGGCCCGCGCAGCCGTAATTGAAAAGATAAAGCAAGACTGGTACCAATGGACGGAACTGCCGGCAATAAAAAATGATCGCGTCTATGCAACGGATTCAAATCTGTTTGATCGACCCTCACCCAGACTCATAGACGCTCTGGAAATCCTGGTGAGACTCATCCATCCGGACATGTTCGAGGACCATTCATGAACACAGACCATTCCCCTATTGTAAAGCGCTTGTCGAAGGTTTCCGGTCTGCTGCTGATGGTTCTGTTGGTGGTGCTGCTGATGGGTATTTCTTTTGGATCTTCCGGCAGCGGGGTCAGCTCCCTGTGGCACATCCTTACGAATCAGGGTCATGTAGACCCCATGCACCTGACCATCATATGGAAACTTCGTTTGCCGAGGGTTTTGCTGGCAGCTCTGGTGGGAGCGGCACTCTCGCTCGGGGGGCTGGTATTTCAGGCGCTTTTGAGAAATCCCCTGGCAGAGCCTTACATTCTCGGTATCTCCGGCGGTTCGGCCATCGGTGCCATACTAGGGATTTTGCTGGGGCTTTCCCAGTTTCCGGGAATCACCCTGACATCGTTTGCCGGCGGTCTCGCCACCCTGCTGCTGATCATCGGCATTTCTGCGGGGCAGTCAATCCTGCAGAAAAACGCCCTGCTTTTGTCCGGCGTGATGGTGAACGCTTTTTGCTCGGCCGTGATCATGTTTCTGGTCTCCATGACACACGACACACGTCTTCACAACATTATCTTCTGGTTGATGGGGGATCTTTCGCTGGGAAACATGCAGCATACCGGAATTCTGGCCTTGGCCTTGATCCCCTGTTTCGTGATTATCTTCTGGTTTTCAAACACCATGAATCTCATGCTGATGGGCAAGGAGATGGCCCTGAGCATGGGGGTGAATATCCAACGAGCCACCGTCATCCTGCTGACAACGACATCCTTGATGGTGAGTGCCTGCGTCAGTCAGTGCGGACTGATCGGATTTGTCGGACTTGTCATTCCGCATCTTTTCCGTTTGATGCTGGGGTCTGATCATCGCATTTTGTTGCCTGCCTGTCTTTTGGGCGGTGGTGCCTACATGGTTGCCTGCGATCTCCTTGCAAGAGCGCTTCCCCAGCAAGGGGAAATGCCCGCAGGGGTTATTACCGCCTTGATCGGCGCACCGTTATTTGTCTATCTTCTCAAGCGGAGCGGCCGATGAAACACGCCGTCGCCCTGGCAAATATCCACTATTCCTACGCCAGAACGGCTGTGTTGCGGGACATCACATTTTCAGTGACGCCGGGTGATTTTTTCATTATTATCGGTCCGAATGGCTCCGGCAAGACCACCCTGATGAAGCTGATTGCAGGCATTGCCCAGCCGGACACCGGCCTGCTGGAAATACTTGACCGCCCGATTCGGTCCTATACCCGAAAGATGCTGGCCAGACACATTGCCCTTGTACCTCAGTCCGTTCCGCTTGATTTTCCATTCAGCGTAAAAGAGGTCGTATCGATGGGGCGATCACCCTACCAGGGGATGCTGGGTCTGGAAAGTAAAGAGGATATGCAAAAGACGCAACAGGCCATCGCATTTACGGGTATGACGGATCTGGCCGATCGGAAGATGAGTCAGTTGAGCGGCGGTGAATGCCAGCGTGCTTTTATCGCCAGGGCCATTTGTCAGGAGCCGAAGGTGCTGCTCCTGGACGAACCAACCGCATCCCTTGATCTGGCGCACCAGATTCGTATTATGGACTTGATGGAAAAACTGAAAGTGGAAAAGCAGATTACCATTGTCATGGTATCGCATGACGTCAACCTGGCCGCCATGTATGGGAACCGGCTGTTACTGCTCGATAAAGGCTGTATTGCTGAAATTGGCCCACCCCGGGAAGTCCTGACCTATCAGAACCTGGAAAGATCCTATGGCTGCACCTTACTGGTGGACAAAAACCCCCTGGGCGATGTTCCCAGGGTGACCCTTGTGCCGGGAAAATTCGTAAACAAATAATATCGCGGGGCGATATTATAAGACGCACCTGCGGTGCTTTTTTTTATGTGGGTTCAAATTTGCTGTGTCTCCCCTGCTTGCAGCCTAAAAAAAATGCTTGACCTGCCGCACATTATTCATTATCAGCTTATCAAGGTTCAGGTGCCACCGATTTAAAAATATCGAAGATGTTTTTAAATGCTTAATAGGGAACTCCGTTAAATTCGGAGACGGACCCGCCGCTGTAACCCCTCCCTGGTGTCAGGGAACCCTTTCGGTTTTATACGCCACTGTCCTTTACAACGATGGGAAGGCTGCTGGAAGGGCGGGGGAGTCAGAAGACCTGCCTGAATCGTGGATGGTGTCCTCGTGGCCAGGGAACCATTGACAGATCAGTGGATAAAAAAGGGCAATCCCGGATCGAACCAATCGGTCCGGGTTTTTTTTTGATTCGGATCCGCACCCCTTGTCGATGTTCGATGGGAACATCTTTCAGGAAACAAACCAGAAATCAGAAACAAGGAAAATAAACATGAAGGAAATAATGTGGGTCCTTATGGGTGTGTTTTGTCTGTCGATTGCATCGGCAGGTGCTGAAACCGTTACCTTTGACGATTTGAGTCTCGATCCGGAAAGCTATTTCAATGGTTCGAATGACGCGGGTGGGTTTACGACCACGGGTGTCGCTTTCAACAACTTTTTCGATAATACCTACGGTCCCTACTGGGAGGGGTTTGCCTACTCCAACACCACCGACACGACAACACCGGACTATACCAATCAATACAGTGCCATCACCGGCTCGGGGATGGAGAACTCCAGCATCTACGCTGTCGCCTATCTGGGGTTCTTTGAATTTGTACCGGCCATTACCTTTGCAGATGAGGTTCATCTTGGCGAGGCTTATATTACCAACACCACGTACACCTTTTTGGCCATGCAGGATGGGAATGCACCGGCCAAAAAATTTGGCGGCGATACAGGCGATGACCCTGACTTTTACAAAGTGACGATTACCGGAAAAGATGAAGATGACGTGCAGACGGGTGTTGTCGAATTTTACCTGGCCGATTTTCGCTTCGAAGACAATTCCCAGGATTATATCATCGACGACTGGACGGCCGTGGATTTAAGTGGCCTCGGTCGGGTCAAGACGCTTGAATTTTCTGTTTCTTCATCAGATACTGGTGATTACGGTATTAATACACCTAGCTATTTTGCCATCGACAATGTTGAAATAGACAACTGCCCCGATGATCCCGACAAGATCGATGCAGGTATTTGCGGTTGTGGCACGTCGGATGTGGACACCGATGGGGATGGTACACCGGACTGTGAAGATACAGGCGGCGGGGGCTGGATTACCTGCTTTGTTGGGGTGTTGGGGAAGTAAAACAGCGCTAAGCGACAACCTTGCGTGTATCAACTTCGAGAACGAATTTATCATGGTACGACATATCAAACGAAACCCGCTCACCAGCATATTGCTTTGGTGCCTCATGCCCCTGGTACTGCACATGGGCGTCGCCCCGCTGTATGCGCAAAACAATTCAGAGCAGAACCAGGATGAGGAAATCGTGCAGAGTCCAGCGCGTTTCGAGCTGGATGAAATCGTGGTCACCGCCAGTGCCACGGAGGAACCCGTCAAGTTCGTTCCTCGAAACGTCACCGTCGTTACTCGGGAAGACATCGAGCAAGCCCCCAGCAATAATATTGTCGATCTCTTGAACCGGGAAGCGGGCGTTAATCTGCGCAGTCTTTTCGGGAGTGACAAACAGGCGGTTATCGACATCCGTGGCATGGGGGCAACCGCGGCCAGCAATGTTGTTGTCTTGGTGGATGGCATCCGCATGAATTCATCGGATTTGTCCGGGGTCGATTTTACTACGATTCCCTTGGAGATGATTGAGCGTATCGAAATTGTCCGGGGGGCAGGGGCGGTTCTATACGGCAGCGGTTCGGTAGGCGGCGTGATCAATATCGTGACCCGCAAAGGTGCCCCCGGCACAGAGACAAGGGTTTATGGTGCCTACGGCAGCTATGATACCGTTGATGCACGGGCCGGCATCAGCGGCAGTGTTCAAGACCTGGGATACCATCTCAACGCCGGGTATTATGACACGGATGGCTACCGTGACAACAGCGAGTTGATGAAAAAAGACGTGGCAGGTGTCCTGGACTATTTTCTTACGGACCTTGTCACCTTGAATCTGTCTGGGGCATACCATGAAGACGAATATGGTCTGCCAGGGACCGTGGGGAAACAGGATATCGAATCAAGGGCCGACCGGGTACAGACCGATTACCCCCAAGACGGCGGCATGACCCGGGATTCACGCCTTGCAGGTGGATTCGATATCGACACGGCGCAATGGGGTTCTATAAAATTGCTTCGGGGATACCGCTGGCGGAACAATCGCTATATCGTGGGTTACAGCCCCTTGTTGTCGAAAGAAAACCAGACAGATGAGATTGAAGAAATGTCAAAGAGCCTGATGCTGATTTATGACAAGGGCTATACCCTTTTTAAACGGACGCATACGGTTCAGATCGGTATGGATCACCTTTTCACGGATTATATTCGGGAGGAGGCCCCAGGCGGGCCGCGACAGAACAGCCAAGTGAGCTCCATGGGTCTGTTTGTAAACAACCGCTGGTCGCTTTCGGAGAAACTCAAATTTCAGTGGGGCTACAGGGCGAACCAGAGTGATGTTAAAGTTCGCACGGATCGACGGGTCTCGTTTGGGGGGCAACGGCGATGGGTCAATGGTGATGCTGATGCGTTAGATTGGCGCAACACGGCTTACGATGCAGGTTTAACTTACGAGGTTTCCGATGCAATGATGGTGTACGCGAGCTATGCCACTCATTTCCGGATACCCAATGTCGACGAGCTTGCCGAGTCCGAAGAGAGTCTGGAGCCCCAGGAGGGGACCCAGGTGGAAGCGGGCGGACGATTTCAGGTCGGCCGTCGTCTGGAAACCGCCGTTACCCTCTTCAATATCACCATTGAAGACGAAATCTACTACAGCGAGATCAACCGCAATTATGATGAAACGACAACCCGCAACGGCATTGAAACCGATGTGAAGTGGTACCCAAGCCCAGCGTTGTTTGTTTGGGGCAACTACAGTTATACCGAGGCCGTCTTTGAAGGCAGCGGCGCAAGCGTGCCGCTGGTGCCCAATCATAAGGGGTCCCTTGGTGTCGAGTGGGAAGCCATGCACGGGTTGACCTTGTCCCTAACCGGTACCTTCGTGGGCTCGAGATATGACGGCAACGATGTGAACAATGACCGCTATGAGAAGCTGAATGCCTATCAGGTGTTCGATACCAAAGCGACCTATGTCAGCAAGGGACTCAGGTTTTTTGTCGGCGTGAACAACCTTTTGGATGAATTGTATGAAACATCCTCATTCAGCGAAAGGTATTACCCCATGCCCGGCCGAAATTTTTATGCCGGGCTGGAGATGAAGTTTTAGAAATAGAGTTTGGGGGGTCGAGGAGAAAGTAAAAATATGAACATCGAACATCCAAGGCCCAACATCGAGTTTTGAACCGCAACAGCGAGCGTATTCGACGTTGGATGTTCAATGTTGGATGTTCATCTTTAAGGTAAATATAACATACATATGTGTCCAACATGATTAAAATAAACATCATAGGCTTTTTTTTGATAATGACGCATCTTGTATCGGTGCAACTGCTTTGGGCGGGGCCCTATCCACCCGCCGTGGATGAAGTCGGATCTCACGCCATTGCCATGGCCGATTCCGCCTTCACATCCTGGGCAACGGGGTATCAGGACTATATCGTGGGGCAACATGTGGATCAGACCTGGCAGGTTCCAGAAAACGCCCTCGGAAAAGCGGAAGGCACGTCTTTTGACATTGTTGCGCTGGGAAGTGGCGGCAGGATCACACTGACATTCGAACCAGCGGTTGAAAACGGTGACGGATGGGATTTCGCGGTTTTCGAGAATTCATTCAGTGATCAATATCTGGAATTGGCCTATGTAGAGGTTTCGTCGAACGGGATCAATTTTGTCCGTTTCGATGCCATGTCTCTGACCGTCAACCCTGTTCCCGGATTCGGCAACATCGATCCCACAGATGTGGATGGTCTGGCGGGTAAATATCGGCAAGGATTCGGAACGCCCTTTGATCTCGAGGATCTTTCCCAAAAACCCGAGGTGATTTCCGGGGACGTGGATCTTTCCAGGATATCACACATCAGAATTGTCGATGTTGTGGGTGACGGTACTTTTCTGGACAGTTCAGGAGCGGTCATCTATGATCCTTACCCCACCGCTGGCAGTGCAGGGTTTGATCTGGATGCCGTGGGGGTTTCAAACGGGGCCCCATATCCGGCCGGTGAATACGTCCCGCCGGAGCTCCCGCCTGAGAATGGTGATGCCGGGTTTGGCGGAGACACGGGATGTTTTATCACGACGTCTGTTTCTTCATATTTCACATTCAGCATTCGATGTTTAATCCTTTTTGGACAACGGGTTATCTTACCAGCGATAATGTGAAGATAGCCAGATTCCCCAGGACATGGATGCTGATAGGTACCATGAGGTTTTTTTCTTTTTCGTAGGCGACCGCAAACAGGATGCCGCCGATGATCTGCGGCAATGGAACCCGATGGAAAACGGCATGGGCCATGACGAAAGCGGCTGTGCTGATCAGAAGCGCGGCCCACATTCCCCAACGTCTGAAATATCCATAGAGCATGCCCCGAAAAAAAATCTCTTCGGCCACCGGACCGATGATACCGCCCACCACAAAGAAAGCCAATAGTCCCGCTTGTGTCGAAGGGAGACTGGCGCCGATCAGATCGCCAGGATGCAGACCAGCGAGCATCAGAACCCCAGCCATCAGCGCCACCAGCACCCCGAACCCTGCCGACCAGAAAAGACCCCTGAGCAGGCCAGACGTGATGCCTTTGGGGAGTATACCCAGGGAGTTGATACCATCGGGCTCGGTCAACCAGCAGATCCCCAACACGAGAATGATTTCGAGACTTCTGGCAAGGCCGACGATAAAAAGGGGCGCCGTTTGGTGGCTGTTCAGGAGAGCGGCGAGCCACTCGACCATCAGGATGGCCGCCACCGAGAGCCCCACTGTTTTTAGTTTGATACGCTCTGTTTCCAACCCAATTTCCTCAATGCGTCATAGGTGTATAATTGGACATACCAGTGGTCAGAGGTTTCGATCACCTGCAGAAGTCTGGCCGTGCTAGTGCGGAAATTTCTTTTGCCGATGCTGTAAAGGGCCTGACATGCCACATTGGGATGGGGATCTGACATGAGAGTTATCAGGTGAGCTTCGTCATCGGGATGTCTGCCGACAGCGAGACTTCGGGCCAGCCAGTATCGAACCGCAATCGATGGGTGTTGCGAGAGTGCCCGGGTAAGGCCGAATTGATGAAGATCGATTTGCTTCGCATCGATCCGCTTGAGTGCCGTGACCGCATCTTTCCAGTTGTCGGACGCAAGCATTCCAGGGAGGCTGTCAAGGGGAATGTCTTTTTTGTCTTTCAAAGGCATCAGGAGCAGCAGCGAGGCGCCCAGCAGGCAGCAGGCAGCCATACCGGCAATCGCAGACGGCAGTCTGCCCAGGAACAGCGAGAAACCCAGGGCCAGCAATCCACTGAACATCCAATAAAGCAAGAGGGGAAATCCCACCAGCAGTGATATGGCTGTTGCTGCACGAAAATGGATGTAGGCATCATTGCTTTGGGATAGATTCTGCAGGTGTTGGCGGGTGTTTTCGAAAAAATCATCCAGATCCGTTTCCAGGGGTGCGTGCCGCTTTCCATACAGCCGTATACGGTCTTTTTCGACGACAATTTCTAGTTCCGCCTTTTCCTTTTCAATGATCGGAAGATAGTCGTAGCTGACGAGCCTTTGCTGCAACCTTTTTAGATCTCGGCCGTCTGGCATTTCCGAAAGGTGATACGTCTTGATCAATTTTTGATTCAGATTACGAAAGGCTTCGGCTGGATACAGGGTATAATGATAATAGAAGTCGTTGAAACATATGCCCGGGGCATTTGACAATAGCAGGTTGTCTCTGATGTTGATATAGAGATCACCGTTCATCTGGGTCGACCATAGAAGTCCTAACAGCGAAACGGCGAGAAAATGCATCAATGGTGTCAACCAGTAACGTCGCCCCAAGTCGTTCGGGCTTAGTATCAAGAAAAGGACCACCACAACGACGGGAATGAGGATGCCGTGCAAGGTGGGCATGAGTACGAAGCCATGCCAGTTAAGAGCACCGATGAACGCCGCCCACAGGCCAAGAAAAATCCATCCATAGCCCCTGTTCAAACGGCATGGGTACTTCCAGAGCCAAACACACAACAGGGATACCAGAGAGATGCCGACCCCGATGCTGAGAGTGAAAAAGAGACCACCGTTAAAGGCGGGGGTAAGCATTGTAAGTGTCGGCAAAATTGTTTGGTTGGGAACCGTGAGGTAGCCCGCCTGGTCAAGGAACGATATTTTCTCATGCAGCGCCACGTTGCTGACAAATACCTGCACGGTGGCAATTAACTGTGCCGTGAAAAGGCCGCAAGCGACAGATATGGATGCTGCAAACCGGGTTTTCAAGGTCTAAATTCCTTCTCGCTTCAAACAGGCGACCGGCTGCATACCGTCACCCGCCGGAGCTTGAATCAAGGGCCAAATGGCACACACGTATGGCAACAGCTAGATGCCCAAAGTTAATGGCGATACTGTATACCATATTTGGCAACCCTTGGGCAAATACCAATCTTTTCTTGTCTATTCAGTGAAAGTGGGATATAAAAACCAATTTTATCAAAGAATATCGATACGCCTTGGGCAGTATGCTGTTGTAGGATTTTGGTTTACGACTGATCGCTGACGGTTAAGAAAGTGAGGTTTTCATGAAGATTATCGTTGCAGGTACCGGGTATGTGGGATTGGTCCATGCGGCAGTCTGTTCGGAGTTTGGCCATGAGGTCATCGCCTATGACAATGATAAAAAGAAAATCGAGGCATTCTCCAGCGGGGAGGCGGACCGAATCGTTCAATATGTAAATGAACCCGGATTGGCCGACAGTATTCGAAAGGTGCATGGAAAACACCTCTTCTTCTCTACGCAGCTTTCCGATATCGTGGAGGGCACGGATGTTATTTTTCTGTGCCTGCCCACACCTCCCAATCTGGATGGCTCCACCAACCTGACCTATTACGATGCCGCACTTGAAGACATTGCAACGAGTCTGCGCAATCGGAACGACCTGAGAAGGGTCCTGGTCGTCAACAAAAGCACCGTGCCTATCGGTACGGCAAGCCATCTGAAATCGGTTCTGGATCGCCACAACGTCGAAAATTTCGGTGTGGCTTCCAACCCTGAATTTCTGGCCGAGGGGACCGCGGTACCAGAGGCCAGAAAACCGGATAGAATCATCGTGGGATGTAATGATGAGCAGGACTTTATCCTCCTGCAGCAGGTTTATTCTAAATTCGTTCACCATGTGCAGACCAAATATATCGAGACCTCTCCGGAAACGGCCGAAGCCATCAAGTATGTGGCCAACACCATGCTTCTGACCTATATATCGTTCTGGAACGGTGTCGGTGCAAAACTGGGTGAGAAGATACCGAATGTGAAGATCGATGATCTTCGGCTTGGTGTTACGGCGGACAAACGCATCAGCACCTGGGGGTCGTTTGTTAGCAACGGTGCCGGCGGGAGCTGCTTTGGCAAGGATATCGCCTCCCTGATATACCAGTTGCGACGGGTAAATGTCGACACCAAGATGCTGGAGGCGTCCTTCGAGGTCAATGAATATCAGAAAGTGTATCTGGTGGATCGAGCTATCACCGAAATAGGCTATCAATTTAATAACAAGACCATTGCCGTATTGGGACTGGCCTTCAAAAAAAACACCAACGACATGCGTGATGCATCATCCATCAAAGCCATCGAACGTTTGCTGGGGAAAGGGGTGTCGTCCATAAGGGCCTACGATCCTCTGGCAAATGATGCAGCCAAACTGGAATTCGACCCTTCCAGAAATGTCTTGTTTGAAAAAATTCAGTATGTCGACTCGGCCAGAACCGCCATCGAAGGATCAGATGCTTTGTTCATATCCTCGGACTGCGAGGAATTTCGAGGTCTTTCCAGGGCCATCGAAGATACGGTCACGCCACCCTATCTCATACTGGACGGCAGACGCATGATTCCGGATTTTGAAAGCATGGTGAATAAAGGCTATACGTATATGGCCGTCGGATCCATGGCGATGGCGGGGGGCGAAGGCCCCCACAGCTAGCTCATAGCGCTTTGCTGATAGCTTGCTTAACACTAAACGCACCCATGGCAATCGCAGCAACTATCGGGCCAGACTTTATAATAAAAAGCGGCCAGGCCGCATCAAATAAAATCACCCGGTGATTTTATGGAGGTATGGATGGATTACAAGCAAACCTTGAATTTGCCGAAGACGAAATTTCCCATGAAGGCGAACCTGGCGGTTCGTGAGCCGCAACAGATCGCTGAATGGGAGGCCTTGAACCTTTATCAAAAAATTCGTGAGGAATCAAAGGATCGGGAACCGTTTATCCTGCATGACGGTCCCCCATATGCCAACGGCAATATTCATATCGGTACCGCTTTGAACAAGATACTGAAAGACATTATTGTCCGCTCACGTCAGATGTCCGGCTTCAATGCCAATTACGTGCCTGGATGGGACTGTCACGGCCTGCCCATCGAGCACAATGTCGACAAGGAACTGGGTGACAAGAAAAAGGATCTCTCCCAGGCTGATTTTCGTCGCAAGTGTCGGGCCTATGCTGAAAAATTTATCGATATACAGCGCGAGGAATTCAAGCGACTGGGGGTCATGGGTGAATGGGAGAACCCATACTTGACGATGAAGTACCGCTACGAAGCGATTATCGCCACTGAATGCCTGAAGTTCGGGCTCAACGGAAGCCTTTTCCGAAGCAAAAAACCGATTCACTGGTGTTGCAGCTGCCAAACCGCCTTGGCCGAGGCTGAAATCGAGTACCATGATGAAACGTCCCCATCCATTTTTGTTAAATTTCTCTTGATTGACGGCTTGGATGAGACCATGCCGGTACTCAAGGGCAAGACGGTGTCGGTTATCATCTGGACAACCACACCCTGGACCATACCGGCTAATTTGGCCATCGCGCTGCATCCCGATTTTATTTATGCGGCCGTGGATGTCGGTAATGATGAGGTCTATATCCTTGCCAGGGAGTTAGTGGCAAGCTGCATGCAGACGTTTAATATCTCCGACTACACCATCCTTGCCGACATTGAGGCATCGACGCTGGAACGAAAAAAATGCCGCCATCCCCTGTACGACAGGGAGTCTATGCTGATACTCGGCAACCATGTCACCCTGGAAGCCGGCACCGGCTGTGTTCACACCGCGCCCGGGCACGGCCGGGAAGACTACGAAGTGGGGTTGGCATACGGTATTGACGCCTATTCACCGGTGGACGACGATGGTCGATTTACCGATGACGTGGATCTTTTCAAGGGTGGATTCGTCTTTGATACCAACAAGGTGATCAACGAAAAACTCGCTGAAAAAGGGGCCTTGCTGGCAAGTGAAACCATCAAGCATCCCTATCCCCATTGCTGGCGATGTAAAAAACCGGTCATATTTCGGGCAACCCCCCAATGGTTTATTTCCATGGATAGGAACGGACTGAGGGATAAATCTCTTAAGGCCATCAACAATGTCGAGTGGATACCGCATTGGGGCAAAGAGCGGATTTACGGCATGATCGAAAACCGTCCGGACTGGTGTATCTCAAGGCAGCGCGCATGGGGAGTCCCCATTGCCGCCTTTTATTGCAGTGAATGTGAAACACTGAAATTGAACCAGGAGATGATCGACAATGTATTTCACTTGTTTGAGGCGCACGGCGCCGATGCCTGGTTTGAAAGAGATACCAGCGCCATACTGCCCAAGGGCGCAACCTGTGAAAACTGCGGGAGCCAAACATTCATCAAGGAAACCGATATCCTGGATGTGTGGTTTGACTCCGGTGTGAGCCATGCTGCGGTACTCGAAGATCGGGACTACCTGAGATGGCCGGCCGAACTCTACCTGGAGGGGAGTGATCAGCACCGGGGCTGGTTTCACAGTTCACTCCTGACCGCCGTTGGCACCCGGGGAAGCGCACCTTTTAAATCCGTTTTGACCCATGGATTCGTGGTGGATGCCGATGGTCGTAAAATGTCCAAGTCGATTGGAAATGTCATTGCACCCAAGAAGGTCATCGATAAGTATGGTGCGGAAATTCTGCGTCTCTGGGTGGCGGCGTCCGATTACAGGGACGATATTCGGATTTCTGAAAATATATTGAAGCAGCTCAGCGATGCCTACCGTCGTATTCGAAACACGAGTCGTTTCATGCTCGGGAATCTGTACGACTTTGATCCTGAAAAGGACACTGTCCCCTATGCTGAAATGTTGGAAGTCGACCAATATGCACTGCATCGGCTTTACGAAATCATCCAAAAATCGCGCCGGGCATACGACACCTATGAATTTCATGTGATCTACCATGCGCTGTATAACTTTTGTACCCTGGATTTGTCGGCCTTTTATCTGGATATACTCAAAGATCGTCTTTATACCTCTCCTCCGACGTCTGTGGCGAGACGCAGCGCCCAGACCGTCATATTCGCCATCTTGGACGTTATGGGACGACTGATGGGTCCGATTCTGCCTTTCACGTCTGAGGAGATCTGGAAATATCTGCCCGGCCGGAATGAAGGAGACGAGAGTATCCACCTGCGGCGTCTTCCTGAAGCAGTGGCCGTATGGAAAAATGAGGCATTGGCCAAAAACTGGAAACGCTTGCTGGATATCCGTGGTGAAGTCACCAAGGCGCTTGAGGAAGCAAGGACTGGGAAGTTGATCGGCCACCCCCTCGATGCGGCTGTGACAGTTTCCGTAGACCCGGAATCGTATAAGGCATTGAAGCCGTACGCAGCGGATCTGCGCTTCATCCTCATTGTATCCCAGGCGGATTTGACCCAGAACCCCTTGGGGGAACATGCATTCCAGAGCGAGGAGATAGCGGGTCTCAGCATAGAGGTGACGACCTCGCCAGGCGTCAAGTGTGAGCGCTGCTGGACCCATAGCCCGTCAGTTGGGTCGAATGTGGATTTCTCAACCCTTTGTGATCGCTGTATAGATGTCATGGGGAAGCTAGACATAAAAGGAAGTTCTTAGTATGGGCACAGACGTCGGGAGCCCTCTGTCGGTATTCACAAGAAATCGTTACGCCAAGTTGCTGATGATCGCCGGAACGGTCTGCATCGTGGATCAGCTTGTCAAGGCATTGATTGTATTGACAATCCCAGCTTACCAAACCATTACCGTCATTCCGGGATTTTTCAACCTGACACACATCTACAATCCGGGCGGCGCCTTTGGCTTTCTGTCCGAAAGTCCTTCGGAGCTGAGACACCTATTCTTTCTGATAGCGTCGATTGCCGCCATGGGCCTGATCCTGATCCTGTATGCCAAGACACCAGCCGGTCAGGGATTCCTGGAAACAGGCCTGTCATTGATCATGGGAGGCGCTATTGGCAATATCCTTGACAGAATCCGCATTGGAAAAGTGATCGACTTCCTCGATCTTTACATCAAAAACTTACACTGGCCGGCATTTAATATCGCCGACAGCGCTATCACGATAGGTATCGGTCTTTTTATATATCACCTGCTTTTCAAAGAACGCAATTGACGCTTATTAGACATAACGAGGTTCAGCGACATTTAGAGCGCTTAACGCAGGATAAGGACTCGAGACCCTATCCGGTGTACTTGCTCTACGGTGAGGAAGTGTTGACCAAGATCGCACTTCAAAGGGTCTTGAACTTTCTCATGCCTGAGTCAGCCAGACAATACAGCTACGAAGCCTTGGAAGGGTCCCCGGAAAACATCCTGGATGCGATCCGACGCTTGAACACCTATGCAATGCTGGAAAGCGGCAAGGTGGTGTCACTGCTGGACAGCCCCCTGTTTTCCGTTACTCAGCAAGAAACAACCCCATCAGACGGCGCCCGACAACGAATGACGACATCCGGCGATGCCGCTGACATCCTGATAACGGCTCTGGCAGACACCTTTCCAGACAAGCATTATTTGATCATGACGACGGCCGTCGTCGATAAGCGTCGACGACTCTACAAAGTCACGCAAGAGGCCGGTCTGGTGGTTGACTGTTCTGTCCCCCAGGGTGATCGACAGGCGGATCGGGTGGCGCAGGATGCCGTTCTCAAGGAAACCATGCAGGCGCTTCTCGCGAAGCAGGATAAAACGCTGGAACCGTCAGCCTATGCGGCACTCTACGATATGACCGGGTTCGACATTCGAACCTTTCAGAACAATTTAAACAAGCTTATCGATTATGTGGGAGAGAGGAAGCACATCACCTTGGAGGATGTTTCCAAGGCTCTGGAACGAACCAAGCAGGATCCTATTTATGCATTTACGAACGCTTTGTCTGAAAAAGACCTTGGAAGCGTATTGTTCTACATGGACTCTCTGCTTGCAAACGGATATCATGAACTGCAGCTCCTGGCGGCAGCGGTCAATCAGATCAGGCGGCTGATCGTCATCAGGCAATTTGCAGCGACATCTGCCAACGGTGTTTGGCAGACCCATATGTCCTACAATAGCTTTCGGGACCAGGTCATGCCCCTGATTCAGGCCCATGACGCGGCTTTGAAGGAAAAGCTGCTGGATTGGGAGCGTTCTATTTCGAAGAACCAGGCAGCGACCGGCGAGACAAAAAAGCAATTGGCAGGGACGGATCTTCTGATTGCGCCGAACCCGAACAATGCCTATCCGGTCTATAAACAAATGCAGAAGGCTGACGCCTTCCATGCTGCAGAGCTCCTTGAGGCATTGAACGTACTGGGTCGAGCTGATGGACATCTTAAATCTTCAGGGCAAGCGTCTCGATCAATTTTGGTTGATTCAATATTGAATATTTGTAGTGGTTTAGGATCATAAACTTCAAGAATAAGATGATGGTTTGAGGAACACAACTGTCATTTGCTACGCCTCATTATCTTCGTGTCATTTAAGGCTAGTCGTATGATCGGATTTATCAGACAACAGGAACAGAAACTGGCCGTGCGACTCCTGGCCTGGCACTATGAAAAAAATGCCATTGCGATGCCGTCGCCTTCCGAATTGAAGCAACAGGCCGATCGTCTTGTCAATGACGCCCATCATATCGCAAGAGAGAGGGGACGTAACGTGATGTCGATTATCAAGGATCTGGTTGCGGACATCAAGAAGGGCTAGAACCCAATTATCGGTTGCAAAACAGAAAAAATTTTTGGTATTGAAGAACCACGCAGCAAGCGAGGAATGTTCTGCCGTGCGGCAGAACCCACGGGGAATGCGCTCGCTATTTCGGCTCAAATAGTGGCCAAGCGCTCAATGTGTTTAGAACGTCTTGTTTACAGTCAATGGTTGATCGAAAAATGATCCACAAAACAAAAGAGATAATTAGCGTCGGTGTTATCGGGGCAACCGGATATGCCGGTGCAGAGCTCGTGAGAATTCTTTCCGGCCACCCCCATGTGAACTTGACCGTGTTGACATCGCGCCAGTACACAGGTGTTCGGTTCGACCAGGTGTATCCGGCAATGCGGGGCCGCGTGCCGCTAATATGTGAAGCGCTTTCCATGGAGAGAATAAAAGATGCCTGTCAGGTGATATTTACCGCGCTACCGCATAAGATACCCATGACCATCATTCCTGAACTGATTGCCAATGGAAAAACCGTTATCGACCTTTCCGCCGATTTCAGATTCAACGATCCTTGTGTATACGAATCGGTGTATGAAAGCCACACGGCAAAAGAACTGCTTGGTGATGCTGCCTACGGCCTGAGCGAAGTCTATTCGAAGACTATTCGGGACGCAACGCTGATCGGGAATCCAGGTTGTTATCCTACCAGTGCGCTTTTGCCGATCATTCCTCTGTTGCGGAGCGGAATGATCGATCTGAGGTCGATTATCATCGACGCTAAATCCGGAGTCAGCGGCGCAGGGCGGTCCTTGTCTATTGGAACGCACTATTGCCAGGTCAACGATTCCTTCAAGGCTTACAAAGTGGCGGAGCATCGTCATAACCCGGAAATAGACGCCATTTTGAGCCGCGAAGCCTCGGAATCCGTGCGTGTCCTTTTTGTACCTCACCTGGTGCCCATGACGCGGGGCATGTTGACGACCCTGTATGCGGGTTTGAAAAATCAGGTGACAGCGGATGATATTCGGGCATGCCTGGATGCATTTTACGGGTCGTGTACCTTCGTGCGCATCTGTCCGCAAGGAAGCTGGCCTGAAACCCTGCATGTCAGAGGGACCAATTTTTGTGATATCGGTTTCAAGCTCGATGAAAAACACGGACGGGTCATCATGATTTCCGCAATCGACAATCTGGTAAAGGGCGCTGCGGGACAAGCTGTTCAAAACATGAACATTATGTTTGGACTCGATGAAGGTGCGGGATTGACGCAGATGCCATACCCTGTCTGATAAAACCGCGCCAGAGGACACCGCCTGTCAGGGCGGGGGTGAATGGCGCCAAAAGCGGCTTTCCCTAACATGCCCTGCATCTTGCGGTTGTGAAGGGGCCATGTGCCTAAGCGCCTGGAGATTCACCGAAAAACCTCGCAGCTGTCCGCGAGAAATCTACGGGCGTTCGGAATTCTGTCTGCGTTGCTATCGCACACGATGGCCGATCAAGAACTTGACATGATCCGATTCTTGCAATAAAACCGTTTTACCATCAATTATTCATTTAGGGAAAGGAGAGTCATTATGACTGCAACGCTGATCAAAGGAACTGAGATTCGCGAACAAATTCTGGAGGAGATTACAGCAGAAGTCGCTGAAATAAAAGAAAAGCATGGTGTCGTTCCAGGCCTTGTCACCATCCTTGTCGGTGAGAGCCCCGCATCCATATCCTATGTCACCTTGAAAATCAAGACCGCGCACAGGGTCGGGTTCAAAGAGATCCAAGACAGCCAGCCGATCGATATCTCGGAATCGGACCTCTTGGCCTTGATCGATAAGTATAACCATGATGACTCCATCAACGGTATTCTCGTTCAACTGCCGCTTCCCAAACACATCAATGAAAAAAAAGTGCTCAATGCCATCGATCCGGACAAGGATGTGGACGGGTTCCATCCTGTCAATGTCGGCCGGTTAATGATTGGCGGCGACGAGGTGAAGTTTCCTCCCTGCACACCCTTTGGTATTCAGGAGATGATCGTCAGGGCCGGTGTTGAAACCAGCGGCGCTGAAGTGGTGGTTGTCGGGCGGTCCAACATCGTAGGCAAACCCATCGCCAATATGATGATTCAAAAAGGCCCTGGGGCCAATGCCACCGTTACGGTGGTGCATACTCGAACCAAGGATCTTGCGGCACACTGTAAACGCGCCGATATTCTGATTGTTGCCGCCGGCGTTCCTGGACTGGTCAAACCGGAATGGATTAAACCCGGGTCCTGCGTTATTGACGTTGGTGTGAACCGCGTCGGCGAAAAACCCAGCCAAAAGAATCCCGGAAAAATGGTGGCCATTTTAAAAGGCGATGTCGACTTTGACGAAGCCAAGGAGATTGCCGGATATATTACGCCAGTACCAGGGGGTGTCGGTCCCATGACCATTACCATGTTGATGCTGAATACACTGAAAGCGCTCAAATTTAAGCTCGGTATTGCCTAATTAAACTATTTTCCATGAAGCACCCTCCAACTGTCGGTGTTTCATGGAAAATATCAGTTGTTGTCAAACCAATTGAAGAACCTCGCAGCAAGCTACGAGGAATCTTCGACCGTAAGGAATTCTGTCTAATTTAGATTCGCTCGCTAACCCCGCAGCAAGCTACGGGGAATGCGCTCGCTGTTGCGGTTCAACCCGCCATTTCGCATGGCTTGGTTTAGGACATAGTCATGGTGAAGGATGTTTCTGGTTTCATCATGCTGGGAGCCGCAGGCAGCAGTCCATGCTTGACACACTGTTCCATTCGTGGTAAAATTGTGCTTTAATCGGGTTCGATAGTTATTTAATCTATTGAAAACATGATGTAATATGAAAGAACCTGGTTCATTTTCGCCATTTTGGGGCACTCTGTCATGAAGAAAATATCATTTTTTATTTTGAGCAACACCGGCTCGCGTGCCAGTCAGATTTCAGTGCCGAACAGCCTTTTCCACTTTTCCGTTGTCATGGGCTTTCTTGCACTGCTGGCCCTGGGATACTTTATTTACGATTATCATCAACTCAAATCGGTCGTTGCCGTCAATCAAGCCTACGAAAACCAGATCCATGATCAAAATAATATCATTGCCACGCAACATTCTCAAATCCAGACCTTTACTTCCGAAATCAACAATCTCAAATCAAAACTGGTGACACTCAATAATTTTGAAAAAAAAATCCGCGTGATCGCCAATCTTGATCAGGAGCATGATCAGGAGAGCCTGTTTGGGGTAGGGGGCTCGATACCGGAAGACCTGGCGACCGATGTCGATTTGACAAAAAGACAAACCGGGCTGCTCAGAGAAATGCATGAACAGGTCTATGATCTGAATCTGGCGACTTCCAACCAGAAGGCCGGTTTTTCATCCCTTTTAGAGGCCCTCGAAGGTCAAAGAAACCTCCTGGCGAGTACCCCTGCTATTCGACCTGTCAAAGGATGGATGACGTCCCGATTCGGATATCGAAATTCACCCTTCACGGGCCGTAGGGAACTTCACAAAGGGCTTGACATCGCCAATAGGGCAGGTACCCAGATCATAGCCACTGCCGATGGGGTTGTTAAATTTACGGGCAGAAAAGGTCTTTTGGGCAAAACGATGGATGTCGATCACGGCCATGGCATGCAAACCCGTTACGGGCATCTCAAAGAGATCTTGAAAAAACGGGGCGAGTCGGTCAAGAGGGGAGACATCATCGCAGAAATGGGCGATACCGGGCGAAGTACCGGCCCGCACCTTCACTATGAGGTTCATCTCAACGGTGTTCCCGTCAATCCAATCAAGTATATCCTAAACTAGTCATGGCAACGTCGCCGCGCTGCCATCGATTCCATACCGCTGCGCTACCCAAGACAAGTGCTAACCCGAACATTTCATGAAATTTTACGTATAAAAAACAAGGCCGCGTCTGAAAATTCGCGCAGCGAATTTATTACGAGAGGGAACACTTCCACATGGTTATGAATTTTTTGACAAAGATATTTGGCAGCAAGAACGAACGAGAGTTGAAAAAGCTTCAACCCATTGTTGATCAAATCAACAGTGTTGAATCGACGGTTGCGGCCATGGACGATGTGCAGCTTGCAAAGCAGACCCTTCGATTCAAGGAACGTTTGGGCAATGGCGAATCTCTTGACGACCTGCTGCCCGAGGCGTTTGCTACGGCTCGAGAAGCCTCTGTGCGTGTCTTGGGGATGCGTCATTTCGACGTTCAGCTCATCGGTGGAATTGTGCTCCATAATGGATGTATTGCTGAAATGAAAACTGGTGAGGGTAAAACACTCGTGGCCACGTTACCGGCCTATCTGAATGCCTTGGCGGGAAAAGGCGTCCACATTATTACGGTCAACGACTATCTGGCAAAACGCGATACGGACTGGATGGGAAAGCTCTATCAATTTCTCGGCTTGTCTGTCGGTACGATTGTGCATGGCTTGAACGACAAGGAACGCAAAATCGCCTATGGCTCTGACATTACCTATGGAACGAACAACGAATTCGGATTCGATTATCTGCGGGACAACATGAAGTTTGACCGTAACTCTCTGGTGCAGCCCGCGTTGAACTATGTCATCGTCGATGAAGTGGACAGCATCCTGATCGATGAGGCGCGAACCCCCCTGATTATTTCCGGTCCCGCCGAAAAATCGACCCACCTCTATTACCAGGTCAACGGCATCATTCCCAAATTGAAGCGTGAACGGGATTTTACCATTGACGAGAAGGCACGAACGGCCGTCCTCACAGAGGAGGGCGTCGCCAATGCAGAGGGTATCCTGAAGGTCGACAACCTGTATGATCCCAAACACATCGAACTGTTGCATCATATCAACCAGGCCGTCAAAGCCCACGCCCTGTTCAAAAGAGATGTAGACTATATCGTAAAAAACGGAGAAGTCATCATCGTGGACGAGTTCACCGGCCGCCTGATGCCGGGACGGCGCTACAGCGAGGGGCTGCATCAGGCACTAGAGGCCAAAGAGAACGTCAAAATCGAAAATGAGAATCAGACGCTGGCCACGGTCACGTTTCAGAATTATTTCCGAATGTACGATAAACTTGCCGGCATGACCGGTACCGCCGATACCGAGGCGGCTGAATTCAAAAAGATCTATCAACTCGACGTCGCGGTTATCCCAACCGACAAGACCATGATCCGCAAAGATTTTTCGGATGTTATCTACAAGACACGCAGGGAAAAGTACGAAGCGGTCATGGACGAAATCGTGGAACTCAACCAAAATGGCCAGCCGGTCCTGGTGGGGACCATTTCCATCGATGTTTCGGAAGGATTGAGTCAAAAGCTGAAAAAAAGAGGCATTCCGCATGAGGTTCTGAATGCCAAGAACCATGAGAAAGAGGCCGAGATTATTTCCATGGCCGGACAAAAAGGGGCCGTCACGATCTCCACCAACATGGCGGGTCGTGGTACGGACATCGTACTGGGAGAAGGCGTGACCGATCTGGGGGGACTGCATATTTTAGGGACCGAGCGTCATGAGAGCCGTCGAATCGACAATCAGCTGAGGGGGCGATCCGGACGTCAGGGGGACCCGGGGTCCTCACGGTTTTATTTGTCCCTGGAAGATGACCTTTTGCGTATTTTCGGCGGTGAAAGAATTACCGGAATCATGGAGAAACTGGGCATGGAGGAAGGTGAGCCCATTGAGCATGGCCTGATCAGCCGGGCCATCGAGAATGCCCAGGCCAAGGTTGAAGGCCATAATTTCGATATTCGTAAACACCTGCTCGAGTATGACGATGTCATGAACCAACAGCGCGAAGTCATTTACAAACAGCGACGTGAAGCCCTGGACGGAAAAAACCTGAAGGAAACCATAGAAGATATCATATTTGACAAAGCGTCCGAGATCGCTGAATCGTTTGCAGATGAAAAGACCTTTCCCGAAGAATGGGATTTTAAAGCAATCGATGAAGCGGTTTACAAGCAGTTCAATCTGAGAATCGGCAAACCGGATGAAGACACGCTCGATGGCCTTACGAGCGAGGGGCTTGCGCAGTTGATTTACGATGTTGCCATTGCTGCCTATCATGAGAAAGAAGCCATCATCGGGCCGGATGAATTCAGAAATTTGGAACGCTATATTCTGCTTCAGACAGTAGATCAACTCTGGAAGGACCACCTGCTCAGCATGGACCACCTCAAGGAAGGCATCGGGCTCAGGGGATATGCACAACAGAACCCCTTGATTATTTATAAGAAAGAGGGTTTTGAGATGTTTCAGGATATGATCTCAAGGGTACAGGAGCAAACACTCTCGATTTTATACCGGATTCAGCTGGCGGAACCCGAGGACCTGAAGGCATTGCACAAACCTGAGGAGCCGGTGATGACATTTTCCGGTGGTGACGTGGCCGACGCAAAAAAAAAGCCGGTCAAGCGATCTGAAAAGAAAGTGGGTCGCAATGCACCATGCCCTTGTGGCAGCGGTAAAAAATACAAAAAATGTTGTGGGCAATAGAGCGTTGGTCAAGCTGTTGACTTAGCGCCTCAAAAAAGCCCACTATTCACCCCAAGGGCACTTCCTGCGGGCGCCTGTGGGTTAGGTCTGCATTCCGCCTTGGCAAAACACGCAAGTCCCTCGGCTGTCGATCATGATTTCAGAAACGCAAACCATCCAACGCAATGAACATCATCCCTACACCCTCGGTGTCATATCCGATACGCACGGGCTGTTGCGCCCGGAGGTGATGACGTCCTTCAAAGGTGTGGATCTCATTCTACACGCCGGTGACGTCGGCGACCCCGATGTGCTCGATCAACTGGAATCCGTTGCACCGGTGATTGTTGTCAGGGGAAATATGGATTACGGGAGCTGGGCAGATCGACTTCCCGTTTCAAAATCCCTTGTCATCGGCAACATCAAGCTGTTGTTAATCCATGACAATGAATCGATCGATCGTCGCATGGCATTTCAAGGCTATCAGGTCATTGTCAGTGGTCATACGCACCGCCCTCTTATCGAGGAGCAAAAAAATATTCTATTGTTTAACCCTGGCAGCGCAGGTCATCGGAGACATCGGTATCCGGTGTCGGTTGGAAAGCTTTTTCTCGACGATGACCAACTGGAGGCCCAGCTGATCCAATTGGATGTTTGACCCAAGACTTGCTTAACCCGAACAGGTCGAGAAACTTGACCAGAAATGTTTCATTTGTCGTTATCTATCAATGGATTATTTTAATATCACACGTCATTCGGAATGAACCATCCAGGATGCAGCGAGACCATGGATGCCTCTTTACAAATCAGGGTCTTGATGCTTATAATAACGCTACGGTTGTTCTGCCTGTGTGATCACAGATTGATTTGGAATAAAAACAAAAAGAAGTTGTGTTCGGGAATAGACCCCAATGAACATGTCCAAAACCGATGTCGCGACCGCTGAGCGAACCAGAAGCCATCAACGTGCTCAGGAGCCACCAATGTACCGGGTGCTGCTCCATAATGACGATTATACCACCATGGCGTTCGTCGTCGAGATCCTGGTGGTTATTTTCAACCGGTCTGTGGAAGCGGCGACACGCATTATGCTGGATGTCCACCGGAACGGTATCGGGATTTGCGGTACCTATCCTTACGAGATAGCCGAAACAAAAGTGGAGAGTGTAGAGGTGCTCGCAAAAATGAGCGACTTCCCCTTAAAATGCTCCATGGAGAAAGCCTAGCGATGATCAGTAAAGAACTCAGCGAAACATTGGGATTTGCCGTCAAAGAAGCTAAAAAAAGACGGCATGAATATGTGTGCGTGGAACACGTACTTTACGCCATACTGCATGATGAAAGTGGTGTTGACATCATCGAAAACTGTGGTGGGAATGTAAATAACCTCAAAAAATTGCTCGAAAATTTTTTTTCGGAACGGATCGAACGCATTCCTGAAGGATCGGAGTACGTCCTGCAGCAGACCATCGGTTTTCAGCGGGTTATCCAGCGGGCCGTCAACCACGCCCGTTCGGCTGAAAAACAGGAAGTGGCTGTGGGAGACATCCTGGCATCTATTTTCCAGGAGAAGAATTCCCATGCCGACAATTTTTTAAAATCGGAGGGCGTCACCCGTTTCGATATTCTGAATTACATTTCGCACGACATTCACAGCGGGCCTGTGAAACCCGGAGACAGCGGGCTCTCCAGACCGGATCAGAGAGAGAAGAAAAAATCAGATCCCTTGGCACTTTTTACCATAGACCTTATGGAAAGAGCCCTGCAAGGGAAACTGGATCCGCTGATCGGCAGGCAGCTCGAACTGGAACGGACCATGCAGGTCCTTTGCCGGCGGCGAAAAAACAACCCGGTATTCGTTGGTGATCCCGGTGTCGGAAAGACAGCTATGGCCGAGGGTCTGGTCCAGCGGATAGCGCAAGGAGATGTCCCGGACATCCTCAAAGATATCCGTATTTACGCGCTTGATTTGGGAGCGCTTCTTGCGGGAACGAAGTTCCGAGGCGATTTCGAGCAGCGACTTAAAGGGGTCATTTCAAAACTCATCAGCACCCCGAATTCGGTCCTCTTTATCGATGAGATCCATACGATCGTAGGGGCAGGTGCCACAAGTTCCGGTTCGATGGACGCCTCCAATATTCTGAAGCCGGTGCTCGGCTCCGGTGACTTACGCTGTATCGGATCGACGACCTATGAAGAATACAAAAATCATTTTGACAAGGATCGCGCGTTTTCTCGGCGTTTCGAAAAAATCGAAATTGCGGAACCTCCCGTCGACGAAACAGTGAAAATTCTGAAGGGTCTTCGTTCACGGTATGAAGCCCATCACAATATCCGCTACAGCGATCCTGCTTTAAAAGCGGCGGCAGAGCTGGCCGCCAAGCACCTGAATGATCGATATCTTCCAGATAAAGCCATTGATGTCATCGACGAGGCAGGCGCGTTTGTCAGACTTACGGGGGCTACTCGACGCAAGAGAATCAATCCCTCGGATATTGAAAAAATCGTTGCAAAAATGGCTCGAATTCCAACGAGGAGTGTTTCGTCAGATGACCGGACCAGGCTTTCGACACTCGAAAGCCGTCTCAAGGAAACTGTTTTCGGCCAGGATGAAGCCATTGCTTCCCTGGTAACTTCCATCAAGCGATCCAGAGCAGGGTTGGGGTTTCCCGGCCATCCCATCGGCTCCTTTCTATTTACCGGCCCGACGGGTGTTGGCAAGACAGAGGTCGCCATCCAGATTGCGAAAAACCTGGGCGTCGAATTCATGCGCTTCGATATGAGTGAGTACATGGAGAAACATGCCATCGCCCGGCTGATCGGCGCACCGCCGGGTTATATCGGATTCGACCAGGGGGGGCTGCTGACGGACGGTGTCCGTAAACACCCGTACTGTGTCCTTTTACTCGATGAGATTGAAAAGGCTCACCAGGATCTTTTCAGTATCCTGCTGCAGGTCATGGACCATGCGACATTGACAGACAACAACGGGAAAAAGGCCGATTTCCGTAATGTCATCATCATCATGACGTCCAACGCCGGAACCCGCGAAATGAGTGCCCAGACCATCGGTTTTGGCGACCCCCAAACCGATACGGCATTCAAAGGTAAAAAGGCCATCGAAAAAATCTTCAACCCGGAATTCAGAAACCGGCTTGACGCCATCGTAACGTTTAACTCCCTGACGCCGGACATCATGGGACTGATCGTGGACAAGTTCGTCAAGGAAATGAACGGCCAGTTGGTTCCCAGAAAGGTACGGATTAAGCTGTCAACCGAAGCACGGGCGTGGATGGCCAAAAAGGGCCATGATCCCCAATATGGTGCCAGACCCCTGACAAGATTGATGCAGACCGAGATCAAGGACAAGCTGTCCGATGAAATCCTTTTCGGAAATCTGGAAAAAGGCGGTCATGTTCTCATCGAATTGGACGGTGGCAAGCTCTCTTTGCAAACAACCACGCCTAAAAAGGCCATGGCAGCAGCTGCAACCATATAGGTTGTAGCCTGTTTGGCCATTAGACTGTTGTTGGGCGCCTAACAACCCAAGTCCTTAAAACCCATGCCGGTATATCTCCTGTCAGAAGCGCTCAACTTTCCCCATCCCCGTTTTGCATCCCGGGAGGGCTTGCTGGCAGTGGGCGGAGATCTTAGCCTGGAGCGCTTGCTGTCTGCTTATCGTCACGGTATTTTCCCGTGGTTTTCAAAAGGCGATCCCATTCTGTGGTGGTCACCTGACCCTCGTCTGGTGCTGTTTCCCCGTGAATTCAAGCTACCCAAAAGTCTGACAAAAATCATCAAGCGATCGCTTTTCGATATCACCATGGATCAAGCGTTCCGGCAGGTGATTACCGAATGCGCAGAGATCCGGCTAGAGCAAAATGAGCCCACCTGGATCGTGGGGGACATGATCGATGCATATTGCAAGCTGCATGAATCGGGTGTTGCCCATTCAGTGGAGGCCTGGCAGGATGGTGCCTTGGTCGGCGGCCTCTATGGCGTCAGCTTGGGAAAAATCTTTTTTGGTGAGTCCATGTTCGCCAGGGTCAGCAACGCATCCAAAGTCGCGTTTGCCGGGTTGGTGGACTTCTTGACGTACCATGGATACCGCATGATCGATTGCCAGGTCACCACAAGGCATCTGGTCAGTCTGGGTGCCAGGGAGATTCCAAGAGACAGGTTTCTCACATTGCTGAAGGCAGCATTAAGGGAACCGACCATAAAAGGGAAGTGGCGATATCGTGCTGGATGATGGTTCATTCCCTGGATAAAGAGGCCAAACGACTCGCTGATATGTCGCTATTTGAAGCTTCTCCAAAATATACTGATACTATTGACATGATATGGAAATCAACATTCCTGAAAGGCACTAACCGATTGTTGATTAGATCATTTTCAATAATGAAATCAGAATATTAAGTTAAATCATAAAGTCCAAACCCCGAGCCATTCCCGCAAATTGACGTAATCTCAAAGCCCAAAGCCCACTGCCGATTTCCCAGTTGCCACTTACAATTGAAACCTTTATAATGATCAAGCAATCTAAGCTAAGGGATCGGACATTTAAGGTAGAAAGTTACAATATCCTTGACATTTGAATCTCCAGCAATTATTTAAGTGTCACACTATGTGAATGACGTCGCATATAACAAACTAGCATCTTTTAGTTTTGTATTCCTACTAATACCTATATACCGATGTCTTAAATATTCGCACCGTGCCAAAGTATACATAAACTAAAAACTTAAAATAGTGAGATATAAACGATGCCTGCTAAAGGGAAAAAATATTATTTCATAAGTTCGATTGCCAAGGGTATGAAGACATTAGAGTTACTTGCGGAAAGGGAAAGACTTTCAGTATCCGAAGTGGCCAAACATCTCGGCTTTGATCGAACTGGGAGCCACCGTCACTTGGCTACTTTAAAAGAGTTGGGCTATGTCGAGCAAGACGAAGCCCACAGGTACCAACTAACTTCAAAACTGCTTACAATTGGTTCGAAATATTCCCAGCGCTTCGAAATTAGAAAAATGGCTCGCCCGTATATGGAAAAGCTCAACGATACCTTCAATGAAACGATTAATTTAGGACGATTTATCGGTAATGATATTCTTCATATAGATAGAGTCGACAGCACTGAAATTCTTCGTATCGACTCACCCCTTGGAGCACGTGTACCTGCGTATTGTACTGCATTGGGCAAAGCAATATTATCCATTTTATCCTCAGCTGAGCTTGATGACTATTTAAAAGAAATAAACCTTGAGGCACGAACCTCGAACACAATCATATCTCCTAATAAACTAAAAGAAGAACTCAAAAAAACGCTAAAAAGGGGATATGCAACAGATAATGAGGAGTTGGTAGCTGGGCTTTGTTGTATCGCTTCACCAGTCTACAATAGTGCCGACGGCGCGTATTACGCCATTAGCCTTTCAGTTCCAAAAGCTCGCCTCTGGGAAGTTGAGACCAAGAAAGGCCATAACACTATCAAGGCTGTTTGCAGGGAACTGTCTGAAAAATTAGGCCATATCAAAACATTATAATACGCGAATAAAATGTGAAGCTTCATGATTCTTAAAGATACAATAGTGTACAACTGATGAGTAGACCATAGGAAAACCAGACAGATGAGATTGACCGATACGGAAAAAAAGATGCTCCAGGGCAAGATGGGTCGCTTGAAACAAAAAGCGATAGAAAACATCATTCAATATGCAAAGGCTTTGGGTGCAGAAGAGTTGTGCGAAGTGACAAAGGCCACATTGGGATTAGGTGCACAACCTTACCTAAATCACATAGAATCTGATAACTACAATGAAATTTTCTCTCGTGTCTACATGTGTACAGAAGAGATTTTGGACATCGAAAACGATACTTTTTCAAACACCTGTTTTTGTCAAACTTGTACCGAAAACGTTGATGCTTCAGAATATGAGGCTTTAGGTTTAACAGAGGAATTTTTCAATAGAAACAAGGACTTTTTAAACATAACCAAAGAAGCTGGTGTCAGCATCGTTAGCACCTGTGTGCCCTATCTTGTTGGCTGGTTACCTTTAAAAGGTGAGCATTTCGTGACCACAGAATCAAGTAATGCCATGTTCTGCAACTCGATTTTTGGGGCATGTGGTAATCCAGATGGCGTAGAAGCCGCTATCTGGTCGGCTCTGTGTGGCCGAACTCCGAAATGGGGACTCCATATCGCAGAAGAAAGACACGCAACCCATGAATTCTACATCGAATGTTCATCTGAGACCACAAAAGACTGGGACGTTATCGGCTACACCATAGGCCGGATGTTACCTGCAAATGGAATTCCCGTTATCACAGGGGACTTCAAAAACTTGTCAACGATACAGGTTAAACAACTATTTGCTTCCATAGCCACGACGAGCGGTGCAGTTATGTGCCATATTGTCGGCCAGACGCCTGAGGCACATTCCTTGGATATGGCAGTAGGGTGTAAACCGATCTCAGACAGCATTGCAGTTACAAATCGCGACTACGATGAATCGATGCAATTGTTATGTGCTGAAGGCGAGAGCCAGGTCGATTTTGTATCTCTAGGGTGTCCGCATTATTCACTTGAGGAAATTAAAAATGTCTCTGACTATATAAAAGGAAGAAAAATAAAAAACGGGACTCGATTTTATGTCTGGACAGCTTACCCGATCAAAGAAATGGCTCGCATCAATGGTTATCTAGATGAAATTGAAGCTGCAGGTGGGTGTATATTCACCAGCTCTTGTCCTCTTATGGTAGGCAATTCCGCAGTTGAGGGGACCAACGGAATTGCATTGGATGGGGCCAAGCAGGCTCATTATATTCGTTCCATGACTGATTCAAAAATATATTATGGAGACATGAAGCAGTGTATTGATGCAGCCATCAACGGATTCTGGAGTAATTAATATGAAAACCGTACTAAAAGGGCGTGGCGCAATAAAAGGGATTGCCGAAGGGGAGGCATTGGTCTGTCCGGATAGTATACAGGGCTGGGCCGGAATAGACGACATAACCGGCATTATAATCGAAAAGGGGCATGTTGCTGAGGGTGAATCGATCGCTGATAAGATACTGGTCATTCCTTCTTCGAAGGGATCCAATTGCTGGTCAGGTCACTTTAATTCTGCCATGATTAACGGCAATAAACCCGCAGGCTGGGTAGTAACAAGAATGGATTCCAGGGTCGGGGTGGCTGCTGTCGTCGTTGGAAGTCCTATGGTTGCCGATTTCAATGATATAGATCCCTGCAAAACGATCAATTCGGGTGATTGGATTAAAGTGAATGGAAATACGGGAGAGGTAGAAATCACGAGAAAGTAAGAACTCATATAACCAAATTAAATATCTAATCGCTAATTCCATCCCATTGCAAACTGAAAAAGTTATCCGCCTAAAATTACATTTCTTACTATTAATATCAGCATGTTGTTAAAAACCTACCGATAGTCCCTTTACTGTACTTCAAAAAATTATTGACAAATGAATTGAGGGCAGCTATTTCTAATGTCACACTATGCGCATAGCATGAACACATAGTGAATGTTTAGCATGTTTCGTTAACTTTCTAACCGCAAGCCTGTGCTTTGTTGAAATGTCAGCGCTAACGTATCTTATTACAACCATACTTTAATGAATCTTATAGAAGATTAATAATAATGATCTTTAGGGGGAATGAAAATGACATCTATTATGAGTGGCTTCAGCGAGATTAAAACAGCTCAATTTAGACAAGTTTCCGATGACCAGCTACAGGAAATTCACAACGCCAGCTTGGAAATCTTAGAAAAAACAGGTGTAAGGATTTATCTTCAAGAAGCTGTAGATATGCTAAAAAAAGCAGGAGCACATGTTTCGGAAGAAAACTGGGTTAGAATACCATCTTATTTGGCAGAGAAAGCGTTGAATACAGTTCCTAAACGTGTTGTTCTTTGTGACAGGGAAGGCAATCGGGTAATGCCTCTGGAAGGAAGGAAATCCTTTTTTGGAACAGGGTCAGATTGTTTGAATATCCTCGATCACAGAAATGGCCAACGTCGCAAGGCTAAATTAGATGATGTTATTGATGCGGTTAGAGTATGTGAGCATCTTGAAAATATACACTTTATTATGTCCACTTTTATGCCATGGGACGTGTCCAATGAGATAGTTGATCGTTATCAAATGGAAATAATGCTTTCATATTCACGCAAACCGATTGTGGTTGTTAGCTTAGATATAAAAGGGCTCAAAGAATGTGTTGAGATGGCAGAAATTGTTGCTGGTGGAGAAGAGGAATTGCGAAGGAATCCTTTCATCGCTAATTACGTAAACCTGACTTCAGATCTCTTGCATAATCAGGAATCACTTGAACAGCTTCTTTTTTTCGCCGAAAAGGGGCTTCCCACAACATATACGGCCAATGGGAATAGAGGTGCCATGGCCCCAGTAACGCCTGCTGGTGCGGCGGCACATATCGGCGCAGGCAATCTCACGGGGCTCATTCTATCACAACTGAAACGCGAAGGGACACCATTTATTTGGGGCGGCTGGGGCCTCGGTATGGATATGAGGACACAAGTGATTCCTTACGCATCGCCTGACATGATTGGGTTGCCCGCAGCCCATGCACATTATCTAGGACTACCTTTTTTTGGGCTGGCCGGATGCAGCGATTCGAAAACATTGGATGGACAAGCAACCGCAGAGGCCGCATTAACATTGATGGGGGATGTTCTTTCTGGGGCGAATTTGATTCATGATGTGGGTTATATGGAATCAGGTCTTTTAGGTTCATTGGAGCTACTCGTGATTTGTAATGAAATCATAGGCTGGATTAAGAAGTTTATAGATGGTTTTAGCATTAGTGAAGAAACGCTGGCTTTGGATGAAATTGACAGAGTCGGTCCGGATGGGCATTTCCTGGATAGCGACCATACCATGCGCCATTTTCGCGAAGATTGGTATCCAAAACTGATGGACCGGGGAAATCATGAGAGCTGGATGGAAGCGGGAGCCAAAACACTCAACCAGCGGGCAAATGAAAAAGTGGAAAACATTTTAGAAAGTGCTCAGTCACAAATCTTGTCGAAGGAAGTTCAGGAAAAAATTCATACCATCGTAGAAAGAGCGCAGACAGCCATCAATTAAAAAGCAAAAACAGATAATATTAAAATGATCGAGCTAAAAAACGAAAAAAAACTTGACATGAAGGGCCAGTTATTTTAACAATGTAAACATAATGAATATCCGTAACACATAGTGAATGATAAATGAATGGCACGCCAACTTATCTCAAGGCACCCGTAGAATCGGATATTACCTTTCAAAAGCATAATGCCTTCACATCTAGTCGAGTTGGCGATAATATTGTAGATTAAAAATTTACAACCTCCTTAAATACCTGGATAAAGTGAATCAATCTCTTTAAGCGAACATTAGGGGATACATCATGAAACTATCCAAAGGTGCAATGTTACTACTGGCTCCTTCAATATGTCTTTTCCTTATACTTTTGGTTTTGCCCATAGCCAATGTAGCAGAGGAGAGCTTCAGGCAATTTGTGCCTGGACATATTGGAGCATCCAAGGACGCCCCGTATACGATTTTCAATTATACAGAGCTGTTGGACCCGGCTTATCTTTTCTATTTTACTGAAACCCTAAGACTTAGCCTAATTTCTACGATTGTCGGTCTTCTCGTTGGTTTCCCAATGGCATATATGGTAGCCCGCTTACGCAATCCGTTATGGGGAAAATTGGCTATCGGTTTTCTGATCGGTATGATGTTTCTCAGTACTATGGTCAGGGTTTATGCGTTGCAATTGACGTTTGGGCCAACGGGCTTTTCAAAATATATATGCGCCATTTTAAACACTCGTCCAAACAGCCGATTTTACACCGAACTGGTGGTCATATTTGGATTTTTACACTATGTGATTCCGATATCGGCAATCACCTTACTGGGCACTATCAAAAACATCAACCCACGGATGGCTGAAGCTGCCCAAACCTTAGGATCCCCTCGCTGGAAGGTTCATTTGGGAATAACAGTTCCCCTTTGTATTCCAGGTATTTTGTCCGCCTTCTTGATTAGCTATACCCTCTGCATGAGCGGTTTTGTGGTTCCCATGATTTTGGGCAAAGGAAAAGTCCTGTTTATTTCCAACCTCATTTACAGCCGTTTCAGTGAAATCGCCAATTATCCTAGCGGATCGGCGATTGCAGTGGCAATGCTTCTTCTATCCTTAGTAATTATTTATTGTATCACCTATGTCGCCAATCGGTTGTACAAGGCTTGAGGAGGACTATGATGAAGCGCTATTTCGATAATATCGGATTTGTGATTGTTATCACTGTACTTGGTGCGTCATTGATTTTTTTGGTCATACCCATCGTCTTTGCGGTGATGATGTCATTTGACGGCAGAAGCTACCTGGGCACGTTTCCACCTCCCAGTTATTCTTTCCGGTGGTACCTGAACTTCTTTTCAGATGCCTATTATCTCAATGGGCTGAAATTGAGCGTCATTCTGGCCGTAATCGCGGCTTTCGTTTCGACAGCATTTGGCGTGAGCGCCGCCATTGTGCTGGACCGTTATGAATTTCCGGGCAAAAGAGCATTGGAGGCGTTTTTTTTGTCGCCACTGGTCGTACCCGGTGTCGTGGTAGGTTTTTCCTTACTTCTCTTTTTTGCACTCATGGGCGTTTTCAGCGGTTTTCCACGCTTGTTGGGCGGTCATATCATCATCACCTTTCCCTACGCCGTGAGAACAACATTGGCTGGTCTGGTTGGAATTCGAAAAACGCTGACTGAAGCGGCAATGAGCCTGGGAGCCAACGAGCGCAGAGCGTTTTGGGATATCACCTTGCCTCTGGCCCGCACCGGAATGGTTGCCGGGATTGTCTTCGCTTTTGCATTTTCCATGGATGATGTTGCCGTAAGCATGTTTTTAACCTCACCAGACACGTATACGTTACCAGTGGCCATGGTGAGCATGATGCGCACGCAGTTCGACTTGACGATTGCGGCCGGGGCGGTAGTAATGATGCTGATTACGATTGGTGTAATAGTAATTCTTGACTGGATCTATGGACTAGACAAGCTAATCGGACAGGGAATTACGAAATCATAAGGAGGATACGCTATGCCCGTACTCGAACTTAACAACGTGACCAGACGCTACGGCAAGCTTAAAGCCGTCGACAATGTATCGTTCCATGTCGATTCGGGCCAAATACTTTCGCTTCTCGGACCGAGTGGCTGCGGCAAAACAACGACGCTGCGTCTAATCTCAGGATTTGAAGAACCCAACGAAGGAAGCATCCACGTATTGGATGAGGACATGAAGGGAAAACGCCCCTACGAGCGTAATGTCGGCCTCCTGTTTCAAGATTATGCGCTTTTCCCGCACATGACCGTCAATCAAAACGTAGCCTATGGTTTGAAACAGCGCGACTACGACAAGAAAAATATACCGACACGGGTCGCAGAAATGCTAGAGTTGGTACAGCTGACAGGATTTGAGAAACGCCGCCCAAGCCAACTCAGCGGCGGACAGCAGCAACGAGTCGCTCTGGCACGGGCATTAGCTATCAGCCCGGCGGTGGTACTTTTGGATGAGCCCCTTTCGGCTCTTGATGCAAAGCTACGACTTGAGTTGCGGATCGAACTCAGGGAAATCCTGAATTCGATTGGAGCCACAACCATTGTGGTCACCCACGATCAAGAGGAGGCTATGAGCCTCGGTGATGTCGTGATTGTAATGGAAAGTGGCAAGATCATCCAACAAGGTCCACCGACAGAGATCTATGCTGACCCCAAAACCCGATTTGTCGCTGAATTTATCGGCAGATCGAACTGGTTCACCGGCACGCTGGGAGGGTCTGTGTCTTTGGGTATTCGTGAATTTGAGGCAAATGCTGGTTTCAAAGCCCTGGTGCCGGAACCGGATCCTAATCTTATACCAGACGGAGAATATGAGATCTGTATCCGTCCGGAGAGAATCCAAATCCTTCGCAAAGGCGATAAAGTTGATGCAGACGATGGGAGTATTAACCGACTCAACGGCAGAATCAAAGATGTCGCCCATCTGGGAGCGGACATTCATATAGTTGTAAAGATCTCAGGTGGTCGACGGCTAACTGTGACAGAGCAATTTGTCGGTCAAACCCTGAATCAAGCCGGAGAGGAGGTGGAAATTACATTTCGGCCCGAGGACGTAATTATCGTACCGGCTGAAACCTAGTACATTTAATGGATTGCAAACAAAACACGGGTAATGATCCAATGGCCGTACACGACACGCTCGGAGTTTCTGGAGTTACTTCCAATAATCCCAAATAGTAAAGGAGGCGTTACAATGAAAGGTAACATCACACGCAGAGATTTTATTAAAGTAACCGGTGGTGGTTTGGCGATAGCTTCCGTTGGTTTAGGAGGATCATTCATTAACTCGGCTCAGGCCGCAACAAAATTGTCGATCGTAGACTGGGGCCCTCCTTACATCGATTGCTCCAAGAAAGTCGCCAAGCAATGGGGTAAGGCATCCATCAACTGGACGTTGCATTCCGGCGGCGCTGCATCCGTTCTTCCCAAGATTAAAGCAAGCTGGCCGAATCCGCCCTATGACTTGCTCGACATCTGGAGCCCGGTATTTCTCTCCATGGTCAAAGAGGGATGGGCTGAGACGGTGACCCTCAATGACTGCCCTAACCTAAAGGACATACCCAACCCTTTGATAACAAAAGATAAGGATGGAAACTGGAAGAGCATCCCAAGGGGGCTTAGCGGTCAATTTTGGGTTGCAACAGAGAATTGCCCGATCGAAATCAAAAATATTGAAGATCTTCTAGATCCAAAATTGAAGGGTCAAATATTGTGGCCAAATCCCACTCTAAATACGAATACCCAGGTGATATTGCTATCCATTGCACGTGGCGGAGATCAATACAATATGGAACCAGGCTGGAAATTTCTAAAAGAATTGGCAAAGTCTGGTAATATCGGTCGGATTTCGGCAAACACTTCTGACATTATCACATCCTTAGAAACGGGAGAGACTTCTTTTACCTTTATAGATCAGGGCAGTTCAGGTGGGATTAAAGGCAAAAAGGTTCATTATCTAACAAAAACAGACGAATCTCTAAAAACCTTAATGTTTACATCTGGGTGGATGGTACTCAATAGTTCTAAGAATAAAAAGCTGGCCTTTGATTTTGCAAATGCAACAATCAACAAGGAAAATAGCGAATTTTTCTTCAAAACAGTCGGCGAGGTACCCGCAAACACGCAAGCAGAACATGGCGTAGAACATCTTAGATTTACAGAAGAAGAGTTTCGTAAATATCTTGTAGAAATTGATTGGGAGTATGTCAGCACCCAGTTAGATGGGTGGAACAAATACTATGAAAAAGAAATTGTTCCCTTGTTCTAAGGATCTGAAGCATCAAAAAAATTTATAATTTGCACAAAATAAATCCTAAAATAAGGGTTTTCAATCACAAAAGTACTGATTTCATTATAAGTAAAATTACTAGAAAAGATGAAAACAGTGTAATTTGAAAATGTTTGAAAACCCTTGTTTTGCTTAGTTAGCGAGAAACGTAAATAAAAAAACTTAAAATATTTATCTAAGAGGTGATCATAATGGCCAATGCTTCTGCTTCTATTAAATCAAATAAAGTGGATGTTCAGTTCGATAAGGGCCGTGATTGGCGTGCGCGCATAGGCTTTGTTCTTGTTCCCACTGACGGTGTCATCGAAGGTGAGATGTTCAAACTGGCTCCCCCTGGCGTAGGTGTGCATTTTACAAGAGTTCCTGGATCTGAGGATGTTACCGTAGACAACCTGCTCGCGATGGAGAATGAACTTGAAGATTGTGCATCTCGTTTTGTTTTCGGTAACGATTTAAATGTCGTCTGTTTTGCATGTACTTCTGCCAGTGCCCTAATAGGCGAAGAGCGTGTCAACGCCGCTCTTTCTCGAGGGGCGCCTCAGGCAAAACATACTAGCCTAATAGGAGGTGTCCTTCAGGCACTTCGGACACTGCGGGCAAATAGAATTGTAGTAGCATCCCCATATTTAGACGATGTGAATACCTTAGAGGCTGAGTATCTTGAGAAACAAGGATTTGAGATCTTGGATTTTCAAGGGATGAACCTTTTGAAAGATCCAGATATCCGTCTGGTTGCTCCTGATTACATCAAAGAATACGCAAAAAAACTTAACCATGTAAAAGCCGATGCAATTTTTATTAGTTGTGGAGGGCTAAGAAGTTTGGAGATTGTGGAGGCTCTTGAAAACGAAGTCGGAAAACCCGTGGTGGTAAGCAATCAGGCTATGTTTTGGAATGCTTTGCGTATGGCGGGAATAGACGACAAAATTGAGGGTTATGGCCGACTTTTTACGGATCATTGAAGATTACATAATAAATTTATTTCGTCTTTATGATCAGTGGTGTCTCATTAACTTTAATTCAAATGGAAGGATCATATAAGGTACGATAAAATTTACAAAGCAAAAGGAATTCAACCATCATGGCTATTTTTGATAAGAACGAATACTTAAGAAGAATTGATAGAACGAAAGACAAAATGGAAAAGGCAGGCCTCGAGGCACTCGTCATTTCTGATCCAGGAAATATGAATTATCTCACAGGATACGATGCTTGTTCTTTTTATGTTCCTCAAGTTGTAATTCTTGGTATTGATTTGGAAGAACCGATATGGATAGGGCGCAACCAGGATGCCGCCTGTGCAAAATTGACAGTGTGGCTTTCAGAAAAAAACATAATTGGCTACCCCGAGGATTTGGTAAATCATCCAATCAAGCATCCTATGAGTTATATTACAGCTATCATGAAGGAACATGGTCTGGAGAACAAGGTCATTGGTGTTGAAAAAGAAGCTTACTTTTTTGATGTACGTTCTTATGAAGAACTCAAGAGGAATTTATCAGGCGCTCGATTTGAAGATTCGAGGCTACTTATTAACAGGATTAGGTCAATAAAATCAGATAAAGAAATCGCATTTATGAAGCAAGCTGGTAAAATATTAGAAAATGTAATGAAAGTAGCCGTTGATACTACCGCAGTAGGGGTGAGAGAGTGTGATGTTGTTGCAGCTATTCTTCATGCACAGGCAAAAGGAGTAGAAGACTTTGGCGGAGATTATCCCAGTATCAGTCCACTTATATTTCCAGGCGAAAAAGGATCAGCACCGCATGTAAGCTGGACAGATAACCCAATTCAAAATGAGATGGCTATTTTATTTGAGCTAGCCGGCTGCCGTTTTAGGTATCACACCCCCATGTGTCGCACACTTTATTTGGGAAGTAAACCATCGCAGAAATTGATCGATATGGCTGAGATAGTTGGTGAGGGGTTCAATGCAATTTATGATTTTATTAAACCCGGAAAAACTGGTGAGGAAGTGGAGGCGGTTTGGCGAAAAGTTCTCAGTAAAGCTGGTTTTGCAAAAGACTCAAGAATTGGATATTCTATAGGGCTTGCTTATCCACCGGTATGGAGTGAGAATACAATGAGTATGAGGCCTGGTGACAAAACGATCCTTAAGAAGAATATGACGTTTCACGTGATTACCGCTATGTGGATGGAAGACTGGGGATATTCGTTAAGCGAGCCTACTAGGATTACAGAGACGGGCTGCGAATCTTTCGCTAATTTCCCTCGCAAATTGTTTATAAAGAAATGATCATGACCGTGGGACATCGCAAAGGCTGGGACGCGGGGTCCAAGGAAATCTCCAACCCGGAAGGGGATATGCAGGGTTTTCGGTTGCGGGGATAGGACCATATTTCCTACCACATCGCCGACATCATGCGAAACATCGAAGCGGGCCATCGCGGTTTCCTTGTCTATGACGAAGGGGTGCTTTTTCTTCTCAACAAGATGCGAGCCGAAGGTCTTTTTCCGAAAGAGACGATCTTTAAATTTTCGGTCTTCGGCGGGTATTGCAGTGCTGCCGGCGCCAAGGTCATAGAATCGATGGGTGCCAACTCCATGAATCCCATATCGGATGTATCCCTCCCGATCCTGGGCTCCATCCGTAAAGCGGTGGATATTCCTTTGGATGTATACATCATCATCGTGGATGCTTTCGGAGGTATGTTTCGGGCCTATGAAACACCGGAGATCGCTCGGGTGGCTTCGCCCTGCTATTTCAAAATTGAGCCGGGAACCTCTGAGGGCGACATTTACAAACCATGGGTGACAGAGGGATTTCATGACAATCTGATTCGGCAAAAGGTTAAAATTGCATCGATTCTGCAGGAGATTATGGAACGTCATGCCTCGGAAATGAAAACGTCTCTAAAAGGGCGGCGGATCTTGTATTGCCGATAACTTCTTAGACAAATCAGGCAAATCGTATTTTGAAAATAGGAACCGGATGCCGGATAATATCGGCATGACGTGGTTTGGCTACTTAGTCGCCGCTCCTGTATTCGATCATAACAGACATGTAAGATACGCATTGAGTCTTTCATGTCCTTCCATTCGGCTTTCAATAGAAGATATTAAAAACGTGCACCGATAATCAGAGATAGTTGCTGGCAACTGTCGTTACAAATGGGGTTTTCGCCTGGTGGCTCAGTCAATAAATATATAGGAAAAACATAAAGAAAGGATAAGAAAATGACCTCAAAAAAACACACCCGTTTCGATTTGCAAAAAATGAAAGACACCGGCCAGACAGCTGTCTGGATTACAGCTTATGATTATTGGACCGCCAACTTTGCCGAGCAGGCCGGCATGGACATGCTTCTGGTGGGCGATTCTCTGGGAATGTGCGTTTATGGTTATTCCGGTACTGTTCCTGTTACCATGGATCAGTGTATCTGGCACAGCGAAGCGGTTCGCCGTGGTGCCCCCAACACCTTTATTATTGGAGATATGCCGTTTTTATCCTACCAGGTAAGCATCGAAGAAGCTGTTCGCAATGCTGGGAGGTTTCACAAGGAAGCAGGCGTTGATGCCATCAAACTGGAAGGCGGTGTGCGTGTGTGCCCGCAGATTCAAGCGATTGTGGACGGCGGTATGCTGGTCATGGGACATATCGGGTTGACGCCTCAGAGTTCCGGTCAACAGGGTGGATTCAAAGCTCAGGGACAGAACCGCAGAGGCAGCCAAAGATGTGATAGCGGATGCCTTGGCTATTCGAAAAGGCCGGTGCTTTTTCACTGCTTGTGGAAGCGGTACCACCGGAAGTTTGTGGTATTATACGAGAGAAGCTGACCATCCCTGTATACAGCATCGGTGCAGGATGGGAAGCTGACGGCCAGCTCATGATTTGCAGCGACGTTTTGGGAATATTCCAGGCCTTTACACCCAAGTTTGTAAAAAAATATGAAAATTTGGCAGAAAAAACGATCAAGGCCTTTAAGCAGTATGCCGAGGAGGCTCGCAACGGCCAATTCCCCAAAGAAGAACATGCATACAAAATGGTGGAAGGAGAACTGCCGAAGCTTAATAAACTAATGGAAAATGACGAATAACAGCATTATAATTAGAAACGTTATGAAAACATGTGGAGATAACATGTCAGAAGTATTGAAAACAATTCGGAATTTTATGGAAAAAGAAGGCATCCCTGGTCGGGATGCCTATGATTTGCCCAACTCGACCAAATCGTTTCCTGATGGTGCCAACTATCGGATTGAAATTGCCGGTGTGGAGAGAGCATCCACCATGAAAGCCATGATCGACGAAGCGAATAAGCGCAAGGTCACTATTCACGGTGCCATCGCCGCTGTGGGAGGCTCCACCTATTGCGATTTTCAGGAACTCAAGGATATGGCCCAAATGGCGCATGACGAGAAAATCGAAATGATCATGACCGTAGGACATCGCAAAGGCTGGGACGCGGGGTCCAAGGAAATATCCAATTCTGAAGGATCGATGCAAGGATTTCGCCTGCGGGGATCGGACCATATTTCCTACCATATCGCAGACATCATGCGAAACATCGAAGCGGGCCATCGCGGTTTCCTTGTCTATGACGAAGGGGTGCTTTTTCTTCTCAACAAGATGCGAGCCGAAGGTCTTTTTCCGAAAGAGACGATCTTTAAATTTTCGGTCTTCGGCGGGTATTGCAGTGCTGCCGGCGCCAAGGTCATAGAATCGATGGGTGCCAACTCCATGAATCCCATATCGGATGTATCCCTCCCGATCCTGGGCTCCATCCGTAAAGCGGTGGATATTCCTTTGGATGTATACATCATCATCGTGGATGCTTTCGGAGGTATGTTCCGGGCCTATGAAACACCGGAGATCGCTCGGGTGGCTTCGCCCTGCTATTTCAAAATTGAGCCGGGAACCTCTGAGGGCGACATTTACAAACCATGGGTGACAGAGGGATTTCATGACAATCTGATTCGGCAAAAGGTTAAAATTGCATCGATTCTGCAGGAGATTATGGAACGTCATGCCCCGGAAATGAAAACGTCTCTAAAAGGGCCGGCGGACCTGGTGCTACCAGTGGTCGTGTAGAAGTAGGTTAACTACAATATCACATTTGAGAAGATAAGGAATAGGCATATGACAACCCAAAACTTTCTTGCTGATCGAACCCATCAAATCGAATGGTCAGGTATCCGCATCATGTTTGCCCTGGCAGACGAGATTCCGGATATTGTCAACCTGGGTATAGGACAACCAGATTTCGACACCCCCGAGTTTATTCGTGACGCCGCCAAACAGGCTTTGGACGACGGTTATACCCGCTATCCACCGGCTAAGGGATTCCCAGACCTTCGTCAGGTAATTGCTAAAAAGTTACAGGAAGAAAATGGTATCGTTGCCGATCCGGATGCCGAAGTCTATGTGGCCGTGGGGGCCATGCAGGTCATTTTCAATACCTGCCTGCACATGCTCAACCCGGGAGACGAGGTGATTGTCATCGATCCGGGATATGATTACTACTCGCAGATAAGGCTTTTTGGTGGGGTGCCGGTACCTGTGGCAGTCCATGAATCGAATTTGTTCAAGGTGGATCCGGCGGACATTAAGAAAGCTATATCGGACAAGACCAAGCTGATGATCATCAACACGCCATCTAATCCCACCGGAGCCATCTTTGACGAGAAGATATTGAGGTCCATTGCCGATATGGCCATTGAACACGACATCTGGATGCTTTCCGATGAGCCTTACGAGCACATCCTCTTCGACGGGCACAAACACATTAGCATCGGGTCTCTGGACGGCATGGCAGAGCGAACCATTTCTGCTTATACGCTCTCCAAATCCTATGCCATGACCGGTTGGCGGGTGGGCTATACCACAGCACCAAAAGTGGTCATCGATGAAATGGAAAAACTCATGGAACACATGGTGTCGGGTGTGACGGCTGTTGCACAGCGAGCCGCTCTGGCCGCCATTTCCGCTCCCCAGGACTGCGTAAGAGAGATGGTTGCCACCTATGACAAAAGACGGCATCTTGTCCACGAAGGTCTCAACGCCATCGACGGGATTCAGTGCCTCAAACCGGAATCGACTTTTTATGCGTTCCCGAATATTTCATCGACAGGTCTTTCCTCCTGGGATTTTGCCAAATATTTAGCCAAAGAACATAAAGTGGCAGTCGTCCCGGGCAGTATTTTCGGTAAAGCAGGCGAAGGCTATGTGCGCCTTTCTTTTGCGGCCAGCACGGAACAACTCCAAAAAGGAATCAAACGGATCAAACACGGTGTCGATGCATTGAAAGGCAGCAAGTAAAAAACCGCTTGTATCCAATTTTATAGGAATTTTGTAGACCTCGATCATAAAGGAGAGAACAATGTCCTTGTTTCCAAATGATGAATATCTGGAAAGACTTCGTAAAACCAAAATGTCCATGTCAGATGCCGGAATCGATGTGTTGGTGGTCTCGGATCCGGCCAATATGAACTATCTTACCGGATACGACGGCTGGTCGTTTTATGTTCCCCAGTGTGTCGTGGTTGCTACAGACGCAGAACAGCCATTGTGGATCGGTCGTGGCATGGATGTCGCCGGGGCCAAACACACAACATTTTTGAACCAGGACAACATCATCGGCTATCCGGACGATTATGTACAAAATCCGATCAAGCACCCCATGAATTTTGTTGCTGATGATATCAAGGACCGCGGCTGGGAAAAGCGGGCCATTGGCTTGGAAATGGATGCTTATTATTTCAGCGCCCGCGGCTTCATTGCACTTCAAAAGGATTTGCCCCAAGCCGAAATCAAGGATGGGAATCTGCTCGTTTCCTGGGTGCGGCTCATCAAGTCTGATGCTGAAATCGGTTATATGCAGGAGGCGGGTAAGATTTCCGAGAAGGTGATGCAGGCGGCCCTGGATAACCTGTCACCGGGTGTACGGGAATGTGATGCCGTGGCCGCGGTTTATCAGGCGCAGATGTCGGGAACGCCCGAATTCGGCGGCGACTATCCCGCTATTGTTCCCATGATGCCCACGGGTGAGAAGACTTCGGCGCCGCATCTTACCTGGACCGACGAACCCTATGAAAATAACCAGGCCGTTAATCTGGAGCTGGCTGCCTGCCGCCATCGATATCATTCACCGCTGGCCCGGACGGCCTATCTGGGGAAAAATCCCCCGGAGAAACTCTCAAATCTTGCAGACCATACGGTCGAGGGGCTCAATCTGACCCTAGAGGCAATAAAACCAGGTATGCGGTGCGAGGAAGTCGAGCTGGTCTGGCGCAAACACATCGCCAAAGTGGGTCTGGAGAAGGAGTCGCGAATCGGCTATGCCATGGGATTGAATTATCCACCGGACTGGGGGGAACATACCGCCAGTCTGCGGCCCGGTGACAAGACCGTTCTGGCGCCAAATATGACTTTTCACATGATCCTGGGAATGTGGATGGAAAACTACGGGTTTGAGTGCAGCGAATCATTTCGGATTACAGATACCGGTTGTAAAACCTTGGCCGATTTTCCACGAAAACTGTTTGTGAAACCCTAGTGTCTAACCATCAATAATTTAAATATTAAGGGGATGACAGAAATTCACAAAGCAAATTTTGGATGGCGGGCTCGGATCGAAATTGTTTATCCGGCCTCTGGATTGGCGGATATGGAATACTACACCCTTTGTCCACCCGGTGTATCGGTTCACATCACCCGCACCTCCATGTCGGATGAAAAAGGCGGGAATGGACGCAGTTAACCATAAGGGGCTGGGTCTGACCACGGACTGGGATATTGGTCGGCTTGATCCACCCAGTTTAAACAACCTTATCCGGAAGGTCGATGTTCCTGAAGCTGACGCGATTTTTGTGAGTGATACCGGTATCGTGCTCAGCCTCATTGCCGAAGCTCTGGAAAAAGATCTTGGGAAACCTGTGTTCAGTGCGAACATGGCCAGCATGTGGCATGCCCTACAATTGGCCGGCGTGAAAGAAAATATGCCGAATGTCGGCAGCCTATTTCGTTTAAATTGAGCAGAGATGCTTTTAAAAACTAGCGGCGAACCTGCGGGGAGGAAATCATATTGAAAGTTATCGATACAGATGTGCTGGTAATTGGCACAGGTGGTGCTGGATTGTATGCTGCCATTCGCGCCTCTGAAGCCGGGCAGCGAGCTACCATTTTAGACAAAGGTTTGGTGGGACGCAGCGGCGGTACGGTGAGCGGTGCTGGTGTCTCTGCCGTTGGGCCTTGGAGTGAATCTGATGACTCGGTGGATGTTCATTTTCACGATACGGTTGTAGGCGGCTCCTATTTGAGCGACCAGCCGTTGGTGCGCGTGTTGACAAGCGAAGCACAGGATAGGATATGGGAGATGGAAAGCTGGGGGCTATGCTTTGATAAAAAACCAAATGGCCGCTACGTATTGGATCGGGCCGGTGGACACTCCTTTCCGCGTGTGATGGCCATTAGCGACCGCGTGGGGCTTCAAATGACAAAGGTGCTGCGCGCTCAGTTGCTCCGCCAGGGTGTCGATCATCATCCCGATGTCACCACAACGCGTCTATTTACTCGAGACGGCAAAATCGTCGGAGCCATGGGCCTGGATCTGGGTAATGGCGAAATCATCCAGTTCAATGCCCCAGCAGTTGTTTTGGCCACCGGTGGTGTGGGGCAACTCTATCCGGTTACCAGCAATCCCATCAAAGTCACTGGGGATGGCTTGGCATTAGCCCTGGAAGCCGGCGCCAGCCTTATCAATATGGAGCAGGTTCAGTTTTATCCCTGTGGCCTGGTACATCCCCCCTCCCTGCATGGCTTTATACTGGGAATACAGGAGTATGCCAAACTCTATAACGTCAATGATGAACGATTTATGGCTAAATATGAACCCGAACTTCTGGAGCACGTTACTCGTGACCGCCTGGCTCGCGGTATCTACACAGAGATTGCAGAGGGTCGTGGTACCCAGCATGGTGGCGTATTTCTGGATGCCACCGAAGTGCCCGAAGAAACGCTCAAAAGTTTTATGTATGAAAGAGAAATGTGTGCCGAACGCGGCTTTGACTACCATGAGAAGCGGGTTGAAATCGCGCCATCGGCTCATTTCTTCATGGGCGGCGTGGCCATAGACAAGGATGCCCGCACCACAGTTCCCGGCCTATTTGCCGCTGGCGAAGTCTCCGGAGGCGTGCAGGGCGGCAACCGTCTGAGCGGCAACAGTCTGTCCGAAATACTTGTTTTTGGATCGCGTGCAGGTGTGAGCGCTGCCCGGTATGCAGCCCAGACAGATCGGCAACCACCGAACAAAGAAGCGCTGGATGAAGAAACCTCACGTATTCAGGCGCTGCTTAGAAGAGGTGACTCCGAATTGACACCAGCCCGGGCCAAAGAACGCCTGCGGTCCGTCATGCAAGCGCATGTCTATGTTTCCCGGACCATCAAAGGCTTGGAAGCTGCCCAACAGGCGTTACAGGAAATCGAGCAGGAGTTACTGCCCCAAATCAGCATCAGCGGGGCTGGCTTGCATCAAAACTACAGCCTGCTGGCATATCTGGATGTGGAAAAAATGGTCAAAGTGGCTCAGATGATTATTGCCGCCGCCCAAACACGCAGAGAAAGCCGTGGTGCTCATTACATGCAGGATTTTCCTGAGTTGGACACAAGCGTACCGCCCTACTGCACGCTTATCCAACAAGCAGACGACGCATCAGGCCTGAAAGTGGGCAAGCGACCGGTAGAACTGACAGAAATACACCCCGATATTGCATAATCAATCACATTGTAAAGGTAGTGCCATGGCTCACACATTCAAAGTAACGATAAATCGATTCCAAAATGAAAATACACCGACATCCTATGTGCAGACCTATGAACTGGCCCATTATCCCAGTCAAACTGTTCTGGAAGTTCTGACGGAAATTCAAAACAGAATGGATGACACATTGGCGTTCCGTTCATCCTGTGAAGCCGGCAAGTGCGGCAGCTGTGCCGTTCAAGTAAACGGCAGACCGGCGCTGGCCTGCCGAACCATGGTCGATGGCAACGATCTACATATTGGACCATTGGCGACCTTTCCCATTATCCGGGATTTGATCGTGGATCGAGAGCGATATGAATTGGGATTTGTACAGACCCTCTCATATGGAGGCGCCGCTGCAGGCGGTATGCAACCGGCGGCGGCCCTGCCCGAATCCGACATCGATTATGCCAATCTGGCCCGCTGTATCGGCTGTCTGGTCTGCAACGCGGCCTGCCCGGTGGCGGGCGAGATGGACGATGGCTTCCCCAGTCCGGCGGTGATTGCCGAGGTGCTGTCATCCGGCGTGCGCATCGACAAACAGGGTAAAAAGCACGCGCCCATCGAAGGTAATATCGATTATTGCAGCCTTTGTTTAAACTGTCATGTTTCCTGCCCTTCCGGCGTGTCCCTGAACCGCATCAACGCCCAGGCCAAAGATGCCTATGCGCAGCAAAAGGGTCGCAGTTTGCGCGATTGGATGCTGGGTCGCGCCGAGTTGATGGGAAAGCTCGGCGGTATCTTGCCTGCGGTGAGCAACTGGATGTTGGCCAGTCCGATTGTGCGCCAAGGGATGGAAAAAGCGCTGAACATCAGTAAAAAGGCAGAGATGGTGCCGTATTCCCAGCCGTTTCGCAACTGGCTCAAAGGTCGGATTGCCAAAGCCCCAAAAGGAACCCCCAAAAGAAAGGTCGTTTATTTTGTGGGTTGCTACACCAACTACAATGACACCGACCCCGGTAAAGAAGCGGTAACGGTACTGGAACACCTGGGTTTCGAGGTCCAGGTCCCTAATCAAAAGTGTTGTGGCCTGCCCTTGATCAGCAGCGGAGATATGCATGCCGCCCGTAAATTAGCCCGGGTGAACATCGACATACTGAAACCTTGGTGTGACAAAGGGTATGATATTCTGGCCAGTTGCACCAGCTGTTCCATGATGCTCAAACATGAATACACAGAAGTATTAGGAATACCCGGCGCAGCCGAGATTGGCGCTCGCACCTACGATGTGGGCGAATACTTAAGCGGTCTACTGGATTCGGGCGAGGTGCAGCTGGATTTGAAGCCGGTGCCTTTAAAGGCAGCTTATCACACACCTTGTCATTTAAGGACGCAAAAGATTGGCCTGCCACTGGTCGAGATTCTCAAGAAAATCCCTGCGTTAACAATCGATGTCCTTGATGCCAAATGCTGCGGTCAGTCCGGCAGCTACGGCTTCAAGGCCGAGAAGTACCCGATCAGTATGACTATCGGTCGACGTCTGGCTGAATCTTTGACCTCAACAAAACCAGATATTGCTTTGAGCGAGTGTGGGCCCTGCCAGGTTCGGATGCACGGCGGTTCCGGTCTACCGGTGGCTCATCCCATAGCCATTTTGAGGCGGGCACTGGATCTGCCGGAACCCTAAAATATTTAGAGGCTAACTTTAGTCTCGCCGCTAAACATTACGGTAAACTCTTTCAATCCAAAGAGGTTAACCATGGAAATACCTCCAGAAGTATTAGCCATTGCTGACGAAGTGATTGCTCTGCGTCGGCAATTTCACCAACATCCGGAACTCGGCCATGAAGAATTTCAAACAGCCGAGAAAATTGTGGAATACTTGCGTGACTGTAATCTTTCAGTGCAAACCGGTGTCAATAAAACCGGTGTTGTTGGTTTGTTAGAGGGCGCATATGCAGGTCCGACTTTAATGCTACGTGCGGATATGGATGCCTTGCCGATCCAGGAGGATTGTGATGTTCCCTATCGTTCCACAAATGATGGCAAAATGCATGCTTGCGGACATGACGCTCATACGGCGATGCTGATGGTAGCTGCCAAAATTCTGTCTGGGTTTAAGGAACATCTGAATGGAAACATCAAATTCGTGTTTGAGCCTAATGAAGAAAATGTAGGCGCACTGGCAATGATTGAAGAGGGCATCATGGATAACCCTCGTGTAAACGCGTGTATGGGATTGCATGTCTGGAACCAGCTTCCTATTGGGACAGTGGGCATTTCAGCAGGCCCTATCATGGCGGGTATGGCACATTTTGAAATTACAGTCAAAGGCATAGGTGGACATACAGCTACACCTCAAAGTGCTGTTGACCCTATTCTGACTGCCGCCGCCATTATCCAAGGCGTCCAAGCCATTCAAACGCGAGAGATTGATGCTCTTAAGGAACCGACCATAATAATGTTCGGAAAGATCCAAGGCGGCACAGCAGATAACGTGATTCCGGAATCCGTTATGCTCTATGGCACAATACGATACTTTTTTGAAGGGGTAGAACAAAGCCCAAGCCACCCTAAAAATCGGTTTGAAAGGATAGTTACCAACATTTGTGCGGCTCACCGTGCAGAATTCGAGCTTTCCTATACATACGAACATCCCACTCTGGTCAACCATAAAGAGATGTGTGATCTTGTTAGGACTGTTACAGACTAGTGAGCTTTATCCACCCCCTGAACTCGTTTCATTTGCTACACTGGCTGGAGATGACTTTTCTGAGTTTGCCGCTCGGGCGCCAAGTGTTTATTGTTTTTTAGGTGCTGGCAAAATAAATGACAAGAATTTTCCCCACCACCATCCCCGATTTGATATTAATGAGGATTCTCTTCAAATCGGAGTTGAGATATTTGTGCGTACGGCGATGAAATATTTATCAGGATAAAGCCCAGTATAGTTAAAATCGTATATAAAAATTCAAGAAATTGTGGAGGAAACATTAATGAACGAACTTTATGAAAAAATGGCCAAAGAGTTGATCGTAGGCAACGAAGCCGAAGTCAAGAAGCTGACTCAAGAAGCGATCGACGGGGGTGCAGTTGCAAGAGATGTTCTTGACAACGGTTTGCTGGCGGGTATGGACGTTGTGGGTAAACGCTTTAAAGCCGGCGACATGTATATACCAGAAGTTCTGCGATGCGCTAAATGTATGCACGGCGCCATGGATCTCCTTAAACCGTTGCTTTCCGAAGCTGATTCAAAAGGAGCAGGAAAGGTCGTCATTGGTACGGTGGAAGGTGATCTGCACGACATCGGTAAAAACTTGGTGGCAATGATGATGCAAGGCTCCGGGTTCAAGGTTATCGATCTGGGTGTCAATTTGAAGCCTCAGGCATTTGTGGATGCAGTGAAAGAGCACGAACCAGAAATTGTCGGCATGTCGGCCCTACTGACGACCACCATGCCCAAGATGGAAGAAACAATCATAGCGCTCAAGGAAGCGGGTCTTAGGGATCAGGTAAAGATTATGGCCGGAGGCGCACCAGTGACCCAGGATTTTGTCGACAAGATCGGTGCGGATGCATATGGAGCAAACGCAGCTTCAGCCTCTGATAAAGCGAAAGAATTGCTTGCATGATTGAAGAATCTTGTGGCCTCGAAAACCCAGAATCTTCGTTAAACAATGGTGGACGTGTTTACTGCCGTGGTTCAAAACCAAAAGACTTGATCGATTCTAAGGGGCCACCTTGGCTTATGACTTAAAAACATAAGCTAAAGTTTGTTTAGATGGAAATAGTGCAATATGACCTATCAAATCTCAACCGTTCGATTCTCAATGAAATTTCAAGACTCCTTTATTGAATATATACAGTTAGTTAAATAATTTAATCACAACCAATCTGAGCCATCCAAAATCCTATCTTCCATAAAGTAATCAACTCCCTAAGTCGGTCATAATCAGGTGTAGATTTGGTCATACTGCTTGGTTTTGAAGGTCCGAAGACTAAATCATACAATCACAGCAATTACAAATTTGTAAGATTGTTCAAATCTCTAACTAATTGACAATTTGTTTAATTTAATACTTGGAAATGTAAGCTCTTCGCTATTCTATTTCTCCTGGCAGAATTTGTGCGCCGTGTATCACCGCGAGAACATCGATTTGATTCTGCTTCACACGATAGATTATTCGGTAGGGTTTTTCAATGAGTTCGCGAAGGTCTTCGGTCTCATATTCAGGCACTTTTCTGCCTGAATATGGCTGGCTGGCGATTTGCTCTGAACGTCGAGTGATCCTATCCACTGTCCGCAAAGCATAGGTGGGCGAGTTAAGAGAAATATACTCATAGATATTTGTCAAATGCCTAATGGCATTTAGTGTCCAGTAAACTTTCATGCCGACAATCCGAATTTTTTTCGGACTTCCGTGACGTCGACCGTTTTTCCCTGATCGCTATCTTTGAGGCCGGCTTCGATAGCTTCCCGAACATAAATCCTGTACATCAGATCTTCCCATGTTGCTGAATCTGGCAAATTATTGAGTAGCTGGTGGGCCTTTTCTTTAACATTCTCGATTTGCATTGATTTTATCCTTTTATAAGGGTTCATTAGCCTAATATGTTTAAATATAATCAAAATGTATGAAGGGGTCAAGTGGGGTTACCATATAAAGATTCCCTAAAGCGATTACCAGGCGAACTCCAGCCACTTTAACTTTATCCAGGCAATCAGGAAAAGTACAAAAAGTAATTTGACAATAACGTAACTGTATAATATCAGATCCTCATGGAATCAACAAAAAAAGAAATTATGCAAATAGGGGAGGTCGCAAATCTTACAAACACTACTATTCGAACTGTTCGTTATTATTTGCAAGAAGGATTAATTCGTGCGACGGATCGCAGCCAGGGCGGCTTTTATCTCTTCGATAAGCGTACAGTCGAAACTGTACGATACATTTGCCACCTTCGTGATTTGGGTCTTTCCTTAAGTAAAATCAAAGAACTCATCGATATTCGCCGTGAATCCAAAAATGGGGGGAAAGCTTCACGTATTTTACAAGATAGATTTGAAGAGCAGCTTGAATTCATCGAAAAGAAACTTAAAGAATATAGTGAATTGAAGCGTGAAATATCCAAAACAATCCAAATACTTAAAAATTGCGAAGGCTGCAAAAGCAATCCAAATCGATCGGTGTGTAGTTCTTGCAGTGTATTAAGTGAGTTGGAAGACCTGCCATCTCCAATGAAGGCTATATATTAGCAGAATAGTTTTCTGAATGGACGCTGTAATGAGAGAAATTAGTTTTGAAACTATGCAGTAACGTAAGTGTATATATTATCAACACCAAGGATAGTCAAGAAAAGTGCGAGGGGAGAAAATTGACAATAACAGAATACTATGAAAACGAAAAGCGTCGATTCCTTGAAAACTGCATTCAGTGTGGGCTTTGTGCCCAAGAGTGTCCGATCTTAAGCTATACGGAAATCGCTGAGCAAGACTCGTCTGAAATACAGACCGGGGTGTTTGAATTCGTCGGTGGTGGGATTCCAAATCAATCAGCCTATACCAAGGCCTTTGCATGCATGGAGTGTTTCAAGTGCACAGCTGATGTTTGCCCTCAAGACCTCAATCCAATGCTGATCAACCAAATAATAAAAAGAGATTATATCTCGAAAGGAATGGCGGACAGGGCCTATGGTGACGCTGCGTTGCCCGATAGCACCCACCGTGTACTGGCAAGTGTTCTGGTTTCAGCATCGGAATACCAAAAAATAACAAATCCCAGTAGAAAAAAGAGGGTAAGGTTCGCTTTTTTCCCCGGCTGCAACGTCTATTTTCAACCGGAAAAAATTCTCAATGCCCTGGATATTATGGATGCGATTGGAGATGAATACGCGTTCATACCGGGATTGGACCACTGTTGCGGCGATGGCCTGATGTTTTTAGGCGATATAAGCGAGGGCGGAAGGCGTGCAGAAGACCTGATCTCTACATTATCAACCTACCAACCGGAAGCCGTCATACTTTGGTGCCCGACATGCCATTGCCACTTTGACAACAGCATTACAAAGGCTTTGGATGTGCCTTTTAAGGTATTGTCGTTTCCCCAATACCTGGCAGAGAATATGCAAAAGCTCGAGTTTAGCGATGCGGCAGCCGGAACGGTGACGCTTCACGAACCCTGCAAATCTGCCTATACAGGGGTGGATCTCAACGGAGCGCGCGATGTGCTGCGGCAGCTGCCGGGAGTGACATTACTGGAAATGTCACATCACGGTAAGGATACACGCTGTTGTGGCAGTGGCGCCATCTGCTGGTATCCGCAAAGCGCCTATCACGTTCGCGAGGAGCGGCTGAAGGAAGCCGCCCAAACCGGAGCCGATCGTCTCGTGGCTGTGTGTCATTACTGCAACCAGACATTTGCCGCCGAAGAGCAGCGATATAATTTCAAAGTAACCAATTATGTCAGTCTGGTTGCAGAAGCGCTGAATATCAAACGTGATGACAAATTCAAAAAATATTCAAGTTGGAAAGATCTTGAACGAATTATGAGTGATGCCGCTGAAAATATAGCGGGTTCTTCTTTTGAGAGGGAGCATATTATCGAAGTATTAAAAAATGTTTTCATTCATTAATTCCACCCCAAACGATCAGAGCAAGCCTTCGATTGTTGGCTTAAAATAGGATATGGTGATTACATCATACTCGGAAGTACCCCTCAAGTTATGTAATAATATAGAGAGGATTTGGAATAACAAAAAAGTTGACATAATCCGAATGGAATCAACATATCTCCATGGCAGTCAGTGTGAGGTGATTGGGTGTGCAAATCTAATATTTCATTGTAAGACCTTGTAGCGATCTTCAATTATAAACGAAGTTGGTTAGCAATATTAGGGAATTATTTTCTACTTTTTATTCTGAAAATACTTAATACATACTTATTTGTTAAGCCATTCTTACGGCCGAATATATATAGCCCACTCCCAACTATCAGTATCATGCCTATAACTGATTGATAACCAAGGGCGTCCTTAAAAAAAAGATAACCCCAGATAACCCCCAAAGGAACAGCAATGTACTCAAACGGGGCAATCACGGATGGCTGCGCCAAACGATAGGCCTGTGATAAGCAATAGAATCCTGCGGCAGCAATGAAGCCTATTGCTATGAGCAATATAAGGTCTTCTTGAGCTGGGAGCCGCCATTCGCGAAAAAGAAATGCAAGGCTTGGATGCGTGCCTGGGCTTACGGCGCTATTATTTAGCATTAAAGTAAAAGCCGTAGCAAAGATAATATACATGACGGTCAGGTAAAATGCCATGGATACGCCTGTGTCCGTTTTTCCTAACCTGCGGGTAATGATGGATGCAACAGCGTATAGCACGGCCGTTAATAACGCCAATAGAGCTGCCGGATCAAACATGTTCGATCCGGGTCGTAGCATGATAATCACCCCAATGAAACCAACCACAACCGCTATCCAACCACTGATTTCAACTTTTTCGCCCAATGCTAAAACCGAAAAGATAGTAATAAAAATCGGGGTTGAATAAAATATACTGACCGTTTCTGCCAGCGGGAGGGCCGCCATGGATAAGTAAAAGGAAATATAGGCGCCAAACATGAAAAAACAGCGTATGACATGAGCGAAAATGTGTCTGGTTCGCAACAAATGCAGGCCGCCCTCTAGATGGGCAATAAACAGAATAGGAATAATAGCAATACAGCTCCTGATAATAACGATCTCATTCACCGGATACTTGCCGCTTAACCATTTGATAATGACGTCTTGGATAGAGAAGACGAATACGCCAGCAACCAGGTAGGAGATACTTTTTAAGGGGCTATCATAGCTTTCAGCAGCGGTCGTCATAGTCGGCTTTCTATATGAAAATAAATTTTAGCATATCTTCTAATGTATTGCCCCGATAAGTAAAATACAACCGCCATTTGCGTGTCATTAAATAAACCACCAACGCTCAGCAGCCCGGTGGCCGTCCATCTCCCAGTTTCCCGCCGGATGAGTGATATTCAGCCGTTTGGAGGCAGCCTCAACGATGTTGGCGAACATGGGAATAATGACACCACCTTCAAGGTTTAGAATTCTCTGACATTCAACGTACAATTCACGTCGCTTCGCCTCAATTAGCTCGGCGCGAGCCTCTTTGAGTAGCATATTGAATCGTTCGTGTTTCCAGAAAGTATCGTTCCAGGGAGAATCAGCAGCATAGGCGGTGGATAACATCCAATCCGCTGTTGTTCTGCCGCTCCAAAAGCACATGACCCATGGTTTTTTCATCCATACTTTATCCCAGTAACCATCATCTGGCTCTATTATGACCTTTATCTTGATATTGGCTTTGGCGGCGTGTTCTTTTAAAAGCATGGCAGCTGCAGTTGCATCGGCTCCCGGCCAGGCGGCATCAGCGGCATGAAGATTGAATGTATGATCCAACATTCCGGCCTTTTTCAGATGAAATCTGGCTTTGTCCGGGTCATATGTTCGTTGAGGTAACTCTGAAGCGTAGCATTTTTGGCATGGAGCGATAGGGTGGTCGTTTCCAACAGAGCCGTAACCACGAAGTATTTTCTCTAACATTTGTTCACGATTAATTGCATATTTCAGTGCTAACCTTACGTCGTTGTTGTTATACGGAGCTCTATCCGTAAGCATTGGCATGGAATAGTGTTTTGTCCCGGTTATATTGATGATCTGAATATCACGTGCTCTTGGAAGCAAATGAGTCAAATTCAGCTGAAATCGATTCATGGCATCGATCTGTCCAGTATTCAATGCAACTACCCTGGAGGTGGCATCAGAAATGCCAATGGTTTCAACCTCTTCGAAGTGAGCGCGGTCCGACTTCCAGTAGTTGAGATTGCGTTTAGCAAGTGCCCGATAGCCGGGTTCCCACTCCTGCAAAATATAGCCACCGGTACCGATACCGAGTTCCCAATCGCCCTCAATAGTTCCAGAGGGGACAATTGTCAGGTGAGGATCACTCATAAGAAAAGGGAAGTCGGCATTTCCATCTTTCAAAACGAACACAATTGTATTTTTACCGTCGCTTTTTATGCTTTCGATGGGATCCACAATGCCTTTAGCGGCTGATTTTGAATTTATACCACGGTGATGATTTAGGGAAAATACCACATCGTCTGCTTCCAGGGTTTTGCCATTATGAAATTCCACATCCCGGCGAAGTTTAAATGTCCATAATGTAGCATCTGTTGACGATTCCCAACTTTCTGCCAGTTCGGGTATTAAGTTGCCTTTGTTGTCAACCTCTGTTAGGCAGTTTCTGATCTGCCAATTAACGTTGTACGCCATTGCATCTGTCATTGTTGCCGGATCCAGAGAGTCGGTGGTCGAGCCGCCACCCAGCCCAAGTCTGAGTCGCCCTCCTTTTTGGTGTTTTTCCGCGTGTACCGAAGCGTTGAAACATGTCGATCCTACCGCGACCGCGATTCCGAGAGCAGAAAGGCGCGCCAAGAAATCACGGCGAGTAAGTTTGCCTTGTCCCAGCGATGTTTTAAGTGCTTTTAGTTCTGCCATGATACACCTCCTGTTCTATTTTATAAAAAGTTCTAAACTCATTTTATAAACGTATACAGCAAAAATCCTGCCAACGATAATAGAAGGCTTAAAATCAAATAAAATCAATTGGATGAATTCAAATATTTCCCCAACGTATTATTCGATATGATCCAAAAAAGACTCGATAATATAAAATTGCTGCAGAAGGTGCGTAGATAGGAGGGGGGATTACGCCTTGTGATCATAAAACTTTAGCAGCGATGACATTTATTTAGGCATCATTCCGTGATGCTTCAGTTTGCGAACGACGCTCGATTGGCTCAGGTTTAGTTGCTGGGCAATCTTCCTTGTTGAACCGTAACGTGACACTGCGTCAGCTAGAATAGCTTTTTCTACATTTAGGAGTTGGTCTTTAAGACTTTTTGATTCCTTTGCATGTCTAGTCGGAAGGCTTTGTTTTTCTATTTTTAAATCAAGGATTGCGTTGATGATGGATTTTTCGAGCACATCTTTTTCACTCATTAAAACCGCAGTGTTGATGATATTTTTCAACTCACGGATGTTCCCTGGAAACTGATATGAAAGGAGCTCTTTTATCGCCTGCTGCGAAAGACTTTTGTTTAATCCATAGAGTCGGTTATACATGTTTAAAAAATGATAAGACAGCTTGAAAATATCATTGTGTCTTTCTCGAAGAGGAGGTAGGCGAAGATTGACAGAATTGAGCCTGTAAAAAAGGTCCTCTCGAAATTTGCCCTGTTTTACGAGCCTTTTCAAATCTCTGTTGGTAGCCGCAATGATGATACAATCTACTTTTATTGGTTTGACGCCACCAATATGGTAAACTTCTTGATTATCCCAATATTTTAAAAGCTTAACTTGAATAGGTAGTGGAAGATCACCAATTTCATCTAAAAAGAGTGTACCGCCGTGGGCAAGCTCGAATAGCCCCACCTTTCCCTTAGGATCCGCACCTGTGAAGGCGCCTTTTTCATAACCGAACAATTCTGCCTCAAGCAGGTTCTCTGGAATGGCCGCACAACTGATCTCGATAAACGGCTTTTTTTTACGGCCGCCATTGTTGTGTATGAATTTTGCCAGTAGATTCTTTCCCGTACCGGACTCCCCAAGAATAAGTATGTTGGAAACACTCAATTTAGCAAATTTGTGGGCGGTTTTTAAGAGATGGCGCATTTGCTTACTATCGGCGACGATGGCTTGTTCTTTCATATTCGCAAGACTCAATTCTGCCAGCGTGTCTTTATATTTTTCTTTTACCTGGCGTGTCCTCTCTAATTTTTCCTTTAATTGATTGAGTTGGGTCATATCGCGGTCGTTGATGATAATAAAATCAATGTTACCATCTTCATCAAACACCGGGGTGCCGGTTGATAGAACTTCTTTTCTTGAAGGTTTGATAAAGATCATTGTGCTGACCTGGCGTTTTGCAGTGAGCACTTCCAGTGTAATTGATTTGTCCATAATTCCATTTTCAACGAGATTATGGACATTTTTTCCAACAAAATCCTCCTGTTTAAGACCGGTTGTTTTTATTGAAGCCTCATTACAAGCAACTATATTGCCTTGTCGATCACTAATGCTGAGGCCGTCTGTTGAAACACGAAAAAGAGCGGTTAATATTTTAATTAGTTGTTCAGGAGCTATATGACCTTCCGGATGGGTCTCAAATCGGTGTTTTCCCTCAGCCAGTCGAGTTGATTTGATTGTGGAACCATGATTTGCTTTGAATTTCGTTTGATCTCGATTAAGGGGTAGTTTCCCGCTAATTTTTTGATTTCGAATGTGTAAAGCACGTGAGGGTGTCATCTTGTCCTGGAATTGACGACCCGCTTTTTCCTCAACTAACTTACCGTTTTTTCTGAAGTGAATATAGTAAACTTTTTCTTTCGTACCTTGTTTCAAACCGCGACCGTTAATATAGTAGACACCAGGGTATTTCGTTTTATGTCTTTTCTGCTTAGGCATTTTCTTACCAATCCCCAACTCATTTTTGTTGGGGATACTTTTACGATCACCTATAGTAACAGCAATAAATATCTCTCCCCAACATTGTCCCCAACATTTTAATTGCTATCTTTACAAAAAGCAATCTATAATTTTCATACAAATCTCCTTAATTCGAATACCGTCGAAATATAGGTGATTACATCATGTTCGGCGATTTCTCCCTGATAGAGGTTATGTAACAGAGCTTTCGACAGCCAGGCCCTTCCAACCAGTTTACATAACACAATAAATCTTTCCATCACAGCATTTCTAATTTCCGGTGACTTCATCATCTCCAGAATATTCCCCACTTGCTATCTCACATGTTCAGGTTTATACATCTGGACAATCTAACCCCATATTTTTCTCCGGCGGGTGAATATGCCACCAGAATATTTCAAATGCAGACAGTGCGGGAATTGCTGTATTAATCTTGGAGATGCATTTTCGACATGTGCAACAGAAGAAGATATTTATCTCTGGGAAGAAGAAGGCCGGACTGATATTCTTGAATGGGTAGGCTTTATCCCCCTCGGGGATGAATATATTTATGATCTCTGGATAGATCCACAAACAGATGATGATGTCACCCAATGCCCTTGGTTAAAAAAACTATCAAAACAGAACAAATACATCTGTTGCATACATGATGTAAAACCACATCATTGCAGAACATACCCTAAATCAAAACAGCATGCTGAAGAAACAGGATGCCCAGGATTTAATGCTGAATAGCAAATTGGGAGATGTGCATGAGTGGGGTGCGGGCACTTATGATGGTTCTAACAGAAAAACAGAGGGTATGGAATGGGTTGATTTTTACAATTATACCGTTATTGGCTTATAAGTATGACCGCGCACGTTTTAAAACTGACAATTGCTAACGCACTGCCTGAACTTTAAATTGGATGCCTTCCTTTTTTTGGAGATGGGCGATGATTTCAAAAATATTTCGAGCTTGTGGGTTACCCTTGGGACCAAACATGCGCATCAGACTTTTAGGGGATTTAGCTGTTACTATACCAAGAGCATCAAAACCGATAGTGGCATTAATATAATCTCGTAAGATGGCTTTTCCGGTATCCATGTCACCTACCAGAAGGCATTCAATCCCTTCCTTAAGTAGTTCTTCCCGAAAAGTCGGATCGCGTTCAATCCGGTTTTTAACAGTTTCTTTAAAATCTCTAGAGAGTGCCATTGTCAAGTCTCCTGACGTTTTCGTTTTTTGTATTTTTTCCAAAGTGCCTTGGCGACCTCAATGTCCTTCTTCTGACGTTTCTTCGTACCTCCGCCAAGCAAAATAATTATTCTATCACCGTCGCGGCCAAAATAAACACGGTATTCAGGCCCGAAATCGATACGACATTCCAGGACGCCTCCGCCAATGCCTTTAACATTTGATAAATTGCCTTGTTCCATCCGAATTACGGCGGTTACCACCCTGGCGGCAGCCGGTGCATTCAAACGATTGAACCACTTAGCGTAAGGGCTTCGGTCGTTGGAATCAATATATTCCTTTATAATGATCATTGGCAATAAAGTAACACATAGGTTACCATTGGTCAACAAAATATTCTTGAGGAAATGAGGAAATTATGTCGAACAGAACGTTACCATCTGTGCCAATCAAGGTAACCATGAATTTTTTTTTCTGGGAGTCTTCCTGAAAAGCCTATCAAACGAAGCCTTCGATAATTTTCATGGGCCGGAAATCGAAGATTTCATCAAATTTGGGGATTCCTTCCAACTATAAGTTTTGTAACATGACGAAATAATTAATTAATTTGAATAAGTTGACATAATTCGGTAGAAATCAAAACACCGCTGAGATCTTTAAATCTCAGCAACTTGATTTGCTAATCGACACCCTTTGTAGCTGCTATATTGTTCATCATTCCCATTGATAGGGTGGCCTCCATGTGAAAACTATTGAAGAAGTCTAAAACCTATGACGACTTAGGCGTAGTAGCCTACGAACTCACCGCAACAATCATTAAAAAATTCCATGGCCTCATCGACGGTGTCGAAAATGATCCAGTCATGTCGTATAGTCTTTTCACCCTGTTTGCGGATGCGTTCAATCTCGGTGTTCCCGAAATATTCAAAATGTTCCTGATAATCTGTGTAGAGTTCATGCTTTCTCATTTGAAATTCTCCCTTTGTTAAATATTTATAGGCAGATTATCACATGGGTTTGACAGATGCGGTCACAACATTGTAATTTATTACGAGGCTTGAAAATGATTCAGAAAAGGGGATTCAATGAACAAACTTGATCTGATCCAGACTCTCAGTACGACAAACAGAATTTCAAAGACAGAAGCAACCAGTTTAGTCACTAAGTTTTTTGAGAAGATGGCCAGCTCGCTCGAAAAAGGGGAGCGGGTTGAAATTCGGGGCCTGTGTACTTTCTATGTCAAAAGCTATGAAGGATATGCTGGCAGAAATCCGAAAACCGGTGAGCCCGTGCAAGTTGAACCTAAGAAGCTGCCATATTTCAAGTGTGGAAAAAAGTTGAAGGAGCTGGTGGATCAATGGTGATCCTTATACGTTGAATCGGTTAATATAATAAAGAAAATTGACAATGACGTTTAATCAAGAAAATACAGGCTATGAAAAAACAATTCTATCGGATTTGCAGGGAGCATGGTCATGCCTCCGAGAGTCAATTGTGAATAATTTCGAATTTGACGGATCAGATCGCGTAGTATTCCATATCGAAGAAGCTATGAGTTGGGAGGTTGTGCGAAATCTTCAACGAATGCCACCAATACTTGTTGTTATCAGAAATATTTGCGTTAATGGAAAGGCACCTCAAGAGATAATAGAAGACATCAATAGAATAAATGGTATTTTAAAAGAAACGTTAGAAGAGATAACCAACTGACATTATATAGCAACTTTTAAAACCGTGTAACGGCGGGTAACATCCAGAATGGTCTGTATTTTGTTTTATAAGGCCAGCAAGAACTTCACATAAGATAGGCGACAAAAAATCATTTCGTGGTTTGCTTAGCATTTGCGGTCAGTTCGGTAAGAAATCCAAGGATATCGTCAGGTGTTATGGACTCTATCTCCCTTTCACCGAATTCGACCTGAAAATAATCAAGGATGTAACTGTAATTACGCAGCGTATTTTTTTTTAGAATTGGTTCTGTGATAGTCCAGAAAATTTTGAACAGCCTGGTTTGTTTTCATGGTATACCTCCCTTGTTTGGGTTATAATGGTTTGGCCCATACCATAGGCCATAAACAATGCTATCATTGTGAAAAGGGACCGATCAAGTTCAATATACCAGATGCCTAAAAGGGGGGAAACTAATGGGGGTTGGTGTACGGGTATTTATCATAGAAGAGGATGATACCGTTCATAAACTATCACATGCAGCATTTGAGCGACTGACAAGAAAGGATTCAAAAGAATGCCTCCCCAAATACGCCGGCCAAAGGATTCGCTATGCCTTAATCGCCGTTCAGATGAAAAATAGAAAACCCGTGGATATTTTGCATACAGAAGAATCATTTTTTACATTTGATTCAAAAGGCAGGTTAGATTTTTCTGATCGAGATGAAATGATAAAATTGGTTTTTGCCAGTTTAACTCCAATAGAGGAGAATCAGCCGAAGAAAAAGGTCGTAGATGCGCGACATCACTTTGCGAAAAAGAAATATAAAAGAAAGTTCACCTGGAAACCAACCCTGCAGATAGCGGAAACAATTGTTGGAATGATATTTGGGAAATCAAGATGAAAAAAGAAGAGATGATTACAGTTCTGCAGAGAGTCCTTAAAACTGACGCTGACCTGGAGTTCCTTATGAAATTAGATGCCAATGAGCTCGAGATACTGGTTGCCTCTATTCGTGATCGTGTTGAAAACCAATCAAATGAATCCTGAAAAGGGTAGGGCGATACCACGTTGTCTTAACGAGAGATTTGTTCAAATCCTAAAAGCACCCGACCACAACATGTAGATATTTTCTAAATATTTCAATAGTCTATATTAAATCATAGAGTCTTAAGTCATAGCAACTCTCTGGAAATGTACAAGTCTTCATACCCGATATCGATAGTCTGATTGCCATTAGCGTTTAAAGTCTTCGATATTGATCTAATAACCCCCGTCACCCAAATTTTGTTGTTGCTTTTAACACCTGCTGGAAGGAGACAGAGTTTGTGCTTCTTACGGCCTTATCAAGAGGGAA
>CAVOZW010000015.1:0-88545 GCA_963701385.1 uncultured delta proteobacterium
GGCAGAACATTCCTCGCTGCTTGCTGCGAGGTTCTTCAATCCACTGGCTGAACCATTATTTTTTCCGCCAACCCCCGTCCCAAAACCAGCCGTTTAAAATCCAGGGCGATAACAAGCTGTCCCTGATTCAAGTTTGAAATGACATCGATTCGGTCTCCCACCCTTAAGCCCATGCTCATGAGGCGCATCCGCGATCGGGTTCCACCCTTGAAACTCTTGACGACCAGTACTTCTCCCTGTTTTGCCGCCATCAGCGGCATCAGGGACAATCGACGTTTGAGACAATTGGCACAGATGCCGTAAATTTCCATTTTGTGCTGCAGCATATGGAAGCCATGCGTTGCCGCAACCTGCAACTGGAGATTTTCAAGCTGATTGTTTTTAAACTCGATGATCTGCTTACATTTGGTGCAGATCATATGGTCATGATGTTGACCGATATGCCGGTGCTCATATTGAACGACACCATTGTTAAACCGATGCCTGCTAGCGAAACCATAACGACACATAAGATCCAGGGTGTCGGAAACAAAGGCAGGCGCCAGATCAAAGTGTTTTTCTTTGATGATTTCGAACAATTCACTTTCTGAAAGGTGCTGCTCTGTCTGAAAAAAAGCCTCCAGGATCTTCATGCGATCCTCCAGACGGTCGATACCTTCCTGTTCAAAAAGCTTTTTGAACTGTTCTTTTTCCTGAAGATGAATAGAATGCATCACATGACCTTGACGATGGGATAAAGGCACCTCGCAGCAAGATGTCTCGATGAGCTCGGTCGAGCCACCACGGGGCCGGTGTTCGCACCTTGCGGTTCACGCGAACGTATCAGCCGTTTGGGCCTGGAATCGTGTAAGTCGTACACGACCCGCCCGAACAATTTCGCGTCTGGCGGGAGGTCCCCGGCGTCCCTCCGGACGCTGCATTGATTGTGTGATTGGTCGTACTGATAACCCGCTCGATTTCTTCGGCATCACATTTCGGGCACACCATTTCCAATGATTCACTTTTGTTCATGACTAGAATTTCAAAAAACGCTTCGCACTTCAGGCATTTAAATTCGTATATCGGCATCGTGACATCCCATCAAGCTTTGAAAGCGGTTTCTCCGCCGGGCAACACAAGGCACCCAACAGACGCTATTGATAAGTTTCATTACAGGTAAAATAGTATTTTTATTACTATCAATCAAAGATTGTCAAGGGATGACTCACATTACCGGTAAAAATACTTCGAATAGGGCGCCACCTTGGGTGGGATTTTCATGAACGATTCTGCCTTGATGCTTTTGAACGATCTCATGGCTGATATATAGACCCAGGCCTGTTCCCTGCCCCACCGGCTTGGTGGTAAAGAAAGGCTTGAAAATATCTTTTTGAATCGAAGGATTGACCCCGGGACCGCAATCCCGGCAGGCGAAAACAACCTGATTCACATCTGTTCGATAGTAGGTTGACAAGGCAACGCTGCCCGGGTGACCATCCATGGATTGACAGGCATTCTGAATGATATTGATGGCAACCTGACCTAGAAGGGCAAAATTACCCTGAATGGTAGGAATCGGGTATTGAAGATCTTTCTCGATCTGAACATTCGCACGTCTGATTTGGCCATCCAACACGCGCAATGCGTCCTGTGCGACCTCGTTGATATCGACGAATTCAGAATACGAATCGGTTTGGCGGGCTAGACACAAGAGACTGGAAACGATTTTCTTGGCCCGGCCGAGTGCTTTCAGGCTGTATGCCATGTCATTCCGGATCGTTTCCTTGTCAGGGGTCATGGGGGCTTTAAAATCGTCCTGGGTCGATTGTATCAGGCTCATGGCCGCCGAAATCGGATTGTTGAGCTCATGGGCCACACCGGCCACCAGTTGCCCGATGGCGGCGAGACTTTCAGAGCGAATCAATAGCGCTTGAGATTTCTTTAGCTCTGACAACGCGTCTTCCAGAGCGATGGTTCTTTGATGAACCGTTGCCTCGAGATTTTTGTTCATCCGATCGACATGCTTGTATGCCCGAGCGTTTTCAATGGCCAGGATGGCCTGAATGGCAAGCATCATGACAAGATTGCTTTCTTCGCGACCAAACAGATTTTTCGATTTCTTTTCACCCAAGACAATAAAGCCCTTGAGTTTTTGCTTGATTTTCATGGGGAAAACAATCTCCGCCCATAATTTTTCCATATCATAGAGACATTGTCCATACGTCTTCTTCTGCGCCCTTTCCATCATCAGGTTTCTGCTAACAGGCCTGTTCTGACGTTCCAACAATCTCACCAGAGAATCGCTGCTTGGCACATAGGCCTGGGGAAAGGTCTGGGAAACGTAACTTTTTGAAGCAAACCGTCTGAAGCCGTTTTGAAAAGTATCCCGCAGATAGATCGTGCAATGACATACCTGGAGATTTTCTAGCAATGCGGTCAACAGAATCTGGGCCACGGCACTGTCGTCCAAAGCAGCGGACAATTTATTGCTGATATGGCGCATGGATTTTTTAAGTGCAGCGGTTTCGCGTTGAAAATAGGGCAGGATGACCGTCTGCACGCGGTTCTGAATCGGTCCAAAAACAACGACAACCACCAGAAAGAAGATCAACTGAAAATAAAGGGTGTCCGCAAAGACATTTCTATGCAAAAAATGATTCGAAAACGTTACCACCATCGCATAAAGACAGGTCAATAAGAGGGTCAGAATAGAGTACAAGAGACTTTTTTGAATGATGATACCCATATCCAGCAAATCATACCTGAACAGACCTACGGCAAAAATTATCAAAGGAATGAAACTGAAAGTGCCCGGAGGGTAAAATGCGTACCCCAGCAGCGGCAGCACATTGAGCCCATTTAAAAACCCCATGACACCGAACCCGGTCAGGATATATTTCAGCTTGTTCTTCTGGACACTGTTCTGTTCCCTTTGTATGGCCAGGCAAAGAATGGCAAGGCTGTAAAGGGAAGCCACCGCCGCACCGACACCGATGACGGGGTATAGCTTGCCGCCACTGCCAAAATATCCAAACGCATATAAGTTCATCTTCTCGATACACAGGGGGGTCAATGAAAACCACATGAGTGAGAAGGCACCGGTATAGGTGGTGTAGATCAACCATTTTCGGTGATGAATGTTCAGATAGGCATGGAAAAAATGAATATAGAGCGGAATGGCATAAACAGCAAAGATGTGGTCGATGCGGCTGGACCACAGGGCAAGCTCACGGCTCTTGACGGTAAACAGGATCAGGATGTCGGCCTGCAGAAATATGCCGCTGACGCACAGCAGGAAAAACAGGGTGTTGACAGTCGTCATTTTCTTGCGAGCCAGCACCACGATAGCCAGAAAGGTAAAACAAATCAGGGACAACAAAGGGGGGATGCCGTAAAAGGTCATGGTTTCACCTATAAAATGAAATCGTTTTGCGATTGAAGCCCGTTGTCAAAAATATATTCCGAATCACAATCGCACAGGTACAACGTGAGGAAGATAATAGGTGAATTTAAGCGTGTGTCAATCCGGGTAAAAAAGGTATGAATTGCGGATATGATTTAGGTGGTGTTAGCCATCATCTCGAAAGCATGGGCCAGGGTTTTTTCGGTCACCTTTTCTCCGGCCATCATCCTGGCAATTTCGTTGACACGCTCATCAGCGGTCAAGCTATGAATGGTGGTCAGCGTCCGTTGGTTTACAACCTGTTTGTCAATTTTGAAGTGGTGATCGCCGAATCGCGCAATTTGAGGCAGATGCGTGATGCAGACCACTTGGTGAAAGCGGGAGAGTTTGGCAAGCTTGTTACCCACCACTTCGGCAACGGTTCCCCCGATACCGGCATCCACCTCGTCAAAAATAATGGTTTCCAGCGCGTCGGTCTGGGCAAGGATTGCCTTCAGGGCCAGTACGATCCTGGAAAGCTCCCCCCCGGACGCAATCTCGGCCAGGGGTTTAAGGTCCTCCCCGATATTGGGTGCAATTAAAAATCGGGCCGTTTCAAATCCGGTTTCGGTCATGATTTTGTCGCCTGCAAGCAGAAATGGATCCGGCGCTAGATTGGCAGCGATCGGTATCAGGGAGACCTCAAAACGGGTTTGACTCATCTTCAGGGTGGCAAGCTCAGCCTCCACGCAACGTGCCAGGTGTTGGGCGGCCAGTTGACGTTTTTTTGACAATTGACCGCACAGATCGCCGGTTCGGGTCTGAACTGTCGCGAGGGTCTTACGAATAGCGGACATTTTTTCTGAGAGGTTTTCAAGCTGTGCCAACTCTTTTTCTACTGTCTTTTGCTTGTCAATGACGTCCTGGAGGGTCTGGCCATATTTTCGTTTCAACCTGACCAGCAGATCCATGCGCTCCTCAGCCGCTTCGAGACCGCGTTCATCCGTCTGGATCCGTCCCAAATAGTCCCTGAGCATTGCGACCACATCTTCTATACGGTAGAGATTTTCCGACAGGGCCTCGGCCGGCTGTGCCAGTTCCCCATCGATTCGGGATGACTTCTCCAGCCGCTTTCTCACTTCCATCATCCGCTCCACCACCGCCCCGGAGGCACCATAAAGCGTATCGATGCTGCTGTGGACAACGTCGTAGAGAACTTCAGCATTTTTCAAGCGCGCAATCTCGTGTTCCAAGGCCGCATCTTCACCCGGCGTGATGCGCGCGGCCTGGATTTCCTGCTGCTGAAAGCCTAGGCAGCGCTAGCTGGTCCTGCTGCCGGTTTTTCATGTCGTCGAGTTTGTGAAATTCCTTGATCAGCGCCAACAGGCTCTGGAAGGCCGCCTGAACCTCCATACGCAGGGCCAGAAGTCCGCCTGCCTGGTCCAGGATCAGAAGCTGTTGATCTTCATTCAGCAGACCCTGGTGGGCATGCTGGCCCGAAATGCTGGCCATGTGCCGGGTAAGGGTTTTTAAGACCTGCATGGTCGATAGCCGGCCGTTGATGTACACCCGATGCCGGTCGCTACGGGAAACGATGCGCCGGATCAGCAAGCCGTCCGATGCTGAAAACCCATGGCTTTCCATGGACCTGGCCACTGGGCTATCAGGATCCACCTGGAAAAACGCTTCGACTTCTGCGGAATCAGCCCCGGTCCGGATCATCTTTTCAGAAGCCCGGCTCCCTAAAAGAAGATTGACGGCATTGATGATGATGGACTTGCCGGCCCCGGTCTCGCCGCTCAATATGGTGAGGCCTTTTTCAAAGGTGATACGTAGGTCGTCGATGATGGCAAAATGACGGATGGAGAGTTCCTGCAGCATAATGAAAAGCTATTTCAATATACCCATTTTGTAAAGAACCAAAAAAAAGGGGCTACAAAACAGAAGAGACACTTTAGGGGCTTGATAATAGTCAAAATGGAAAGACATCCCAGATCAGATCGTATTGATTTGAATTCGTGTCTACGCCACCGTAACGGTAAACCTTGATGTAGTAGGTCGATGGTCCCCCTAAATGCTGCATAGGATATGAATTCATCGTTATCACCAGATTCAGCGAGTCCTAGCGGTACGCCACCGGCATCGAGCAGTTCCATATCGATGTCCCCCATAGCGTGCGAAAACATGCAATATATTTCGATGTCAGCGTCACTGTATGGCACCTCAATTCGGTAGTAGTCGGGGTCATTGTAGACTGCCACGCCTTCACCGTCGAGATTGGAAAGATACAATCCATCCCAGTCGGACAAATCGAATGCTTCCGCTATGACATCGTTTGGTTCGTAGTTGTCATCGGTGACGATGACGATAGAGGTGGTCGTCGTAAAACTATAGATTTCGAAATAAAACCAGCTTCGGACATCATAGATATCGATGGGGAAAACCGTCCAGTAGTAGGTTGTATCCGCCATTAGGATACCCCCGGGTACGGTAAAAAAAAGATCGTTGGTTTCAAACGTCAGCGGATCAGAAAGATCATCAAATTCTGAAATCCAGAGCTGATATTTTGCAGCACCTGAAGCATAGCTCCAGTTGAACGTGGCACCGTCAGGATCGATGCCTGAAGATGCATCCAAAGGAGAACTCATTTCTGCAAAGAACTGATTGGCGGCGATGGTGCCGATGTCATTGTTGCCGGGGCTGACAGAAATGCCCGTTTGGGCGCCGCTGTAAGTGGTTCGGCCCATCTCGTTGTGGCCATAAAACAATAAGGTATAACCCGAACCCACCGGTACATTTTCGATGGTCCCTGAAGGGGCAGAGCAGTCCCAGGGACCGCCATACCTGTAGACCGCGGTCCCCGTGTTGGCTATCGCGGCACTTACCGTGGCCACCTCTTTTGGGTCAAATCCGCAGATAACGGCCTTGGTCTGAAAATCCGTATCGACATCTGAATTGCTGTTCCATGTGACATCGAAAGATATCGTACCCGTATCGAGGGTCGATCTGCTGTCAGAAAAATCTTTACTGCTCTCACAGCCCGCCAAAACAGAAAATACGAGCAGGGTGGCGACCATGAAGGTGATTCGGTTTTTCAACAGGTGTTGCTCGAAAATAACTTTCATCGGTTTACCTCAAGATGCTAATGCAGAATCAAAACGTTGTTCTTTCCGATAAATTAACCCCATGACCAGCGTGAGCAGCGGGTCTCAGTGATGCGGGTCCAAACAAAGCACATCACAGGCTGTTTACCAGGACACGGTGACATCACCGGTGGTGGATGTGTCATCACCGCCGCCACCGCCGCCACCGCCGCCCGCAGCTGCCGCGGCACCACCCAGGAGCGCCACGCCCAGAAGCGCCCAAAGCCATTTCCCGCCGCCGCCTTCTTTGCCTGGCACGGTTTCAACCGGTATCTTTTCTTCGGGCAACGACTTGATCACGGGTCTGTTCTTGGTGATATCGGTCTTGGCATACCAATTCTCCTGGCACAAAGCCGACCCGGCCACGAAAAAGTTGCCGACACAAAGGGCGAGAAACAGGATAAACATCGTGTGCAGTCGTTTCATGTCAAGTCTCCAAATATAATCGTGTGCGTTGTTATACTTCGCGACGATGTCGCTGCTTGGTGAAAGAGATGCCTGCCTATCGTTTGGCAGGTTGAAATGTCTATCTTATCTGTCCCGAACAAAGCGGGGAAAGACATACCGTTATTATATCGATGATGAAATGCGCCCCGGTAGAGCGGGGATGCCGCGATCTATTAAATTGCGCGGTACTTTTATTTGGTGATACGATATTGAATAAACTTTTCCGCCCGATGCGAGAGCGGGATGCCCACAATGTTCTTGACCAGATCGTTTACCATGGCAGAGCGTCCGTCATAAATGCCGTAGATGCCCTCCTGGAAATTGGCCGTATTGAAATGCAGCGGTTCCTTCAAGGCAAGGATGTGAAAGATTTCATCCACTTTTTCTTTGCCTTGCTCTACAAAGGCCTCCAGCGTGATGCCCTTTTTTCTATCCGCGTCACCGGGAAAGATAAAGGTGGTGTTGGCTTTGACAAAATTGTTTTGATTGAAGCGGTTTGGAAACAGAATAATGGCCGATTCATCTTCCAGGATGTTGAATATCGAAAGATAGCAGTCCCGGCTGGGAGTCACCTTGATTTCAATGCGATCGCCCTCCTTGAACACGTTCCGGTTAAGCGTCGCTTCGAGCCGAAAAAAGACATCGGCTTGTCCTTTTTCCTTGATCACGTTGGCCCGCATCTTGACGTTGTAAGCCAGATAAGGCGCCTCCCCTTTGTTCTTGGATGGAATCAGCTCGATTTCTTCGTTGAGAATCTCCTCTCCGATTACCTTGCCATGCGGGATGGTGCGGATGATATCGCCGGACACGTTGTAGTTGATCACCATGGTTTCCGACAGGATGTCGACACCCACGACCTTCTCGACGGCCTCGCGCCTGGCGTTGTCGATGGCCATTTTTCGCGCTTCGCTTTTGGTGACGTTTTCGATGGGAGCGCTCCCGCTCACGGTCACCCATTCGGAATCCAGCGCGAACACCGGCTGCTGGGACAACACCAGGGCTGTGGTGGCAAACAAACAGATAGAAAAAAATTTCGCTTTCATCATAAAATAGCTACTCGATAACCCGCGATACCGATATATCCTTCAGGTCTTCCAGGGACGGCGTAATAAATGGGGTCTGCTCTCTTCCCATCCGCCGCGCTGCTCGTGTCACATGCTTGGTGACATAGTTGTAGATTTCCTTGATGGTAACGAAGCGGTCCTCGTTCTCGTCAGCTTTGCCGCTCAGTGCGTTCAATAGATAATAAGTGAAGAGACCATGCTCCTCTTTGGGGAGTGGATTGCTGGTCTGGCCGCCGGTGGCAGCCGTCATCGCAATCACCTCCTGGGTGGCCAGACCGATGTCTTCGACCTTGAGCAGGGCCGGTCTCGAGCCCTTCGTCAGCATCTCAGCCGCCCGGGAGGCCACGCCACTGAAACAGGAATCCAAGAACACATAGGCCTGGTTAATGTCGAGATCGTTGATTTCCTTATAAAACTCCCGCAATTTATAACCGGTTTCCTCGATAAAGAGGGTGTCGCCGTCGTACGGCACCAGGTAGGGATCACCCTTTGCCATGTCCGGCGCACCGTGACCCGCAAAATAGACATACAGGGTGGTCTCCTTGCTGACATTCGCCGGAATGAAATTCCTGAGATATCCGCTGATTCGCGCCTTCGTGGCATCACTGTCGATGAGGGAAATAATGTTATGTTCCGGCACGCCGAGAATTCTGTTGAAGTATTCCTTGATCACCAGGGCGTCCTTGCGCGCGTAATCGACGCGCGGCAGATGGGCGTAGTCTTCGATACCGATGATCAGTCCCCAGTCCTTGGGAAAAATACGCTGGGTCGTCAGAACAGGTGCCGTAACCGCCACGGTCTTTTCCGTGATGATGGAAAACGTCTTGGCCTCGATCAAATCATTGTCGAAATATACCTTGAGCTGCCAGTCACCTGGCATTTCCTGGGCCTTGTCACCCGCTATGGACAGGTTGTGCCAGGCGGTAGACTGTTTGGTATAATTCCCCTTGCTCGTATTGAGCGCTGTATTGTTCGTTGAAAAGTAGAGCCCTCCATCCGGACCATACCACTCCCAGCGAATTTTGTGTTTGCCCGACAGGTTCTCAAAGTTCAGATGGGCGAAAACCGCCTCGTCTTTGGTGGAAAACCGGTTCGTCGCAGTGGTGGGAACCCCCAGGCCGCCGGTGGTGCTGACATCCTTGGAGAGGGTCGTTCCTGCGTACCGAAATGGGGGTGTTTTCTGGATGGTTTTTGAGCCGCCACAGGCAGCCAGCACCAAGATGAGGGCCAGAAAAAGGGCAACAGCGCTAAACCTTGATAAGAACTGGTGGAGCGGACTTAGACATTTCACTTCCATTTTGCCACCCATCGGCTATTCATTGTCTGAAAATAAATTGAATAGAAATATATGGTTTTTGGAAGAACGGAGCTATGCACTTCATTCACATGACTCAGTATAATAAAAGCGATCTTACAAATCAAATGATTTTTATTCAAAATAACTTCTGCCATCTCGAAATTGACAACTTCGGGAATCGGATCTTGATCAGAAGACAGGGGCAAATTTAACCCGGGTACCCGGTAATCTTGCGAATGCGTTCGTAAAGCGGCTTGAGGTGCTTGTACATCTTTTTGTAGACCTCGTGGTAGAGTGCGTCGTACATCTGATGTGTCTTTGGATCGGGCTCGAACACTTCCCCCACGCGTGTCATAGCTTTTACGGCGGACGCGAAGCTGTCATGAAAACCGAGGCCAACAGCCGCATCGATAGCCGCGCCAAGGCCGGAGGTTTCATAGACATGCGGTTTCCCTGTTGGCAGACCAAAAATATCTGCTGTTAGCTGCAGAGCGTTTTGGCTCTGGGATCCGCCCCCGGATACACGTAGGCTGTTGACAGATGTTCGACTGCGTTTCTCGATCCGTTCCTTGCCCTCCCGCATGGCATATGCCAACCCCTCGATGATGGCACGGTAGAGGTGGGCCCGGGTGTGAATGTCTCCAAATCCGATAATGGCCCCCTTGGCCTCCGGTCCCGGAGATTTCAATCCTGGCGTCCAGTAAGGTTGCAGAACCAGACCCATGGAACAAGGGGGAATATCTTCCAGCAGATTCTCAAACAGCGTCTCCGGAGTCAAGCCTGTCTTCCTGGCTTCGCGTCGCTCGGGATGGCCAAATTCCTCCTTGAACCAGTTGACCATCCAATATCCCCTGAAAACCTGAACTTCCACGGTGTGATAACCGGGAACGGCTGATGGATATGCCGGCAAAAGCGGAATGGGCTCGATATATTTTTTATGGGTCACGTTGATGGTGGCCGTGGTGCCGTAGCTGATACATCCAACCGAAGCGTCGAGACTCCCGGACCCGATAACTTCACACGCTTTATCGGCAGCAGCGGCAATCAGGGGCAGATCTTTGGGAATGCCGGATGCTGCTGACGCAACCCCGGTAATGGTGCCCAGCACCTGGCCCGGCGGCACCAGATCAGGCAGCATTTCCCTTTTAATGGGAAGACACCGCCATTTCCAGTCCCAGGAAGGTGCCCAGCGCATGTGACGGTAATCGAAGGGAACATACCCGACCTGGCATCCAATGGAATCGACAAACGTTCCCGTAAGTCTGTGGGTGAGGAATCCAGAAAGGAGCAGGTATTTATGGGTATTTCCCCAAAGGTCTGGCTGGAAGGCCTGGATCCAATTGGCTTCGGCCTCTGCCTGAAAATAGGCAATGGTGTCGCTAAGCCGGGTCAGCCTGAACAGAAATCCCCAGGGACCGCCAATGAACGGCAGCCCATGTATCTTACGCTGATCGAGCCATAGAATGGCTGGTCTCAAAGGTATGCCCTTTGGATCTACATTGATGACCGTGCCCCGCTGAGTGGTAAGGGTTACGCCCGCTAGCCGTTCCTTGAGTCGACCGTCCTGTTTCCAAAGCGACTGGCATGCCTGGCAGAGCACATCCCAGAACACCTCGGGATCCTGCTCTGCCCAGCCGGGTTGTTTTGAAAAATAAGGCTCGAAGCCAACCTGCTCCTTGGCCAGCAGGGTGCCGGTATCATCGAAAACAATCGCCTTCAGGCTCTGAGTACCGTTGTCGATGGCCAGTATCAAGTCTTTTGTGGACATGTCTCACTTCCCCACATGGATGAGCACTGGGTCCCAAAAAGGAACCGCTAAAAAACCACTGCTACCTGAACTGAGCGATTTTTCCCGAAAAGGTATGCCGAGATTTTAATCGAGGGGGGTTCGAAGTAAAAAACTACGACTTCACCCTCAGGCGCCTTGACTCTGAAGCCCTCCGGCTTTTGCAATGTTGGGGTACACTCAGCTCAGGCTCTAATATTTGTGCCTGACCCTCGTAATATTCTCCACCTCTCCCATCACGATGATTGTTTCACCGGATGCCAGCAAACGGGATGGTTCAGGATTAAACTCGATTTCTTTGTTGTTGTTTCTGATACCCAACACCAAAAGATTATATTTTTGTTTGAGTCCTGAATCAATGATGTTCTTTTGCAAGAGGGGGGATTTCTCGGCGACACTGATCTCATGAATCCGTAAATTGCCCCGGCTGCTGCGCAGCATACTGTCCAGAAAATCGACGGCGGCTGGGCGGATCATCTCGGATGCCATTCGCAGCGCTCCGATGTAATTGGGTGAAACAATACTGTTGGCACCGGCCCGTCGCATCTTGGCTTCGAGTGCGGCATCGGTGGTCCGGCTCACAATCCTGATTCTGCTGTTTAGCATCCGCGCACTCATGGTCGTGAACAGGTTATCCTTGTCCGACGCCAGGCTGACGATAATGCCTTTGGCGTTTTCAATCCCGGCAGCTTTCAGGTTCGCGTCATCCGAAGCATCTCCCATTATGTAGAGCAGGTCTTCCCAGATGGCTTTACAACGCCCAATGATCTCTTCGCTTTGTTCGATGAGAACCACGGGTTCCCCGTTAACAATCATTTCAGCCAATACCGGCCGACCGGTTTGCCCTCCCCCGCAGACAATATAATGGTCCTTTAGCTTCTGAATTTTTTTCTCCATTCTTTTTTTCCTCAATATTCCGGAAAGTTCACCTTCGATGATAATAGCCGTCAATGTACTGATCCCGTATAGAATAATCCCCATCCCGAAGGTTATGAGAACCATGGTAAAGAGCTCGGCCGTGACATTTCCAGCCACTTCGATGACTTCACCGTACCCCACGGTTGTCAGGGAGATAACGGTCATGTAAAGGCAGGTCATGAAGTCATACTGGGCTTTAAAAATAAAATAATACCCCAAAGTTCCCGCCCAGATGACGCAGAAAATCGCAGAGATGATGTAGATAAGACGCCGCTTTATTTCCATATCGTATTGATACCTGTACCACGACAGTGAGCGCTGACCCGAACATTACATGAAACGTGACGAAGAAGTCTTAGGTTGCTTCAATATGTCATAAAATTGTCTGGCTAATGCAAGTCAATCAACATGGTACCTTTCGAAATCAAGAAATGACGGGCTAGTCGGTTGGTCATGTTTCACCCTTCCATCTTCGCTCTAAATGCTAGGCCGGGCAGGTCGGGTTATCCTGATCGGCCCTGGCGCTGTGTGTAACCCATAGGGTCACAAGACTCAAGCTAAAAAACTTTTTGCGAACGCAAAAGGTTTTAGAATTCCACTTGGTGAACCATGTCTGTGTCTTGAAGAATCTTTCGAATTTGTTTTTGAACCGTTTTGTCGGTGATCGGTTCAACGCGGGAGATGGGTGCACCGCGTGCATCCGTTTTATATTTCAGATCACGAACGACGCCGGGCACACGGGCAAAACAGACACCGCCGTTGCCACAGCAGGTGTTGTTCATTACGGCACAGCCAACATAGTATAGGATGGTCTTTTTTTGTAATCGGAGCAGCCCTTCCTTTAAAAAGGTATACGCCCCGCCGATGGCGGCAACCTCACTGTTGAGTCTGGGGTGGGTATGATCTAACAGCAATCCACACCTCCGCAGGAAGCCGTCGCCTTGCCCCTAATCCAGGTTTGGATGATATAGGCAGCACATCCGACCCCGGGATTGACAGTGACCGCACCCACGGGACAATTCCTGGCACAGGCACCGCATTCCATACACCCATCCCTGTCCACGACCAGCGCTTTTTGGGCCCCAATGTCAAAGACAGCATGTGGACAGACAATTTCACAGATCCCGCATCCGGTACAGGCATCTTGATCGAGTTTCAGGGTTGTCACATTTGAAAGATATCTTAATTTTTTCATTCATTCTCCCAGATCATCTAAACAAACATCGCACCAACCCAGCCTGCAATCGATACGATCATCGCCAAGGCCTGAAAGGGTATGGCAAACCGCATCTCTTTTTCAACGCCGGAAGGGGAGGTGTAGGGCGTCGACCCGGTAAAATTCATGGCCAGATATGAACTGATGGCGATGATGAAAAAAATCAAAGCCACGGCTTCTAAAAAACCTATGGCCGCCCCCATCACCCCTACCAAACCGGCACCCGCTAATAGTCCGACAATGACGCCTTTGACCGCAAATGCTTTTCCCGGTATCCAGGGCAACAGCACCGGCACCGCTACGGCGCCTGAAAAAATACCAACCGCACACGCCGTAATCAAGATGAGTCCACGGCTCCAGGCCAGACCGATAGAAAAGAAACTCGACCCGATGCCCGAAAGGATGAAACCCGCCAAAAAAAACCATAACAAATACTTGCGCAACACCGACAGCTCAACCGGAACGAGTGTCAATCGCTCCACAAAGGTAAATGTCACTTGGCGCATGGTTTTGTCGGCCTTCAAACCGGCCTTCAAGAAAGGCTTGATCTCGCTTGCACGAATCGGGCCCCAGGTCACCTGAAAACCACAGCCTTTTTTAACCTGTTTACCTGAAACACCCGTTGCGGACAATTGGGGCAGGATCAGTCTTCGGTGGCTCACTACTTCCCGAAGATGGGTCTGTTTGACCCTGTAAATCACTTCCTCGGTGGAAAACGTCTTTTTACCGGCTGCACACCAGACATTGATGCCTCTGGTATCCAGAACCAGGATCCATGCATGCGACCCCTCGAGATCCCCGCGAAGGCTGTCGAAGGTGAGCTTATAGTTCGCTGTTACCAAGACAGGCGAGGTTGGGGTGACATCACCGATGCTGTAAAGCCCTGGCGCCACCTTATACTGACTTCTGTTGAATCCCAGGCGAACCTTGATGGTTCCAAGGATGTCTGTCCTCTCAAGTCTCGTTTTGATTCTAGGAACAGGCCCCGCAGGTGTGTTTATAAAACTCTCCACAAATCCACACAGGTGATAACCCGGTCTTTCAAAGGGACTGCTGGCAGGACCTGCTGGAGGGCCGCAGCAAATCTCGTCTTCCGGCGTTTCTCTGTAAATGGGTAGCATTTCTGTTAACCCTTCATTCACGCACGATGTCTGAGCGGTGCCACAGCACCCATGGTCATTGTTTGTTTCCGTTGACATCTAACACCCTAACCCGGATATCCCGGTTGAAGCGAAAGGCAAACCCAGACTCAGGGAACCCATCGGTCTCCATCACCTGCTCGCTCATGCAGTAGCAAGCGTTAGGACCTTCGATTTCACCTTCTATTTATCCGGTTATCCGGGTTTGTTCAAGATCTTGCAAGCACCGTCTTAGCGTCGGCAGGGCCAGTGACAACATGTCGACGATTTATCCAATGATGTCAAGTTCTAATAAATTCATTGCACCAATTTTATGCGTCGGTTTTTTCAAGCTTATCCTTGGCAAGACAGAGACCGCACCGGTCATCGCTGCACCTCTGGCAGGAAAAACAGTCACGGCAGGGGTGTTTTTGCGGGCATAAGGCGTCTTGCTCCGGCACATATATCTTTCCTTTGATATCCGGAAGGGTAATGAAAGGCATCAGGCCAACTCCTCACATAAGGTTGAACGTAACAGACATAAATTAAGAACGATTGTAAAATTTGTCAAAACAGGCCCCAACCTGATTCCCTGCAACCCCTCACTTATAAAAAGGGCCCTTGATAAAGCAAGCCATTTATATTATGGTTTTCTACACGCACTGCATCCAGGAAAATCTCTTTTTTTCAAGGGCCCATTGTGAGCGTTTCCGTTTGTTAGAAAAAATTTAAACCCGTTGGGAACGATTTATGGATGTTATCATCAACGAAGAATGCATGCCCTTCCAGAACAGACGGATGTTTGCCATTGGTTGTTGCATTATCGTAATTTTTCTTATTATTGGCTGTGCCTCGACACCCAAGTGCGAATCCAAGGAGGTACCTGCCTGGTTATCCACCACACCACAGGATGATACTTACTTTTACGCCATCGGCATTTCAGGTCGAACCAGGAATGTTAGGGACGCATGGATTCAAGCAGGAAACCGGGGAAGGGCCGAACTCGGTCGCATTATCTTTTCGCATGTATCAAGCCAGGATACGATCGTCAACACGTCCCGGGGGCAATATTCAAGCCAGCTTATCGATATTTTGTCCGATACGGAACTCAACTACACGGAAATTATCGAGCGCTGGTATGATCAGTGTGGGGACTATGGCCCACCCCATTACCATTATATCCTGGTAAGGATGGATAAAAAGACAGCAGCCCTAGTGTTGAGAAACCTGAACTGACAATCCGGGTCCCTGAGGCTTTGGGACATCATAAACAGTACTGGAGGCGACGATGCGACAGGTCAAATGGCTTCTTTTCATCTTGATGTTCATGACCCTCTCCCCTTTGTTTTTCTCATCGACATTGCTGGCCCAAGGCACATCAAACACGGAAATCTGGGTGGAAGAGGCTGCTATGTGTCGACAAATCGTGAATCGAGTACCGATTGGTAAGGGATCTGTTTTCAATGTCGGTATTGAACGCGTTTACTGTTTTACAAAGATTGTCGGAGCTAAAACAGACACGACAATCATCCATAACTGGTACTTGAACGGCACCCTCAAAGCCTCAGTGACGCTTCCGGTCAACTCGGCTGCCTGGCGCACCTGGAGTTCAAAAGAGATCTCTCCCATTGAATTCGGTGACTGGATGGTGGAAGTGCTGACAGCGGATGGTGAGGCCCTCGAAAACATTCTCTTTCTTATTCAGTGACCGAGGCGTTTACATATGCTGGACTTCTTCTCCTGGCTTATCTGTCGGGCTCCATCCCGTTTGGTCTTCTTTTGTCGGTCATTTTCAGCAATCAGGACATCCGCAACAAGGGGAGTGGAAATATCGGAGCGACCAATGTCCTGCGTATCGCCGGCGCAAAATTAGGCCTGCTGACACTACTCCTGGATGTATTCAAGGGCGCGCTGCCGGTGTTCATGGCTGTTCATCTGCTGGAAAGCCCGGCAAGTCTTTGGGGGCAAGCATATGTGTCGCTGATAGCGATATCGGCATTCCTAGGCCATCTTTATCCCCTCTATCTGGGTTTACAAGATGGCGGGAAAGGGGTGGCAACCGCCTGGGGGTGCTTTTTGGTTATTTCTCCCCTTTCGTCCCTGGTGGTGGTGTTGGTTTTTGTGATGGTGGCCGGTGTCTCAAACAGGGCCTCCCTGGCATCCTTGTCAGGTGCCGTTGTTCTGCCGATGGCGGTATGGTTCGCGACGCATGCTGCGGTGGCTACTGTTTGCGGCATCGCGGTCTCTACATTGATTGTCTTTCGGCACAAACAGAATATTGTGCGGCTTGTGCAGGGAACGGAGCCTGTCATCTGGAAAAGGTGAGGACCAATAAAACATTCCTGGTCAAGCTTCAAAATGTCCGGGCTAAACCAGCATCGACCAGACAAGCGCTACCAGGCCTGCCAAAACAAAATGAGATTCAATCAAAAATTCCAGATGAATACCAGGCAGCATCAACTCTTTTTCGTTGGCCAGCAATACAAACAGCATCAGGACCGGGCATATGGTTAGAGCAAAACCCAGATGGTTGAAGATACCGGTGGCGCTTGCCAGAACAAGGATTGCCGTTGAAACCAGAAGCAACAGCTTCAAAACCCACAGGGTTCGTTTTTCGCCCATGAGAATGGGAAGCGTTTCCTTGCCGACAATTCTGTCCCCCTGCATGTCCAGAACATCGAAAAACGCCGTTCTCACGAACACAAAGAGCGTTGCCCAGAAAAACGTCAAAATCATTGACAGATCAAGACCGCTTAGGCTTTCAAATGATGGAAAGATAGCGCTTACGATACCCCACGCAACCGCAATTAGAATGGTTTTTGATCCCGGGATATCTTTTATCCGTTTGTATTTCGGCTGGATCGGAAACCAGTCGGGCACCCATTTCATGTTATAGGAAAAACCAAGAATACTCATAACCAGAAGAATGATAAAAGGCACCCATCCCATACGGTATGCCGTCCACAACCCGGCGCCACCTGCGGCTATAGCCAGAATCGATAGCAGCAACCGGTGACGGATATAAAACTCAGATCGATCCGGGTCATTGAAACGGTCTGATCGCCTTCCCATCAGATGGTTCAGGGTGTGCATGGATTGAACATAAAGCGCGGCGATGAGCATCTGAGGAAAGAACGATTCGATTCCCTGCAGTCTGGCACAGGCAAAGCAGAGAGACCCGGCTCCTATAGCAACAACAATATTTGTCAAGAGCAGGGATCGCTGGAGCAAATAGAGCGCTTTTCGCCAGCCGAAAGCCCCCTTGGGTGATAAGGCCTCAAGTTTTCGGTAAATCCGTTTGATGATCCAGTTGGGCGTACTGGCACCGGCGGTAATACCGACACACTCGGCCGAGGAAAGCGCCTCTAAATCGAGCTCGGTTTCGGTTTCGATGTGATAGACCGGCTTTCCCGCCTGCCTGGCAATTTCGGATAATCGCTGGGTATTACCACTGTTGTGTCCGCCAACGACGATAATGGCATCCACCAATTGGGTGAGGCGAAGAACTTCCGCCTGTCGCCTTTCCGTCGAATCACAAATCGTGTCAAAAACCTTATAGTGGGGATGCCGAGCGGAAGCCCATTTCCTGACATCATCAAAAAGACGTACATTTTGGGTGGTCTGGGCAACGATGATGGCTTTTTCAAATTCGGGCAACACCTTCAGGGCCTGGAGATTGTCCGCTACGTATCCGCTGTCTTCTGCATAGCCCAACAGGCCCACAACCTCCGGATGATCCTTGTCGCCGACAATGATGGATGCGTAGCCTTTTTGAGCATGCTTGCGAATAATTGTTTGAACCTTGATGACCCGTGGACACGTGGCGTCTATCACGTTGAAACCAGCAGATGCCAGGGAAGCCTTGATGTTCGGTGGCACCCCATGAGCCCTTATAAGAATGGATCCTGTCCCACTCAAGGGGACGGAATGCTCGGTAGTTATGCCCTTTTCTTCCAATATGTTAAGGACTTGTGGATTATGAATCAGGGGGCCGAATGTTCGAATAGGGGCATCTTGCTGATGGGCCGTATCGAGGACGATCTCGACCGCCCTGCGAACACCCATACAAAAGCCAGCAGTTTTGGCAATGAGTACTTTCACAAAAATCGCTAATTAGGTGTTTTATTCCTTGAAAAAAACCTTGTGGTCCACCAGTGAGAGTGAATGGATCCGGGCCTTGATGATTTTCTGATCACCGAAAATACTGACAAGCTTGATGCCGTCACCCTCCGGTTCCACCGTATCCACCGCTTCCATGATCAACTTTGTCTCGTCGTCTTCGATAAGGTATGCATTCGCTTCACACATAATGGGAGTCCTTTTTCAATACTGAAAATATTGTTTTGAAAAAATAGCGCTAAGCTGCTTTGGGCTTACAGCTTATGGCGCAAGTCCTTGGTTTCATTTCCATCGAGCTCTCCATCCGCTAGATTTTCCGCTAGCATGGTCTCTATCAGTCTGGGGAGCGGGCTGGAAGAGGCCCCCACCACAACAACATTCTCCTGCGATAGGGGTATTAAAATTTTTTTGGCCCTGCTCGAGGCGATCGCTTCGGCCATGCGGGGCGTCAATTCACCTAACATCGCATTGGCCATCACGATGCTGACCGGTCCGATAATAATGTCTGCATGGCGCGAGGTTTGAACAATCGCGTTCTGACCCGAGGCGCCCCGATTCGCCCCAGCCTTTAGCATATTAGCGGTGGCAACGGCGTTGGTCCCCAGGGCAATAATTTCGATTTGCTCCGTGTACCCCGCATCCCTGAGTTTTTTGATGATGGTGCTGCCGATACCCCCGCCCTGCCCATCGATTATGGCAATGGTCTTCATGGTTTTACCTTTGAAGTGCTAAGCTTGCTTCAAACGATCTAGATCTGGTTCAATAGATGCAATAACCGGTCGAGATCCTCGTTGCTGTAAAATTCTATTTCAACCTTGCCCTTCTGACCCCGTCGTCGAATCTGAACCTTGGTTCCAAAGTTACGCGAAAGCGCCTCAGACATATTTGCGAAATATATCTCGTCAGACCCCTGCTTGCGTTTTTTCGCCTCACCGGATTTTCTCTTGAGGCGGTTGACAAGAGATTCTGTCTCCCGCACGGAGAGTCCCTTTGTGACCACCGCCTGCCAGATAGCCGACTGTTGTGCTGTGTTGGGAATACCAAGCAACGCCCGTGCGTGTCCCATGCTTAAAGCGCCATCGATGATGCTCTCCTTTATCTGTTCAGGCAGCTGTCTTAATCGCAAGAAATTGGCCACCGCCGGTCTGCTTTTCCCGACACGCGTCGCCACCTCCTCCTGGTTCAGTTCAAACACGGTAATCAAACGATGATATGCTTCGGCCTCTTCCATCGGGTTAAGATTTTCCCGTTGAATATTTTCCACCAGAGATATTTCAAGCAACTGTTTTTCGGTGACCTCTTTTCGCACACAGGGAACCTCTTGATAACCTGCCAGCTTTGCTGCCCGTAGCCGTCTTTCGCCGGCGACGAGTTCGTAGCCATCCTCGATTCTCCGCACGAGCAGGGGCTGAATAATTCCCTGTTCTTTAATGGAAGCACTGAGCGCGGCCAGTTCTTCCTTCTTAAATTTTTTTCTCGGTTGATGGCGATTGGGACGAATGCGTCTGATTTGGCAGTAAAAATAATCCCCGTCCATGTCCCCCGCCTTACCGATATCCGGGATAAGCGCACCCAGCCCTTTACCAAGCGCTATTTTTTTTCTCTTTTTTATCTGTTCTTTCGGCATATTTCACATTTTTTGCAAACCCGCGGGAACGGTTTAAGGCTGACTTCTAATAACTTCCTCGGCCAGTTGATGATAGCTTTTGGCTCCAATTGAAGCACCATCGTAAAGAAGAATCGGCTTCCCAAAGCTGGGGGCTTCACCGAGCCGTACATTTCTGGGAACAATCGTCTTGAACACAAGATGCTTGAAATATTTTCTGGCATTCTCTGCCACCTGATGGGACAGATTGGTTCTCTGGTCAAACATGGTCAGTAAGATACCCGCAATGTTCAGTCTGGGATTTAAACTGTGCTTAATGTGCTTGATCGTCTGCAGGAGCTGACTTAATCCTTCCAGAGCATAAAATTCACATTGCAGGGGAATCAGCAATGCATCCGCCGCTGCCATAGCATTCACCGTCAACAGACTCAGGGAGGGTGGACAGTCGATGATGATATAATCGAAATCGCCGCCCAACTGGGACAGCAGCTTCTTCAATGCCATTTCTCGCTCCTGCGTATTTAGCATTTCGATGTCAAACCCGATTAATTCGACGCGAGACGGTATGATCTTGAGCAGTGCAATTTCGCTGTCAATAAGAAGCTTGTCAACCGAAGCCTGCCCGATCAGACCATGGTACAGCGTTTGTGCCAAGCTGTTTTTATCGACACCCAGTCCAGTGGTGGCATTTGCCTGGGGATCGCAGTCCACCAAGAGGGTCTTTTTATTGGCCACAGCCAAGGATGCGGCCAAGTTTACAGCGGTGGTCGTTTTGCCTACCCCACCTTTCTGATTTACAATACAGAGCGTTTGCGTCATGACAGGCGTCTATCACAAAAAAACGACTTTGAAAAGGGAAGAGCCGTTTCATTCGTCTGGTCAAAGGGAAAGGTTGATAGCTCTTTCAATCTTTGATAGTATTTCAGCCATGAAGAAATACGGCAAAATAATCGCAAGCTTGACCCTGGTGCTTCTCCTGGTTCATCTTGCCGGGTCCCCGACGGCCGATGCAATTACCATACAGGAGGAAGAGGAGTTGTCCAGGGAGTTTCTACGCGTCATCGAGAAACAGTTTGAATTCATCAAGGACCCCTTTGTGGTCGGATACGTGAATAAGATCGGCAGGATCATTCTTTCTTCCTTGCAGCCCCAGCCGTTTACATATCAGTTTTACATCGTAAAGCAGCATGTATATAATGCATTTGCGACGCCGGCAGGCCATATTTTTATCAACAGCGGTCTCCTGGAAGGGCTCGAGAGCGAAGAAGAAATCGCTGGAATCATAGCCCATGAAATCGCACATGTCGTCAGCCGACACATCTCCCAGAATGTAGACCGCTCTCCTAAAATCGGTCTGGCAACACTGGCGGGTATCGCTGCGGGTATCTTTATCGGTGCCGGTGGTGCTGCAGCACTTGGAAATGCGGTTGTCGTCGGGTCCATGGCGGCCGGTCAATCAGCCTCCCTGGCCTACAGCCGAGAAGATGAGCTGCAAGCAGATCAGCTTGCCCTGGATTATCTCACCCGTGCCGGGTATAGCAGCAAAGGTCTTCTCACCGCTATGCAGAAAATGCGTAGTAAACAGTGGTTTGGAACGGATCAGATTCCAAATTACCTTATGACCCACCCCGCCTCTGAAGAGCGTATGGGATATATCGACACCCATCTTTCAAGTAACCCACTAATGGAAAAGAACCAAAGACCTATTGATCTAGATGAATTTCGATTGGTGCAGGCAACAGTTTCGGGAAAGTTCGGCGATGGGAATCTCGCACTGACAGCGTTTGAATCTAAGCTCAAGGTCAAGCCCGGGGACGCCATCTCGCTCTATGGCAAGGCACTCGCACTGGCACAGCTCGGTGATTATCTGAACGCGGTGAACAATATGAGAGCTGCCTTGGAAAAAAACGCCCTCAATCCGGTCATGTTGAAGGAACTGGGACGCATCTATTTTTTAGAAGGTCAATACCCCAAAGCGCTTCAGACACTTGAGGGATCGGTCGGGCTGGCACCCGAAGACAGCGAAGGTCTTTACTACCTTTCCCGGACCCGAATGGAACTCGGAGACCTGGACAAAGCCGCCCAAGGTTTTAACACGATTATAAAAAGAAATCCAAAAGAAACAGAAGCATATCTTTTTCTTGGCAACATATACGGCATGCAGAATAATCTCGGCCAAGCACATTATTATCTCGGTAAATTCAACCAATTGAAAAGGCGTTGGAAGACAGCGCTCGTCCATTTGGAAAAAGCGCTGTCTATTATTAGCGACCCAAAACAAAAAGAAGAGGTCGAAACCCTGCTCAAGCAGGTCAAAAAAGCAGCCAAGCGCGAGGCCCAGGAAAAAGAAGCGGAATAGTCGGGAAAAGAATCTGCTCTGACGTAACCCAAAGGGCTGGTATTTGTGGGATAAAGCCAAACTATTGTCTGGAGTCACTGCGGTCAAAGTGAGAAAACTGCATGGAAAACGTTCCCCTTCCCTGGGTAGCCGATCGTATCGATGTTGAATAGCCGAACATCTGGGCCAACGGGACGATGGCCCTGATCACCTGCAGTCCGGTTTTGGACGCAATTGATTCGATCTTTCCCCCGCGTGCATTCAAGTCACCAATGACTTCCCCTATGAAGGCTTCGGGGACGAACAGCTCCACCGTCATAATGGGATCGAGAAGAAAGGGGCCACCGCTCGACAGTGCCGTCTTACAAGCCATGGAGGCACTCACTTTGAACGCCAAATCAGAGCCCACGGATTCCTTGAATGAACCACCGATGAGACGGACTTCCACATCGGCAACAGGGTAGCCCAGGAGTACGCCGCTTTCAAGAGACTCCATGACGCCTTCTTCAACCGCCGGGATGAATATGCCCGGAATCTCCTCCTTGCGAAGTTTGGAGATGAAACTGTTTCCGGCTCCACGGGGCAGGGGTTTGATTCTCAGCTTGACCTCACCGAAATGCCGTTGTCCTGCCACATCCTTGTCAAAAACAGCCGTACCCTCGGCCGCCTTTTCAATCGTTTCTCTGTAGACGACTTGGGGTTTGCCGACACTCACCCGGGTATTGAATTCCCGAAGCATCCTGCTGATAATGATTTCCAGGTGCAGTTCCCCCATACCCGACAGAATTGTCTGGCCGGTATCCGGATCCTCCTTAACCTCCAGGGTTGGATCCTCCGCCGTGAATTTCTTAAGAACCTCATTCAGCTTTTCCTGGTCCGCGTGGGTCTTGGGCTCTATCGCCACGGATATAACCGGCTTATAAAATTCGATCCTTTCCAGCAAAATGGGTTTTTCCTTGGTGCAAAGCGTTTCCCCTGTTGAAGAATCTTTCAACCCAACGACGCCGACGATGCTACCCGCTCCGGCGGCATCGACCCGCTCCCGTTTATTGGCATGCATCCGTAGAATCCTGCTCAGCTTTTCGGTTGTCTTGCGGCTTGGATTGTAGACCTCTTTTCCGGCCGACAACTTTCCGCTGTAAATCCGGACAAACGATAGCTTACGGCCCTCCATCATGGAAACTTTGAAGATGAGTGCTGCCAGCGGTTTGGAATCCAAGGCAACACATTCCATGTGCTCACCGGTTTCCGGATCGGTCCCTCTCATGGGCGGTATGTCTGCTGGACTGGGTAAAAAGTCGACAATCGCATCAATAAGCGGTTGAATGCCCTTGTTTTTAAGCGCTGCACCACACAATACCGGTACAAGCTTCAAATCGATTGTCGCCCGTCGAATAGCCCCCCTGAGAGTGGTTTCATCGATGAGCTCTTCTGAAAGATAAGCCTCCATGATGTCATCATCGACTTCCGCAAGTGCTTCCACCATCTTTTCACGATGTTTATGTGCCATTTCTAAAAATTCGGATGCGATGGGTTCAGTATCGAAGGTCTCCCCCAGCGTGTCGTCATCCCACAGGATCTGTTGCATCTGAATCAGATCGATGACGCCCTTGAACCTATCTTCACGACCAATCGGAAGCTGGATAATAAGTGGATTCGCCTTGAGCCTTTCTCGCATCATTTCAATGGTACCGAAATAATCGGCCCCGATTCTGTCGAGTTTATTGACAAAGGCTATCTTGGGAACAACATATTTATCTGCCTGCCGCCATACGGTTTCGGACTGTGGCTCGACACCACCCACGGCACAGAATACACCGACCGCGCCGTCCAGCACCCGCAAAGAACGTTCAACTTCGATAGTGAAATCAACATGCCCAGGTGTGTCGATGATCCCGATTTCAAAACCTCTCCATTGGCATGTCGTTACGGCTGACGTAATGGTGATGCCTCTTTCCTGCTCATCGAGCATCCAGTCCATGGTGGCTTCGCCATCGTGAACCTCACCCATTTTATGCGAGCGTCCTGTGTAATATAAGACTCTTTCGGTGACCGTGGTCTTGCCGGCATCGATGTGGGCAATAATCCCTATGTTTCGTATCTTGTCGATATGTTGTTTTTTCTTCATCTGACAAATAGCATGTTGGCTCGGAAGGGAAAGCGGAGATCGACATGTCCTGCCAGTGTCGCCACCTCTTTTCCTTCTATCAGGATTTTCACGGTTTCAATTTCCGGAATATTTAAGATCAACGAATTCACCATTGAATAGATGGTCATCAATTCTAATTTAGCACCCCCCGGATGGTGATCCCGAATCTCACGAGACAGGTCTACATAGGCAGTGCGGTTCTGCAAAATGTAGAGCCCTCTCAGAATCGTCCCCTCTGGAATCGTCCGTTCCAGGGACTGCTTGGGTCCTTCCAACAAGGCCTTGATAATCTGAACACCTAAGGCTTCAGATCGACTACTGGCTGAAAGAGATCTTTGCTCTGAAATTAAAAAGGAATTATCGCTGTCTGAAAAATAGAGATGGACCATGATTCTGTCCGATGACTTTTCAGACTGCGCCTGATTCTCGGGTGTAACCGTGTTGTTGGTAGCGGAATCCTGGCAGCCCGCCCACAAAACCAGACCCAGGATACCGAACAAACACAAACCTGCCGGACTGGCCACTATTTTGGCTTTCAGCACCATTTTGCCCATTCGAAAATTCCCTGTCAAAGAACTGGATTTTTATGCCAATCTGGGGATGATGTCAATAGAAAGGCGTTATGCAAACGAAAGATAAACTCGAGATGACGGCTGCAAAGGGGTTTCAATAAAGAATGCTAATTCTTTCTTCGAAATCTGTTTCGATAGAACGCTTTCATGACGTATTTAATTTTAAGTACAATCCCGTGATTGATAAAATCGTGTAACGATTTTATTTTTTCATTGAAAGTTCCTTTAAGACGTATTATAGCAAACGAGATTTTTCCGGAATCTCAAGGGGGATATTGATGCAGAAACAATACCTGTTGATGGTAGGGGTCGCCATACTCGCACTGTTCAGTTTCGGTTTGGTCATCGCCGGAGAATCCGAGGAAAGCATGTGCATTCCCATGGGCACGATTGTCATCGAGCCGCCCGTTCAGACTGAATCGAAAAGGGCAGCTGTTGCGTTCCCCCATGCAACCCATTTCGGTTACACCTGCAATACCTGCCATCACAAATGGGATAGAAAAACCGCTCTACTTTCGTGCATGGCCACAGGTTGCCATGACGCGGCAATAAGCCCAAAAAAAACGGAAGGACAAAAGGTTGATCCGGATGTTGCCATCCGATATTTCAAGACGGCCTATCACAGCGCCTGTATCGGGTGCCACAAAAAAATAAAACAACAAAACAAAGAAATTGAAAAATCATATCGTTCGCTTACGACACCCATCCAGAGCAGCGGCCCCACCGGTTGTACCGAATGCCACCCCAAAGAATAACAAAAGCCGACGGGATCGATGATCCAACCGGCTTTTGTTTTAACTGATCTGACCTCGCTCGTTATCCTTTCAGAGAATATTTCTTCATGATACCGTTATAGTAAGCTTTCTCTGAAATGCTACCCCAGGTCCCGATCTCCTTCGAGAATTTTTTAAAGGATTCGTTGACCTTTGTGGCCATGGGACTTTTGGCCGCCTCTTCTTCGACAACCGCTTCGGCCAGCGGCATCAATGCGCTGAGTACGGAATCCGGAAAAGGAACCACAGGCACCTTGTGCTTATTGATCAATGTCTGCAGCGCAGCGCCATTGCGGGCATCGAACTGGGCAAGCACCCAGTGCTCGTTTTCAACACAGGCGGCATCGACAATCTGCTGCAGGTCCTTGGGAAGCGACTCATACGCTTTTTTATTGAAAAAATATTCCAGATAGGTTCCAGGCTCATGCCACCCCGGATAATAGTAGTATTTGGCCGCCTTGAAGAAACCAAATCGCAGACCGTGCAACGGTCCTACCCACTCGGTCGCATCGATGACGCCACGCTCCAGGGATGTAAAAATTTCACCACCCGGAAGCAGGACAACCGTTCCGCCGGCCTTGGCGATGACCTTTCCGCCCAACCCGGGTATTCGCATTTTAAGACCCTTGAAATCGTCGATCGAATTGATTTGTTTGTTGAACCAGCCGCCCATCTGCACCCCGGTGGAACCGCCCGGTCTGGGAATGAGGTTAAAGGGTGCATAGACTTCTTCCCACAACTTCAAACCGTCCCCACCATGAAACCATGCCGACATCCCCTGGGCATTCAACCCAAAGGGTACCGCCGCGAACCACTGGGTTGCCGGCTCCTTGCCCGCCCAGTAATAGGATGCACCGCTGCCCACTTCAACCGTACCATCCGACACTGCCTGAAAGCTTTCCATGGCCGGCACCAGTTCGCCGGCTGCAAACACCTGAATCTTCAAACGCCCATTGGAAATTTCGTCGATTCTTCTTGCCAGTCGTTCACACCCCTCCTGAAGCACATCCAGCTTGGGAGGCCATGTGGTGACCATTTTCCAACGATAAGACTGTTGTGCCAGAACCGCCGGCGCATTCACTGTCGCTGCTGCCACGGCAGCAGCCCCCACTCCCGCTTTCTTCAAAAAATCTCGTCTCTTCATTCACTACCTCCTTGCGCGAAGAATTGTAACCGTTATCAGATGAACCTTGCGATGATAACGAAAGAAAATCCACGGTAGCCCATTCCAGCGTGAACTGCGTTCAAAAGAAAAAAAACCGCATCATGACAACATTAAGCACCACAAAGTAACACAGAGCCGGAATGACGTCAAGGGCCATATACCAACCTGGGGAGCCAGGTAGCAAGCTGTGGCCAGAACACGACGATCGTCAAACCGATAAGTTGAAAAATCACAAAAGGAATAATGCCCCGGTATATTTGCCCGGTGGTAACTTCGGGGGGCGTTACCGCTTTCAGATAGAACAGGGAAAACCCGAAGGGCGGCGTCATGAACGATGTCTGCAGGTTGACCGCCAGCAGAACACAGAACCAGATCGGATCGAATCCGAACTCGATCATGATCGGCGCCAGCACCGGAACATGAATGAACGTTATTTCGATAAAATCGAGAAAAAAACCGATGACAAAGATAAGCCCCATCACAATGGCCAAGACCATGCCCCGGGAGTACTGTTCTGCCAGGCCGCCCAAAAATTCCCGAACGAGCCCATCACCGCCCAGACCGCGAAAAACCAGCCCAAAGGCAGCTGCTCCGCACAAAATAATAAAAACCATGCAGGTAAGCTGCACGGTGGTGCGCATGACGTCTCTCAATATTTTGAGAGAAAATTTATGGTTGGTCAAGGTCAGTACGGTAGCCCCCACCGCGCCCACGGCCGCGGCCTCGGTCGGAGATGCGATACCGGCAAAAATCGATCCCAGGACGGCGACCATTAAGAAAAGCGGCGGGAACATGGCCTTGCCGACCTTGATCAGCAGCTGTTTACTGGAAATTGCCTGGAGCTCTTCCCTTGGGATGGCCGGTGCGATAGTGGGCCGAAAAAAAGCCACGATGGCAATATAAAAGATGAAAAGTCCCACCAGAATAAATCCCGGCAGGATCGCACCCATAAACAGGTCCCCAACAGAAACACCGACGATGTCTCCGATAAGAACCAGAACGATACTGGGTGGAATAATCTGACCAAGTGTGCCGGAAGCGGCCACCGTACCCGTGGCGAGCTCTTTCTGGTATCCGCGCTTTAACATGGTCGGCACCGCCAGCAGCCCCATGGTGACAACCGTGGCACCAACAATACCAGTTGATGCACCAAGCAAGGCACCCACGATAACAACGGACATGGCCAATCCCCCGCGAACCCTTCCAAAGAGGATACCCATGGTATTGAGAAGGTCTTCGGCCAGGCCCGAGCGTTCCAGCATAACGCCCATAAACACGAACAGGGGGACGGCGATCAGGGTCACATTGGTCATTCTGCCCCAGATTCTCAACGGCAGCAGATTGAAAAAATCCCAGCCAAACCCGATTAAGCCAAAACAGAGCGAGGTTCCCAGGAGTGTAAAAGTGACCGGGAACCCGGCCATCAACAGGATGGTCAACGCCAGAAACATCCACGCGGGGAGGTATTCCATCAGGGCTTGGCCTCCTCTGTTTTTTCAATCCCCAGTAACTGCAGGAGGCTATGGATACCGAGAGAAAACCCTTGTAACAAGAGAAGAAAGAACCCTGCCGGAATGGTTCCTTTTACGATGAAGCGAAAGGGAATGCCGCCCGGATCAGGCGAGCCTTCCATGATTGACCATGAGGTGTAGACAAATTTAAAAGAGGTAACGATGATCAAGACACAGCCGGGAAAAAGAAACAAAAGGACGCCGATGAGATTGATCCAAGCTTTGCCTCTGAAGCCGAGACGCTGATACAGGATATCCACCCGGACATGTCCATCGTGAAGCAGTGTGTAACCAGCACCGATGAGAAAAATGAACGCAAACAAATGCCACTCAAGTTCCTGGGTAAAAACAAAACTGGTACGGAACATGTAACGCATGACCACGTCGACAAAAATGACCAGCACCAGACCCAGGGTAACCCAAGCCACACCCCTGCCGATCCATTCATTGAGAGCGTCAATTCCTTTGGCAATTGCTAAGAGATATTTCATTACAATATCAATATATAAAGTTTTTTTGATCCCCTGCGAATTACTTTAAGAAATGAAAAAAATTGAGACAAAAGCCTTACTTTCTTAGACCCCGACAAAACAGCTCGAAAGCAATCGCAAGTGTTGGCTTCAAATAGTCCTTGTCCTGGTTGATGACATTTTTACTTGCTTCCCATAAAATAACACCGGAAAAGAGAGACCAGAAAATATCGGCCAGTGCGGTTGGATGGCGGTCGACAAAGACGCCCTGCTCGATGCCCTCATTAAAAATACCGGCAATATTGCTCAACGCCTTTTTTGACAGTGTCTTTATTTCTGTCAACAGTTCCGGCGAAAGGTTTTTTAAGGTTTCGCTGGATTGAAGATGGAACATATTGATGATAACCATTGGATCGAACTCGTAGACTTCGTACATCGCCTCGATGAGCCTATCCAGTTTTTCAGTCGGGTCCTCGCCAGGATCCTGAATCACCTGGGCAACGCGGATGCTCAGAAATTGGAGTATTCGTAGAGAAAGAGAGGCATATAGCTCTTCTTTGTTTTTGAAATATAGATACAGCGTCCCAGGGCTCAGCTCGGATTCCTTGGCAATATCTTCCATGGTTGTTTTGCTCAAGCCTTTCTTGGAAAATATGCGTTTTGCCGCAACGATGATCTGCTGGCGTCGCCTTTCCTTTTCCCGCTCTTTTCTCTCCTGAATACCCATATCTTTAATCCAATTCCTCACCTCCGCAAAATGCAGCACATTTTGCGGTAAGCCGCAGGCGCTAGTTCATTTCTTCGAACAGGCTGCTTTTGCCTCCCTTTTCCTTGAAGGTTTTCATTTTATCCCGCATCTCATCCATAAGATCATCCATGTCTTGCATGGACATTTTCATCCCTTCTTCGATCATGGCATTGAACTCGGCATAAATCGATTCAATGTCATCCAGTTGGTTCAATATGTATTCGCGACCCTTGAAGCGCTTTGAAATCTCCGGGTCCTTTGCAAGGTCGCCGTAGCGTGAAAAAAGCCCAAACTGGCACTCCAGCCTTCTTCCGTAATAGGCGATCTTCTCGTTCAGCTCTCTCTGTTCATGGTTTATTTTTTCAATTTCCGCCAGATAGGATTCATAGGCCTCTGTATCCCCGTTTTCTTGGGCTTGAGCAGCTTTTTGTTTAAGCTGTTCCTTGGCAGCCGACAAATCTGACGCTCGCTCCACAAGCGCCTTCAGGTGGTCCTTTCGTCTATAAATGTCATCATGCACGTAGGTGCCGTACTTCTCACCATCTCCCAAAAGCCTTTCCCTCGAGCTTGCCTGATCCTGGTCCCAGTCGGGCTGAAAATCAGATTCGACGCGTATCTCTTTTTGCTCGAAAGAAACCTGAGTGCCCTGGTTGGAAGCGAGGGTCTCCCGGGTCACCTCATTGTCCACTTCGACCTGGCCTGAAATCACCCGTACCTGCATGGTTCCGTCTTCATAAGATGCTGTTTCGAAGTCCGTCCCCCTGACACCACAAACGGCGGTGGGTGTCTGAACCTCAAAGACCTTTTTTCGCAGTGCTTTCTTGCTGATTTTATTCCACAACTTTCCGAAGAAAAGCAGTACAGAATGTTTCTTTTCTACAGGTGATATCATGGTATTCAAAACAATCTTGCTGTTGGCGTGGATACGAATAACGCTGTCATCGACCAGCGTGATAAGCCCCTGGCTCTCATCGCCCGTGGTGATGGTATCTCCGAAAAAAACGTCTGTATCGCGTTGGGCAGGCAGCCAGGTTGTCTGTTTGGCTCTTTGAATTTCCATGAGGCCTGTCACCTCACTAATCTGGCCCATCGCAGATTCCTCTGCCATGACGACGGGTGCCGGGTAAAGAAAAAACAGCCCGATCAACATACAAAAAAGATACGCATTGTTTTTCATTTGTTGGACTCCTGCTTGTCTGTGCCGGGCCAAGGCCCGGTCCTTATCCGATAAAAACCGAGATGATGTCGTTTCTGGCATCGATCTGCTGGATTTTGACCCGCACCAAGTCTTCGGGTTTCAAATCAATACCGCCGGACAACGGAAGATCGCACTCCAGCATATAGTCAGTGAGGAGAATTGAATATGCATGTCGCTTTTTGTTGATGACGATTGCCTCCGTGCTTTCGCCAATCATTTTTTCGAGATGCTTGAGAAGCCAGTAACGGTTGCGGTTGTATTGAATCCGTGAAGCAACACCCATGGTCACGCCAATCGTCTGGATTAGATGATCAATTTCCTCTTTTGTGTACGGTTTGTCAAGACCCAGAACAGCTCTTACCTGTCTTTGCGTCACCAGATCGAAATATTTTCTGATAGGCGAGGTTGCAGTCACATAGGCTTCTAGACCCAGACCGGCATGATGCCCGGCCTCATGGCTCAGGACAAACCGATTGAGCAATTTTCTCTGTGCCCAATTTTGATACAATGTTCCTTCATTGTTTTTAAAAAGGCGGCCCCGAGGTTCTGCTTGCGATCTAAAAATCGCCGGAACCTGGCGATCGGATAAAAATTTGGCTGTCAGCCAGTTGGTCATTATCATCAACTCCGCCACCAGCATTCTGCCGGGGCTTTCGCGGTTGATTCTGCTGACGGCAGGGACCCTATCCTGATTCACCCATATGCTAATTTCAGGAAGGGTAATTTGAAGTGCTCCCTGTTTGAGCCGTTGCTGCCTGAATTTTTTAGCAATATCATAAAGTATCCGGATCTCTTCATCTTCCTCGGTGACGGTATTGACATCATAGTAGGACAGCTGCCGTTGCACGCTAATCAGACTCGGCACCACCTCGACATCCACAACATTGCCATAACGGTCGATTCGTACAAAGGTGCTGATGGCCGGTCGAAGCTCTCCTGCCTTCAAGCTGCAGAGGCCTTCGGCAAGACCGGGCGGAATCATGGGTATTTTTCTATCCGGCGTATAGATGGAACTGGCCCTGTTGACCGCCTCCTGATCAATCAGGCTGTCTTTTTTAATAAAATGCCCCACATCGGAAATATGGATTCCCAGTCGGTGATGATCATTTATTTTTTCGATGCTAAGGGCATCGTCATAATCCAGCGTTGCCTGTCCATCTATAGTAATCAATGGAAGATCAGTTAAGTTGACGCGCTTCGTCCCATAAGTGGTTTCGACATTCGAGTAATAGGCGTCTTTTACCAGCCGCTCGGCACTCTTCTTGACCTCTTTAGGAAAATCAGTCGATATTCCAAATCGAATGAGATCCAGATTTTCATCCTTATCCCAAACTCCCAGATGCACAAAAACCTGAAGAAGTCTGCTGTCTTCCATGCCGATACCCGCCCCCCTGAGTATTCTTTTCGCCAAGGGGTAGTATCGACTTTCCTTTTGATTCAGGTAGGCCAGCTTCAATATCTCTATGACATCCCTCTGGTCCGCTTCTGAAAGATCCAGCGGGGAGGGCGTCTCTTTATGGATGAGATGCTGTATCCAGCGGCTACCGTCTCTAACGATCCGCTCGATACGCGCATTTTCTTTTTCACGATTGTCCAACAGGACGACCTTTTCCTCGGAGTGGGGAAAGAATCGACTGCCATTGAATTTAAAATAGCGCCTGTTGTTAAAAAAAGCTCTGACCACCGCGGATTCATGGTCAGCAGAAGGGTTTTCGGGAAAACAGAACTCGGTCATGGTCTCAAGGTCAATCCATTCCTGTTCAGAATTCAGAACTTCCCATAACTCTTTGACGTCCACATGATGGATCAACGCTTTTCGCCTGCTGGAAACTTCTTTGAGGGTGTCCACCAATTTCTCCCTGCTCAGCGAAAGGTCCAGATGGCGATTGCACCGGTGCGACAAGCGATCTGCAGAAAGCCTGACCTCGCGATTGGCTTCCGTCAAAAGGCGCAGGCGCAGCTTTTTTATCTCTAAAATGACCGCGCATACCATCTTTTGATGGTCAATGAATTCCACAACATGTCCTGATTCCATAAGAAAAGTATGTTATCAAGCAACAGCGTGAAAGTCAATGTCTTCAAGTGGTTGATCGGTTGAATTTCAAACCTTTCTACAGGGGGCGATTGCACCTTTTTGAAGAATCATGTAATAGGAGAAATCTTCAAGTGCTCTTTTTTCGATCAGTAGATCAAGCGCTTATTTGGAAACAGACCCATGACAGCAGTGCAATTGATAAAGCCCTATTTTGTTGAAAACCGGTTCATTATCTTGATCGGGTTTTTATGTCTGATCCTGGTGGATCTGTTGCAGCTCTTTGTGCCACGAATCATCAAGCGGGTCGTCGATGACCTGACAGCGTTTCAAATCGATATGGAGGGTCTGCTGACCTACGCCACTTATATTATCGGCATCGGTATCGCCATCGGCTTTTTTCGATACCTCTGGCGACGCTGCCTCCTGGGATCATCCCAGCGCGTAGAGGAAGGTCTTCGCAACCAGTTGTTTACCCATATCGAAACACTCTCGGCCACCTATTTCGACAATACCCAGACGGGTGATCTCATGGCACGCGCAACCAACGACATCCAGCAGGTGCGCATGGCCACCGGGATGGGCATGGTAGCGCTGAACGATGCCATTGTCCTGGGGGCTGCCGCCATCGGGTTCATGCTCTATATCAATGTTCGCCTGACATTTTTTGTCCTCATCCCGATGCCGTTCATCGTCCTCGGAACTCGATTTTTCGGCAAGCAGATGCATCGACGATACCAGGATGTCCAGGCATCTTTTGCTGACCTGACCGAAGGTGTCCGGGAACGATTGACCGGTATTCGGATCGTCAAGGCCTACGGCACGGAAACGACGGAACAGCAACAGATCGAACAGCTGTCCAGAGCATATGTTCAGAAAAACCTAAAACTTGTGACCGTTACCGGATCCTTTTTCCCTTTGATGCTTCTTTTTTCGAACACAAGCCTGGCCATTGTTATATATCTGGGCGGCAGACAAACCATTTTACAGGAGATTACTGCCGGTGATTTTGTTGCCTTTATCAGTTACTTAGGCCTGTTGACATGGCCAATGATGGCCATGGGCTGGGTGACAAACCTGATTCAGCGCGGACGGGCATCCCTGGACCGCATCCATGCCGTGCTGCAAACACGTCCGCAAATCGCCGATGCAAAGAATGCCGTCGCTCTTCAAAAAGCATCAGGAAGGCTTCGATTCAATCATGTGGGGCTGTCTTTCAATAAAACAGCGCCGCCGGCCCTCTCCAGCATCCAGTTAAATCTTGACCCGGGACAAACATTGGGTATCATTGGACCCCCGGGTAGCGGCAAAACATCCCTGTTGAACCTGGTTGTGCGCTTTTACGAAGCAACCGAGGGTCACCTTCTCATGGATGGGGTTGATATTCGTTCCATCCGCCTTTCCGATTTACGATCACAGATCGCCTATGTACCACAGGAACCCTTCATGTTTTCCGGTACCATTCTGGAAAATCTCACCCTGGGGGACAGAACGTATTCCCGAGACAAGGTCGAGCGGGCGGCGGATATGGCCTCTATTTATTCGACCATCCAATCTTTGCCCCTCGGTTTTGAGACCGTTGTGGGTGAACGGGGTGTTATTCTTTCCGGAGGACAGAAGCAACGTATCGCGTTGGCACGCGCACTGTTGAGTCACCGACCGTTTTTGCTTCTGGACGACCCCATCAGCCAGGTCGATACCGATACCGGAACCAGCATCATCAACACCATCCAGTCCTTGGCAGGGCGAATAACCATTCTGATCGTCTCTCATCGCATCTCAGCCTTGAGGTTTGCAGACCAACTCATGTCCTTGAGCAAAGGTCGAATTATCGAATACGGCACCCATGAAGAACTGATGGCCAACGACAAGTATTATGCCCGCACATTCCGCTTGCAGGAGATACATTATGCGACATAATATGGGATACTTTGAAGAAAAAAAACTGGGAAAAACTTATGACGCAAGACTCCTCAAACGGCTTTTCCCTTTTTTAAAGCCATATAACTGGACGATCCTGGCATCTATTTTTCTGGTCATGCTAATCACGATCCTCGATCTGGCGATTCCCTATGTTACCAAGATCACCATCGATCAATATATCGTTCCCAAAATAGATTCCAAAGTCTTTAATGCAGACAGTCCAGACACGTCTGCGGCACCATCCCGCTACTTGAAGGTAGAACCAAAAGAGCCTGGCATCCAAACGATCATTGACCGCCATGTCGAATTGTTTGAAAAAGACGGTCGCTTCGTCGTCATTTCTTATCAGCATCTATCCAGACTCGACCCCAAGGAAATCGCTGTGTTGAGAAAAGACGACCTGGCCGGTGTCGGCCGAATCGGTATTGTCTTCCTGCTGATCATCATCCTCAGCTTCGTCCTCAATTTCCTGCAGAAACTCATCATGGAATACACCGGTTTCAGAATGATGAACGACCTGCGGCTGTCTCTCTTTGACCACATCCAGCACCTGTCAATGGCTTTCTATACCCAAAACCCGGTCGGTCGCCTGGTCACCCGGGTTACCAACGATATCCAGAATATGCATGAACTGTTTACCTCGATAATATCACTTGTTTTCAAAGATCTGTTTCTGCTGGTGGGCATCGCCGCTGTCCTGCTCATCATGAACTGGAAACTGGCCCTGGTTTCGTTGTTGGTCTTGCCGCTGGTCGGTTATACAAGTCTCGCTTTTTCGGGTCGTATCCGAGATGCTTTCAGGACATTGAGAATAAAGGTCGCCGAAATCAATACCACGCTTTCGGAGATGATTGACGGTATCAGCGTCATCCAGTCTTTTGGCAAGGAAAGTCTGGCAGCGGATAATTTTTCGCGACTGAATCATGAAAACTATCTGGCCGGTATGCGTCAAATCAAGGTATTGGCTGTGTTTATGCCTCTTATAGAAGTGTTCGGGATTGCCACTGTCTCTGTTATCGTTTTTTATGGCGGTAAGAATGTCCTCCAGGGTGAGATCAGCCTCGGTGTTCTGGTGGCATTTATTTCCTACATGCGCATGTTTTTCAGGCCTATCCGTGATCTGGCGGAAAAATACAACATTCTCCAGAATGCCCTGGCGTCGGCAGAGCGAATCTTTCTGATTTTCGATACACCCAATTCCATTGACGGCATGGACATCGAACCGCAAAGCATGCAGTCACCGGCTGCCCTTGATGTTGCGGGAAAGATAGAAACCCTTGCCCTGGAAAACGTATCCTTTTCCTATCTGGCTTCTGAACCGGTGTTGAAGAACATTTCTTTGTGTCTCCGGGCAGGTGAAACGACAGCCATCATCGGTGCGACAGGCTCCGGTAAAACAACCATTGCCAACCTCATTATGAAATTTTACGATCCCGTCTCGGGTAACATTCTTTTGAACGGACAGAATATCAATCAGATGCCGGTATCGCGATACCGATCCAGGATGGCACTGGTTACCCAGGATCCTTTTTTATTCACGGACACGATCCGCGCCAATATCTGGCGCGACCGACAGGCGGTTTCCGAAGAAGAGATCACCCATATCCTGGCGGCGGCAAACTGCAGGGAGTTGGTTGAGGGGCAACCGAACGGTATCCAGACCTTTTTAACCAGGGGAGGCGCTTCTTTGTCGAGCGGTCAACGACAACTCCTATCGATTGCCCGGGCTTTCGCGCGGGAACCGGAATTGATTCTCCTGGACGAAGCCACATCCTATATTGATTCACTGACGGAAGATATCATTCAGGAGGCCCTTGCCAGGCTCATGGCAGGAAGAACCGCTTTGGTGATCGCCCACAGACTCTCCACGGTGAGACATGCCGACACGATCATCGTCATCGACAAAGGCAGCATTCTGGAAATCGGCAACCATGACAGCCTCATGCAAAAACAGGGTTCTTATTTCCGAATGAATCATCTACAACATTGCCTGGGAGAGACGTGTTGAAAGGACAGTTATTGCTTGCCAAATCCATCTTCGCATGATAGCGGTTAGGCCAGTCAATTTTGATCGGCTTTCCATCCTCGAAAATGCTCAGTCAGGGTAAACGAATTATCCAGAGAATGACTTCGGCAATTGGGGAACGGTGGTATGTATTTGAGCGTATCCCTTTAAACTCATTAATACGAAGGAGGTTGAACCAATGGCATTCAATGCAGTAGAAATGGCTGATTGGCAGATTTCAGAAGCAGCAGAAAAAAACATGCCCACGCCGGACGAATGGCGGGATAAACTGGGTCTCAAACCCGAAGAAGTTCTTCCCATGGGCAGGCTGGCAAAACTCGATTTTCTTAAAATCATCAATCGGTTGCAAGATGCGCCTGATGGGAAATACATCGAAGTGACGGCCATTACGCCCACACCGCTCGGTGAAGGCAAAAGCACCACTTCCTGCGGTCTCATGGAAGGCCTGGGTATGCGCGGCGTGAACGTGGGTGGTGCCCTGAGACAGCCCTCAGGTGGACCGACCATGAACGTGAAAGGGACCGCCGCAGGTGGTGGAAACTCCCTGTTGATTCCCATGACGGAGTTTTCACTCGGTCTGACCGGTGACATCAACGACATTATGAATGCACACAACCTGGCCATGGTAGCCATGACATCGCGGATGCAGCACGAGCGTAATTACAATGACGAACAATTGCAGCGGCTGACGGGCATGCGTCGCCTCGACATCGATCCCACACGTGTCGAGCTAGGCTGGATCATGGATTTCTGCGCCCAGGCGCTGCGGAATATCGTCATCGGCATGGGTGGTCGTTTCGATGGATTTACCATGCAGTCTAAATTCGGTATCGCTGTGGGATCCGAGTGTATGGCAATCCTGGCAGTCATTCGGGACCTGGCCGACTTGAAACAGCGCCTGAACGAAATTACCGTGGCGTTTGACAAAAGCGGCAAACCGGTCACCACCGGCGATCTGGAAGTCGGCAATGCCATGACCGCCTTTATGCGCAACACCATCAACCCGACCCTCATGTGTACCGCAGAATACAATCCTTGTATGGTACATGCAGGACCCTTCGCCAACATCGCGGTAGGACAGTCTTCGATCATCGCCGATCGCGTCGGCTTGAAACTCTTTGATTATCACGTCACCGAAAGTGGTTTCGCTGCCGATATCGGTTTTGAAAAATTCTGGAACGTCAAGTGCCGTTTCAGTGGTTTGAAACCGCATGTGTCCGTACTGACATCGACCATACGGGCTCTGAAAATGCACGGCGGCGGCCCAAAAGTCGTGGCCGGTATCGCCATGCCTGATGCATACACCAAAGAAAATCTTGAGCTGGTGGAGAAGGGCTGTGAAAACATGGTCCACCACATCAACACCATCCGCAAGGCAGGCATCAATCCGGTTGTCTGCATCAACCGCTTCTACACCGACACCGACGCAGAGTGCGCTGTTGTCAGAAAAGCTGCCGAAGCAGCCGGGGCACGTTGTGCCGAGTCCAAGCACTGGGAAAAGGGCGGCGAAGGCGCACTGGAGTTCGCAGACGCCGTCATCGATGCCTGTAATGAAGAAAACGACTTCAAATTCCTCTATCCCATTGAAATGAAACTGCGTGACCGTGTCGACAGTATTGCCAAAGCAGTTTACGGTGCAGACGGTGTCGATTGGTCTCCGGAAGCCGAATCAAAAGCGAAAATGCTTGAAAACGATCCCAAATATGCGGATTTTGCCACCATGATGGTCAAATCCCATCTGAGCCTGACCCACGACCCAACACTCAAGGGCGTCCCCAAGGGCTGGCGTCTGCCAATTCGGGACGTACTGATTTACTCGGGTGCCAAGTTCCTCTGTCCCTGTGCCGGCGCCATCAGCCTGATGCCGGGAACCGGTTCGAACCCCGCATTCAGACGTGTGGATGTGGATACGGATACCGGTAAGGTCTCCGGGTTGTTTTAAACAAGACCCATAACGCTTTGACTCATAGGGTCCGGTTTTTTCCGGGCCCTATTTTTTCGCTTCACCGAGGACCTTCATCCAATTTTGAATAGGGCCATCCCCAAAACAATGCGTGTATTGCTCATCAATCCCTGCTATCCCATTTCGGAAACACCCTCGCCGCCGTTGGGGCTTGCCTTTCTCGCCGCTGCAATGGAAGCCGCCGACATTGAGGTTCAGATTCTCGACCTGGTGGTCTACCCATACACCAAAGAACGCCTTGCCGCGATCCTGACTGCATTCGACCCCCAATTTGTTGGTGCAACGGCGGTGAGCATGAATTTCAATCATGCCGCCAGCATTATCAAGGATGTCAAGAGCATCGCACCCGGCATACTGACCGTGATGGGGGGCCCCCACGTCAGCTTTTGTGCCCGCGAAACCATGGAATCCTGTCCGGAAATCGATTTCATTGTTGTCGGGGAAGGGGAAGAAACCCTCGTTAAACTGGTTAGGGCTCACCAAAATGGGACCCGCTGGCGTAACCTAAAGGGGCTGGCTTTTCAAGAGCGGGGCCGGCCGGTTTTGAATGGTCCAAACGAGCCCCTTCTGGATATCGACAGCCTCCCTGAGCCGGCCAGGCATTTGATTCCCCTTGGCCGGTATCGGGCCCTGGGCTTGCCTATCAGCATGACAACCAGCAGGGGTTGCCCCTTTCAGTGTATTTTCTGTGCGGGCAGAAAAATGGTCGGCGCCAGGGTCAGGTACAGAAACCCCATAAAGGTCGTGGATGAACTGGCTTATCTGAGCACGCTTGATTTTCACCAGATCAATATTGCTGATGATCTCTTTACGGCATCCAATAAGCACTGCCTGGCGGTGTGTGATGAAATTCTCCGGCGACAACTCGAGTTGCAATGGACCTCTTTCGCCAGGGTCGATACGGTTTCACGCCCACTATTGGAGCGCATGAAGCTGGCCGGATGCACCGCCGTAAGCTTCGGGGTCGAGTCAGGAAGTCCCGAAATCCTCACGACCATCAAGAAAGGAATCACGTTGGAGCAGGTGATCGATGCCGTTAACATGTGTAACGATGTGGGTGTCACCCCTCAGGCGTCATTTATTCTCGGCCTTCCCGGTGAAACCCCGCAAACACTGCAGCAGACCGTTGCCTTTGCCGAACAGCTCAAAGGCATGGGCGTCCTGCACGGCTATCACCTGTTGGCGCCCTTCCCGGGAACAGATGTCAGGGAAAACAGCCAAGCCTACGATATCCAGATCATGAGTAACAATTGGGATGACTACCATGCCAATCACGCCATTGTCAGAACAGCGGCCGTTGACCAGCAGACTCTGGACGGCGTCGTCAAGGACTGGCAGAACCATTTCGACACCTGGCTCGATGATATCAAACAGCGCCGTGACAGCGGCCAAGCCACCGAGAAAGAAGCCTGGCCCCTTACCAACCTGGAACACATCGTCCTGATTTACGACCTGATGATGAAACAGGTGATCGAGGCAATCGGATGGATCTCATGTGAAGATCCGGTTGCCTCGGACAAAAACCAACTGGAGCAGCTGGCCAATCTCATTGACGGATCCATCCCGCATGCGCCGGGGCAGATTCGAAAAACACTTCAATTCGCCAGCACAAGAGGGTATTTGATCAAAGACCGGATGGGTGGCCATTTACGTTGGCAATGGAAAGACTATCTATGAGAATTCTCGTTTTTCAACAAAACAGGAGCGCGGAAAGCAAGATTGCCGGTATTCGGAAATATGGCGGTGACCAATTCAGTTTGGAAGTTATCTCTATAAACAATGATCTCCCTTCGGTCATCGATGACGCCCGGCAATTTCTGCCCCAAAAAATAGAAGCGGACCTGGTCTTGGATTTTCTGCGACACCCTGATCTATCCTATGACCTGGCCCAACTCTGTTCCGAGAAGGAAATTCCGCTGGTGGCTTCCGGAAAAAAACATCATTTTCGGCATGTCACCACCCCGCCCACCTGATGCGGCCTTTCCCGACAGGATTGCCTGGGAACGTATGCAGACCGGTTTGGCGCGCCGGAACTGGAGGTGGAGATTGGGGAGGGTAAAATCCAGCGTATTTCAGTCAGTAGAGGCGCTCCCTGCGGGGCCACATGGGAAGCGGCAGCGCGTGTTATCGGGCGCGATGTTTCAGAGGCACCCACGCGCTTCGGGTTGGAAGTCCAGTTTTTTTGCAGCGCGGATCCTGCCGGCTGGGACCCGATATACGGGAAGAGTCCAGTTCATTTTGCCGGCCACATCCATGCTGCTGCGTTAAAAAAAGCCATCCAGAAAAAGCAGACAAAATGATATTTAGAAATGACGCCCAAAAAAAATGCTGACGCGTCAAATCGATCCCTACTGCAGTGCTTTTGCATACTTTTTCAGCAAGCCACGAAACTGGTCGTAGGTTAAGCCAAGTTGCTTGGCGGCTTTTCTCTGGTTGTATTTGGTATCCGCTAGGGACGCCTTTAGCAGTTCAATTTCAAGATTTTTAACGGCATCCTTCAGGTGCAGAGATCTTATATCGGAATGCTGCATTCGACTACTAGCTGTTTTATTATCAAGGTGGGCATCACGCATCGGCTCCCCATACGGCGAATTGAATGGATTGAAGTCTATCGCCGAGATAGTCGAGGAATCGGTTCTGTAAACCGCCCGCTCCACCACGTTTTTCAATTCGCGCACGTTGCCCGGCCAAGCATACTGTTCCATCAGGGTGGCTGCCTCTCTGCTAAAAACTGGCGTTTCGTCACGTTCGAGCTCGAAGGCCATTCTGCGCGCAAAATGGCCCGCCAACAATAAAATATCGCCCACTCGCTCCCTCAAAGGTGGCAAAAACAGCACCTCAAATGAAAGACGATCCAGGAAATCCCGATTGATTAAGCCCTTGGCTGTCAGATCCAGCAGGTCTGCATTGGTGGCGCCCAGCAGACGTACATCCACGTCCACGGGCGAGGACCCGCCCACTCTTTCGAAGGTGCCGTACTCCACAACCCGTAGAATTTTTTCCTGAACCTCCAAAGGGGTGCGACCGATTTCGTCCAGGAAAAGAGTGCCGCTTTCGGCGGCCTCGAATCGGCCCTTACGTGTTTGAAAAGCACCGGTAAAAGCCCCTTTCTCGTGCCCGAACAATTCCGTTTCGATTAGAGACGGGCTCAAGGCAGCACAATTGAGCGCAACCAGCGGCTCCTGCCAGCGTGGTGACAGATAATGCAGACGCATGGCGGCAAGTTCCTTGCCGGTTCCCCTTTCACCGATAAGAAGCACCGGCCGATTCACGGCCGCAACTTTTGAGAGGGATTCCTGGAACAACAGAAAGGTTTCTGATTGTCCAATGGCCTCGACCCCTGGTGAGGGCGTTGTAAATTTAGACGAAGCAGAAGACATAATGGTTAATTATACCTAATAATGGTAAAATATACATGTTATTAGTTATTTTTACCATATTTCATTCAACCTGGCAATACTATAATTGCATGAAATATCAATGCATTATCGATATTTTATGTTTTGGCACAAATTATGCTATCTGAGATGTTAGCAGCAAGAATCCCATCACCGCTGCTGTTGGTATCCAATAATTGAATGTCACACCACCACAGTTTTTGGCTAACGGCTTTTACCGAAACGGAGGTTGCATCATGGGTATTTTTACACGATTTCGAGATATAATCAGTTCCAACATCAACGCCATGCTGGACAGGGCTGAAGACCCCGAAAAACTAATCAAACTCATGATAAGCGAGATGGAGGACACCCTGATCGAGCTGAAAGCCTCCTGTGCCGCCGTCATCGCCGGCCGAAAAAAACTTGAGCGCCAACACGACAACATCCTGGAGCGCCAGGAACAGTGGCATAAGCGTGCAGGACTGGCAGTGGACAGAGGCCGGGACGATATGGCACGCGAGGCCCTCAACGAAAATCGTCGTTTTGTGGACCTAGCGGATGCACTGAGACAGGAACTCATCGAACACGATGACATGATCCATAAATACCATGAAGACATCACCTTGCTTGAAGACAAGCTTCACACGGCAAGAGAAAAGCAGCGCATACTCGTTCAACGCCATATTCATGCCAGGAGAAAACGGCGTGCCCAGGAAGGCATTCGGCGGGTGGATAATTTTGAAACCATCGCCAGATTCGACGACCTTGAAAACCGAATTGAACGCATGGAAGCAGAGGCGGACTTGGTGAATTTTGGAAAAAAACCCACCGTCGAAGAAGCGTTTGACAATCTAGTCCTGGATGATGATATAGAAAAAGAACTGGCAGCACTTAAATCTGCACGAAAAAAACCGCCATCGGACCTGAAGGCGCCCTGATGGGCCGGCAACGGTTGAAATACCCTTTAGAGCCAGACCTAGCAGCCTGATTTTGGAGCAAGGTAACTATGAATGCAATCATCATCGTGACCATCGTTTTCAGCAGCATTATTATCATTCTCGGCATGATAACCGGAACCATTCTGATGGCCATCAAAATGCGACATGGCGGCGTATCACGCAAAAGCCGCCAGCAGCACGATGAAGAAACCCGGATGATACAGGAAATATATAACGGCTTGACCCAAATGGAAAAGCGTGTGGAAAGCCTGGAGACCATCCTCATGGAAAAACAAACAAAGGAAACACCCTCATGAACAGATTCAGGTACCCTTATGGACGTGGCCTATACCGATCCCGCAATGGCATCATTCTTGGGGTTTGCCGGGGTTTGGCAAATTTTTTTGATTTGAAAGCCTTCTGGATACGCATCATTGTTGTGATAATATTCCTCGCCAGCGGTGTGTGGCCGGTACTGGTCCTTTATTTCGTTGCGTCCTTGTTGATGAAACCAGAGCCTGTCAGACCGATTGAGTCGGAAGCAGAACAGGAATTCTACGACAGCTACACCTCATCCAGACCGCGGGCGACCGGTCGATTGAAACGCCGCTTTCATAACCTGGATCGGCGTATTCAACGAATGGAAGACATGGTAACCGCACGTGAGTTTGAATGGGATAGGAAGTTCAACGGCTGATCCAATCATTGATGAGAATTCGATCTTCTAAGAAAAAAGCTCTTGGATAAATATCCCTTATAGAGCATATGAAAACAGAACGGTCATTAGGTGAAAAATTACACCGCATGGACGGACGCGGCTACAAAGCCTACAAGGAAATCAAGGGTGAGTATTCATTTCCCGTTTTTACACTCCTAATCGATCATGTGCAGGGCGATCCCTTTGCAACACCATCCAGGATTCGGGTCCGGGTGGGCCGCAAGGCTTCCGGATTTTCGAATGAGCTTTTTGAAAACAAGAGCCGGCGGGTTGCGCTGTGCGATTATTTGACCCGCATATTTTATAAGCGCTGCAAACAATATACAAAGGGCAATCGCGGAACCGGTAATAGCGGCTTGATCGTCATCGACCGGCCGGGCCAGGAGATCCTCGAGTCCACCGCCATGATTGTCAACGATTCGTTTGTTGAAGCGCGCTTTTTCTTGGGCCTACCGGCGCAAGGCCGACGGATTGCCGGCAGGGATGCCGCCATCATGTTGCTGGATGAACTTCCCCGTATTGTGCAGCAGGCCCTTTTTTGCAATTGTCTGGACCCAATTGAACTTCAGACACACATCGATATGGCAGAAGATGCGGATGCCTTGAGAAATAGACTCACGGAACTGAACCTGGTCGGTTTTGTGGGCAACGGCTCCCTGCTTCCGCGCGCCAGTGGTATCGATCCAGCGCCTTTGACAGGAGACCGGGTCGTACGATTTCAATCACCCGACAACCTGCAGAAAGACATCCTGCTTCCAAACAGCGGTTGCAACACGGGAATGGGCATACCCACAGGGGTTACTCTGATCGTGGGCGGCGGGTACCACGGCAAATCCACGCTTCTCAATGCGCTGGAGTTGGGCATCTACAATCATGTTCCTGCCGACGGACGTGAGCGCGTGGTAACCGGATTGAAAACCTTTAAAATCCGGGCTTCAGACGGCCGAAGCATTGTCAAAACGGACATATCGCCTTTCATCAACAACCTGCCGTTTGAGGATGACACCACTGTGTTTTCAACGCAAAATGCCAGCGGCAGTACCTCCCAGGCTGCCAACATCTCGGAGGCCCTGGAAGCCGGCGCTCGGGTCCTGTTATTGGATGAGGACACCTCGGCCACCAATTTCATGATCCGTGATCATCGCATGCAGACCTTGGTTGCCAAGGACAAGGAGCCCATCACGCCTTTCATCGACAAGGTCCGTCAGCTGTATGATGAGAGAGGTGTCTCAACGGTGCTGGTCATGGGCGGCTGTGGTGACTATTTTTCCGTGGCCCACCATGTGATTCAAATAACCGATTACCTTCCCCAAGATGTGACCCAAACAGCGCACCGCATCGCACAAACACATGCATCTGGACGTATGAAAGAAGGCGGGCATCGTTTTGGGGAACTCAAAATACGCAAACCCCTGCCAGAGGGGTTCAATCCCCATCGCGAAAAACATCGCCTCAAGATTTCAGCCCCCAGAAGAAACGAAATCCTATTTGCAAAAACCCCCATCGACATAAGCGACCTTGATCAGATCGTCCATATGTCCCAAACCCGGGGCATCGGTCACGCCATACATTATGCCGCTCGTTATGTGGACGGTAAGCGAAACTTGAGGGATGTGGTAAAGCACGTGATAACAGATATCGATAACAACAGTCTCGACATCCTCACCCCATACATAACCGGGGATATCGCCCGCTTTAGAGGCATGGAGCTGGCCGCCGCCATCAACCGAATGCGAACGCTAACGGTGGCAAACGACTAGCTCGTACCCATCCACAAATGGTCTTTTCGCGCTCTGCCGGCTCTATCAAAGTTTTGCTCCGTTTGCCTGTGACATTCGCTACAGCATCGAAGCCTGAACAACTTTTCCCTGAATAGATTGTCTGCTCAGTATTCTTCTTGCTGAAACAATGAAATTGTGATTCAAGCAAATCATCATGAACGCTTGGTCGCAAGTTCGAGCGGTTGTTTGACGTAATTTGCCGGAGCGGTTTCGGAATGTTATTCCGACAACAACTACAAATACGGATGTTGCAAGACCATGAAATATTCAAATATCAATCTGATGAGCGATGCAGAGATGGCCAAGGTTCATGAAACCTCCCTGGCCATTCTCGAAAGTACAGGAATTGAAATCGATCATGCGCAGGCTCGCGGCCTTCTCCACGATGCCGGTGCCATAACAGACAATGGCAGTGCCATCGTCAAATTCCCCGCCGACATGGTTGAATCCTGCTTGAAGAAAATTCCCAAGACCCTTTGCCTGGCCGGCCGGGAGCCTGAATACGATCTGTTGCTGAACAGTGAAAGCCCGTTTGTGGTACGCTGTGCCACAGGCCTTACCGCGGTTCTGGATCATCGAACCGGCAGCTACCGAAAGGCCCTTTGCAAGGATCAGAAAAACTTGGCCATCCTGGCCGATGCCCTGAAAAACGTGGGCATGGCAGGGCCGTTGACCGTACAGGACGCCCCCTCAAAAACAGCCGATCTGCACGCCACGAAAATCCTTCTGGAAAATCAGCGCAAGCACTTCATGAACCTGACCATGGGACCCGGAAACATGCACTATCAGATTGAAATGCAACTGGCAGTGAGAGGTTCCAGGGAAGCATTGAAAAAGCGCCCGCTTTTTCACCCCATCGCCTGCTTGATTTCACCACTCCACATTCCGGAAGACGACATCGAGATCATGCTGATCGCCGGCGAATATGGCCTACCGGTAAAAATCCCTGTACTGCCCATGCTGGGTGCCAGCGCACCGGTTACGCTCGCCGGAACCTTGGCATTGGGGAATGCCGAGGTGCTGGGAGCCTTCAGTGTGTTGCAGACCCTGTGCCCCGGAACCCCTACCCTTTACTATCTCGTGCCGTCCCTCATGGACATGCGCACCGGTGGCTGCACCTATGGTTCACCGGAAAACAGCTTGCTGTATTCTGCGATCATCCAGCTGGCAAGGTCCTTTTATCATATACCGTCGGACACGACAGCCCTTGTTAGCGATGGCATCCTTCTGGAACAGGCCACATTTCAGAAGGGTACCAACCTGCTTGCCGCCGCCGTTTCAGGTGCCAATATCGTCAGTGGCGCAGGGTGCATCGACGGAACCATGGGGTTCAGCTTAAAAGAATTCGTCATCGACAATGAGATTGTCGGGATCACACGACGGCTGCTTGCCGGGTTCGAAATCAGCGACGAGACGCTGGCCCTGGCGTGTGTCCATCGCGTCGGTCCCAAAGGCAACTTTCTCAACGACATCCACACCCTGGAAAATTTTCGTAGCCAGGGCATATACGCACCGACGCTTTTCAGTTATGAAAATTATTCCAGCTGGCAGAAGGAGGCCAAGCAACTTGCTGATAAAGCCTACGAAAATGTTAGCCTCATTCTCGAAAAACATGCCGTGCCACCGCTCGAAGATCATGTCATCAACGAGCTCGACAGGATATTGAAGGCGGCTGATGCAGAAATTGGGTAGTTACCTGCACCACGGTTCACCGCATTAAAAACTGCCGGTGACAGCTCACCGCATGAACGGACCGTTGCACCCCTTTTCAAAAGGACCAAGGAACGCCGGGCGCTAACGACATCGGAGAACAAAATCCGCCATGTGAAGTATCTCCGATTCAGACGCCGATCTTAATAGATACCGATATTTCCCCATGGCTTTCTGGAAAACAAGGGGGTTTTCGGCATACTCGACCAGACAATGACCATATCTGTCCAGGATATTGGCGTGACTATGCACATAATTTTTATCCCGTCTTCCAAGAAAGCAGCAGTAATATTTTTTTTCCGTCGCAACAACAGTTTCGCCTTGTGAGATCATTCTTGCATAGGCGGCATATAAATCATCATCCATGCTGTAGTTCATCATATCCAGGATCGCACCACCCGGGGGCCGGCAGTTAATTTCGATGGGTATATAATCGTCACCCACAGTAAAAAACTCGAAATGAAAAAACTTTCGACGAATGTCAAATAACTTCGTAAGCCGTCTGCCAATCTGTGACAGTTTGCCGGGGATGTGACGGCGGACATAGAAAAAAGTGTCTTTACCCAAAACGTATTCCAGAACGCCCTCTCCATAGACGAGCGAGTTTTCAAAGCAGATTCGACCGTTGCCGTCCACCAGGCCGTCATAAGTTACAATTTGGGCATCAATAAATTCTTCCAGAAGATAGTCGCCGTTTATCTCAGACAACGTAAGCTTGAGCTGTGCTTCATCGATGATTTTGTGGATTCCACCCGCACCGACCCCTTCGTCTGGCTTTAGGATCAAGGGATACCTTAAAGAGTCCGCCAGTCGAAGCCCGTGATCGAAATCCATAATTCGTTCACCTCTCGCAACCGGCAGGCCGCTTTCACTGAAAATTTTTTTCATGACCGATTTTTTTTTGAGCCGGTCCAGATCTTGCGGTTGGATACCGCCAATTCCCAATTTTTTATTGATAAAGCCTTCCAACCGAAGCCATTGTTCGTTATGGGATTCGACCAGGTCAAAATTCGCTGAAGTGCCAGAGGAGGCTTTGACGTTTAAGAGGTTTTCGAGTGCGTCTTCGACATCCGCCATTGAGCCAAGATTTGCCCTGGCATACCATTTTAAAGTCGAACGCAATTTTTGGGGCATGGAATAAAAATCAGCTTCACCGATTCCCCAAACGTTGACCTTCATTTCATCTAGTTTAAAGATAAAATTGGCATAGTTTGGTGGGAATTCTGGAGAAATATACAGAAGGTCCATGGTCTTCGCGAAACCTTTTCATGAAATATTCGGGTTGCTGTCAGCGCAACTTTATCAGCGAATCCCAGGCCTCTTTGACCTGTTTCTTCGTGTCTTCCAAAGTCCCTTCGTTGTCGATGGCGAAGTCGGCATAGCCCGCTTTTTCGCCAATGGGAAGCTGGGATTTCATGATGTTTTCAGCCTCGGATATCGTAATGCCGTCACGCTCAGCGAGTCGCCTGGCCTGGATTTCCGGGCTCACATGGACCACCAGGAGCTTGTCGAAAAGAAACTGCAGGTTCAACTCTATGAGCAGTGGTACTGACACCTGGATGATGGCATCGGGCTGCTTTTGGGTTATCTGGTCTATTTCCTTAAAAAATTCATCATAAATATAGGGGTGCGTAAAGCTTTCCAGTTTTTTGCGTTTTTCCATGTCGCTGAACACAATATTAGACAATTTTTTGCGGTCCAGCTGGCCGTTTCCCTGCAAGACCTGTTTCCCAAAATAATCCACGATATCCTTATAGCCCTGGGTTCCGGGCGCCACCACCTGTCGGGCTAAAAGATCAAAATCGATGAGCGGCGCGCCCAGTGCCGACAGCATGTCGGAAACCGATGACTTGCCACTGGCAATGCCGCCCGTGACGCCCAGCAGCAGGTGCTTGCCGTTTCCTTTCAGTTTTTCCGACACTTCCTTCAGCCCGGCATAACTGGCCGGAAACATGGGACCCACATCCCCCTCGGCGCCGGCGAAGCTGATGGGATAGCGAACCCCCCTGCGGTAAAGGGTTTCCAGACCCGCCAAGGCCTTGGTCATCATCGCCCGGGGTATGGCCATCACCAGGTCTTCGTCCTGAGCATGACCATACCGACGCTCGCCATAACAGGGAATGGTCAGAGAGGGCTTGCCCGACGTCGTAACAACGGGCAATGGCATCCGAACAGGAAGATTCCCCGACACAGAAGAACTGCATCACCTCGTAGTCTTCGAATTGGAGGGCATTGATGAGCAGAATCATCTGGGCGGGATTGGCGTAGATGAGAACGATGTCCGGTTCAAAGGGTTTGTACACCAGGGGCGCCATGGCAACGGCTTCGTATTTTCCCAGAGGAAGTCTGGGTATGGATGCTTCATACTTCCTGGCATCTTTTTTGGTTTTGACCCAGACAATGCTCCTAAAGGTGCCGTCTTTGCAGATCTCGGGATTGTCACAGAGCCCCAGAATGGAAGGACACGCATCAAACAGGAAATCATCCAGATCCGCCCCGACTGTCCAGTCGAAATTTCTCACCAGGGTGATCAATCTGACAGAGGGTCGATTTATTCTGGGTTCGGCGAAGAAAGGGTATCTGCGCCAGTTCCTCTTTGTTGGCCAACATCTTGAATGCCACGGGAAACGATTTCAACCGCAGCAAGCGCTCCATTCTCCGCACGACTTTTTCCCAATCTGTTTTCTCGATCATCGCGTTTTCTCCAAATAAATTCGTTTTCTGAATTTATTGACAAATAAAATATCGCTCTAAGGTCGGTGGGTAATTTCTGGGCGACCGTGAACTGTCTACGTTTTTTTAAAACCCGCCTTCCTTTCGAAACGCGCATGCTGAGTATGGGCCGCTTTTCAAGGCTTGGACAAGTTCTTTTTCGTTTCCAATGGGTTTCTTGAAACGGGTTGCATACTTCCCGACCCCCGAAATCTCATGGGCATCACTGCCGCCGGTGGCCGGAAGACCCAGGCCTTGCGCAACCTTGGCGGCAAACCGATTCTCCTTTTCGGTCACTTTCCCGTTTAAAACCTCCAGCGCATGCACCTGTTTGTATGCGGATCGTTGCATGGCCTTTTCAACTGTCAAGCCGATCTGGCTGGCGTTGAACACCAGAAACCCTCTAAATGGGTGAGCCGCTATCAAAAACCCATCAACATCGTCCACCATTTTTTTTAGATCCACAAGCTTGATGATCCCCTTCACGTTGGTATACATGCCGAAAACGAGCATGTCCCCCTGATCGGTGGTGATCTCGTTGCCCCCAAAAATTCGGAAAGCATGTTTTTGATTGAGAGATTCGATCACTTTCGGATCCCAGACATGGTTATGATCGGTCAGGCAAACGGCATCCAGTTGAATCCGCTTGGCTTCCTGAATCAGTTCGTCGACGCTGATGGAACTGCATTGTGAGGCAGGAAAAGAATGAACGTGCAGATCGATGACATAACCGCCCGTTATCGCTTGCGGTTGATGTTCCGTTCTTTTGGGTGGCGCCTCGTTATTGCCCGCTAGAATGATCTTCGATTCTGGCGGCTGTTTTTCTTCTTTCCCGGTCTCAGCTCCCGTGACATAGGCTTCAAAGGTGAGGTCTGGTTGATCAGACCTGGCTGACTTCCATTTCATGACCTGAACCGCCTCATTGGCGGCCGTACAGCACTCCAGCAATAGATTTGCGAAATGGGGACAGGATGTTCGACTGACGACCTTGTTGATCTTCTGGGCAAGATGTCGGCTGTCAATTCGAAAACCCTTGGCTTCCTGCAAAAACGGAATGGCCCGTGAACACTCGGGTGTCTCTTCCCGATTCCATTTCCCATCGATGAAATGGATCGTTAAATCGTTTATCCGGACCCGCATATCGAGTTCAAGCCCAAAAATATGATCATCCAGTAAGCCGTGTACCCGCAGTTCATCCGGATTGTCTTGAAAGATGCTGACCAGCTTGTTACGCTGAAACTTGAGCATATTCTATCCCTGACGTTTAAGTCCCCCTCTCAAAAAAGCTGAGCGATAAGATCAATACATAATCCTAAAAATCCAACCCTTCCACCAAAGGACTTCCGGGCGCAAAGGCCGCACAGCGATTGTAAAGCCGGATATTTTCCTTCACCATTGTTTTGAAAAACTCGGTTGACAGCGCATCCTCTTTGGGAGCCAAAGCCAAAGCGTCTTTAGTAAAAGCCAGGATGACGCCATGACAGGCCTCTTCAATCAATAGCGGCAACTCCTCGCATGCTGTCACTTCACCCGTAAGGCCCCGGATGATCTTTTTCATGCCGGCGCCTATGCGCACACCCTGAATTTTCTCGAGTGCTTTTGCTATCGGGAGGCATTCTCCCCGTTCTGAACGGAGGAATTCTCCTTCGGCATGCAAAATCTTCAATTCAGGGAAGCGTATTCGAATCCGAACGAATGCTTCGGTAAGGGTGTCTTGAAGGGTGCACGTGGACACCAAGGTTTCATCATCGATTTGTTCAACACTGATGGACCGATTTCGTGAGTAACACAGAAGGGTGGTCATATGGAAAATCCTTACCCGTGATGATGATCGAGGCCGCCAAAACCAATGACCCCGTTGTCGTTATGAGACTATGCTCACAATACCCCAGTTAACCGAATCAATCAATAGGGTATTGGAACCATTTTTTTGACATGCGTTTGCGCGCTGAAGTCGCTGATTACCCCCCCTGCTCCAAAACGATTGAAAACGCATCCAAGATTCATATCAATTACCAGCCTTGGCCTTCTTCATGGCTTGTAGGGTTCAGGAAGTGTCGCCTGAGGAGGCCATTCTTCAGGAAAGGCCTGATCCGGTTTCTCTTCGAATTTTTCTTTGAGTTTTTTCAATCCCGGCCTTGAAAATTCCATATGGCCTTGCTTCAACGTCCGGCCGTTAATGATCGCTTCCGACCGCAAGCGATGCCCCACTGTCCGTTCGATCTGTTTGCCAAGCCACAGCACCCGGTCCACATCGTAGCCGTGCTCGATTCCCATTTCATCCACCTGAACCAGCATGTCTTCCAGGCAGGTAAGTCCCACATAACGCGGATCCTTATAATAGTATTCTCCAGTTCCAGGCACCGGGCGGTCATCCATGAAATTGGCGGGCTGGCCCCCCATGCCCCCCAGCGTTCCCTCAAAGTGAGTGATGCCTGCCTGAAGCGTTGCCAGCACCGAGGCCGATGCAACGCGCTTGGTCTCGTGAAAATGGGCGATATGCAGGTCCGTATTGGGTATTTCATCCAGAATCATCGAAAAATAGCGATACACATCTGGTGCGGAGGCGCTCCCGTCATGGTCCGCATGTTCGATGTCGGATGCACCGATCTCCAGCCATCGTTTGGTAAATTCGACGGCATCCTTCATGTCTGTGGCCCCTGCTATGGGGCTTCCCCAGATGGTACTGACCGTGCCGCACATTTTAATCCCGGCATCCGTACATTTCTTGATACAACGCTCGGCTTCGGCCCAGTAGGCCGGCAATGTTGTTCCCGAGTTTGCAAAATGATGTTCTTCCTCCGTCGATACCATCATCAGCACGCGATCTGGACCAATGCCCTTCTGTTTCAACTCAATGGCCCGATCGACCGCTCTTTCGCGGATCGTTACGGCGGTGATACAGATATCCTCATGATTGATGCCCTTGCTGTGTAATCGCTTCTTGAATCGATCGCTCCTAAGGTATCCCAGCACCTCTTCAGCATCACTGAACTGGGGCATCAGATAAGCATTTCCCAGGTTGGTGACTTCAATGTTGCGGCATCCGGCAAAAATCAATTCTTCTGCATAAAAAATCTTTGCCTGGGTGGAAACAAATTTTTCCAGATGTTGAAAGCCGTCTCGAATGGTGATGTCGCCTATTGTAACTTTTTTAGGCATGCGTGGAAATATTTTCCAATAATCGTATTCCGTCATTTGTTACTCCTTTCGAAATGTATTCGTGTCATTGATTCTATTTACCCTTGTAAACCGGCTTACGCTTCTCGCGAAAGGCGGCCAAACCTTCCAGTCGATCTTCGGTGGGGATGGTGATCCAGTAGGCATTCGATTCAATAGCCAGGCCGGTGTGCAGGTCTGTTTCCAGACCGCAGTTGATGGCATACTTGGCCTGCTCGATGGCGATGGGGCCGGCTTCGCATATGGTCGTCGCCATGGTCATGGCGTCCTCCAGCAACCTTTCCGGCGGACAGGTTCGATTCACAAGCCCGATTCTCAAAGCTTCCGCTGCATCGATACGCTGACCCATGAAAATGAGCTCTTTGGCCTTTCCTTTTCCAACCAGCCTCGGGAGTCTCTGGGTGCCGCCGGCACCGGGGATAATGGCAAGCCGCGTTTCTGTAAGACCCATGGTTGCGCTGGAAGAGGCAAGTCGGATATCACAGGCAAGCGCCAGTTCGGTTCCTCCCCCCAGCGCGACACCGTTTATGGCCGCTATGACCGGTTTGTTAAGCGCCTCGATGGCAGTAAACAGATTCCGGATTGTGGTGATGAATTCTTTCACCTGAATCGGTGACAATGTCACTCGCTCCTTTAAATCCGCCCCGGCGCAAAAGGCCTTCTCTCCTGAACCGGTAACAATAAGCACCCGGACATCCGTATTGAAACGTACTGCCTCGATTTGCGCCTTCAATGCATGCAGCATTTTGAAATTAAGTGAATTCATAATTTCCGGTCGATTCAACGTCAGCGTCAAGATACCGTTTTTTTCTTCCGTCAACAACACGTCGTTTTCCATGGTCACTCCTTGTACCTTGAACCATTGGCAGGTACGCTTTAACTCACCTTTCGGTTTTACCCTAGACAGAGCGAAAAGGATAATTAAATGGCGATTTGCGCTGTTTGAGCCGCTTAGGGCACCTTACATCAGCGCAGGTTAATGAAAATCCAATATGAAAACACGGTCATCTGGCAGCCATGCCTGTTTAGCACTCAAATCAACATCCGATATAACGCGAAATAACGATCCGCTGTACTTCCGATGTGCCTTCACCGATCTCCAGAAGTTTCTGGTCTCGGTAAAATCTTTCCACGTCATACTCCTTCATCAGGCCATATCCACCGTGAATCTGGACAGCATGATCTGCCACCCTGCCCATAACCTCAGAGCAGTATAGCTTGGCCATGGCGGCTTCCTTTTCAAACGGTCTTTTGCGATCCCGCAACCAGCAGGCTTTGTAGAGCAGATTTCGGGCACACTCTATCTCCATGGCGCAGTCTGCCAACTTAAAAGCAATGGCCTGAAATTTTGATATGGGCTGGTCAAACTGCCGACGTTGCTTGGCATACCTCAATCCAGATTCATATGCGCCCTGGGCGCCACCAAGTCCCATGGCAGCAATGGAAAGCCGCCCCCCATCGAGGGTCTGGAGCATCTGGTGAAAGCCGTCTCCCTTGTTCCCCAGAAGGTTCTCCTTGGGTATTCGAACATTATCAAAATAGAGCTCTGCCGTACTGGAAGCCCGCCACATCAGTTTCCTATGCATGGGAACCGCCTTGAATCCAGGCGTTCCGTGTTCCACCAAAAAACAGGTATACTCCGGTTTTCCATTGGCTCGCGTGCCTGTTACCGCCTGTACGGTTACGCCCAATGAAAGGTCACAGGCCGCATTGGTGATAAAAATTTTAGAGCCGTTCAAAATCCATTCATTTCCATCGCGGACGGCCGTGGTCTTACTCCCCCCGGCATCTGAACCGGCTGTCGGTTCAGTCAGACCGAAGCCCCACAGTGCTTCTCCGCTACAAAGTCTGGGGAGGTATCGTTTCTTCTGCTCATCATTTCCAAAATAGTAAAGTGGGCCAATACCCAATGAATTGCCCGCTGCAATGGTGGCGGCCTGGGACCCATCGACCCTGGCAATCTCTTCCACGGCAATGATGTAGGAAAGATAATCCAGACCCTGTCCGCCATATGTCTCGGGGACTATCATGCCAAAGAGACCGATGTCTCCCATTTTCAGAGTGATTTCGGGTGAAAACGTTTCACTTTCATCCAATTCAGCCGCGATCGGCGCAATTTCTTTCTTGGCAAACGTGCGGACCTCTTTTCGAATCATCTCTTGCTCAACGGTCAAGTCAAAATCCACCCCGTCCTCCTCGTTATCGGATTTACACAATTAAAAACGTGCCACGTTAAAAACAAGAATACTGAACGAGCGCTCGGTCGGATTACACTATTATTCTTTGGATCCTTTTGTCAACAGCTTTTTATGTAGCACCTGTCTATTCCAGACAGGTGCGATTTTGAAAATATTTATCCTATCTTCCTATTATTAAAGGATATTAATATCATGTTAATTTCTGATAAAATCAAATTCCCTCGCCTGGTTGCCCGACTTTTGCAAGGATCCCAAAAGCTTCCGGAATCGCTTGACAACAAAAAACAGGCCGTGATACTGTTTGTTGACCGAGCGCTCGCTCGACAATCCACATGCAGATGGTACCCAGGAAATTATCCATGGATCAACATTCAATGCGAACACCGGATGTTCCAACCCAAATCAAAAACCCTGCCTTGGTCAAACGACGACGACGGCAAATTGTCGACGCGGCGGCAACCCTGTTTATCGCCCAGGGTTTTCACAAAACAACCACACGTCAGATCGCCAGAGCTGCTGGTTTTTCAATCGGATCACTCTATGAGTACGTAGCATCCAAAGAAGATGTATTGTACCTGGTCTGCGAGTCAATTCATGCGGAAGTGGAAAAAGGTGTGGCAAATGCCAAGGAGCGGACCACCGGCGGCAAAGAAGTGCTGGCTGAAGTCCTACGCGAGTTTTTTCTGGTGTGTCACCGCATGAGTGATTTGATTCTGCTGATCTATCAGGAAACGCGTTCTTTGCCGACGGTCTGGCGAAAACGTGTCCTGGAAAACGAGCTTCGGATTACCGGAATTCTCGTAGGCGTTCTGGCAGAGCTTGTCGATTCCGGGGAACTTAGGGGCCTCGATGAAAAGACCATCGAGATCATGGCTCACAATATCTCGGTCCTGGGACACATGTGGACCTTCCGAAGGTGGTTTTTGTCTAGCCATTACAGCATTGACGCTTATATTGACATTCAAACCGAGTTTATCATCAAAACAATGTCATCCCAGACAAACAATAAAGGGCAGACCCCCTAGTCTGGATGCCAAACGGGTCAATTTCATCATTTCCGGATCGTTAAACAACCCAAGGACATCGCTCAAAAGCCGACGGGTGATCCCCTTGAGATCGTGAAACTGCAAAAATTAGAGGGAATGGGAGGGATAATGAGCCAAACCACCGTATATCAACCCAAGCACCCCATCAGGATTGTCACGGCAACAGCGCTTTTTGATGGCCATGACGCATCCATCAATATCATGCGCCGGATCCTTCAGGGAACCGGTGTAGAAGTCATTCACTTGGCACACAATCGGTCCGTTGAAGAAATCGTAAAAGCGGCTATAGAGGAAGACGTCCAGGGAATTGCCGTCTCCAGTTACCAGGGCGGTCACATGGAATTCTTTAAATTCATGCTCGACCTTTTGAAACAGCAAGACGCCTCACATGTCAAGGTTTTTGGCGGAGGAGGGGGCGTAATTGTGCCGGATGAAATCAGAGAACTCGAAGCCTATGGTGTTTCAAAAATATACACCCCCGAGGATGGCGCCCGCATGGGTCTGCAAGGAATTATCAACCATATGGTAGAAATACTTGATTTTTCAACGCTCGATAAGGTCGATCTCGACATCAAGCGTCTCTCTCCTGAAAACAGCGCCCTGGTGGCCAAAATGATAACGACCATGGAACAGACCGACGGCGGTGCTAAAAACGAACGGGCCCGTTTACTTGCGAAACTAATCCAAAAATCGAAGCAGCGGCGAATACCGGTTATCGGTATCACCGGAACTGGCGGCGCAGGCAAATCCTCTCTGACGGACGAAATCATCCTGCGGTTTCTCCTTGACATGAAAGATATCAGAATAGCGGTCATCAGCAGCGATCCTTCACGACGAAAAACCGGCGGCGCCCTGTTGGGAGATCGCATTCGTATGAATTCCATCAAGAGCGCTAGAATATACATGCGTTCACTCGCTACCCGTCAGTCATTAGCGGAAATTCCAGAGGCATTCAGCAATGTAATCCATGTGGTCAAGGCTGCAGGTTTTGATTTGATCATCGCGGAAACAGCCGGTATCGGACAGGGGGATTCGAGCATTGTAAACCTGACAGATATTTCCATTTACGTCATGACCAGCGAATTTGGCGCGGCGTCCCAGCTTGAAAAAATCGACATGCTCGATTATGCAGACCTGGTGGTCGTCAACAAGTTTGAAAAAAGGGGCGGCGAAGATGCGGTCAGGGATGTCCGCAAGCAGGTCCAGAGAAACCGGAATCTGTGGGAGTCATCCGCGCAAGAGATGCCGGTGTTTGGCACCATCGCCTCTAAATTCAACGATGACGGCGTCACAGCCCTCTATCATGCCATAATCACAGCCGTTCAAAAAAAGACCGCTGTCACCCTCAAAACCAACAGAACCATCCCCCCCGGAAAAACATCGACATCCAAAACCATTATCATCCCGCCCGAGAGAACACGCTATCTCTCAGATATTGCCGATTGCATCCGGCGATATCACAAGCAGTCCCAAACCCAGGCAGAGCTGCTCCGCAACGCATGGCACCTGGAGCAAACCCAGAAACATATTGGAGACAGCACCGGCGCTGGCAGCGACTTGCTGGCGGAATTGAAAGCCATCGACCAGGAAATCAACACCCGTATCAACGAAAAATCCCGTGAGTTGATCAAGGAGTGGGAAGAAGTCAAATCCGTATACAGCCAGGATGAGCTCGTCTACAAGGTCCGGGATCAAGAAATCAGAATTCCCCTCTTCACGAAATCTCTTTCCCATCAGAAAATTCCCAAAATTTCACTTCCGAATATCATTGACCCCGGAGAGGCCTATCGCTGGATGCGAGAGGAAAATGTATCAGGACGATTTCCGTTTACCGCGGGCGTATTTCCATTAAAACGGGTCGATGAAGACCCCACGAGGATGTTTGCCGGTGAAGGGGATCCCCAGCGCACCAACAACCGATTCAAACTCCTTTCTGAAAACTACGAAGCCAAGCGGCTGTCGACAGCCTTTGACTCGGTAACCCTGTATGGGTTTGATCCTGACCGGCGCCCCGATATTTACGGCAAGGTAGGCACCTCCGGCGTCAGTATCTGTTCCCTGGACGATGTCAAAACCCTTTATCATGGATTTGATCTGTGTGCACCCAACACATCCGTATCCATGACCATCAACGGACCTGCGCCGATAATTCTGGCGATGTTTCTCAATACAGCCATCGACGAACAAGTGGACAGGCATCGCAAGGAAACCGGACGGGAGCCTTCCCCTGAATCCTGTCTTAAAATTAAGGCGGATGTTTTTTCGAATGTCCGGGGAACCGTACAGGCGGATATTTTAAAAGAAGATCAAGGGCAGAACACCTGCATATTTTCAATTGATTTTGCATTGAAGATGATGGGAGACATCCAGGCCTACTTCATCGAGCATCATGTTCGCAACTTTTATTCGGTTTCCATCTCAGGGTATCATATAGCAGAAGCCGGCGCCAACCCCATCACTCAACTCGCCCTCACCCTTGCAAACGGATTTACATACATCGAATATTACCTTTCACGGGGAATGCCCATCGATGCCTTTGCCCCTAATTTATCTTTTTTCTTTTCCAATGGAATGGACCCTGAATATACGGTCATTGGACGGGTTGCGCGAAGAATCTGGGCCATCGCCATGCGAGATCTTTATGGTGGTTCCACACGATCTCAAAAGTTGAAATATCATATCCAGACATCGGGTAGATCGCTCCACAGTCAGGATATCCAGTTCAACGACATTCGAACGACCCTGCAAGCACTTTGCGCTGTCTACGATAACTGCAACAGCCTTCACACCAATGCCTTTGACGAGGCCATTACAACCCCCAGTCATGAATCCGTCCGCAGGGCACTCGCCATTCAGCTCATAATCAACCGGGAGTGGGGTCTGGCAAAAAATGAAAACATGATTCAGGGAAGTTATATCGTAAACGAGCTGACCCAGCTCGTGGAAGAGGCTGTCCTGGCGGAATTTGAAAGAATCAGTGAACGCGGTGGAGTCCTGGGCGCCATGGAAACAGGCTATCAGCGAAGCAAGATCCAGGAAGAATCTATCTACTACGAAGGGTTGAAGCATTCAGGGGATCTGCCCATCATCGGTGTCAACACCTTTCGGGAATCTGATCACGTATTTGACGAATTGAACGAGAGCGTAGAACTCTCGAGGGCCACTGTAGAAGAAAAAGAATCCCAGTTGAAACGTCTGGCTGCTTTTAAGAAACGGCATGCGAAAAAGGCTCCGGAGGCCTTGGAAAAACTTCAAAAAGTTGTTCTTTCAGGCGACAATATATTTGAAGAACTCATGAACACGGTCAGGGTATGCAGCCTGGGCCAGATTACCCAGGCGCTGTATGATGTGGGGGGTCAGTACCGGCGCAACATGTAATTTTTCCGTTTCAGAAATAGCTATTTTCCAAATTGAAACACAAAACACTAAACATTACACACCCGTTAAAGAGGTTTTTATGAAAGAAGCAGTTATCGTCAGTGCGGTAAGAACACCCCTGGGAAGCTTTAATGGCTCTTTGGCCACCATGGGAGCCACCGATTTGGGTGCCATCGTCATCGATGAATCCGTCCAGAGAGCCGGGATCGATAAAAGCCTTGTGAACGAAGTCATCATGGGGCATGTGCTACCGTGCGGGTACGGTCAGAATCCAGCCAAGCAGGCTGCCGTCAAAGCCGGAATGCCATGGGAAGCGGAATGCATCACTGTCAACAAGGTCTGCGGTTCGGCATTGAAATCGGTCATGCTGGCTGCCCAGGCAATACAAGTCGGCGACGCCGATGTCGTGGTCGCCGGTGGCATGGAAAACATGAGCATGGCCCCTTACTATCTTGAAAAGGCGCGCTTTGGCTATCGCATGGGCACGGGCGAGTTAAAGGACCACATGATCCAGGATGGATTGTGGGACAGGGTCAATGATTTTCACATGGGAGTGTCGAACGAACGCTGTTCCCTAAAATATGGTGTCAGCAGGGAAGATCAGGATCGCTATGCCGCTGAATCGTACCGACGGTCCCTGGCGTCCATCAACAGTGGCCGATTCAAAGACGAGATAGTCCCGGTTGAAATACCCCAGCGCAAAGGCAAGTCAACGCTTTTCACCACGGATGAATGTCCCAGGGCGACCGATTATGAGGCTTTGTCGAAGATGAAACCCGCGTTTCAAAAAGATGGTGTCGGGACCGCTGGAAATGCATCCATCATCAGCGACGGTGCGGCCGCGGTGGTGGTCATGTCGAGAGAAAAAGCCGAGGCTTTCGGATGTCGCGTCATGGCTTCAATCGGCGCCCAGGCATCCTACGGTATCGACATGCAATATGTACTGGTGGCACCCATATGGACGATTCCCAAATGCCTTGCCAAAGAAGGCATCGACAAGGAAGCGGTCGACCTCTACGAAATCAATGAGGCCTTCAGTGGATCGACCGTGGCGGTGCTTCGAGAACTCGGGTTGCATCCGGACAAAACAAATGTCAACGGTGGGAGCGTATCCCTGGGCCACCCCATCGGCGCAAGCGGCTGTCGAGTGCTGGTAACCTTGCTGTACGAAATGATCCGGCAGGACAAGAAAACAGGACTCGCCAGCCTGTGCCTCGGTGGTGGGGAGGCTGTGGCAATGGTTGTAAAAAATCCAGGTAGATAGGCTGCAAACTGTTAGGTCATAGCCGCATTACCGGGGTCCAAATGCAAGATCTAACCGTCTACAGCCTTCAGCCTAAATAACCGAAGTGGTGTCCGTCCAGAAATAGGGATTTTCGTGTTTTGCCAAGGCGGAAAGCAGCTCTAACCCGAAGAAATAGTGTGCTATTTTGAGGCGTTAAATCATGTCTTCCTACGTCGGCAGGGCGCGAAAAGACCATTTGTGGATGGGTACTAAGCAACTGCAACGCAACAAAGGAGAGCAAGAAATGGACATAAAGACCCTTGGTGTCATCGGAGCAGGCCAGATGGGAAACGGTATCGCACAAGTGGCGGCAATGAGTGGGATGGATGTGATCATGAGCGACATTTCCCCGGAATTTGTACAAAAAGGACTGACCACCATCACCAGAAACCTGTCGCGGAGTGTCGACAAAGGCAAACTTTCGGCAGCCGAAAAAGAATCCATCCTGGGCAGGATTTCTACCAGTACGGACCTGAAAGACATGGCCGCGGCTGATTTTGTGGTGGAGGCTGCCACCGAGAATGAAGCGTTGAAATTTAAGATATTCAAAGATCTGGACAGTGTCTGCCCCCCGCAAGCCATCCTTTCCACCAATACGTCGTCTATCCCCATCGGCCGGATTGCGTCCCAGACCCAAAGACCGGACAAGATCATCGGAATGCATTTTATGAACCCCGTTCCGGTGATGCGGCTGGTGGAAATCATTCGCGGTCTCGCCACTTCCGATGAAACGTTCAAGTCGACCTGGGACCTGGCGCTTAAATTCGGAAAAACCCCTGCCGAAGCCATTGATTTTCCGGGTTTCATTGCCAACAGGATTTTACTGCCCATGATCAATGAAGCGGTCTACTGTCTCTATCACGGTGTCGGCAAAAAAGAAGATATCGACACGGTCATGAAGCTCGGTATGAATCATCCCATGGGCCCCCTGGAGCTAGCGGATCTTATCGGTCTGGACACGTGCCTGGCTGTCATGGAAACGCTTTACAACGGCTTTAATGACTCCAAGTATCGTCCCTGTCCATTGCTGCGCAAATACGTGGAAGCAGGATGGCTTGGCAGGAAAGCCGGACGCGGGTTTTACACCTACAACTAATTTTTTTCAGCCGTATTTTCCACCACGGTATATGTTGGACCGTTCGTTCAAACATAAGGAGATGGCATGCCTAGAAAAAATAAAAACGCGCCCGTAACCATTGGTCAAAAAATAAAGAAAGCCAGGACGTCCAATAAAATCACTTTCGACCAGTTGGCCAACGAAACCGGTTTCACTATCGAATATTTAAAGGACATCGAGCAAGGTAAGACAACGCCTCCCGTTGGAACGCTTCTTCAGATTGCCAGGGCCCTCAAACTCGATTCAGGTGCCTTGTTGAAAGAGGACGAATCCAAGATGAAGCGCCGGATCAAGGCCTATACCAAGCGAACCGACCATTACGCCTATACAACCCTGACACCCGGGGCCGAAAACAAGCATTTGAAAGCCTTTATGGTGACCATCGACTCGCTTGCCGACCACCAGGGCGTTGGCTATCATCACGAGGGGGAAGAGTTCACCTATGTATTGTCCGGCCAGATAGAAATCATCGTAGGAAACCACGTTAACAAGTTGAAAACAGGTGATTCTCTTCACTTCAATTCGGGGATCCAGCACAATCTGAAAAATACCGGAAAAGAGGAAGCAAAACTATTAGTGGTTATATATGGCCCTTAAACGACACGTCGTATGGCCATTAAATGTAACGCAACTTTCAAAATTCGGCGAACGGGAAATGAATAATCTCCTGGCACGTTGCGAACTCGCCATTGGATCACCTTTTTCGATGCGGCGATGGTAAAACCCGAAAGTTGAACTGTAAACCATAAACTGCTTAACGTTTATCTACAGTGGTCTATTTTCAAAGTAAAACGAGGCATCCCTATGACCTTCAAGCTGAACGACGAACAACGCATGATCCAATCGATGGTGAGGGAGTTTTCGAGAAAGGTCGTCGCTGCAACGGCCATGGAGCGAGACCGGACCAAGGAATTTCCTGCCGATAATCTTAAACAGATGGGGGAACTGGGCCTCCTCGGTATGATGGTACCAATTGAATATGATGGGTCTCAGGCAGACACCGTCAGTTATGTGCTGGCGCTTTCAGAAATTGCCTACTCCTGTGCATCGACCGCTGTTGTTATGTCCGTTCACAATTCCATCGTCTGCGAAAGCATTCTTCGCCACGGTACCGAGGAACAGAAACAAACCCATTTAAAACCCCTTGCCAGGGGAGATATCATCGGTGCCTTTGCCTTGACGGAACCCCACGCCGGATCAGACCCTGTCAGCCAGTCTACGCTGGCGGAACGGGATGGAAACGAATACATTCTCAACGGCAGCAAGCGATTTATCACGAGCGGAAAAAATGCAGGGCTTGTCATTGTCACCGCAAAAACCGACCCTTCCCAGAAACATCAGGGTATCAGCGCCTTTTTGGTAAAAAAAAATACACCCGGCTTCATTGTGGGAAAGCTCGAAGATAAAATGGGCCTTTGCGCATCCGATACGGCAGACCTGATATTCGACAATTGCCGAGTGTCGGCTTCGGACATGCTCGGGAATGAGGGAGACGGGTTTAAAATCGCCATGCGGGCTCTCGATGGTGGGCGCATCGGCATATCAGCCCAATCGGTGGGCGTTGCCCAGGCAGCATTCGATGCCGCTGTCAAACATGCCAAAGAAAGAGAGCAGTTCGGCCGTAAGATTTCGAAGTTTCAGGGGCTGCGCTGGATGCTTGCGGACATGGCAACCGAAATAGAGGCGGCCCGGCAATTTATGTTTTCAGCTGCCGCCATGAAAGACCGCGGTGATAATTACACGGTTCAAGCCTCCATGGCCAAACTGTTTGCCAGTGAAATGGTGAATCGGGTGACAGCTAAAGCACTTCAGATGCACGGGGGTTACGGCTTTGTCAAGGATTACCCGGTGGAACGCTTTTACCGGGACGCGCGGGTCTTTACCATCTACGAAGGGACATCCGAAATTCAACGTGTGGTAATTTCCAATCATATTCTCAAAGACAAGCGTAGGCCCTAGCTTAACAACCTATTGGAACGATATTATTTGTACCTGGCCAGATAGTCGTCCGGAATCTGGACGGTAACGACCGTTCCCTTGGCGCAAAGGGTGTCCTTTGAAAACAAATCGATGGCAACGACGATCTTGCGGCCCTTGATTTCAACAATTTCACCGCGCATGAGGATTTCCTGATCGATAGGAACCGGTGCCAGATAGTCTACATGCAGCGACGCGGTTACAAAGCGGGACAGCGGCTCGATGCCCAGGTGCTTTCCCTCGTCTCTGTGCTTGGCCGCAGCAGCCGTCCCGGCAGCATGGCAATCGATCAAGGAAGCAACCAGTCCGCCATACACAAAATTCTGTGCTCCGGTGTGAAAGGGTTCCGGCTGAAATCGACAAACAGTTTGATCTCCGTCCCAGTAGCTCTTGAGTTGATGGCCTTGTTCATTCAGTCTTCCGCAGCCGTAGCAGATAGCAAAGTCATCTGGATAGTAGTCTTGAATACCTTTTTTTGTCATGTCTTTCTCCTTCTCCATTGCAGGCGCGTTTCTTATAGCACACGGGCTGAATTCTATCAAAACGTAATTGTGTTTGTCATACCAGAACTGAGCGATTTTTCCCGAAGAGATGTGCCGAGATCTTGATGGAGGAGGTTTCGAAAAAAAATGTAGGTATACCGGTGGATCTGATGAGGCTTTTTTTAAACCCTTGATCCACAAGAGATTGTTGCATATCGATATAAAAATCGCTCAGTTCAGGTTAGAATAACGTTCCGATTTTTTTCTTGACAATCAGCTGGGTTCGGAATAGATAACATGGCTTATTTTGTACGACATGATAACCATTCCCTGGTAGCTCAATCGGCAGAGCGGGTGGCTGTTAACCACTAGGTTGTAGGTTCAAGTCCTACCCAGGGAGCCATTTTGAAATAGCGTTGCCAAGGTGTAACACGCCCATGCTAAAATCCTTTCATATCGAGACATTCAGCCAGAAGGCAAAGGTCAGTGAGGACAGCAACGTACTGAAGGAGATGGCAATCACGGCGAAATCAGGATCGCCGTTCATCTCTTTTGCCATCACATAGGAGATGGTGGCTGTAGGAGATGCCAGCAGAATGAGCCCCGGAAGGTACTCGCCGGGAGAAAAACCCAGGGTACGGTAGACGGCAAAACCCAAACCCGGCATGAGGAGCAGCTTGATGGCGCTTGCCGAAAGGACACGTTTCATTCTGCTACGGATCTCATGTAAGGAGATGGATGCCCCGATGATAAGCAGGGCCATGGGGAGTGCCAGGCCACTGAGGATATCGAGGCTGCGCTGAAAGATCATGGGAATGGGAACCTTCAGAAACGAACAGAGAATGCCGGCCATGGCCGATAAAATGACCGGGTTCCCGGCCAGGTTGCGGGCGATGGTTCTGCCATGCCTGGCTTGATCCAGCTGGTGAGCGTTGAAGGTCAAAGACAGCACCGACAAGAGGTTTTGAGCGACCATCAAAATACCTGTCAGAATGCTTGCTTTGACAAACCCTTCTTCACCAAGGTAGTAGAAAGCCACGGCAAGGCCTACATAACCGAGATTGCCATGAAACGATGTCTGGACATAGGATCCCAGTTGGCCGTGCTTCAGTTTGTAGATCTTTCCTGACACCCAGGCAAGGGCAAAGCCCACAACGACCGTCGACAGGGTAATGACCAGGATGCCGACATTGAAATGGTTTGTCAGGGTGGCCCTGGAAATGGCGCTGAACACCATGGCTGGTATGGCCAGGTAGAAAACCAGAGAATTGGCCGGCCCGATGAATTCCGCATGAATAAATCCCTTTTTACGGGAGACCCAACCCAGCAAGACAATAGCAAAGATAGGAATGATGGTGGTGAAGATATCCATTTAAATTACCAACCCAGGATCATGGAACACCTGCCACAGGAGCGACAACGTCGCGTCTAATAAATTCGTTAAACGGAGTTATTTGATGATCGGTTTGATCTTCAGATAGAGTTCATCCAGTTGTTTTTTACTGGTTCCGGCTGGCGCACCCGTAAGGAGACATGCTGCGCGCTGGGTTTTGGGAAATGCGATAATATCTCTTATGGAAGGCTGGCCGCACATGAGCATAACCAGCCGGTCGAACCCAAAGGCGATGCCGCCATGCGGCGGCGCACCGGACTCCAGTGCTGAAATCAGAAATCCGAATTTTTCTTCATAGGTTTCAGGTGACAATCCGAGGGCATTGAAGACGCGTTCCTGTACTTCCTTCTGGTGGATACGGATACTGCCACCGCCAATTTCGAACCCATTCAGCACCAGGTCATAGGCCCGGGAGCGGACATCGAGGGGATTTGATTCCAGTTTGTCGTAATCCGCTTCGAAGGGCGCAGTGAAGGGGTGGTGCAAGGCCTGGTTTCGTTTCTCGGTTTCGTCAAACTCGAGCAGGGGAAACTGCGTCACCCAGACAAAACGATAGCGATCGTCATCGATCAGATTCAATCGTTTTCCCAAGTGGTTGCGGAGGTGTCCCAAGGCTTCGTTGGTAATTTTTGGCTGATCCGCCACAAAGAAGACAAGGTCACCCGGTTGCATGCCGATCCGTTCTCGCATGGCGGATTTTTCTTCTTCACTGAAAAATTTGGTGATGGGCGATTGCCATTCGTTTTCGCGAACTTTTATCCAGGCCAGACCCTTGGCCTTGTAGATGGATACCAGTTCTGTCAGGTCGTCGATGTCTTTACGCGAAAAGTCGAGGCATCCCTTGGCGTTCAAGGCCTTGACCAGACCGCCGTTTTTCACGACGGAGGAGAAGACCTTGAATCCTGAATTTTCAACGATATCTGAAAGGTCGACCAGTTCCAGTGCGAAGCGGGTATCGGGTTTGTCAAGACCGTAGCGACCGACTGCCTCGTCATAGGTCAGTCTGTTGAACGGTGTCGCAGGGTGATGTCCAGCACATCCTTGAACAGGGTCTGGATCATGCCTTCACCTATGGCCATGATGTCTTCTTCACCGACAAATGACATTTCGATATCGATCTGGGTAAATTCAGGCTGGCGATCGGCTCTTAAGTCTTCATCCCGAAAACAACGCACGATCTGATAATATCGATCAAACCCGGAAATCATGAGCAACTGCTTGAATATCTGCGGTGACTGCGGCAGGGCGTAGAACTGACCCGGGTTTACCCTGCTGGGTACCAGATAGTCACGTGCGCCCTCGGGCGTGCTGCGTGTCAGACAGGGCGTCTCGATGTCGATAAAGCCGTGGCTGTTTAGAAAAGTTCTGACGGACGATGCAGCACGGTGTCTCAGAGATGATATTCTGTTGTAGCTGAGGCCGTCTCAGATCAAGATGGCGGAAGGTGAGGCGGAGGCTTTCGGAGACGTCCACGGTATCTTCGATCAGAAAAGGTGGTGTTGCGGCAGGATTCAGTATCTTGAGCTCGGTTACCAGCACTTCGATGTCACCGGTTGCAAGATTCGGGTTGATCATTCCTTGCGGACGGTTTTCGACGGTTCCCCTTACCGCAATGACGAATTCACTCCTGATGGCATGCGCTTTGGCGTGAACCACGTTGTCGATTTCGGGATTGAACACGACCTGGGTAATACCTTCCCTGTCCCGCAGGTCCACAAAAATGACGCCGCCATGATCCCTGCGGCGCTGTACCCAACCCATCAAGACGACTTCGGTTCCGATATCATTTTTCCCCAACGCACAACAGGTGTGGGTCCTTCGCATGGATTCAAGATTGTCAGGCAATTCTCAAACTCCTTTAGCTGATAAAATTAATTCACGAGCTTAATCGTGCCGAAACAGATGCCACCATTCCTTCCAGGGGAACGTCTTCCTGGTTTCTGGTGGACATGTTGCGGAGAATGGCAAACCCTTTATCAAGCTCATTGTCTCCAACAATCAAGGTATAAGGGGCTTCTAGTCTGCCGGCACGCTTCATCTGGCTTTTGAGGCTTCTGTTCTGAAAGTCCATTTCAGCATAGATACCTTGGGCACCAAGTGCACAGATCCAGTCAAAGGCCAGGGCCAGGCTCTTTTCTCCCATGGCGGCAATGATACAGATCCGGTTTTCGCATACGTTGCGCCTGATTTCGTTGGACGATCTCGGCTAGCCGATCGAATCCGATGGCAAATCCTGTGGCCGGTGTGTCCGGGCCGCCCAGCAGTTGGACGAGTGCATCGTATCTGCCGCCCCCGGCCACCGCGCTCTGGGCGCCCAGGGATCGTGTCTGGATTTCGAAGGTTGCGCGGGTGTAATAGTCAAGACCCCGGACCAGTCGTTTGTCCAGTACAAAGGGTACCATCAAGCGACCCAACGTCGATTGTAGGAGCTGGAATTCACGATCGCACACATCACAGAGACAGGTTAAAATGGAAGGGGCCTTTGTCATGGCTTCCCGACAGGAGGGAACTTTGCAGTCCAACACGCGCAAGGGGTTGCGATCTTTCCTGCGCTTGCAGTCCGGACAAAGCCGATCGGATACCGTCGCAATGTATTCCTGAAGTTGGATCTTGAAGTCAGGACGGCACTGCGGACATCCCAGTGAGTTGATGTGTGCCTCCACGTCTTCGACAGCCAGTCTTTCACACAATGTTTTGAGAAGGAAAATCAGCTCTGCATCCGCCAGGGCAGATGAAACACCGAAAATCTCCACATTGATCTGGTAGAATTGCCGGTATCGTCCTTTTTGGGGCCGCTCCCGTCGGAACATGGGGCCTATGGTGTAGAATTTATGAAAAGGATCTTCGCTATACATCTTGTGCTGGATAAAAGACCGGCAGATGGATGCGGTGGCCTCGGGACGCAGGGTGATCAGATCCCCTTTGCGGTCGGCAAAGGTATACATCTCCTTTTCAACGATGTCGGTGTCTTCCCCGATACTGCGCGCAAAGAGTTCGGTACGCTCCATGATGGGTATGCGGATTTCCCTGAATCCGAAATCTTCGAACAGTGATCTGGCAACCTTTTCAATATACTGCCAGGTTTCCACCTCGCCGGGAAGGATATCCTTGAACCCTCTGATGAGTTGAATCATTGTGTTTGCTCACAAGTCGTTGCAGATGGCACGCTTGGGTGTTTTTGGTATGAAAAAGAGCCAACATACCGTTACAAATTGCATAAACGATTATTTTTATGCTGATTGCTTTTATTAGTCAACAGGAATGTTTCCCAGGCGATTTGTCGTAAAAATGGCCACGACCGTTGATTTTTCAGTGTTTCTGCTCCGGAATCAGGCCTCCGGCCTGTTGACAAGATTTAGCCCTTCCGTTAATGGTGACTACAAGTCACTTTTTGTTTTGATAAAGGAATGCGCAGCCATGTCCCGCTTTCGATCCCCTTTGGTAAAAAAGAACCTTGAGCTGCGGGCCGCCGTAATGGCTGCCATTCGTCTCTATTTTGCAGATAAGGGTTATCTCGAGGTTGAAACACCGAACCGGATACCCGCGCCGACACCCGAAGCCCACATCGAAGCCGAGCCAAGCGGTTCCTGGTTCCTGCACACGTCGCCTGAATTATGCATGAAACGCCTTCTTGCCGGCGGTTTTGAGCGGATTTTTCAAATCTGCAAATGTTACCGAAAAGGTGAACGCGGGCGGTTGCACCTGCCCGAAATGACGATGCTGGAGTGGTATACAGCGGGGCACGGCTACCTGGATATGATGCTTCAGTGCGAAGACCTCATTACCACTGTAGCTCGATCCATCGCTCAAGCAAAGGGGGTTCAATATCAAGAGCATTGGGTTGATTTTGCCAAACCCTGGGACCGCATGACCGTTGATCAGGCCTTCAGAAATTTTTCACAGACGTCTTTGGAGACAGCCCTTCGGAACGGGCAGTTTGATGAGATCATGGGGTGTGACGTTGCACCCAACCTGGGCTGTCTAAAACCGGTTTTTCTGTACGATTATCCTGCGGAACTGGGCTCGCTTGCACGGCTGAAGCCGGGGGAACAACGCGTGGCTGAACGATTTGAGTTATATATTGCGGGCATTGAAATCTGCAATGCCTTTTCCGAACTGACTGACCCGGCCGAGCAGCGGAAACGATTCGAAACGGAGATGCTGCTGCGAAAATCATCAGGCAAGACCACCTATCCCTTGGCGGAGCCCTTTCTTCAGGGACTTGCCGACATGCCGGAATCTGCCGGAAATGCACTCGGTATCGACCGATTGATCATGCTCTTTGCAGGTAGTGCCGATATCGATGCAGTGGTGACGTTTACGCCGGAAACCTGTTAACCCGAATATTTCATGTGAAACGAAACGATTTGTTTCGGCATTTAGAGCGCTTGTCAGAATAACGTTCCGAAATCGGAACATACTTATGACAACCGGTATTAAATGATGCCTGGCTAATACACAAAGCGATAACGTCGACCATTTTCTGTTTAATGGTCGGTGTCAAATCGCCGATCCGCTTTTTGCGTTTTTGCCTGTTGCTGTTTTTTTTCCAGCCAACCCACCGATGATACCTGAAACACGTCAAATTCCGTTACATATGGCTTGATGTCCAGCAGCGGCGTCCCATCCAGCACATCGACACCTTTGACCAGAAGGGTATTTCCGTCTCTCCTCATGAGTTCCACGACGGAGATGCCGATCGGGTTCGGCCGACGCGGCGCCCTCGTTGCAAAAACACCATGAACCTTATCATCCAGAAACGGCTTGATCTGCAATTCAAAACCTTTTGACCTGTGAAACATATAGATCAGTGTGATATGGGAAAAATATTCGATGTCTGCTAGACCGGCCGCATACATGGCATCCACTTCGACCGCGCCTTCGGTATCCTTCGCCCCTGACGGTTGAATGGGCATCCCCTCTAAATGCTGAAAGGGAGATCGTATGTGTCCGATGGCCGAAAAAGATAATTTCATATGATAAGGTCCTTGTGCAAATGTTTGGCACCGGGTTTGGTGAAAACAAGGAAGATTAGAACCCCGGCAAAGCTGATAAAGGCTCCCAGTGAAAATGCGTCCCGCAGATCGGTAATGTCCATCATCAGTCCGGCAAAAGACGACCCCATCAACATGCCCAGGCTGTGAGCCATGGTCATCAGCCCCATGAGAGATCCCATGGCATCGGATTGATTGCCCTTGAAAACCGCTATTGCCATGTGGGCCGGCATGGAAATGCCGCCACCTAATCCAAAGAGAAGGCTGGCGAGAACCAGGTCCGTCAGGGAATTGGAACGAGCGAAATAGATCATCCCGCCAGCCACCATCAGGCCGCCGAAAACGATCATCAAACGGCGGCTGATGCGATCCGCCAAATATCCCATGGGCAGGTGAATAATGCCACTGGTAAAGACGCCGAGCATGACCAGGAAACCGATGTTCGAACTCGACAGCGCAAACTGGGTGTCCGCAAAGACCGGCAAAAAACCCCAAATGATGCCGATGCAGGCGGTATAATTTACCCGGAACCAAAAAAGCCCGATGACTTCCCGATCTTGCAGCAGCCGTTTCCATGGCAGGGGTGCCCGGTGTTTCTTCATGACCTTCTCCTCGTGACTGGGCGGCAAAAAGGAGAGGCTCAGGAAAAAGCCTACCAGGGAGAGAATACCCATGCTCATGAACGACGCGTCAAGACCCCAGTAGTCTTTGATGCTTCCACCGAGAATAGGGCCCAGGCTCAATCCAAAGAAAATGGACATGTTGAAGAATCCCATGGTAAACCCTTCGCGCCCTGGAGGGGTGATATCCCCGACATAGGCCTGTATGGCGGGCATCATCATTGAAGAGGCGATTCCCTGAAAAAATCGTATGATCACAAGAGAAGCGACATCTTGGGTCATAATGAATGCCAGGGAAAGACAGGCATAGAATAGCAGACCGGTAACAATGAGGCGTTTACGACCTTTTCTGTCAGAAAGTCTTCCAAAATAGGGTAGGAAAAGGGTTCGTGACAGGGCAAAGGATCCGAAAATGAACCCGATGGCCACCCCCCCGGCGCCTAGCTCCTGTGCATAAACCGGCAACAACGGCACGACGATACCGACACCCGTGACAGCGGCAAAAATGGAAAAAAAAAGAGTGCCGAATATTTTATTGTCGATGCTGGATGTCATGCCATTTGTTTCTGGATATCCCTCAGGACGGTTTCGACCCCTTCCCGAATCTCCTGGAGCCTGTTTTCCGTCATGGCCTCGAAGCGCAAAACCAGCGCGGGCTGAGTGTTTGAGGCCCGGACGAGTCCCCAGCCATCCGGAAACAAGACCCGAACGCCGTCTATGTCGATGACATCGTTGCGTTCCTTGAAATAGGCGGTCACTTTTTTGACCACCGTAAACTTGATATGATCGGGGCATTCGACACGTATTTCAGGTGTGGAGAAGGTTTTCGGGACATCGGCCAGCAAATCGGAAATCTTCTTGCCGGTACTGGACAGGATTTCGAGGAGTCGGCAGGACGCATAAACGGCATCGTCAAAACCAAAGTACCGATCGCTGAAAAAGATGTGTCCGCTCATTTCTCCGGCCAGCTCCGCTTTTTCGATTTTCATTTTTTGCTTGATCAACGAGTGGCCTGTTTTCCACATAATGGCTCTGCCGCCATTTTTTTCGATATCGTCGTACAGTGTCTTGGAGCACTTGACCTCGGAAATAAACGTGGCACCAGGTTTGCGGGCCAGAATCTCGCGGGAAAAAATAATCATCAGCTTATCCCCATAAATAAGATTTCCTTCTGCGTCCACCACACCGATGCGGTCACCGTCACCATCATAACCAAAACCTACATCCAGCTTCTTTTCTTTGACCATGGTGATGAGTTCCTGCATGTTTTTTAGTACCGTGGGGTCTGCCTCGTGGTTGGGAAACGACCCGTCGGGGTCGCAATACAGGTCGTGCACCTCGCAACCCAACCCTTTGATAATCGGGACGGCCGTGACGCCGGCCGTGCCATTGCCGGCATCGATGCCGACTCTGAGAGAGCGGGCCAGGAAGAGATTTTTTGCCAGGTAGTCCTTGTAGGGCGTCAGGATGTCAAAGGTCTCGAGGGTACCGGTTCCGACTTCAAAATCCTTGTCCTTGATGAGCGTCAGAATCTTCTGTATCTGGTCTCCAAACACCGAGTCGACACCACTGCAGATCTTAAAACCGTTGTACTCAGGGGGATTATGACTGGCCGTTATCATGACGTTGCCCTGTTTGTCCAAATGGCGGATGGAAAAATAGCCCACGGGTGTCGGACAGATGCCGATGTCCACGACACGGCATCCGGTGGTCAGCAGACCCTGAATCAGTTTCTCGGAATATTGATCCGATGTAACCCGGCAGTCGCGCCCCACCGTGATATCGGTGTTGCCCTGCCGCCGAAGATACGTGCCGATGCCTTTGCCGATGCGCACCACATCCGACACATCCATATCCTTGCCGGCGATGCCCCTGATGTCGTATTCTCTGAACATATGAGGGTTTAACATAGTGTTTTCCTTTCGGTATTGTTCGAATTGTCCAGTTCTTCATTTCTTGGACGACATGGTATCGAAAAGGGCTTACCCCTGTCAATCGCCAAATAAAATCGTTGCACGATTTTATAGAATGAAACTTTTGGAAATCGGCATATCGACTTTCAGAAATGTTGATGTCTATCGGCTTGACAGTCAGCGGCCTGGCTTTTATACTTCTCATTTTCATCGCCATTTAAAACAGCAGGTTGTTTTTTCTATGAAAGTATTTCGAAAAACAAGACCCATTCTTTTGTTTGTTGTTTGCGGGGTCCTTTATTGGGCGGTCTTCCCTGCAGTTGCGGCGGCATTGGAGGACGCGCCAAAGCAACTGACCACCACCCAGGCAGTGATTCTCGGCATCGTGGAAGGGTTGACCGAATATCTGCCAATCAGTTCCACAGGTCATTTGCTGGTAACCAAGGATCTTCTCGGCATGGACAAAAGGGGATCCGATTCGGGGCGGCAGGTCACGGAAACGAATGCCATCAATGCCTATCTCGTGTGTATTCAGTTCGGTGCCATCCTGGCCATTTTTTTTGTGTGTGCCCAGCGGTTCAAGAAAATTTTGAGGGGAATATTTCAGGGACATGCAGAAGGCAGGCAGCTGCTGGCCAATCTGATCCTGGCGCTGTTGCCGGCGGTGCTCATCGGGCTGATTCTGGAAGGCCCCATCAAAAAAGTCCTTTTTGGCACACATCCTGTCATTGTGGCCTGGTTTGTGGGCGGGTTGGCCATTTTGTTCATCTCGTTTTATTTTAAAACCCGGCACAGAGATCTGCATCAGGGGAAAGAGATCGAGGACATAGGTCCCAGGGTGGCCATCCTCATCGGTGTCGCTCAGTGTCTGGCCATGTGGCCCGGCGTCAGCCGCAGCTTGGCAACCATTCTGGGGGGGCTGTTTCTGGGACTTTCCATGAAAGCGACGGTGGAGTTCAGCTTTCTGCTGGGCGCCGTTACATTGACCGCCGCATCGGTGTACGATGTTTTAAAGCACGGCGGTGACATGCTGGCGGTTCTCGAGGTGCGTTCTATGATCCTGGGGCTGGTGTTTGCATTTGTGGCGGCGGTTTTGTCCGTAAAGTGGATGATCCAATATTTGAATCAATACGGTCTTGAAGTTTTCGGATATTACCGGATTATTCTGGCGCTTACAACCGCCTGGATATATTATACATAGCATTGGGGAATCCCCGCGGCGTTCGAAGCACTGCCGAATGGCAGAACCCTCTGGGCTAGCAATCACTGTTGCGGTTCAATCTAACAGGGAATTACCATGAATACGACCCTTGAAACCATGCGATCACATCGTTCCATCCGCAAGTTTAAAGACAAAGCTATTCCGGATAAGATGCTTGAAACCATCCTGATCTCGGCGCAATGCGCGTCCACGTCCAATTTCGTTCAGGCCTACACGATTATCCGTGTCGATGATCAACAGAACAGACAGGCGATAGCAAAACTCTGCGGATCCCAGCAGTGGATAATGGATGCGCCGGTCTTTCTCGTTTTTCTTGCGGATCTGAATCGTTTGCGAACGGCCTGCCGAAAACAGGGCAAGAAAATGGCCGATGGCTATATGGAACAATTCATCGTCGCTACGGTTGACACGGCGTTGATCGGTCAAAACACCCTCTTGGCTGCCGAGTCCATGGGCCTGGGAGGCCTTTTTATCGGGGCAATTCGTAACAATCCCAAGAAGATCTGCGATATGCTGAACATACCTGAACATGCCTATCCTGTTTTCGGGATGTGCCTGGGTTACCCGGATGACCTGCCGCCGGTGAAACCACGTTTACCGCTTGAAGGAATTTTTATGAAGGAAGCATACCAGATGGATAGGGGTGCATCCATCCTGGAAGCCTACGATGAAACGACCCGGACATATTACCTGTCGCGAGACAGCAATTTAAGAGACGAAACCTGGAGCTGCCAGATGGCAAGGTTTATGAGCAGGATCGTCAGGCCGCACATGAAGGCATTCATCGTCTCAAAGGGTTTCTGTGTGCGCTAACCAACATTTTCATGAAAATTTTGCTTTAGCCTTTTACCACCGCAAGGGGTCGCAGACGGGCGACTTTCCTGGAGATACCGGCACCGTGAACCACACCGACGACTTTCGATATGTCCTTATAAGCATCCGGCATCTCTTCGGCCAGGGTCGACCGCCCGGTCCAACGAACCAGGATACCCTTGTCAGCCAGCTCTCTCTGAATCGATCGTCCCTTGCTCTTTTTTTTAGCGGCTGTTCTGCTCAACACACGTCCTGCGCCATGGCAGGTTGAACCAAATGTTTCGGTCATCGCCGTTTCCGTGCCGACCATAACATAGGATGCCGTACCCATGTCGCCTGGCACCAGGATCGGCTGCCCCGTCGATCGATGGGTCTCGCACAGGGCCTCATGATTTGGAGGGAAAGAACGTGTGGCCCCTTTTCGATGCACGCAAAGACTTCTTTTTTTTCCTTCCACCATATGAATTTCTTTTTTGGCGATATTGTGACTGACGTCGTACACCAGGTTCATATCGAGGTTTTTCGGACTGATACCAAGGGTGTTTTGGAACACGTCCCGGCAGCAATGCATCAACATCTGACGGTTGGCCCAGGCATAGTTGGCTGCACAAGCCATGGCATTAAAATATCGCTGTCCCTGGTCCGATTGAATCATGGCACAGGCCAACTGCCTGTCTGGAAGATAGAAGTCGAGACTTGTTACATGCTGGTTCATCTGTTTTATAAAATCGTCGCAAACCTGATAACCGAGTCCTCTGGAACCGGAGTGAATCAACAATGTTACCTGGCCCTGAAAGAGTCCAAAGACCCGGGCAACCTTTGCATCGAACACATCTTCGACAATGCCGACTTCCAGGAAATGGTTGCCGGATCCAAGGGTGCCGAGTTGCTTCCGCCCTCTTTCCAATGCCCGCGTGCTAATGATATCCGGATCGGCGTTAGGCATGCAGCCACCATCTTCGGTGTGCACAAGGTCTCTGTCTTCTCCAAATCCCCGGCGGACAGCCCATTGGCTACCCTCCTTGAGAACCCGTTTTTCTTCTTTGATCGAAAGATTGACCGGTCCGGTGGAACCCAGACCGGATGGTATCTGTTGAAAAAGTGCTGTTACAAGAGCTTCGAGCCGGGGTCGAATATCAGCTTCTTCCAGTGCCGTGGTTGCCAGGCGAACCCCGCAGTTGATATCGTAACCCACGCCGCCGGGTGATATCACCCCTGTTTCCCAATCGAAAGCAGCGACACCGCCGATGGGAAACCCATAACCCCAGTGCATGTCGGGCATGGCAAGGGATCCTTTTACGATCCCCGGTAAAGTGGCGACATTGGCAACCTGCTTCAAGGGCTCGTTGTGTTCTTTTCCAACAAGCATGTCACGCTCGGCATAGATAAATCCGGGAACACGCATCTTCCCCGTTTTCGGAAGCTCCCATTTGTAGGGTGTAATTTGGATTAATTCCATTTTTCCCATCATGAAATCGTTTGCTTGAACCTGTTTATGACAGCGCGTATACAGTCAAATGCCTGCTGCCTGAACCGAAACAGCTAGCAACTTTGAATATTATAATCCCCCCTCCATTAGAGCGACACCGTCGCGTCTGAATAAAATCACAGGTGCGATATTATATAGTGTCCGTCCAGAAATGAAGATTTTTGCGTGAGATCAAGGCGGACGACAGATTTAACCCGGAGTAATAGCGTGCTATTTTGAGGAGTTAAATCATGGCGTCCAACGCCGATATCGCGGAAAAAGACCATTTGTGGATGGGTACTATCTAGAAATCAAATACATATTCTTTTTTGGTGCCCGCAAGACCGGCCGGCTCGAGGTAGAGATCCAATCGGTATCCGGCAATTTCATTGTTCTGGATCTTGAATTCAAACACCTGGTCCAGTTTTCTGAAGATGGTTTTGGGGCCGAAAAGCCAACGGGTCCCATACCAGGTTTCTCCGACGGCATATTTCAGTTCGTATTTCCCAATGGGCACGTGTTCGTTATAGGTCGAACCACTTCTTAGAAAAGCCGAGAGGGTTTCCGATCCGTTCGATGCGTTGAGCAATTTCAAATAATAGTGTTTCCCGTCGTTGCGCGCCAGAATCGTAAACGGCGCCAACCCTTTATGATAGCCTTTGATGAGGGTGCCGTTCCGCGGCAGGGGCAATGGTTTTGGTTGTAAACGCTCGAACTTGTACCAGTCCACCAGAGCCCCCACCTGCTGGACGTTTCCGTGGGCAAGGAGTTCGCGACAAATTTTGGGAGAGGTCATGCTCTGTTGCTCGGTCCACGATTTGAAACGGCTTTCCTTGGCAATCTTGGGCCAATCCGGGTGCCGCCTGATAATTGATTGCTGTCGCTGGAGGGCTTGGGTGATTTCATCGATGTCCTCCACCCGAAAGGCAAGAAAATAGTCATCCCGGAATTGTTGGACAGCAGCCAGGGTCTGCGCTCTCCAGACACCATCCAAAGGGTCTGCAGTGTACCCGAAATTTTGGAGCGTTTGTTGAATTTGCAGGATGGCGTCAGATGACGTTGCCGCATGTATTTTTGCTGGAGGTCTCAGAGGTGGATCTTCAAAAAAATGAACATACCGACCTTCCGAAATCTGCTTGAAAAGTCTGCTGAACTTGTAACGAATTTCACCGGCGTTGACAATCACTATCCCCACGCAGACCATTGAAAACAGAATCGTCCATTTGTTCCATAAACGGCTCTTTTTTTTTGGAAATCGGTTTTGGGAGCCAGGAACTTCCCGGAACCGGGCTTGCCAAGGAAAGGTTTTCAGCCTGTTTGCCCGGGTCGACGGGGCTGTCTCGCGTGACCCGCGATTCTTTTCTGGGTCTGTTTCATTGTCGTTTGGGTGGGCCTGCTTTTTCTTAAAAAGGAGAATTCCGCAGAATCCACACCTGAAACGCTGTGGAACAAAACCCGCCTTGATGCGGTTTTTTTTCTGACAACCTGGACACGTCACGTATATCAGGTGGGCATCATTTTTCGAAGCATGGGGTCTCATCTCGTTCTTGACACTGCCGGATGCCAGCCGGGTGATAATCTCCTTGTAAGCGATGTTGAGTTCTTTCAGTTTTTCAGTGGCTTTTTCATAGAGTCGGGGTGTCTGGACGTAGCGGTCAGGATGCCAAATTCCGATCATGTCCCGGTAGGCTTGCTTGATTTCCTCTGGGGAGGCCGTTGGCTGAATCTCCAGGATTTTATAACAGTTTTTCAGATCCATGATAAAATCGTTTGCTATGGATGAAACGGATTTTATACTAGTTTAGCCTAAGAAACCAGGATCCTCAAGCTAAATTCTTTGAATTATAGAGGATGACATATCATCGGAAAACCAAGCCTTGGATCCTTGACACCTGGCACCCTTGTTACCCAAAATAAAAAGGAAAAATCGTGTTACCTGAAGAAAAAAAACAGGTCGCCGCACTCAACCAAAAAATGAAGCGCTGGATGCGATACCCGGGTTGCATGTCGCTTCAGCCATTGATTCTGGACAATCAATTCCGCTGGACCGGTACCCTGGACATCAATGAGCTTCTCAACACCATTCAGCGTCGCGATCCGACACAGCTGAGTGCGGGGGCTCTCGAATCCATGATATCAGACGGCAATGCCTATGGGCTGGCCGAAATGATGCTGAAGGATAGGCGTATCTTCCCGGAATTTATCGATATTCTGACCCACGAAACATTTTCGATACGTCTGGGTGCCATGGCAGCAGCCGAGGAGATTGCCGAAAGGCACATGTCCCTAGCTGCCCAGATGACAGTGCTGCTGACGGAAAAGTTTGAGTGGCAGTTCGATGCCATCGTAAGTTACTGCCAAGACTTTAATTTTCGTGTTAAAAGAGCATGCTAATACCCAAGGTATAACGTGCATCCTTGCCCTTGTCGTCGTCATTAAATTCTTTTTCGAGATATCCCAAATAACAATAGACATATTTGTCCAGGTGTAAACTCAGACCGAGGACCCAGCCGGTGTGACCATCTTTGTCCACCCGGCCATTATCGGAATTCTTTCGCTCACCATATTCATAAAGAAGGGTAATCTTGCCGGTTTTGTAAGAGGCACCCAGAAACCAGACATCGGCCCCGGTGGTTTCGTTGTCTTCGAAGGTATTGTCGCCATCGGCCGTGTTCACATCATCGGTACTGAGCGAAGAAAGACCCTCAGACAGGGAGATCAAGCCCTTGTCGAACTCGTACTGGCCAAAGAGGGAAAATGTCTCTGAACCGAATTTTGCACCAAATTTGGTGGCTTCGTCATCCCCGGCCTCATTGTTGTCATAATACTGCAGGAACAGGGTCATGCTCTGGGATGTATAGATAAATCCGCCCCCGAAAGCATTGTCCGAATCATTGCCGCTGTCGATGGCGGTAAAAAGTTGAGCGGTAAGGCCGGATTTCGATATCGGTGAGTCGTAGCGAAGGGTATGGGTTGAGCGTCCACGGCCTTTCCCGGTGTTGTGGTGAAGGGCGGATTGAATATCCACGAAAAAACGTGTTGACAGCGCATCGCTCGAAAAAGGATCCAACATATTGCCGGTCTGCATATAAGGTGTTTCGATGGTGCCGGCTCTGAATAGCCCCCAGGTGCCATCCAACCCGAGGTACTGTTCATGATTGCTGAGGATGGTTTCATCGTCCCCTTCCGGCATGTCGATACGCCATTCTGTCTTGAAAACCGCGTTCATACCGCTATCCATCCGTCGGCTGCCGCTGATGGAAACCTGGGAAATGTCGCCGGTCAAATAACTGTCGGTATCTTCATAAGCGGTAGTTTGGGTTTCGGTTGTGCGCCAGAGATCATGACAGGCACCATCACAGTCTTCCTCGTTATAGCTCATTCTCAGGGCACCACCGATATTGAGCACCCAATCACCTGCATTCAACTCTACCGCATGACACACAGTTGGGCCGAAAAAAACAATGATAGTCAACCAAAGGGAAGCATACCGCTTCAGAATACATTTCATTTTTCTCCTTTCTCCTCATTAAATTTTACCTACCGCTGCATTGACAAAACGGATCTAGGCTAGCGCAAGGCTTCGTCGAGCAACTCGTGTCACAGTATGGAAAATTGAAGAACTTCCCAGCGACTGCGGTTCAAATTTCAGACATCAAAGATGATCTTTGCTTCCCACCTTTTTCCCGTGTTAAGCACCTGGATCTGATGGTATGTTACTGCCTTGATCTCTGACACTAACTTGTGACGTTCCGATGAAAACGGATCCACCCACACATGCGCTGTCAGTTTCTTTTCCGCTATGGATTCGATTCGAACCGATTGAACGAAAAGCTCTTCTCCTACCCCCAGGTACAGTATTTCTCTTAGCCAGTTGACCATGAGGTCAGGCCAGTCATTTCCTTGGATGGTTATCCATTTTTCCTGCCGGGCGAGGAGGCCCGACGAGTCCACCAGCTGGTCTATCAGGGCCATTGCCGCATTCTGGAAAAGCGCTGTCGTGCTGCTCCCAAACACGTGAATACCAAAGTCAGCCGCATGATCGATCAGTTCGTAGAAAGATTTTTTTAACATGTGTTTTTTTTCGGATTGCAGGGTGCATCAAAGAATCACGGTTCCGGTTTTTTCTGTGCTGTAACCTCCCAGGGCTTCCACCCGTCTTTTGAACACACCTGAGTTGATGATATTCAACAGGATTTGCATCTGTTTCATCTCCATGTAAATCTGAGGTATCACCAGATCGTACTGTTCTGTAACCATGGGAACAAAGTCGAGATCAAGGGCTTTGGCCGCCGCATAGATACCGAGCCCCACATCCACCGTGCCGCTGAGAACGGCCACCGCCACCGACATGTGGGTGTATTCTTCTATCTCATAGCCCTTGATCAATCCCGTGTCGAGTCCGGATTGCTGCAGACGATAATCCAGGAGGATACGGGTTCCAGACCCAGACTGCCGGTTGATGAACCGGACATCTTTGCGGCAGATATCTTTGATCCCATTGATTTGTTTGGGGTTCCCTTTGGTGACCATGAAGCCCTGGTCACGGAAAACCAGATTCACGAGCCTGACATCGATGTCCGGCAGATATTTTTTCAAATATTGAATATTATAGGAACCGTCTTCGGTATCTAAAAGGTGAGAGCCGGCCATGTGGCACACGCCTTTTTTAACCGCCATCAAACCTCCCATGCTGCCGACATGGCTGGAGGAGAGCGTGAGGTTTGATTTTTCGACTTTGAGCTGGTCTGCCAAAACATCGAGGGTATTGTCGTGACTACCCACTGCAACCAAGGTGTTTTGAATTGCGCTCAAGGGCCGCAAAAGTTCCGCTGAAACCTCGTCGCTGTCCTTGATGCCCTCCACATGGCTGGGTACGCGGATGATGCCGTCAGCTTCCGTGATACTGGTGATGCTTCCTGCACCTCTCGGTAAAGGTGTGGCCACGATGCGATTGCCCACCAGACCCAATTTTACCCGGATAAATTCCTCAAGTCCAAGTTTCGACGCTATCTTGCGGGTGGGCTCCACGGATACAATGGGTCGTTTTTTCTCGGGTTGTCCCAGAAACTGGTCAATCAAGGGCTGAACGAATTGTTCAAATGCAATAATCGCGGAGACAGGGTAACCGGGAATGCCGTAAACCGGTTTGTGATTGATATTCCCGATGATAACCGGTTTGCCCGGCATAATTGTAACACCGTGGACCAGAATGTCGCCCAAAGCCTCAAGAACGTCTTTTGAAAAATCTTCTGAGCCGGCAGAGGACCCACCGACCATGAGAATGATATCCACATCAGAATGGGCTGCCAGATGAACATTCTCTGTGAGGGTTGCCAGATCGTCCATCAAGCGTTCATGGCGAATGACATCGGCGCCGGAAGCTACTGCAAGACTACCCAGGACGTAAGAGTTGGCATCTAGAACCTTGCCGGGTTGAAGCGGGTTGTCTCCCACCTCCTGCCAGTCAACCAGCTCAGAACCGGTGGGGATGATCAGAATATTGGGCTTTTTTTTCACCATCACCGAAAAGATGCCGCCAGACAGCAGAGCACCAAGGCAATAGGGTGTGATGAGGTGGTTTTGGGGAAACAACAACTCCGTGGCTACAATGTCTTCCCCGATTTTTCGAATATGCTGCCAGGGAAATGCCGGTGAATCGATCTCGATGGTTGCCCCGTCGATCACATGCAGGTGTTCAACCATAATGACAGCATCGGTATGGTCCGGAAGAACGTGCCCGGTGTTGACCCAAAAAGCGTCTCTACCGGTGACAAGTCGCTTTGGCTGTGACTCGCTGGCGCCGAAGGTCTTGGATGCCTTTACCGCTATGCCGTCCATTGCAGCTGCATGAAAGTGCGGTGCTGACAAGCGGGCGTGGACCGGCTCTGCCAAAACCCTGCCCACGGCATCCGTTACAGCAATGGACTCCTTTGCCCAATGGCCGGCTGTGTCGAATCCGTTCAAAACGATCTCCCTGGCTTCAGCCAGTGTTTTCATCTTGAGATAAATATTTCGCTTTTTGTTCATTTTCTCACCAGGCTGATTAATTAAGAAGAGCTACTTCGACGAGACTTCCCTTGTCCAGACCTTCCGTGTTTTTATCGATTCTGACAAGCCCATCCGCTTTTACCATGGTGTGAATCAGTCCCGATTTTCCAAGAACCGGTTCCGCGAACAGGGTGTTTTTTTCGTGATTCAGTTTTACCCGAATGAAATCGACGCGTCCCTGTTTTGATGACAGGTTTCTTGTCAAGCGCGCATAGCACGACCGGAAGTTTCTGCTGAGCGGGTTTTTGCCGCCGATATGTTCCAGGAACGGGCGGACCACCACATAAAAAACCACCATGGCCGAGGTCACATGACCTGGCAGACCCCAGAAAAGCGTATTACCGGCTTTCGCCAGAATCGTTGGTTTACCTGGACTGATGGAAATTCCGTGAGCGAGAATTTCTGCATCCGGTATGGCCGAAAGCACCTCTATGGTAAAATCTCTTATTCCCACCGAACTGCCTCCGGAGACAAAGACCATGTCCGCCTGTTGGATGGCGGCCTGGCACATGTCTCGAAGCGCGTTGAAGTCATCGTTTACGATACCCATTCTAACTGGCAGTCCACCGGCTTGAGTTACCTGACCTGAGAGGGTAAAAGAATTGATATCTCGAATTTTGCCGAGAGTCGGTGTTTCACTGATGGGAAGAACTTCATCACCTGTGGAAATGATGTTGACAACCGGTTGTCGATATACGGAAATCGTTTCGATTCCAAGGGCGGCAAGAATGCCGATTTCCTGGGGCCGCAGCGATTGTCCTCGAAACAGGATGGTGTCGTGGTTCCGGATATCTTCACCAATTTGAACCATATGCTGTCCCGGTGCCACGCTGCGATACACCTCGATGGTCGTATCATCGATGATGTCTGTGTGCTCGATCATGACAACACCGTCAGCACCCCCGGGGAGCATCCCTCCGGTGGATATTTTAGCGGCTTCGCCCGGCTTGATGGAGAAGGTCGGAACTTCACCCATCGCGATGGCGCCGATAATGTTCAAATATGCAGGGTTTCCATCAGACGCCCCGAACGTCGATGCGGCTCTCACGGCATATCCATCCATGATCGCTCGGGGAAAATCCGGCAGGTTGATCTCGGATTGGATGTTTGTTCCCAGGATTCTGCCAAGTGCGCTGGTCAGGGAGATACTTTCTTTTTCGACGGGTTGAAAAAGAGATGTCCATCCAAGAACGGTTTCGAGATCGGTGACTTTAAAAAATTCTTTCATGAATAAATTTTCTCCGAAAATTTATTTGCGGCGGCGTTGCTGCTTTTCATGCAGCGGTTTTAGGCAAAGAGCTGTTTTTAATGAATCGGGCATCGATTCTTATGACACCAAGGATCGTCCCGCTCCCACCAGCATCCAGACACCTGCGACGACAAAAAAAATGCCGGCGCCGATCTTGATATAGCTCTCCGGAACGTACCGACTTAATGTCGAACCTAAAATAACCGCGATAAGCGTACTCAATACCAAGGCCAGAGCAGCACCAACAAAAACGGACACCTTTGGATCGCAGTCGGCTGCCATGCAAAATGTTGCCAGTTGGGTCTTGTCACCCAGCTCGGCTAAAAAGACCATACCGAAAGTGGTTAAGAAAATTTGGAAGTCCATGGTAATTTACCTTTTTTTAATCAAGGTCAGGCAATCTGACCCAAACGAGCGTCAGATTGCCGTGACAGCATAATGAATTCTTAGCCATAAGTATGAAGCAGCTTGGGGTTTATTGCTTAAAGCTTATCTTATAACGCCCTCAGCCACTCTGGTTTGAGGGCGATGCTTCCAGCCAGTGCCTGATCGATCTGCTGGAGGGTTCGTTCCTTGTCCTTTGGCATTCGTGCTTTGATAGGAAGATAATTGGAAGCATGATTCGCGTGAAACAGACCCATGGAAAGGTGGGTGTGGACGAGCATCTGACGTAATTCTTTGAGCATTTCGTCCGGTTCCAGTAATGGAAAGATCCCCGCCTCATAATCATTACAAAGTGGTGTGCCCGGAATGAGCATCAAACTGAGGGCACCGACATATTCCGGATCGATGGCTGACAAGACCCTTCCTGTTTCCTGTGCATGAATCATGGACCTTTCCCTGCCCGCCAGACCGAGCAGGACTGTGATGGACAGCTTGATGCCGGCTTTTCGGATCTTTTTGCCCATGGCAATCATTTTTTCGGCCGTCGCTCCCTTTCGGACAGATTTCAGGGTAACGTCATCCCCTGATTCCAAACCCATGTAGGCAATGCCCAAACCATGAAGGTGGAGATCTTCAAGCTCCTCAGGCGTTTTCATCTGAATGCTTTTGGTGTTGGCATAGACGCCGACCCGGGTAACCCAGGGGAGGTTCGTCTTGATTTTTTGCAGAATATTTACCAGGCGCTTGTGTGGGAGGATGAGTGCATCGCCGTCACACAAAAAAACACGACGTTGTCGCCGGCAGTATTCTTTTGCAAATTGGATGTCCTGCTCGACAATCTCGTCTGACTTGATTTTAAATCTCTCCCCTGCATACGTCCCACAAAATGTACATTTGTTGTGTGAACACCCCACGCTTACCTGAAGCAATATACTGTTCGCTTCACTGGGGGGGCGGATAACCATTCCTTCATAATGCATGCTGCTGACCTTTTATCAATGGGTTTGTCGATTCGTACACGATGTCACCAGCCCCGTATCTGGGCAATTGTCTTTTTCCAATATCGGGGTCAATCTGACAGATAGTGAGTTGAAAAAACCAGCGATTACTGTTATTGGTAGTTCTGTACGGGAAAATTGATTTTTGGCCGCACAATGCTTGCCATCCGTTAACATGGCAATTCATTTAATATTCTAGTGCCCTTTATGCCAAATGCAACCGTAAAGTGTCTAATACCTTATTTGCGGCCCCGTTATCAATAGAGGAGTAATTAAAAGGCTCGATTGCTATTGAAATTGCGGTTAAGAGGGTGATTGAAAATCGACCGGTTTCAAACAAGGATGCCCTGATCAATCCTAAGGCGCTGGAATTTTATACCAATGTTAAAAACTGCATGAGAAGTGACCCCTAAACATAAGGTTCAAACGATTCAATGGAAAAAAAATATAAAGAAAAACGAAGATTTCCGAGACACAAGGTCTTCACGCCGGCTCAACTGGAAATGTTTGACGGGTCGTTGCCGGTTACTGTAGTGGAAATGTCGGTGGAGGGGCTCAGGCTCCAGGCCGCCAGTTCAATTCCCCCCGAGACGCATATTGCCATCCGGATCGACGTGGGCAGAGAGATTGTCTTCCATGGCCAGGTGGTGTGGGCAATGAATATGATGACGGTCGAGGGCCATATATACCATATGGGTGTCCAGCTAGACGCTATCCTGGACAGGGGTGATGAACTCATCGGTATTGCTGAAAGAGAAATCCTGATACAGGACCTCATCATTTTAGTGAAAAACGAGTAACCTGACCAAGGCCGAGGTTTCGGGCAGGCGGCAAAAATCAGACGACCTATCGCTGAGCTATTGTTTTGCCAGGGAGATCGCCAGGCCTCATTGATTCGAAACCACCGTTCATAATGGCATATTTCAGAAACTTCCTTTCTGCAACAATGAAGTCTTTCCTGGAATAGAAATTCAGCTGCTTATCCTGCAATGCCGCAATTCGTCATCTCCGATTGGAAAAAATGTCAATAGAAAATAGGAACCTGTTTTCATACGAGGATTTGATTGGGAAATGAAAGTAACGCTCCTGATGGCACTGACGGCGGATGGCAAGATAGGAAAAGATGCAGCGCATTTTCCCGACTGGTCTGGAAAAGAGGACAAGAGACGCTTCAAGGCGATCACATTGAATGCCGGAGTGGTCATCATGGGATCGGCGACTTATGACACCATCGGGAGACCATTGCCCGACCGCAAAAATGTTGTCCTGACCCGAAAAACCGATCGATTGTCAAATCATGACAACCTGATTTTCACAAACCAGAAACCCGTCGAAATTCTTGAAGTTCTGGCCGAAGAAGGGTTTGAGCATGCCATATTGATCGGTGGTGCCAAGATTAATTATCTCTTTGCACGTGAAAGCCTGATCGATGAGATGATATTGACCTATTGCCCGAAAATATTCGGAATGGGTCTGGGGGTTTTTTCCGAAGAAATTTTGATGGATCTCAAATTGGTATCCGTGGAACAACTTGATGACAATGTGTTCTGGACCCATTACAAGGTTTTGCACGCAAGCATTTCATAAAATATCATGCATGGTAAAATCGATGCTATAATTTTAATTTTGACCTCTTCTAAAATGCGTTTCAGGACGTCTCCAGCCTTTGCCGTAATGCGGACATTGCACATATCGTCACAAGGTGTTTCAGACAGATTGATAATGACCAGGAAGGCATTGTTCTGTTTGGCATAGATGGGCATGTGGGCAGCCGGCTGTACAACCAGGGTGGATCCCACGACGATAAAGAGATGGCTGTTTTGAGACAGGCCTATGGCCTGGTTGACCTTGTCCATGGGCATGGATTGGCCAAAGGAAATGGTATCCGGTTTTAAAAAACCACCGCAGTCACAGGTGGGCGCAAGCTCGCCGTTTGAAAGCCGGTCATGTGCCTCCTGGGTGGCGGAGATTTTGCTGCAGGACATGCAGCGGATCCGCAGTGTGTTGCCATGCAGCTCGATAACGGCGGATTCCGGTATCCCCGATGCCTGGTGGAGTCCGTCGATGTTCTGAGTCACAACGGCTTGCACCAGCCCCATGTCGTATAGCTCGGCGATTGCCTGATGACCCATGTTGGGTCTGGCCTGGCGTAATCCTTGATAAAGATCTTTCCAGCGCTGCCAGTATTCGATACGGGCATCTTCACGGGACATGAATTCGTCGAAGTAAACCGGTTTGAACTTGTCCCAAATCCCTCCCTGGCTGCGGTAGTCGGGTATGCCGCTTTCGGTTGAGATGCCGGCGCCGGTAAAGATCACATTGTTCCCACCTTCGAAGATTTTCTCCGCGATTTGCCTGATGCCAGGATTCATGTTGATGGGTCTCCATCTCGTACATATGAGACGATGGTGAAATATTGACATTTTATTTCTAACCACGTCTTCCAATGTTCATTATCTGTCAAATGCCAGGACATCGATGACCCGGAAAATTAAAGCTATTTTTTACAGCATGCGCGTAAAAATATCAGGTGCGAGAATGGCCCCTAAAGAAGCTCGTCGGAGCACGTGATGATTTTTTGCGGGTTAAAAGCAC
>CAVOZW010000016.1:0-394221 GCA_963701385.1 uncultured delta proteobacterium
ATATGTCTTAAGCGATCCGGTTGGTTTGATTGATCCATTGGGGCTTATAAATTGGAGTACTGTATATAAAGGAGCTCTTTCTACTTTCGGTGGTGGTGTAGTGGTTGTTGGAGGTGCTTTAGCTGCGACAACAGGTGTTGGTTCAATCGGAGGCCTTTCTGCTGTGATAGGTGGCTCTTCTGCCTTTGGATGGGGAGTTTCACAAATAATCACAGGATTCCTGGATAATGAAATACCATTCATGGGTATTAAAGAGGCAATAATAAAATACACATCAACACCTGGATTATTTCAGGATGAACTACTTGGCATAAACACATTGGGTAACATGCTATTGACAGGAAGAACCGCACCCACTGATATAGGAAAAATCAATACTGTTTTACAAAAAAGTCAGTTGATATACACTTCAGGGTCTACTATCATGGATGCTATTGATGGTAACACTTCCAATTTATCACCTTGCAGATAACCAAAATTTAAAGTAAAAATTTTTCAACAATATTAACGTTTATTAATCTTCAATGAAATATTAGTAAAGCTAATACTGTGTTAGAATAGTAATCTACCACCGACCTTGTCGATGGCTTTCTAAAAACGATCAACTCCTGATATTGTCATCCGTTGCCGTCTTGCCAGATTCGCATTTGTTCCTCTCGAACCTGCGATTCTACTTGCTTTTTGACATAGGTTCTTATTGCGTCTCGATCAATGCCAACTGTGACTGACGAAATATCCTCGCGCCCATATGTGCATACTACCCAGTATCGTTTGCGTAATTCGGGAAACTCTTTGCGAAGATATTCAGCGCTTTTACCCTTTAGCGTCTTCATTACTTGCGATGGTGAATGCTTGGGTGGCATCGATATGTACATGTGAATATGATCTGAACAAATGGCGCCCTCAATTATCGTGATATCAAGCCATTAATACAGTTCGATCAGTATCTCCTTTAGTCGGGGCTTGATCTCCTCGATCAATATCTGATACCGATACTTTAGAACCCATACAAAATGATATTTGCATCGATACTCGGCATGCGATGATTTTCGATAGCCTTCCATCAGGTCACTTACGATACGAGGCTATAAAATATCTCATAACTCATCAACATTGTTGATTCGTCAGCGGTGCAGGGCTTTTGCCCCCGCACCCCACCACCGATGATGTCGGCGGATTTGGCTTAGATTAAATGTTAGATTTACTTTTTCCATTTTCATTCACTTTGTTCGCAATATTTTTTCTGCTTCTTTCCAAAAGCAAAAAAAATTATCAGAAATTAGTTGAAAATAATGGTGAACGCTTTGCTATTAAAGTAAATAATGGCCTTAAAATTTGCGGCTATTTTTTATTCCTTTGTTCATTGTTATGGTTGGCAAACAATATATTTAGCAGTTAGTTTGTTAGGCCCAATTCACCTTCCAGAACAATAAATGAAGTAATTGTTAATATAGTCAAATACGGGATGATGATGAAATAGTGATATATTTTTTAAGTTTATACAATTGAAAAATTATGCCACGGAAAGCCCGAATAGATTCCTTTGGAGATCTGCATCACATTATTGTTCGAGGTATCGAACAATAATCCAATTATAAAGATTTCATCGAATCTTTTTTTTAATCCTTGCTGTTTGGAGGGCACATGCACACATTAGATGAGCTTTTAAAAAGACTCCGAGAGCTTGATGAAGAAATAACCGAAACAAAAAAACGCTTGCCGGCTCACTCTGTGAAACCGCCCGTGATGATGGATCTACTGGCACTCGAAGATGAATATGACACCCTGCTTAAACAGATCGAGGAACTGAAAAAAAATCTTTTTTATGACAATCATTAATAATGCAGCTAGAGAATCTTTTTACGGAACTGATCCAAACACGTCTGTATCTGCAAGGACTTATCCCGGGCAATTTGTCTGGGTTGATGGCTTTCCATGATTTCTTTCAACTCTTCCCGGGCCCGCAACAGGAGGTCCTTCCTGCCGGAAAAATCCCACTGCTCATGCCCCATACGATTCATAAGCTGAGGGCGCCATTGTGTGGTGCGCAAATGCTTCAGCGTGTGCGGGTGAGTTAAAAACTCACCCTGCCGGGCGCCCTCTTTGATAACCCGAACGGCCAGCGTTTCTTCATTTACGGGAATTCCCTGTTGCATCCTACGAATCTGATCGATCACCTCGTTCATGATGATCACCATTTCAAGGGACCCGGTAAGTCCAAAATCGAGATACCCCACATCATGGTTCAGGTTCGATCCCGCAACCAGGGACAGATATGACATCAAGCCGGCTTCGAACGTTGCCTGTCCATCCGGTATCTGTGAATCACTGGTACCGGCATAGCCCCAATTCGGCAGGTTGAGATGGTGACTCATTTCAACGGCCGCCAGGTAGGCCATCAGATATTCAGGCGCATTGTAGGAACACTGGCTCGTGCTCATGTCCAGGACACCGGTACCGATACCCATAAGGAATGGCGAACCTTTGGCTGTCAACTGGTGGATGACAAGCCCGAAGAGAGACTCCGCCAACCCCTGAACCACATGGCCTGCAATGGTCATGGGTGCGGTTGATCCGGCAAGGGGAGCGGGTGAATAAATAACCGGCATTTCCTTTTGCGCACAGAAAATGAGTTTGTCAACGCTCGCGTAGGGATGTTTGAGAGGACTTATGGGTTCTGCATAATGGATCGTATATGGTTTCTGGCGGAGTTTCGTCTCTCCGCCGCGAATAATACTGCTAATTTCCCACATGGCTTCCAGATCACTTCTGTCTTTGGCAGTATTGACGATGGGCTTGACGGAATTGGCTGCCATGCAACGAAAGCTTTCCAGATAGGCCACATCAGGATTCATTTCCTGAGGATGCGCAAAGGACATAATAAAGTCGATGTTTTTCAGAGCATCACACACCGTTGCCGCACGCTCGATATCTGCCAGACGGGTCGAATGACGCTCCCCTCTATCAGCGTCAAAGGCATACATCAGGTCAGAACCGGTGCCAAAATAAGCCCTTCGTCCACCCAAGTCCATGACGTGTTCTCCCTCGCGGTTATAGACCGGTATGTTTTCCGGAGCGGTTGCGATGGCCTTCCGAACCTGTTCCCGAGATATCTTGACGTCTTGCTCTCCTTCAACGATACAGCCAGCTTTTTGCATGAGCACAAGCGCCTCCTCATGAAACAGCTTCATTCCCACCTCTTCCAGCACTTGCAGGGCTGCATCATAAATTTTCTCCTTATCTTTCGTCGACAGGACCCGCAATTCGGGTCTGAATCCATTTTCCATTTCGTTCATATGCTTGTCCCTTTCATGATGCCTGGTTCCTTGTTTCTGCATTCACCCCAAACCATGGCACGCACTGGTTAAGTAGTGGCAAACCGTTTGACATGCGTGTTCATTCCAACTATTCTCCTTATTTATTTTAGCGTATCAACGACGATGGCTGGAAAAGTGAGATAGCGTCGAACTATAACCTATTCGTGACAAAAATTAAACACTTTCGCATTGATAGCGCCTGATCGGCAGGAAACGTCGAACGCCGTTAGGATTCACAGAACTGCTTTGAAAAAAAGAGGTATTCATGAAAAAAATCCTGAAGGTGATCTTGCTTTTTATGGCTGTTGCGATCGGCGCAGGCCTCTATTTTCTAAATTCAGCTCTAATCACCGGTTCCGGGTATTCATCCAAATATCTTTGCTCGCAAGTTTTTCTGGCCGACAGGGATCCAGACCAGCTCTTCAAGAAAGACGTGCTCCCGACCCATCCACTTTTTAAATTTATCACAAATACGGTGGATCGGAACAACCAAACAGTGACGGCAACGGCTTTCGGTTTTTTGAGCAAGGCGACAGCCGTTTATCGCGAAGGGTGCGGGTGCACATTGTCGGTGGACACATCGCGCGACGAACTGTTGGAACAGAGCAAAGGCCTAATGAAGAGACCGAAACGCAATTATACCGCAATCTGGCCGCAAGGCGATGCCATCGACCATGGCAGCATTCCTCGAAATGTCAATCAGGACAAACTGAGATCGGTAATCGAAGATGCATTTCGGGAACCACGGGCAGACAGCATGCGAAACACACAGGCAGTCGTGGTTGTTTACCGGGATAGCGTCATTGCCGAAAAATATGCACCACCGTTTTCCGACCAAACACCCATGCTGGGCTGGTCGATGACAAAAAGTGTAACCAATGCACTGATTGGCATACTGGTGAGAGAAGGCAAACTCGACATTATGCAGCCGGCACCCGTTGAGGCCTGGCAGAAGCCCGCTGATGAAAGAGGGGCTATAACACTCGATCAGTTGCTTCGCATGTCCAGCGGGCTCGAATTCGAGGAAGTCTATGCGCCCTTCAAAGATGCCACTCATATGTTGTACAAATCAAAGAGCATGGCGGACTTTGCCGCGACAAAACCATTGCGCACAAAACCGGATGAAGAATGGTATTATTCCAGTGGAACAACCAACATTTTAGCCAGAATCGTTCGTGATACGGTTGGTGGATCGCTGCCCGCCGTTATAAATTTTACCCAAAGAGAACTTTTCGAACGCATCAACATGTACTCGGCCATTATCGAACCGGATGCATCCGGTTCCTTTGTGGGTTCCAGCTACATGTTCGCCACAGCGAAAGATTGGGCCAGATTCGGGATATTCATCAAAAATGACGGCGTCTGGAACGGTATGCGGATTCTTCCGGAAGGCTGGGTGCGCTATTCCCTGGCACCGACTCCCCGGGCGCCCAAAGGTCAATACGGTGCACAATTCTGGCTCAATGCCGGAAGAACAGACAACTCGAAAGATATTTTGTTTCCATCACTTCCAAAGGACATGGCTTATCTGGGCGGCTTCAATTCCCAGATTGTTGCAATCATACCGTCGCGAGATGTCGTCATTGTGAGGCTGGGTGTCACCCATGACGAATCTTGGAGCCACGAATCATTTATTGGAAATGTATTGGCGTGCATCGAGGAATAATAATTGCCAGCGCAAGCCGCACAATCCAGTAAAAAACCGGGTTTGCTCCTGGCGGAATAGGCATCGTGAACACTACATCGTTGCACCAATAGATGCTTGGGAGAGATTACATACGATGACAACTTATAAAATTCATCCAATTGTTTTGGGCACAAAAAGATTTGACAAGACCATGATGACCTACCAGCACGGTTATGGTGAAACCTATACCATTCCCATTTACTGCTGGTATCTCGAAGGAGGCCAAAAGAAAATTCTCGTCGACACCGGTGAGATGCACCCGATTCGGTCAAAAGACAGAGAATCTGCCATAGGCGGAAGGATATACACCTTTGAAGAAGGCCTGGCACGATGGAATCTCACACCTGAAGCCATCGATATTGTAATCCATACCCACCTACACAACGATCATTGTGAAAACGACTACAAGTGTGCCAACGCCGACATTTTCGTACACGAAAAGGAATTGGAAAGTATTCACGACCCGCATCCCCTCGATTACCGTTACCTGGAAGATTTTATCGAAGACGTTGAAGACAACGGCCAGATCAAGCCCATTTGCCGGGATATGGAAATCGCTCCCGGAATCAGCGTAATGCACACACCTGCCCACACACGGGGTGGCATGACGGTGTTTATTGACACGCTTAAAGGAAGGGCTGCCATCACCGGCTTTTGTGTTATCGATGAAAATTTCTACCCCCCAAAAGAAATTCGTGCCATGGAAATGGACGTCATACCTCCCGGAACCCATGTGAGTACCTATGAGGCATATGATATAATGATAAAAGTCAAGGAGAAGGCAGACTTGATAATCCCGCTTCACGAACCACGATTTGCCGGTATTGAGACCCTACCATCATGAACCGCTCAAAAGGAAAGATTATGAAAGCAGTCAGATTGGTTGAAATAGGTAAACCCCTTCAGGAACAGGAGATCCCCATACCACCGGTGGGGGACCAGGATGTTCTTGTCCACATAATGGCGGCCGGTATCTGTCATTCGGACGTGCATTACCGGGCTGGCAAATCCCCGGTGGGGGGTCTGCCCCAAACCCTGGGCCATGAAATTGCCGGTGTCATAGAAACCGTTGGTCCCGGTATAGAAAATATCCGTTTAGGGGAAAGGGTCAGTCTCCATTATTTACTGACTTGTGGCAAATGTGATTACTGCCGACAAGGCCGGGAGCAGTTCTGCGTGATCGGTAAAATGATCGGCAAACACCGGGATGGGGGATACGCAGAGTATATTGCTGTGCCGGCAAGGAATGCCGTTCCCCTCCCGGATGCCGTCTCCTTTGAACAGGGGGCCGTTCTCATGTGTTCTACATCAACTTCTTTTCACGCATTGAGGAAGGCCCGCTTGAGCGCCGGTGAAACCGTTGCTGTTTTCGGTGCCGGTGGTCTGGGCATGTCCGCGATTCAGCTTGCGTACACCATGGGCGCATCGACCGTGTTTGCCATCGATATCAGTTCGCAAAAATTGAAAACGGCTGAAACATACGGTGCCACTCCCGTGGATGCTTCGGCATGCGATCCAGTTAACACACTGCTCCAAATGACCGGTGGGAAAGGGGTTGACGTATCCCTGGAAGTCATCGGGTTGCCGGTAACCATGCAGCAGGCGGTTCGTTCCCTGGCCGTCTTCGGTCGGGCAGCTCTGGCGGGCATCACTGAATCCCCGTTCGAAATCAAAACCTATCAAGAATTGCTGGGTAAGGAGGCTGAGGTTATCGGCTGTTCAGATCATCTTTTAGAGGAATTGCCAATACTACTTGAATTTCTACGCCAGGGCAGAATCGATTTTTCGCACGTTATCACTGAATCCGTAAAACTTAATGCCGGAGAAATCAACCGCGTTCTCGACTCACTCGAACAATTCAAAGGTCAAGTGCGAACAGTCATCAAACCGAACAAGTAGGGTTGCGTCCTTTTCTAAATCGATTCATGCCCTTGAGCGGAAGCCTCAAAAGGCGGGAGCAAGGGCGGATCTCAACCTTGCCGGATAGAAAACTTTTTACTCGGGAAATTGGAATCTCCCTGCGATGAAAGATACCGGCCGCCAAGGCAGCCTCGGCATCTGTTTCCTCGAACACTTCTAGGAAATGTTCCACCGATCCTGCACCGCTCGAAGCAATGACCGGGATGGTTACAGTATTCTTGACGGTATTGATCAATTCCACATCAAACCCGCTGTTGGTACCATCCCTGTCGATGCAGTTGAGCAATATTTCACCGGCGCCCAGCGTTTCGCACAGCCTGGCAAGCGTGATGGCATCCAGATCCCGACCTTCTCTGCCGCCTTGTACAGTGCACTGAAACCAGCAGTATGTCTCACCTCGAGGGCCAGGTATTCGGGTTTTTATTACAGGATGAGGTACAACATCAGGCGAATGCACGTACACACGCCGTGGGTCGATGGAAATAACCACTGCCTGATTGCCATATTTCTTTGAAATCTGCTCTATTGAACTTTCACCTGTTTTCGAACCGGTTTTCAGATAGGATTCGACAATATACACGGCATCACTTCCAATGGAAACTTTATCGGCGCCCGATCTGAAATATTCTTCAGCCACCGCCAGTGCGGTATAGTGCCGGCCGTTTTTATCGCTATAGTCCCGTATGCCGCCACCAACTGTCAGCGGCACAAATACCGTTTTTGACGTTTCTTTCAACACGGCTAGCATGGGCATGTCTTCAAGCGGAAAATCACGAAACCCGGTAATGTTTAAAAACGTGATTTCATCAGCACCTTCATCGTAATATCGCCGGGCAAGCTCGACTGGTTTTCCAAGGTTTCGGACAGCGCCATCTTCCCGCACGTCATACCGATCCCCCTTGGTCACCACCAGATCACCCTGATCGTTGGATCGAACATCCAGACAGGCAATAATTCGCTTGGCAAGTTTGGTCTCTTTCAAATCGATCGTCGGCAATACCGATCGCCTGTCTTCTTCAATGAAGTTTTTCAGCAGCGCAAGTCCCGCAGAACCGCTCTTTTCCGGATGAAATTGTGTAGCAAAGATGTTGCCCTTTTGGATGCCACTTACGAATTCAAGGCCATAATCGGTGGTTGTCAGGACAAGCGATGCATCAATGGGCTCGACATAAAAGGAATGCACAAAATAAAATTTTTCATCCCCCTTCAACCGGTTAAAAAGAATGGAAGGCTGTTTCACCTTGATAGCGTTCCAACCGATGTGAGGGACCGCTCGCTCTACACGAAACCGCCGGGCACGCCCTTTGAGAATGCCCAGCCCTTTTAACCCGGGAGCCTCTTCGCTCTCTTCAAACAAGGCATGAAGGCCCAGGCATATACCCAAAAAGGGTCTATTGCTGCGCAGGTAGGTCGTCAGGGGATCCATATATTGCTTCTGGTTCAATATGTGGATCATGTTTCCGAAATTGCCGACACCGGGAAACACGAGTTTCTCGGCAGCCAGAATTTCCTGCGGGTTTTTAACAACCCGGACGGTCTGACCCAGTTTTTCTATGGCGTTAATAACGCTTCGAACATTACCTGCGCCATAATCTAGCAGGCTAATCATCGTCTAATGAGAAGAAAACGACTAAGCAAGAAGTGCTTTGGCGTTTTCAGAAGCAGAAGCAGCGTTGGCACCATAAGCGTCGGCGCCGATCTTTTCGATGAACTCCTGGGTTACCGGTGCTCCGCCAGCCATAATTTTCACCTGGTCACGGATCCCGGCTTCCTTGAGCGCCGTGATGGTTTGTTCCATTTTGGGCATGGTAGTGGTCAACAGTGCCGACATACCAAGGATATTGGGTTTGTGCTCCTTGACGGCATCGACAAATCCTTGGGGTTTGATATTGACACCCAGGTCGATGACCTTGAACCCGGCGCCCTGGAGCATCATGGCTACCAAATTTTTTCCAATATCATGCAGATCGCCTTCCACCGTTCCGATAACAACCGTGCCAGCTCCTGCGGAATCTGCTTCTGACAGTAACGGCTTGAGGATGTCCATGGCAGCATGCATGGTTCTGGCACAGAGCAGCACTTCCGGTATAAACATATCACCGGCCTTGAAGCGTTTCCCAACAACATCCATACCTGCCAACAAGCCAAGGTCAAGAACTTCCTTTGCGGAGGCCCCTTTGTCCAAGGCTTCCTGGGATAGCTTTTTGACTTCGGCTTCATTTCCTTTAATCAGCTCCTGGGCCATTTTTTCATACAGATCGTTCATGATAAAATTTCTCCTTTGTGGGTTTGTCAAACCTTTTAAATATATCAGCAGTCTCTATAAAATAGCTGTTTTTAAAATTCAATCATTAAACCAGTTTAGAATCACTTTTCCTGACTGCCCAGAACGCATTACCTGAAATGCTGATTCGTAATCGGTATAATGATATCGATGGGTGATAATGGGCCGAATATCCAGACCCGATTGAATCATGACGGTCATTTTATACCAGGTTTCATACATCTCCCGTCCGTAGATACCATGCAGGGTCAAACCGTTGAATATGATATCATCCCAATTGATGGCTGTTTGTGGGGGAAGTAAGCCAAGAAGAGCGATCTTGGCCCCGTGGCACATGTTAGCAAGCATGGATTGAAGTGCCTCTGGATTTCCGGACATTTCCATGCCAACATCGAACCCTTCTTTCATTCCCAGTGTGGCCTGGGCATCTTCAATTTTTTCGTGCCGTACGTCCAGGGTCATGGTAGCACCCATGGCTTTTGCCAGTTCTAAACGATATGGGTTCACATCGGTGACAACCACGTACCTGGCTCCGGCATGTCTTGCAATGGCCGCGGCCATGCATCCGATGGGACCGGCGCCGGTAATCAGAACATCCTCTCCAAGAACATCGAAGCTGAGGGCGGTATGGGTCGCGTTTCCCAGGGGGTCGAAACACGCCAGAATATCCAGGGCTATTTTCGTGTCACAGTACCACACATTGGTCACCGGGATGCTCAAATATTCAGCGAACGCACCTGGACGGTTGATACCCACACCGCTGGTGTTCATGCACAGATGCCGTCTCCCGGCAAGACAGTTGCGGCATTTTCCGCAAACCAGATGTCCTTCGCCCGAAACAATATCACCTGGTTTGAAATCATTTACATTCCGTCCGGTTTGCACCACCTTACCCACGAATTCGTGACCGAAGTGCATACCAATGGGAATCGTTTTCTGGGCCCAGGCATTCCAGTTGTAGATGTGTACATCGGTACCACAGATAGCGGTTTTATGAATTTGAATCAATACATCGTTGATACCGACATCCGGCTCCGGCACTTCCGCCAACCATATACCTGGCTCTGGTTTTGATTTCACAAGTGCTTTCATAAACATCTCCTGTGATGGGAGAAAAGAATAAAATCACAAACCAATTTGCAGAAACGAGACCTGGTCGCTATTAGGGCGAAATCACCCCCAAATCTCTGCCCACCTTTGCAAAGGCTGTAATAGCCTTGTCCAGATGGTGTCTCTCATGAGCTGCTGACATCTGTGTCCGAATACGGGCCCTGCCTTCGGGTACCACCGGATAGCTGAAGCTGATGACATAAATACCTTCTTCCATCATTTTTCGAGCCATTTCCGATGCGAGCTGTGCATCTCCCAGCATGATCGGAATGATGGGATGTTCTCCCGGCACCAGTTCATAACCCAGGTTCTCCATTTCCGTTCTAAAATAGCGGTTGTTTTTTATGAGCCTGACACGAAGTTCATCGCTTTCCTCCAGCAAGTCCAGCGCCTTTAACGTTGCCGCCGCAATCATGGGTGCCAGGGTGTTGGAGAAGAGATAAGGTCGCGAGCGTTGACGGAGCCAGGTGACAAGTTCCTTTCTCCCGCTGGTATATCCTCCGGATGCACCTCCCAAAGCCTTTCCCAAGGTGCCGGTCAGAATGTCGATCCGGCCTTCGACGCCACAAAATTCAGGCGTGCCTCGACCTTTTTGTCCAACAAAGCCAACAGCGTGAGAATCGTCCACCATGACCAGGGCGCCATATTGATCGGCAAGATCGCAAATACCTTTTAAGTTTGCAATGATGCCGTCCATGGAAAAAACGCCATCGGTGGCTATCAGCTTGAAACGGGCACCAGCCATGTTCGCTTCCCGGAGTTTGTCTTCAAGATCAGCCATGTCATTGTTCTTATATCGGAACCGCATGGCCCTGCAAAGCCGAATACCGTCGATGATAGAGGCATGGTTCAGCTCATCTGAAATTACCGCATCTTGGGCGCCTAAAATTGTCTCGAACAGACCGCCGTTGGCATCAAAACATGAGCCGTATAAGAGTGTGTCAGCAGTACCTAAAAATCTGCTCAACTGTTTTTCCAGATTCTTGTGGAGCGTCTGCGTACCGCATATAAACCGAACGGAAGCCATCCCAAACCCGTATTGCCCTGCACCCTCCTTAGCCGCCTTCACCAGGTCGGGGTGATTGGCCAGACCAAGATAGTTATTTGCACAGAGATTGATACACTTTCTTTCATTCTCGATGACAATTTCTACCTGCTGGGGCGAGGTAATTCCATATTCAGCCTTGTAGAGGCCTCTTTCCTTAAGTGCTGTTGTTTCATTGTCCAGATGCCCAAAAAAGTTTTCGACATGATGCCTTACGGGGGTCATCTTGCGCCTCCTTCTAAGAAAACTGTCATTCAGTGTTTCTTTTTCGAAACAATTGTCTGGGGGGTCCAGGAATCTTTTTCTTTTACTAGCATGGGCCATCCTGTTTTTTAGAAGAAATCACTAGCGTTTTCCAATTAAACATGCCCAAAATAATCGCGATGGACAGTCACACTGTAGGCATATTCCAGAAGCGTTCCCCAGCTAAAAAGGGGGATATCGATTTCCCGTTGAAGGGCTCTGGCAAAAGGGGGAAATCCTGTGCATTCCAGCACCATGGCGCCCATTTTTGGATAGCTGCGATAGAAATTGACACCTGCAGCAACGAAATCGGATGCTGCTTTTTCATAATCGGCACCTGGTGGGTCCGTGCGGTTCGATTGACTCCACAGATGTTCGAATTCAGGGCATCGGTAATCGTCTTCAGCACCGGCGATCACATAGTTGCTGCCAATCTCAATATCGACTGCCGCAAGATGCGCCTCGGCGATATATTTTTTTTCAGCCACCAGAATTCCCACGAGCTTTTTCGGGCCCACGATTTGCTGGGCCCAAGGGACCTGCAAGAGACTGGACATGAAAACCGGTACATCCACATATCCAGCTATTTCCTTCTGGAAATAAGCAAAATATCCGCACTCGGCAGCAATTGCCCGACAGCCCATTCGCTCCAATTTTTTGGCTGCTCTCTGTACCGGTTCAAGGCAGGGAGTTTTGTCTTCTTCGACCACCAGTGCCTTGATATCGATGTTTTTAGCGACTTCGAACTGAATGGGGAATGGGTAGGCACTGGCATTTCTCACATCGCCTGGAAACCCTGGATAAACATCGTCCAGAATAATGATGCCCAGTCCCATCCCATAACAACGGTGGTCTTTGCGTGCCCTGATTTTTCCGATACCCATATCTCGACATGAAAACATCGCTCTCTCCTTTTTATCCTGCTTTTTCGAAAACGAAAGTTCCCTCTCTTTGTTCAGCTGCCTGGATTATCGCCGATATGTGATTTAGGACATCATCTGACAATTGAATCGATGGCGGACGGGAAAAAATATCGGCCAGTTTGATTTGAATACGATCCAGCATGGTCTTTGCCCCATTTTCCTGCCAGGTCATCCATCCATTTCGGTCCATCAATTCAGATGTGTGGATCTCCGCCCGGCATTGTCTGGCTGTTTCCAAGGTCGCAATAAAACTGCCTGTCGGACCGATTTCATCGATAAGGTCAAGCATTAAAGTGCTCGAGGAGACCTCGATACCCCTGGCAATTCGCTTTGCCAGAGAAATGATCTCATCGGTCATCACAAGCATTTCCAGTGAACCGATATCGGCACAATCCAGAAAACCGGCATCATGGACCATGTTGGCTTTGCTCATCAGTGACAGAACCACCTGAATGGTACTTTCGATGGCGGCCTGAAGGTCCATTACTTTGGATTCCGATGCACCGGCAGTTCCCATAAATGGAATACCCATGAATTGCGCAATTTCCGAAGTAGCTGCAGAGTAAAGGCTCATTTCGGGTCCGCCATATGCCAAGCGCGCTGTTCGAAGGTCCATGGACATGGGAATCGCTCCGAGACAGACCGGCGTACCCGGTTTCTTCAGTTGAAAAATCGCCAGGCCGCTGAGCATGCTAGCCAGGTTGGTAACCAGCAAACCGGCTCCGGTGACAGGTCCGCTCAAGCCGGCTACACCGCCACCCAAATAAATGATTGGTATGTTCTTTTCCACCGCCCACAAACAGTTCGCCAGATCATCGTCGGTGTGCATCAAGGGGGCCTGCCAGGTGGAAAAAAACCCAAAATTCGGCCGCCGCTGAAAGGCCGCCTCACTCCCCGCTACGGAAAGTGCAATGTTGTAAATATCTTGAAGATGCCCTTTTTTAAAAGCCCAGGCCAGAACCGGCTTGCCGGTGTGCGTAAACATTTGTGCAAATTCATAGACCGATGCCAGCGAAGGTGTGACATTGTCTATCAGCCCAAGAGACATAACATAATCGATGTTGGTCAGCGCATTGCAAACCCGGGCAGTTAGGGCAGGATCACCTATTTGGGTTCTACGTCTTTCCCCGGTAATTGGATCCACAAAATAGGTACAGGTCGGGCCTGGTCCGAATCTGACCTGTCCCGGCTCAATGGACATATCCCATTGTTGGTTTTTCCCAAAGATCGTAAAGGCGATAGGTGCTTCAGCCCGTGTAGTTTCAATAATGTGAGAAGGGATTCGTACACGGTGACCATCGATTTTAGCACCGGCGTCATAAAGAAGCTGCCGCGCTTCCTGATTGTGAACCTCAACACCTGTTCGCTGCAAACAAACCAAAGTCGCCTGGTAGATGTTGCGGATTTGATCATCGGATAAAACACGAAGGTGTGGAGAATGATATGCCGTATCGAAGGATTGCATGATAGTATTTCCTTTTTAGAGGAAAATCATATCCGTTTTCCCTAAACAACGTTCATGCGAACACGGCTACCGAGAGCCCATTCAATACTTAAAATAAAACAATGCCTCAAAAGTTGTTTCATATATATTTATTTCAGAGAAAGCAATCCTAACCTGTTTTTTAAAAGATGGTCGTCTCGCCCGTCATCATGCTTGCTCGAAGGCTGTCCGACTTTAGCCCTGCCGTTTGATTGATCTCTGACTGCGCCAAAGCCTATAATAACCGTGTAAATGATAACACATTTTATTGTAACGGCGCTCCTTCGACCCTGTCTCGTCCACTGTTTTTGGCTTTGTATAGATATTTATCCACGTAATTCAGCATACCTTCAACCGACAGATCTTTTATGGATGTCTCTGGGGAAAAACCAGAAACACCAAAGCTGGCGGTAATTCGAACCTCCTCATCGCCAATGGTGTAGCACTGCTCGGATACCACCGCCCGAAGACGTTCAGCAAGGTGTCTTGCCCCTAAATAATCAGTTTCTGGCAGCACAACCAGGAATTCTTCACCTCCATATCGTGCTGACCAGTCAATCTGATTTCTGATAGAATTGGTAATACAACCGACAAAACCTTTCAATATGGTATCGCCGGCCACATGACCAAACTTGTCGTTAACCGATTTAAAATGATCTATGTCGCATAAAATGAACGAGAGAGAATGGAACCGAACGCTTGATTTCCTGTGGCAGCCTTTCGTTGAGATATCCCCGATTATAGATACCTGTCAGGGGATCAGTAATGGAAAGAATCCGAATTTCTTCATTGGCCTCTTTCAATGATTTTTCCAGGTCCAGAATCCGAATACCATTTTTCAACCGTGCAATAAGCTCAGCACGATGCGCGGGCTTGATCAAGTAGTCGTCAGCCCCAGCCTCGAGACCTAAAATAATGTCTTCCATTGAATCCTTTGCCGTCAACAACAAAATGTAGACATATCCTTTTGGATTTTCGTTACGGATGGATTCGCACAGTTTGGGACCTTCCATTTCCGGCATCAGCCAGTCTGTCAGAACAATCGGAAAAAAACGTTCCTGAAAAAGGGCTAAAGCTTCTTTTCCATTTTCTACCGATGTGACCTTGAAACCTTCTTGGACAAGATTTTTTTCCAACATGTTTCGGGTGACCGGGTTGTCTTCTGCCAGAAGTATCGGATAGGAAGCGTTCACGTTCAACCTCTGAGTCTAGCGGCCCAATCCGTTAACCGTTATTACCGGAAAAGGCGCATGTAATATGATATACTGCGCGGTGGATCCGAATAAAAGCTTTCCGACTTTTGATCTTTTTGATATCCCGATAAAAATGAATTCATAGTCTTTGCCCGCAGAAAACTTCACCAGTTGTTCTCCAGGTGAATAAATGTCCACGAGCATGTGGGCATGATACGGGATATCACTATTTTTGAATTGTTCTTTAATCTGGACGTGGAGGGCATCCTGCATTGTTTTTGCGTCTGATATCGCCAGGGGATCTTCTCTTTTAAAGGTGGAAACCACATCCACGCCAACATGCCACTCTTTGGCATATTTCTGGGCAAGCTTTAAAGCTGATTTGGCAACATCGGTATCTTCGTAACAGACCATTAAGTCCCCTCGATTTTCTTTGCTTTTGAAAAATTTCATCTGTTTTTATCCATTGCCGGTTTGCTTTAGCCTGTCCTTTTGGCCAGTCAAGGAAGCCAATACAGGTGTTCATGGGGATCGCTTGTTTAATCTCTTGATAATACTAAACAAAAAAGAAAAAGTCAACCGCAGAAATCGTATCCCTGCAACAGAGAACGGCAAAGGTCAAAACCTTTGGATCCAGATATGCAAAACTATCGGTTCCAATAAAATCGTTACTATTCCGAATAAAATTCTTTACAAATAGGAAATTAAAGAATAATATTATGAAAAACTGAGGAAATAAAGAATGTTAGATAAAATAAGTCTAAAAATACTGAAGATCTTACAAAAAAAGGCAAGAATTCCGAACGCAGAAGTTGCCAGACAGGTAGACATGGCGCCATCCGCTGTATTGGAGCGAATTCGGAAGCTTGAACAAAAAGGATTTATCAACGGGTATGAAGTGCGACTAAACCCCGAAAAATTCAAGCGAAATCTGGTTGCCTTTATCACCGTCGTTACACGTGCCTTGGAGGATGCGTTGTCGACCGCTAACCGTCTCTCAAGCATACCCGAAATCCAGGAAGTCCACCATATTACGGGTGAGGATGGTTTTCTTGTCAAGGTTCGTGTTTCGGATGTGGCGGAGCTGGGAAAGCTTATCCATGATAAGATACTGAAAATAGCCACCGTAAGTACGACACACACCGCCATTGTCATGTCGACCTATAAGGAAACACAAAGAATTCAAATAGATGACCATTATATGGAATAGTCGGATGTTGGTTCTCGTTTCCCGGACAAACCGCTGAAATAAAGTTGAAACCAAAAAACAAGAGGTGATGTATGATTCGAATAAACGAAAACTATCAAAAACTGCAAGCATCGTATCTTTTTGCTGAAATAGCCCGGCGGGTCAATCAATATCAAGCAGAAAACCCGACCAAAGAGATTATCAAGCTGGGTATAGGCGATGTGACCCGGGCGTTGCCAGATGCCTGCATCCAGGCCTTTCATAAGGCTGTCGATGAAATGGCACACGACAATACATTTCGCGGGTATGGTCCCGAACAGGGCTATCCATTCTTGCGGGAAGCCATTGCAAGAGAAGACTTTCAGAAATATGGTGCGGATATCCATGCCGATGAAATTTTTGTCAGCGACGGAGCCAAATGCGACACCGGTAACATCCAAGAAATTTTTTCCCAGAATATTTCGGTCGCGATCCCGGATCCGGTATACCCCGTTTATATTGACACGAATGTTATGGCCGGTCGGACCGGCAACTATCATGCGGGCCGGTACGAAGGCATCACCTATCTGGAAGGTCGTCCGGAAAACGGGTTTATCCCCGAGCTGCCGCCAACACCTGTGGATTTGATTTATCTATGCTACCCAAACAACCCCACAGGTGCCGTCATCACCAAAGATCAATTATTTCAATGGGTCGATTATGCAAAAAAGCACCGCTCCTTGATATTATACGATGCCGCATATGAGGCCTTTATTCGGGATGACTCTCTTCCCAAGTCAATATTTGAGATTGAAGGTGCGCGGGACGTTGCCATCGAGTTCCGGAGCTTTTCTAAAACAGCTGGATTTACCGGTACTCGTTGCGCCTACACTGTCGTGCCCAAATCTTGTACCGCTTATACTGAAAGTGGTGAATCCTGTTCGCTGAAGGATTTGTGGAATCGCAGACACACAACAAAGTTCAACAGTGTCTCGTATCCCGTGCAAAAAGCAGCTGAAGCTGTCTACAGTACTGAGGGAAGGCAACAAACTCGTAAGTTGATTGATTATTATCTGCAAAATGCGGCGCTGATATTAAAAGAGATGACGAAAATGGGATTCACTTGCATCGGAGGCGGCAACTCTCCCTATATCTGGGTCGACTGTCAGCAGAAGTCTTGGGAATTTTTTGATCTGCTTCTGGAAAAAGCCGGTGTCATTTGTACGCCCGGAGCAGGTTTTGGGATATGTGGTGAGGGTTTTGTCAGAATCAGTGCCTTCAATGGTTGCGAGAACGTCACGGCTGCTATGGAACGTATTAAATCGGCGTTGTTTTAGCCACCAAAAAACAATTCGAAACGCGTTTCTGAAGAACTTGATCGGCCCTGTTCGGTATTATGGCCGCTTAGGAGCAATTTTTGGCTGGCTGTAAAACGAATTTCCGGGAACCGTCAAACAATCCAACTTGTGGTTTGCGGATAAGCACTTTGTTTTCATTTGACATTATCTGTGATGATTCAATAAAATCAGATTCTACCCTGTTACCAGATGTTACATTACCGCTTCTTGTTGAAAGGTGATCCATTCTCTACGAAGACATCTTGGCCGACTTGCAATAATAACCTCTTGACCTATCCTTTTTGTAATCCCGGATAGAGGCACGGCTTTCTTAACAATGTATTGCCTCAAAACAAGAAAATTGACCTTGAAACTGGAAATAGTGCCCGTTACAGCGCTGTTGCAACACGAACAGATCATTCCGCATAAAGCCAGTAGACTTACTTACGAGTTTAAAAACTTGGCACATCTTCAAAACCCGGTCATTGTGGATGAAAACCATGTTGTCTTGGATGGCAATCATCGGACGCATGTTTTTAAAACCTTGAACTTCAAATACATTCCTGTTTGTAAAATCGACTATCTGAATGACAATACAAAGTTGCGATGCTGGTTCAGACTGTTCGGGCATATTCCAAATATCACAACCATCAAAAAGGCCTTTGAGGCCTTCGGGTGCTTTATTCTTCCAGTTCCAGACAAATCAGCACTGATAAAGGCCATGGAAGCCAACAAGGAGTCGTGCGGCGTTCAAGGTACCGATTGCTTTATCTATATAGAATTTCCAGAGACGTTGGCAAACGATGCGGTAGCGGAATATGATCTGCTGCAGCAAATCCAGCAACAACTAGTGTCCATGGAAATGTCTCTGGACTACATTCCCTGCAATGCGGTTCTCACAGAAAAGTTCTGCCAAGAATTGACTGCCAACGAAATTGTCGTATGGACACCCAGGTTAACCAAAAAGACGGTCATTTCTTCCGCAAAGAAAAAAAAGATATTTGCGCCCAAGACAACCCGGCACGTAATTCCAGCAAGACCTCTCAATATCAATGTCCCAGGATATTGGCTCAAAGAGAATATTTCTCTGAAAGATATTAACCAACGATTTGATAACTTCTTGCAGGAAAAACAGGTGCGACGGTTCGGGCCGGGTCAAGTTATCGATGGTCGATACTATGAAGAAGAGCTGTTTGTTTTTTTCAGTTCAGCACGAAAGGGTTTGCTATGAAAAGAAAACAAAAACTGATCAGCGTCTCCGCCTTCGGGCTGTATTCGCCCGGCTTGGTGGCGATAATTACGAATAAGATATTCGAAATGGAAGGCAATATTTTAGATGTAGAAGAAAACTGCAGGCGGGGCTTGTTTTCTATTTTTCTGATCGTTGATTTCTCGGGGTCGAAACTCACCGTAGAGCGTATCATCACAAAACTGAGCGAGATACAGAAAGAGGCCGCGGTTAAAATTATTCTCGATCGCTATGTCGATACGGTAGCCTTTCTGCCTTCCCAACGCGAAAGCCACCTTGTCACCATCATCGGCGTTGACCAGCCGGGGATTATCGCCAAGGTATCGAGCCTGTTCCGCAGTTACGGCATCACCATTGAAAAATGCAGGATGATCGCCCGTGGCGCTTTCTTTTCCATGGAGGTGGTTATCGATACCAGCACAATGGATGACAACCCTGAACGGTCCCATGGCGCCTGCATCAAGAAAATGAAATCCGATCTGAAGAAACTGTGTACTGAAATAGATCAGAGTGTGGTCATTCAAAGCGGTGATATCTATCAAAGAAGTAAAAAATTGGTTGTATTCGATGTCGAATCCAGCCTGGTTCAGCGGACATCCCTTAAAAAATTCATTAAAACAATCAACGGCCGAATTTTCAAAGACAACAATATTTCCGAACCGCGTGAAATACCCTACGGTCAGGTAGAAGCGCTAGTTGACCATGCTAAAAGACTGAAAGGACTGTCCGCCGAAGATCTTGAAGGATATGTTGATATTCTTCAGTTGAATCCTGGGGCGTTTGAACTTATAAAGATATTGAAATCTATGGGTTTTAAAATTGCCCTGCTTTCATCCGGGTTTAATTTTTTCATCAAGAGAATTTTTGAAACCGCCGGCGTGGATTATGCTTTTTCAAATACCCTTGAAATTGATGAAACAGGCCTATTCACTGGAAACCTGGAACAACCTATTATTTCAAACGACACCAAAGAAGAGTTGCTTGAGTTTGTTTTGCAGAATGAAAACATCAGCAGGGAACAGGTCATTGCAGTGGGAGACGGCTCTAAATCATCTCATTTCATAAAAAATGTTGGACTTTCTATTGCATTGCAACCTGAAAATCCGAATATCAAAACCGATGGTGTGCTCAGTAATGACCAGCTTCTTAATGTACTCTTCTGTCTTGGAATACCCAAAGAAGAACTGACCAAATATCTTGCTGAATGATTTAAACGCTGTCATGGAGGTGTCGCATGCGCGATGAAATTGTATTTCTACCGCACATTCAAGCACACGAAAAAGAATTTCTTATCAAAATAGTGGCCCTGTGCCCGGATGGGGTTATTGCCATCGATCGATCCGGACTGATCACTATTTTCAACCACTCCGCCGAAGTGTTGACCGGCTATAGTGCCGAGGAAACCATCGGTAAAAAAAATATCATTGATCTTTATCCTTCCCCCGAGATCGCCAGAGAAATAAAGAAGCATATTTATTCCGACTCATTCGGAGATAAAGGGTGCATTGAAGGTTATAACATTGTGATTAACACAAAGACTGATCAGAAAGTTCCGATCCGGCTTTCCGCTGTCTTAATCTATGATAAGCATGAAGAGCTCGGTAGTGTGGGTTTTTTTCATGACATGAGCCCCCAAAAGAACATGGAAAAGAAGCTGCGTAGACTATCCATAACCGACTCGTTAACCTGCCTTTACAATCAACGTTATTTCTATTTAAACCTTTCAAAAGAAATCGGCCGCGCCCTTAGATATCAACGCCCCTTGGGCATCATCTGCTTTGACTTGGATCATTTCAAGACCTGTAACGATGTGCTTGGTCATCTGGAAGGGGACAACATTCTGAGAATTGTTGGAAAGCTGCTATTAGATATTGTTCGAAAATCTGATACGGCTTATCGATATGGCGGCGATGAATTTTTCGTTCTTCTGCCTGAAACTGAATTACTAAACGTTAAGAACACTGCTGAAAAAATCAGGCTCAGCTTCAATGCCCGCTGGCCATATGATGTGTCGCATAAAGAATTTGACCTAACGCCTGTAACTCTCAGTGTCGGTGTGGCTCAGTTGGAAGAAAACGAAACAGCAGAATCCTTCATCAAACGGGTTGATGTCGCCATGTACGAGGCCAAGCGTCTGGGAGGCGACCGGATCATAGGTCACCACACATGATTTCCTGTCGCCTCAACACAAACTTATAGATTGAACAAAAGGAGATACGCTATGGATTTTCGATTGACACCCGCCGAGGATGCCTTCCGGCAAGAATTTCGAAAGTGGTTGATCCAGACCCTGCCAAGCAACTGGGACCCGCACAACCAGCCTACATTTAAGGAGCCCGAAAAGACCCGCGACGCCTACAGAGAATTCCAAAAGAAACTGTCGGAAGCTGGCTATTCCGGCATGCATTACGACACGGCTTATGGTGGACAGGGCCGGTCGCTCATGGAAGGGGTAATTGTCTCCCAGGAGTTGGGAAGAACCTGCATCTCCCTGGTCATGCCAGGTGTCATCACACATGGCATGGCGCTTCCCCTCATTTACTTCTGCGGCACAGAAGAACAGAAGAAAAAATTTATCCCCAAAATTCTCGACGGCACTCATCTGTGGTGCCAGGGTTTCAGCGAACCGGATGCCGGTTCCGACGTGGCCAATATTTTTACCATGGCAATACGGGATGGAGACGCCTATCTCGTAAACGGCCAGAAGGTCTGGACCAGTATGGCGCACGTTGCAGACTACTGCCTCCTGGTGGTTCGAACGGATCCGAACTCCCGAAAGCACAAAGGACTCAGTTACCTTTTGGTAGACATGTCGCTGCCGGGTATCGATCCCCGGCCCATGACACAGATAACAGGGGAGGCGGAATTTAACGAAGTTTTCTTTGACAATGTCCGTGTGCCGGTCAGCAGCCTCATCGGCGAAGAGGGGCAAGGATGGAAAATGGCCATCACCACGCTAATGTTTGAACGAGCCATGGGAGATGTCGTCATCAGCGCCGCCTATGAGGCGAATGTTGATAAACTGATCCGCATGGCCGGAATAACCAAGAATTCCGGACAGCCTGTTATTGAAGATCCAGTGTACCGACAACAAATCGCCCAATCCTACATCGACATCATGGTGCTGAAATATCATGGCCTACGAAATTTCAGTCGTCATATCAAGTCAGGAATCCCGGGACCAGAGGGATCTATCGGTAAGCTGTTATGGAGTGAGCCGAATCAACGCATCACCGAGATGGCCATGGACATGCAAGGTCCGGCCGGCCAGATAACCGGAGGCCCATGGTCCGTACAAAACGGCAGCTGGCAGTATGCGTTTTTGAGATCAAAGGGGAATACCATCGAAGCCGGAACATCGGAAATACAGCGCAACATCATCGGTGAGCGGGTCTTGGGAATGCCCAAGGATGCATCACGGCAATAAGCGTACTTCCTTTTTTGATACTTTCGACAATGCTTGACGATGTTTGAACCTAAAGAGATGGCATTCACCAAAGGAGTTGGAATAGTATGGATATCACCCTTAGCAAAACCCAACAAAACATCGCGCAGGAAGCGCGCCGGTTTTTAACAAAAGAATGTCCCCCCGAGTATGTCCAGGAGATGTTTTTGGACGAACGCGGGTTTAAGGACGATCTCTGGGAAAAAATGTGTGCAATGGATTGGATGGCCTTGCGTATTCCTGAAGCTTATGGCGGCATGGGAATGGAGCAGATCGATATGAGCCTGCTGCTGGAAGAGATGGGCCGGGTCGTGCTTCCCGGACCCTTTTTCTCAACCGTCATACTAGCCGGCGAAACAATCATGGCAGCCGGGACAGAGGCCCAGAAAAAGAAATACCTGGGCGCAATTGCCGACGGCAATACCATGGCCACCTTGGCGCTCCATGAACCCGACGGGGGGTCTGATCCAGGATTCATACACATGCCTGGGATTTTAAATAGCGATGATATTGTCATCGACGGCACCAAGCTGTATGTGCCCGATGCCCATGTGGCCGAACTCATCGTGATACCCGTCCGTACCGGAAAATCCGACAAACCAGCGGATAGTATCTCTCTTGTTGTATTGAGCACCAAAGAGAAAGGCGTCACCATATCACCTTTACCAACCATGGATGGAACGCGAAAGCTGAGTACGGTGACATGTAATAAAGTGCGCCTCAACAAGGAATCGATACTCGGAGAAATTAACCAGGGCTGGCAGCCTTTGTTCCAGGCCCTGCAACGGGCACAGGTGGGGTTGTGTGCCGAAGCTGTCGGGGGTGCCCAGAAAGCCATGGAAATCGCCAGGGACTACGCCAAAATCAGGATTCAGTATGATCAGCCCATTGGATCGTTCCAGGCGGTCAAACACATGTGCGCCCAGATGTTCGTGGAGGCCGAAAGCTCCCGGAGCATTTTGTACTGGGCGTCCTGGGCCCAGGATCATGGGGATGAATATGAAGCCGCCATCGCAGCTTCATCGGCAAAATCATATTGCACGGATGCTTTCACGAAGGTGGCCTCCAAGGGTATTCAAGTACTGGGAGGCACAGGTTTTACCATGGATAACGCGATGCACCTTTACCTCAAAAGGGCCAAGGCCAACCAGACAGCGCTTGGAACACCCGTTTACCATCGGGAAAGGGTTATGCGACTACTGGCATCCCTTTAAGGGTGATTTGGTAATCAAAACTTATTCATGATGATAAAAAAGTCAAGGAGATCTAAATCGACCAAACGAGGAAACATGAAATTCAAGCACCTGATCATAGAAAAAGATCATCATGTAGCAACCGTCACCTTTAATCGCCCGGAAACGCTGAACGCACTGAATGTTCAGCTCATGCATGAAATTATCGCGGTGACGGAGCACTTTCGGGAAGATGCCGATATCCGTGTGGTCATTTTTACCGGTGCCGGAAAATGTTTCTCTGCAGGTTTAGACCTTAACGATATCGAATATACACGGCGTTTCCAAAAAGAATCCACTTTGATGAATTTACGCTTTTTGAAACTCGGACCTCGCATGATCAAGGCAATCTACGATATGGATCAAATTACCATCGCCGCTGTCAATGGTGCCGCTACCGGCGGGGGAGCTTGTATTGCCGCTGCTTGCGACTTTCGTGTGGGCGCCGACAATTGTCGTGTCGGATACCCTGAAGTCGGGCTGGGAATGAACCTGAGCTGGGTAGCCCTGCCCATGTGCATTCATCTGATCGGTCCTTCGAAAACCAAACAAATGGTCATTCTATCCAAAAAAGAGAATGCTGTCACACTCTTGAAATGGGGCTTTCTGGATGAAATGGTACCGGCAAAAGAACTTCTTGAAAGCGCCAGGAAAACGGCTGAAGCCTATGCTTCCCAACCACCCATTGCGGCCCAGATGGTAAAACGAAGCGTCAATGCCATTTCTTCGGCTCTGGATCAGGCCATCATGCACATGGATGTTGATCAGTTTTTGCTTTCATCAAAAACCGAGGATTTCTTGGAAGGGATCACGGCTTTTCTTGAAAAAAGGGAACCCCAATTTAAAGGGAATTAATTTCAATTTTCTCACAAATTACAAGAGGGAATCGATATGATTGAATTTTTTTCCAGCCTACATCCTGTTTATCAAGCACTTGTGGCAACTCTTTTCACCTGGTTTATGACTGCGTTCGGTTCTGGTTTGGTCTTTTTCTTCAAGACCATCAAACGGAATATGTTAGACGCAATGCTGGGTTTCGCGGCTGGTGTAATGATTGCCGCTTCATATTGGTCCTTGCTTGCCCCAGCTATTGAAATGGCTGAAGGGTCACGTTTACCTGCCTGGGTCCCTGCCACATCAGGATTTCTAGCCGGTGGTGCTTTTCTTTGGATTATCGATAAGCTGCTACCCCATCTGCATCCAGGTTTCCCAAAGGAAGAAGCAGAAGGGGTCAGCACCAGTTGGCGACGAAGCATTTTACTGGTTTTGGCCATTACCATTCATAATATCCCGGAGGGGTTAGCCGTGGGTGTCGCTTTTGGCGCACTGGCCGCCGACTTGCCCTCCGCTTCACTTGGTGGCGCTATTGCACTGGCAATCGGAATTGGAATTCAGAATTTTCCCGAAGGCACCGCTGTTTCGGTCCCGCTTCGCAGAGAAGGTCTTTCAAGATTTAAATGCTTTTGGTACGGCCAATTATCCGGTGTTGTAGAACCCATAGCGGGAGTTCTGGGCGCTCTTGCAGTGATTGTTATGAAACCCATACTACCCTATGCACTTTCATTTGCCGCCGGGGCAATGATTTACGTCGTTGTAGAAGAACTCATTCCGGAATCACAGCTTGAAAAACACACCGATGTGGCAACAATTGGGGCTATGATTGGATTTGCCGTTATGATGACGCTAGATGTTGCGTTGGGGTAGAAACGGTTTGTCCCGAAATACAGGTGGTGTGCCCACGGTAGACAGGCCGATAATTGCCTGCATCGCAACAAAAGGATACCGCTATGATATTTTGACGGTCTTTTGACATAAAAAGCTGATGTCAACAAAGCGGGCTAAAGCGTTTCGTTCTCGGTCCGGGCCATGATTTCTTCCTGGTGGAACTCATCCAAATCAACAAAGTAGTCGCTGTAACCCGCCACCCGTACCAGCAAGTCTCTATAGTCATCCGGCGTTGCCTGGGCTTTAATGAGGGTTTCCGTTCCAACGACATTGAACTGGATATGGTGTCCTTTGAGGTTGAAATATGTTCGGATAAGATGCGACAGCTTAATGATATCTTCATCTTTTTCCAAAGCGCTCGGTAAAAATCGCTGATTCAACAGGGTTCCCCCGGATTTTATCTGATCCATTTTAGAGAGTGATTTGATGACAGCCGTGGGCCCATGGTGGTCTGCCCCGTGGGACGGTGAGGTGCCGTCGGAAATGGGTTTTCCAGCGAATCGGCCATTGGGGGTGGCAGCCAACATTTTACCGAAGTAGATATGGCATGTGGTGGAAAGCATATTTAGATGATACGAGCCTCCCTTGGTGTTGGGTTTCCCGTCAATGGTGTTAAAAAGGGAGTCGTATACACGTTGCATGATGGTATCTGCACGATTGTCATCGTTGCCAAAAAAGGGTGTTTTATTCAAAAGACGCAGCCGGAGAGCTTCTTGCCCCTTAAAATTGAGCCGCAGGGCATCGAGTAGCATAACCATCCCAAGTGTTTTATCTTCGTATACGTGCTTATTAATGGCTGAAAGACTGTCCGTGATGGTGCCAATGCCACAGCACTGAATATAATTGGTATTGTACCGGGGACCACCGTTGTAATAATCCTTCCCTTTTTTGATGCAGTCTCTGATAACCACCGACAGGAAGGGTGCCGGTGCATTGACCGCAAACATACGCTCGATGTAGTTGTTGACCCGGATTTTCATGTCCACTAGGCGACGAAGTTGACACTCGAAAGCGTCATACAGGTCATCGAATGTCTCAAACTTCGCCGGATCACCAGTCTCCACGCCAATGCGTTTTCCACAAAATGGATCTATGCCATTGTTCAAGGCCAGTTCGAGGAGTTTCGGCACATTCAAATATCCCGTCAGGATATAGGCTTCTTTCCCGAAGGCGCCGGTTTCAATACACCCGCTGCACCCACCTTCCCTGGCATCCTCAATACTTTTACCGATCCTTGTCTGTTCCATCACTACTGCATCGGCGTTAAAAACAGATGGGTATCCAAATCCCTTGCTGATAACGCGGCTGGCTTGATGAAGAAAACGATCTGGTGTTTTTTTACTGATCTGCACATTGCTCTGGGGCTGCAGCAAATGGAGTTCATCGATCACTTCCAGAATAATATATGAAACATCATTGACACCATCACGGCCGTCTCGCGTGAGGCCCCCCAGGTTGATGTTGGTAAAGTCATTGAAAGTCCCGCTCTCCTTGGCAGTGACACCTACTTTTGGGGGTGCGGGATGGTTGTTGACCTTGATCCAGAAACAGCCGAGAAGCTCTTTGGCCTTTTCACGATCCAGGGTCTTATCGGATAACCCTCGCAGGTAAAAGGGAAATAGATGCTGGTCGAGGCGTCCAGGACTCATGGCATCCCAGCCGTTCAGCTCGGTTATGATTCCCAGGTGAACGAACCAGTACATCTGGATCGCCTCCCAAAAATCCTGAGGCGCATGCGCAGGCACCCGTCTGCAAACCCTGACAATCTGAAGCAGCTCTGCCTTCCGCTCAGGATCTTCTTCAAAGGTCGCCATGACAGCCGCCAGGGCGGCATGTCTTTCGGCAAAAAGAATGGCAGATTCACAGGCAATCTCCATTGCTTTCAATTCTTCTGCCCTGTCGGTTGCTTCCGGATCATTGAGATAATCGAGTGCAGCAAGCGCCTGACGGATATCTTTCTTGAAATCGAGCATTCCCTTTTGATATATGATGCCATCAAGCGTCGTGTGGCCCGGGGCACGTTGCTCCATGAATTCGGTAAAGAGGCCCGATCGATACGCATCTTGCCATTCTTCCGGCACCTGGCTGAAGACCCGATCGCGCATACTCTTCCCGCGCCAGTAGGGAATGATCTCCTGTTCGTAGGTATGGATATCGTCTTCCGATATGGCATAACGGGTCATCTTCCGATTATTCAGGGTCCTGAGATCTTCCGCAGAATGGCAGGTCAACTCCGGAAACGTAGGAACCGCCTTGGGGAACGGGCCGCGTTCTCCCACGATGAGTTCGTAATCCCCGATATAAATCGTCTTTTTCTCGCAGAGATGTTTTAAGGTCAAAGCCCGCATGACCGGCATGGAATATTTAGCATAGTTTTCCTGATAAAACGCCGTTTCCAACAAGGCCCGTTCAATGGAAATACAGGGTTTGGCGCTAAAGCTCTCATTGCGAAGTTTTTCAATACGCACATTCATTTTTCCTGTCAGCCTCCTATGTCAACCTTCAAACCAAAACTTTCCAAGCGCTTCTCTGCCCTGAAAAGACTCTCCGGTGTGGGTAGCGGAATGTCTTTGAGCATGTATTCGGTCTCGAGACGAACATACTTGTTTTGCTGGTATCCATGATAGGGCAAGATATGTACAGTTTCGATTTCTGGTAAGACACGCAGAAACATGCCCACCAGGTCGATATTTTTATCGTCGTCATTGATACCGGGAATCAAAGGAAGGCGAATGATAACCTGGGCACCGGATCGCGCTAGATATTTGAGGTTAGCCAGAATCAATTGATTTGAAACACCCGTGAAATGCATGTGTTTCTCCGTATCCATGAATTTCAGATCGTACAGGAACAGATCGGTTTCCATGGCCATCTGTTTGACAATTTCTAACTCAGCATAACCAGAGGTATCCAGGGCACGATGAATTCCCTCCCGACCGCACAGCCTCAAGCACCTGAAAAGGAACTCCGGTTGCATCAGTGGTTCGCCACCGGAAAAGGTCACCCCGCCGCCTGACTGGCTGTAAAAGGGTATATCCTTTTTTACTATCTCCAACATCGCTTCAGGTGAGACTGTTTTTCCGACCAGCTCTCTGGCATCAGCAGGGCATATCTCTGCACAAGCGCCGTCTGATTTGCAAAGAATCCTGTTTGTGATAACGCCTTCGGGCATGAGTGACAAGGCATTTTCCGGACAGACATCCACGCATTCACCGCAGCCAATGCATCGCCTTTTTCGGTAAAGAATCTGCGGTCTCGTCCCAATGCCCTCAGGATTGTGGCACCACCGGCAGCACAAGGGACATCCTTTCAGAAAAACGGTCGTCCGGATACCGGGTCCGTCATGTATTGCATATTGCTTGACATCAAAAATAATGCCGGGATGCACGGGTACGATTCCTCCTGCTTTATGGTGATTGTCCTAATTGTCTCCAGCTTGGCTTTTTGGGCGAGTCTTCTTCGGTACCGTTTTATGGTAAACCATGGTATTGGTTTCGAATATTGCCACAGGATGCGGTTTCGATCTTTTTTTTAGGTTCCGTTTACCATATACGGGATCTTACCTATTGGGTTATGAGAAACCGTATCCTAAAGATGACTATATTGAAATGTATTGAACCCCAAGCAGGCGTCCCCTTAGTAAGAACACACATATCCAGGATCCCTATTATCGAATTCTGTAAAAAAGGCTCACCTTTTTAGGATGAGCCCTTTTAACAACTAAATTACGGTAGCGCTAAACAGCGACTTCCTCTTTGACACCTACGGATATTTTATACAATATGGTCAGAACCAGGGCACCCATGCCATATACACCCAGTGTAATCAGGATCTCCGGAATGGTCGGTGCATATTCAGTTACCCGGTGCATGGGATTCGGTACAAAACCACCGGAAATCATACCCAGGCCCTTGTCGATCCAGGTGCCAACAAAAACCGTAACGCAGGCAACGGCAAGGACACCCTCATGCCTACGTGTGATGGGATTTACCAGGAGAATGATGGAAATGATCATCAATGAATAGGACGCCCACATCCAGGGCACCAGAGAACCTTTGCCCTGCAAACCCGCAAACAGATATTGGATGTGATCCATATGTTCAGGGATATTGCTGTAAAAGGCGGTAAAAACCTCACACAAAAAGAAAAAGACATTGATGCATATGGCGTAAGCAACAATTTTTGCCAGGGATTGAATCTGTTCTCTTCCCGGATCAAAATTGGTCACACGACGGATGAACAGGCTTAGAAGAATTAACAAAGCAGGTCCTGCGGCAAATGCCGACGATAAAAATCGAGGCGCCATAATGGCAGTCATCCAAAACCCTCTTCCGGGAAGCCCCGCATAAAGAAACGCTGTTACGGTATGAATGCTCACAGCCCAGGGAATTGACAAATAAATCAGTGGTGTTACCCAGGCTTGATAATGTGTCCCGTTCCTTTCGGCCTCTAAAACATTCCAGCCGATGACAAGATTCAAGAATAGGTATCCCTGCAGAACGACAATATCCCAGAAAAGAATGGATGCAGGTGAGGGATACAAAAGTGTATTAAACACACGCATCGGCTGCCCAAGATCCACCACGACAAATGTGATGCACATGACAAGGGCCGCAATCGCCAGGAACTCACCCAGGATGGTGATCCTTCCAAAGGCCTTGTAGTCATGCAGATAGTACGGCAGCACTACCATCACGCCCCCGGCAGCGACGCCAACGAGAAAAGTAAAATTGGCGATATAAAATCCCCAGGAAACATCCCTGCTCAGTCCGGTTATTCCCAGGCCAAAAGAGAGTTGTTTCAGGTACACGAGAAAGCCGATGCCAATGACGACGAGCAAGAATGCCACCCACCCATAATATTTCTTGCTTCCTTTTATTGCTAATTCAAGCATAGTCACCTCATACGATATAGTAAACAGAAGGTTCAGTTCCAAGCCCCTGTTTACGGCGAATGGTGTAGTTGGTTCTCAATAGCTCCCTGACTTCTGACTCCGGATCAAAAAGATCGCCAAAAACAATGGCACCGTCGGAGACCTCCACACAGGCCGGCGGCTTTCCAACGGCCAGGCGCTCGGCACAGAAATTACACTTTTCGACGACACCTTTCATCCGGGTTGGGAAAGATTTGTTGGTATCCTCGATAAATGGCCGCGGATCTCTAAAGTTAAAGCTTCTCGATCCGTATGGACAGGCTGCCATGCAGAAACGACAACCAATGCACCTGTGAAAGTCCATCAGAACAATTCCGTCGGATTCACGTTTAAAGGTTGCCTTGGTCGGGCAGACACGACAACACGGCGGATTTTCACAATGGTTGCAGAGAACCAGGAATGGCAAATGTTCGGTTCTTTCATCCTGAAATTTTTGGGCAAGGCCTGGAAAGGCGTTGTGGAAATGTTCCTCCCAGATCCATTTGATTTCATGCTTCTTGTTTTCTAGCGTTGGCACATTGTGTGTTTTGTGGCAGGCCTCGATGATGGGCTCAAGATCTTCCGCGGACTCGAATTTTGTTGTATCGATTACCATTCCCCATTGTTTCGCAATCAGCGCATCGTCACCCTTTTTTACACTCATTTTAGGATCTTGTTTATACTCGACTGCGAATGCATCCAGTACGGGTTTGGCTGTCAAACCCACCGCCGAAATACCGGCCAGCATTAGAAAGCGTCTTCTGCTGTCTTCCATTATTCTGTCTCCTTCGGGTTATCGATATGGCAATCCCAGCAGTAGGGTCTTATCGACGCATAATTGTGACACCTATCGCAAAAATCGGCTTTATTCGAATGACAATCCAAGCAGGTATTGGAAAGGCTCATATTGAATTCTTTTCCACTCGTATTGACGAAAGTTCGCGCAGCATTTCTCACAACCGAATGCCGCCAGATATCCAGCAATTGCATGTGCTCCGCTTTCATATAGTCCGTCGGCATGACACACTTTCCATCGTTGGCAACTTTGGCATATTCGGTAAGGTCTAGCTCCGGCGCAGGTGCCGCTTTACCCATGTTAAACCAGAACGGAAAGGCGATCAAAGCAACAAAAATGACAACGCCGGCAATGATCCATTTCTTATCATTCATCTGCAGCCTCCATTCCCGGCAGCGGTTCGCCGCGCAGGTCTGTCTCTCTCTTTGTTTCGCCAGGTAAAATAAGGGCATTTCCCACCATCTCATGCACACCGGAAACTTCCACTCCCGGAACCCAGAAAGACATAAGGTCTGGCAAGGCAGCGCGGTCTATTGCACAGATGGTTGCCAGTGTATTGACACCTTTGCTCTCATGAACAAATTTCACGGCATTGGCCCGGGGAAGTCCCCCTGCCAGTCTAAGCTCCATATCTTCGCCAGCATTAAGACCTGAACCACTTCCACAGCAGAAGGTCTGCTCTCGGATGGTGTTCTCCGGCATTTCATAAAAATGATTGCAGACGCTTTTTATGACATATCTTGGCTCTTCCAGTAAACCCATACCTCTTGCAGGGTTACAGGAGTCATGAAATGTCACCTTGAGGTTGTCGTTACGTGTTTTATCAAGATCCAGTTTACCATGTTTAATCAGGTCCGCAGTAAATTCTGTAATGTGAACCATTTTTGTCGATATGGCATTCTCGAACTTGGTTCCTGTAATGGGTGATACCGGTTCCTCCAGAAAATCAGCAGGGCCATTCATCGTATCCATGTACTGGTTGATAACCCGCCACATATGCCCGCACTCTCCACCCAGAATCCATTTAACCCCCAATCGTTTGGCTTCGGCATACATTTTTGAATTCAATCGCTTCATCATTTCATGGGATGTGAAGAAGCCGAAGTTGCCTCCCTCGGAGGCATAGGTGCTCCAAGTTACATCAAACCCGTACTTTTCCTTTAGGAAATGAAAAAGTATCATATATCCCATACAGGTGTATGTCCCGGGATCTGCAAATACATCGCCAGAGGGTGTGATAAAAAGAATATCCGCACCCACTTTATTATACTGAGGTTCTACACGCACACCCGTAATTTCTTCAATATCATCTTGAAAAAACTCGAGCATGTCTTTAAACGCATGTGGTTGTATACCCAAGTGGTTGCCCGTTCTATAACAATTGGCAACCGGTGTTGCGATCCAGTCGATATTCAAACCCAAAAGGTTTAGAAGTTCACGGCCCATGATGGTGATTTCGGCCGTATCGATTCCATACGGGCAGAATACGGAGCATCTGCGACATTCCGAACATTGAAACAGGTAACTCCACCACTCCTTGAGAACCTCCAAGGTCATAGGTCTTGCACCCCCGAAACGGCCAAGTATTTTTCCCGCTGTCGTAAAATCATTCCGATAAACCGATCTTAACAGCTCAGCCCGCAATACGGGCATGTTCTTCGGATCCCCTGTCCCAATGAAATAGTGACACTTGTCCGCACATGCGCCACACCTGACACAGATATCCATAAAAACTTTGAAAGAGCGGAATTTCTCGAGACGTTCCCTGAATCCGTCATGAATTATCTGCTGCCAGTTCTCCGGCAATTGCCAGTCCTCGTCAAAACAGCTCCAGGTACGTGGATTTGGCAACCCAACATACTCGAGACTTTTTGGGTTTCCCGCATAACAGGCGATGCCCTTTTTGATCTCCGCCGGTGTCTCCATCCAGTCTGATTTAGGGGGGCGGTTGTCTGTTTTATATAATTCTTCGGGTTTCTGAAGTTCTGCCATATGTTACTCCTTTGCCTCTGGTTCATCGGGAGGTGATTCAACTAGCTGTTTCACTACCGGCAACCCAGCTTCTACCATTTTCTCTCTAAATTCATCTTCGTACTCTTCATAGGTATGAACATGTACCGGATAATTCCACGGGTTGACATGTCGGGTTGCACGCGTGTCGGCGGGAAGGTTCCGGGTGGGGCTCAAAAAGACACCACCTAAGTGCATGAGCTTGCTGAAAGGAAAATAAACCAAAAGGATGCTGACAAAAAACAGATGAACATAAAAGATGGAGGATACCCCTTCGGGTATTGTGGGGTGAAAGGTGACCAACCCCATGGTAAGTTCTTTGGCTGCAGTAACATCGATTTTTGTCACATAACGCATCAGAATCCCGGTAAACGCAATACCGAAAATGAGAAACAGAGGGAAAAAATCGGCGGCCAGAGAAATATAACGAACGGTGGGTATGAAAACTCTTCTGAGGAACAGGTAGGTAACAGCTGCCAACAAAACAAAGCCGGAGAGGTATACGCCCGGCAACCCGAATTGTGCCACGTCATACATTATTTCTAATCGGAAAAAAGAATCAACATTTTCAAGCACCTGAACCAGAATGGGCACAGGTTCGGTGAAAAAACGTAAGTGCCTGAGCAGAACGGTTAATAAGGCCCAGTGAAACGCCAAGGCACCCGCCCATAGAAATATTTCAAGGTTGTATGCGATCTTGGGTCCTGATTTCAGTTTTAAACGCGTGTTACGAAAGAGCGAACGGAAAAACACGATTTCTAAAAACATACGCACAACCACCGCACCTTTGGAAAAAGGATTGTCAATCTTGTTCGGCTTGATCCATGGCAACGACTTCTGTTGGCCGCAAGTTGTGGGAATACGAAATGGCACAGGAGAGCGAGCCCAGGACATCATGCGGTTAATAAAGCCTGCAATGAAAACAATTATGGCCACATATGGAATGATGACACCAAATAGAAGCTTGAATCCCGATGCAGCCTCAACCAGAAAATAGGAAGTCAAAGACAGCACAATAACCGCTAACAGGGAATACATGTACTTAGTATTCATTTAACATTACCTCGCTGATAGATATTAAACAAATTTGAGATCCGGTTCATCTGCCGCGATCTCTTTAATTAACCCGGCCCTTGCAAATGCGGTATAGATTTTACTCCTCTCGGTGTTGGTCTTGAGCTCGTAAATTTTTTCTCTGCATTGAACGAAAACATCAAAACCAATCAAGGCCAGCGAATCAATTCTGGTATCGATCGATACCAGTTCTTCCGGGTCTATTTCACTTAATTCTTTTGTTAATTCGTTGCGAATGATTGTCTTTAATGCAAAAAGAAAACCGACCGCCTGAGATGGAGAAAACTTTTGCACAGCCCGAATTTTAATTAGCGGTTCCAACATGACGGAAAGGCTGTCAGTCTCAATTTTTTCCAGGAGGGCATCAAAGAGTTTTTCAAGGATACTGCGCGTGGTACCACCGACAGGATTTAAAAAACCATCTCTTTGATTTTTAAAGAACATTGCCGCGTCCGGTGCATAGGTATCAATCACAAATTCGAACCACTTTTTTACAATGGCTGACTTCTTCTTTTCCAGTAAATACCTTAGCCCCATGCTAATGCAATATCCTTTGTTGTTTTGGTTGAAACGCCTAACCCACAAGACGTATATCCAAAAAATGTGCTATAGTCAACTTGCCATATCCTGTCAAGGATAAACGACCGCCTGCGAAGGGTTATTTCCCATAATTATATGATATTTCGAATGGTAACGTGACAAGACAGTTAATAATGAACGATCACGCTATCGGTATATTTTTTTCCAACCGCTGCGCTTGTTTTCCTGGAAGTTGCTGAGCGCAAGGTAGAAGACGCCCACGGCAAGTTCTGCGCAATGATAATTCTCTTTCGGAAGTGTCTCAAGAAATTCAATGACGTTCTCGGGCGATATTTCCCAGGCATCACCCGTTTCTTTTCCTTCGGCAAGAAATGCCACAGTATTGGCACAGGCATGTGTATTTCGGCATCCTTCGACCACAAAAGACACATGCTTGATGTGATCATTTTCAATCGACAGAAACATTTCAACGCTATCTCCGCAGTCGCCTGTCTTTTTACCGTGACCGTCCGATTTTTCAACGATGCCTGTGTGATCCGTGCGGAAGGCCATTTCTAAATAATTGGTTGCGTGATCCTGCCAGAAATTGAACTCAGTTTTTCCCATGATTGAGCTACTCCAACTCGGTCTAAAAACTATATTTGAATTCGAGAAACAAACGATCATTGTCCTTGATGTTATCAAAGCCGGTGGTGGCCCCTGATTGGTACGCGATCAGCCCTCCTTTGACAAGAAGGTTATCAGAAAGATCATAGGCCAACTCATAGCGTTGAAGCGAACCCTTTTTAAAGTCGGTTCCAAATGCCGACGCCAATATCGTCAGGGAAAGCGTTTCGTTAAGCCAGTTTTTTGTCAATCGTGCAGCAGATTGTGTTGAAATCTCTTCCAGATTGTCCGGTTCGTTTTTCAATACTTCTTTATAGGCATGAATATGACGCTGGACCACTTCCACGCTCAGGGTTGCCTCCTTGAAACCGAAAAATTCGATGCCGGTACCGAGATCTGTCCGTGAATAAGTATCATTGGCTGTGTTAGAGTATTTTAGGCCATCAACATAAGTCGCTTCGACTTTCAGAAGCCAGTTTCCAAACGCAACAGTCAAGGCCGTTCCATAAAAATTCAACCGCGCATGTTCAAATTTCATCTGAAAAAGATCTGGCAGTCGTTTTACGTAGGCGGCATCACTGTAAACATCGGCCCAGTAAAAAGCGATGTCCCAACCGCTGAAAATACCACTGACCGAAAGAGCATATTCCATATGCTCAAGCCCGTTTTCAGGAATCTCTTCATGTATGGGTGGCAACGCTGAGGGATAAAAATCACTGCCGAATTCCGGATTCTTGTTGAATCTGATTTCAGGTATCGCGATGCCGGTAAAATTCCAATTGTTCAGATAGCCGTCTATCTTCAGCATGTTGACAGGAAGACGGAGGTCTTCGATATCCGTGGCACCAATCTCTCTGAGGTCCAAAGGGTTCAGGATGTCAGTAACCCGAAGATTGTCCAGACTCCCCCAAACGACAATCTGCCGACCAGCTTTTAGATCCAGAAATCTTAGGGGACTGCCCTGGACATAGGTTTCCAGGAGGGCCAATTCGCTGATATACGCATCTTGAACATCCTTGGAATATATATCCCTGCCATTTATGTCGTAGGCAGCATCATATGCCGCTTGACCACTGATTCTGGTCGACCAATTCTTACCCAGATTTGTGTCGACCTTCAGCATCACCTTCGAACGAAGACTGGAAAGGCCCCTCCAGTCGGTCTCATTTGTCGCGGGTTCTTTGTTTGCGTAATTATAAGTTGAGCGAAGACTGGCATGCCCGGCGACACTCACTGAAATCAACCCATTTTTATTGCCATACCGCCTTGCAGAATCTCCAGTATCGACCTCCTGGCGACCATCTTTTTCCTTCTGATCTTCAAACCCCTCTAAAATGCGATCAAAAGGTTCTTCAGGCTTATAGACGGACGCTTCAGCAAATCCCTCCAGCGCATGCTCCAGGTACTGTTCTTCACCCCTGACTTGCTCCGGAAAGACGCTTTTCACAATGATCATGCAGAGTGAGGCCAAAACGATAATCGGTAATGTTTTGACCGTCTTCATCCGTTACAGACCTTTTTCAAGCCGTCGAACAGTAAACAGGTCATCCTCTAAGTTTTGATTGAATTGGATATTTTTCCATCTCAATTCTGTTTTGTGAATCAGCGATTTCCCCTTTTTCTTGAAAACGTGCATTTCAGTTCCCATCCAGATACCATCGATCTGTTCAAGGCGTTTAACATCCACATATTTTAAATAATCGCCATCGTCGATCCAGTGTATCGCTCGAACAATATAAAAATTATCCTGCCGTACAAAAAGAAGCGATTTAGAATAGCCGGTTTCTTTTATGATTTTTTTCGTTCGGGGAATAGATTCAACAAGCCAAGCAGAATGACCCTGAACATCCATTTCATTTTTCATAAAAAAGTCATAATCCGCGAGATTTCTCGAGGTCATGTCAGAATAATTCAAATCCGAACCCATAAAAGATCCGCTCTTGTCACTCGAAGCTATTCGTTTGGTTTTTTTTAGCGCGGGAAGGTATAACCACTGATCGTCATCCCGATTAGAGTTGTCATAATCATAGGTCAAAAAGCCGGTTTCCTTGACATCAGCGGGTGAGATAAAAAACATCAGCCTAAACGTGCCAGTATCCATATTTTTTTTGAAAGTTCTGATTTCACGAAAGCGCTGCTTGCCTTTTTTATCTATCAAGACCATCTCCATGTCCGCAATTTGATTGTCTCCGTCATTCCGTGTGTCTACTTTTTCCATAATCTGGCGTGCTTTAGCGTCGTCAGCGCGTACATCTGTCAAAATATTGGAATAGAATATCCATATAACGGTAATGATAACCATCGAAAAGCGTGAAAGTGCGCACATGATGAGATCCTGTTCATTCGCAGTTTTATTCGCACAACCAGGGTGATTAAAGAACCTCGCGGCAGGCTGCGAGGTTTTTCGACCGCAGGGAATTCTGTCTAATTGTGATTCGCTCGCTAAGCCCGCGGCATGCGAAGCACTGCCGAACGGCAGAACCCACGGGGAATGCGCTCGCTGTTACGGTTCATCGAAAGTTAAAGGCTATCTGGCCTTACCCGGAAGATCCCTAAAATCGGATGTGCTGGAGACTTAAAAAATAGCACATAAGGTCTGTGGATTTGATCGCATCATGTCATTCGATAAACTGCTATATTTTCTTGTATAATCTCCCTTTCCGTGATAATTGTCTCTTGATCCTTGAACCAAAAAAATCATTCGACCATTTTTGATGAACAGTTATGGTCGAAGTATCTAGGCTGCGTCAAAAGCATGATTGGTGCTTTTTGGCCAATGAGGTTTCAGTAAATATGAGTTATCAACTGATTAAAACAGATGCCGTCGCCTGCCCGGTTGCCAAACCCGATAAGGGCAACAATAAAAAACCAGAACAGAAAATTCCCTCATAAGATAAGTAGAAAACAGCTCGTCAATAAACTGAATTACATTAACTTTCAAGATCAAACTATCCTGATAAAATTTATTCATAAGAAATTCGGACATGTCTTTACCTGTCCGGCAAAACCGCAACCCAGCATGGGAGAAGACCTGCTCTGCATATGGACAGATGCATCAAGAATAAAGACCAGACTCAAAACATATGAATTCGAAAGCATTCTGTTGAAAGATAAACAATGGGATTTGGAGCTAGGTCTTGATTTGGTGGAGCTCAACGAGGCGTTCATCCGTTTTCGAATTCCCGAGGTATATTCTCGGCTCATATCAAAGAAAATTCTGCGAAAGCCCTGTCACGGCATCAGGGCACAAATGTTTCAAAACAGTGTAATCTTTGATGGTACACTTATCGATTTTTGTGCAACCGAATTCAGCATCAAAACCAGACTGGAGCCCCCCCAGACATCACAATGGCTCAACCCAAATGTAACCGTCAATATTCTATTGTCTAGTGAAGCAGAAACAATCTTTTCGGGTGAGTGCAAAATTGTTAAAGAGATATCGAACGGAAACACAATTGATTTTCTGCTCAAACCCATAAATCAGAATATACAGCGCTTTAAGACAAAAAAATTCAGAAGCACCCGCGAAGATATCACCCCTGCCCCCAGCATCCGTTTCACGCACCCATTAACCAGCAAGGCGAATGACTTTAAAGTCGTTGATCTTTCAGGGTCTGGTTTTTCTGTCGAAGAAACAGAAAATTCATGTGTTCTTTTGCCGGGCATAATTCTATCTAATGTTGAGATGCTCTTTGCCAACAGCTTCAAAATACATTTTAAAGCCCAGGTAGTTTATCGACAAAAGTGCGAGTCATCAGCGTCGGGGGATGTGTTTAAATGTGGTCTGGTTTACTTAGATATTTCCACCGATGAGCATTTAAATTTACAGTCCATCTTGCTTAATCTAAAAAATAAAGACGCATATATCTGTAATTCATTAGACATAAATTCCTTATGGGACTTTCTATTCGAAACTGGTTTTATCTATCCCGAAAAATATAACTATATTCAAAAAAACTCGGATAATATAAAAAATACATATGAAAAAATTTATAATGAAAAACCAAGCATAGCAAGGCATTTTACATATAAAAACAAAGGGTTGATTTCCGGTCATTTATCAATGATCCGGTTTTATGAGAACACTTGGCTGATTCATCACCATGCTGGAAGAAGATCAACCGCTTTTAATGCTGGGTTGATAGTATTAAATCAAATTGGTCACTTCTCAAATAATTCTCACAGCCTTTATTCAAACCATATGAATTATTTAATTTGCTATTTTCGATCAGAAAACAAATTCCCAAATCGTGTTTTTGGTGGTGCCGCTAGAACGATAAACGATAAGCAAAAGTGTGATATTAAATCATTTGCCTACTTTCATTTTAATAATAAAAAAAATCAAGCAGAGAAAAAAAATGATATATCTTGGAACTGGAGTCTAAACCCTTCTGACCCAGAAGATATTGAGGAACTTGATGCCTTTTATTCACACAATTGTGGCGGTCTCATGCTAAAGGCTCTCGATATTAGATACAATAAAATATATTTAAATAATCTTTCTGATGAATATAGAAAAGCTGGTTTAAAACGTGAACGTCATTTTTTCTCATTGAAGTGTGACAATATCTTGACTGCAGTAATAATGGTCAATGTTTCTGAAAAAGGATTAAATTTGTCTGATCTTACCAATGGAACAAAGGTGATAATTCTTGATACTGAAAATTTGCCGGAAAACGTTCTTAAAACAACACTATATTTGATTTCAGCTCGACTAAACACAGAGAACTTCCCGGTATTGGTGTATCCGGTCAATTATATGATCAATAATTCAGTTCCTTTTGAAAAAATATATAATCTATGGATGCTTGATACTCAGTTCGGAGACACTTATTTTAGATACGTCAATCGGCTAACTAGACTTATTTGATCACCTGTTGAGTCCTAATCTTACAAATGAAAAACCAACCAAACACAAAACAAAAACCCTTATATAATAGCCGGATATTCAATAATTATATCAAATTGATAAAAAAGAACTATAGCCATGTAAACATTCCGGAATTGCTTGATTCAGCAAATATGAAGTCATATGAGGTTGCTGATGAGGGTCATTGGTTTACCCAAGAGCAGGTGAATCTATTTCATAAAAAACTTTCCCAATTAACAAATAACGAAAATATTGCCTAGGGAAGCGGGAAGATTTGCTGCGTCACCTGAAGTAATTGGCTCAATGAGAAAATATGTCTTGGCATGGTGAGTCCAGCCAAGGCCTATGAGATGGCTGGAAATGCAGCTCGAAAATATACAAAAGCAACAAAGTATGAATCCATAAAATTAAATGATAATAGAGTTGAAATCCGTATTACCCCCCGTGAGGGTGTTCAGGAAAAACCCTTTCAATGTGAAAATCGAATTGGCTTCTTTGAAGCCATGACAATGGGTTTCACCAACAAACTCCCCCAGATCGATCACCCCGAATGTGTGTTTCGGGGAAGTAACACCTGCAGATACATCGTCACCTGGGAAAAATCATTCTCAGACATATGGAAAAGAATCCGAAATTATGCCCTTTTATTTTTTGTTGTCGTTTTAACAGGTTCCATATTCATCAATCCGCTTTTTACACTATCTGCAATATTACCGATCTCGGCTTTTCTTATATTTTTGCTTACGTCCATCAGTGACAGGACAGAAAAAACCGAAATGTTGAAAAGTCTCAATCACTTAAGAGATCTTAGCGATCAGATGATTGAAAACATTGAAATCAATTATAACAATGCCTTGATGACAAACGAAATTGGTCTTGCCATCAGCAAGTACACAAGGAAAGAAGATATTCTGAACAATATCATACGAATATCAAAAAACCGGCTGGACTATGACAGGGGAATTATTTTGCTGGCAAGTGCCGACAAAAGCAAACTGCAATTCAAGGCCGGATTTGGCTATTCGACAGAGCAGTACAATATAATAAAAAATACTGCCTTTCATCTAGACAATCCTGAATCAAAAGGAATTTTTGTTGTATCGTTTCATGAAAAAAAACCATTTTTGATCAATGATGTCGATGAAATTGAAGAAACGCTCTCTCCTCGCAGTCTGGCGTTTGCAAAATTACTGGGATCCAAATCGTTTGTATGCTGCCCAATCATCTGTGACAACCAGTCTCTGGGTGTTCTGGCAGTCGATAATTTGACATCAAAAAGACCCTTGATTCAAAGTGACATCAGCCTGATTATCGGTATTGCATCGACACTGGGTATCTGCATCCGGAATGCGGAGCTCCTCGAAGCTAGAGAACGCCAGTTCAGATCGATTCTTGCGACACTTGCTGCCAGCATCGATGCGCGAGACCCCCTGACCGCCGGACATTCTGAAAGGGTCACAAAATTTTCACTCGGCATATGCGATGAATTGGATCTCAGTAAAGACTACCGGGATATGATACAGGTGGCAGCTCTGCTCCACGATTATGGAAAGATCGGCGTCCCCGATTCCTTACTGAAAAAACCAAGAAAACTTACTCCGGAAGAATTTGAGGTGATAAAAACCCACTCCGAAAAGACTCGATCCATTCTGGAGCAGGTCAACTTTGAAGGAATATTCAGTCAGGTTCCGGAGATTGCAGGGTCACACCACGAAAAAATAGACGGCAGTGGATATCCCAACGGGCTGAAGGGAAACGAGATTCCATTGGGAGCTAAAATTATTGCTGTTGCAGATTTTTTCGAGGCGATCACCGCCAAAAGACATTACCGGAATCCCATGCCTATCGAAAAAGCAACGAGGTTGCTCCAAGAAGAAAGTGGAAAACATTTTGAACAAAAAATCGTTGATGCCTTCTTCCGATATTTTAACAAATCAACAAGCAAGTCAACGCCACTTCCACTTGCCTCAGCACAATAAACATCTTTCTATTTAATTGATATCTTTAGGATATTTATCATAATAGTGGGCATTCTGCCAGCTCAGCTTTAGTGCTTGATTAAATTTGTATATCGCATAAATTCTTTTCAGGCGACGCAGGCTGATGAGTGATTTCAGCAAGCGAATCGGGTAGGTTGGAAAAGAGTAGAGCCTGCTTTTGATGTAGTTGTCTGCGGCGTATATTGTTTCTAGCGCGATCTCTTTAGGTTTGTGCACCACATAGGAAAATCTGAATTTATCCCAATCCCGTGGAAAATCTTTATAAATAAGCCGATCGCAGGTGGTGATTTCCTCCATCAGATCGGTTCCGGGCAATGGTGTAAGAATGCTTATCTGGAACATATCTATTCCGGAATGAACCAAGTATTCAGCCAGCGCCTTATAATATTCTTTTGTTTCAAACTCGTTTCCGATGATAAAGGCACCGAACACGCCAATGCCATATTTATGGAACGTATCCACCACGCGCCTGTAATTGTCTACGCCGGTCTTAACATTGATGCCCTTTTTCATTTCTTTCAGCGATGTCAAACTGATTGCTTCGAACCCCACGAAAACAAACATGCATCCTGATCTGGCCGCAAGCGCGACGATCTCTTCGTTGTCTGCTGCATTGATGGATGTTTGCATCCACCACTTTTTTTTCAGATTTTGGTCTATCATGCCTTGAAACAGTTTTTTTGCTCGCTGGAGGCTTTCCGGACTATAACCGATAAGGTTGTCGTCCACAAATGCGATATGTTGCTTTTCAATACTTCCGAGCTCTTTTAGAACGTCTTCGGCCTTGCGACAGCGATAGGTTTTGCCAAGATATCTTGAAACAGAACAAAAATGGCAATTGAAAGGACAGCCCCTTGACGTTTGAACCGATTCCCATAGGTAATCAGGGTTGAGAAGGTCTCTTCGGGGAACAATGTCGTAGTTTTCTAGATCGACTCTTGGTCCAATATATTTTTTCTCGAGTTTGTTCTCCTCAAAATCTTTAAGGATTTTTTCCCAAATGCCTTCCACCTCTCCAACGATAACCGCATCTGCAAACGTCATTACCTCATCAGGGAGCATGGATGCATGGATGCCGCCCATGACCACTTTTATCCCGCGCTCCCGATATATACAGGCGATTTCATAGGCTCTGTTGACGTTGCTGGTAAAGGCCGTAATGGCTATCAGGTCAGCTACCTCAAATTCAAAGGGCTGAAAATTTTCATCCACTATTTTAACATCCCAGTTGTCAGGTGTAACTGCTGCAACATACGCTAGCCCTAAAGGCGAAAAAGTGGAAAACCTGCTCATGAGATATCCACTTTTCCGGCCAACTGGGTTGATCAACAATAGTTTTTTCATATCAATTTGGTTTCTTTCCTCTACACAGGATAACCGGCGTATACGTAAATCTTCTTGGGTCTGAAAACATTTTATTAAACTCTTTAAAGAACTCTTCGTAGCCGCCTTCGTATTCATCGAAGGGATAGCCAGACAATTTGCCGCCCACTTCAACTTTTTTGGTCCAGTTAAACGCGTCCACTTCGTTCAACTCTCCAAAGATTAAATGATGTGCTTCTAAGGCCATGTCGATGTCTTTATATTCCATATCATACAGATACGAATAAAGTTTCCGGCCGGCATAGGGATCAAAATCCGCTTTTTTTTCGAGTGTCCGCTTGATTCCCTGAATGGCTGATTCGAGTCTTTTTGGCAGGCCATAATGAGTCAGGCAGTTATAATCGAGATCGATAAGACAAATTATCCCTCCCGGGTTAAGCATCTTGCCGACATTTTGAATGATTTCATACGCCGAAGACGCGTAGTACTCCATAACAAATCGAACCCAGACAAAATCAAATTTTCCCAGGCAGCTTAAATCCGAGCGAATATCCGCCAGCATAAAATTGATTTTTTCTGTGGAATAATACTTTTTTGCAAATTCAATTCGTTGATCGGAGTTGTCAACCCCGACGGTTTCCCCTTTTGAACCTGCTATTTTGCTGAGGCAAAAGGTTGTCTTTCCAGATCCACACCCTAGATCAGCCACACGCATACCCGGCTGAAGACCTGCCCATCGAGCGTGCCTGTCTACCACATTTGGATCCGTTTTCAGATCCAAACGGCGCGCTTCTTCTTCACTCTCCATAAAATATCCATCAGTGCTCATTCAGCTTCCCTTCATCTGTTCCGATCAAATTCTGTAATTTTCATAAGGCGAATTATAGTATGTTGCATGCGATGTCAATATGCTATCCATTCTCAATCGGGAAGCGGTCCGATTTATTGTTAGGCATTGATATCAAGTAATTTTTCACCGTTGACATGTGCTCAGACAACAAATGAGCCGCTTATCGCGGCTCATTTGTTGTTATGTTTTTTTTCAGTCTCGTTATAGAAAACGATTTTCCCTTCTCAGATAAACAGGCTGCTGCCTGGTCGAAACAATGCACCAAAATATTTCATTTAAGGCTAGGTGCCGTATTTGAAGGAAAGCGTTACCCTTGCTCGAAAAGCGACGACCTTTGAATCTTCGACTTTCATATCAAGCTTCGTAATTTCCGCAACCCTAAGTTCCCGTAGGCTTTTGGCCGCTGTTTCAACTGCATTTTTCGCAGCGTCTTCCCATGACACCTCGCTAGTGCCAACAAGTTCTATAACTTTGTATACACTGTCTGGCATATCACCCTCCTTTTGCAATAAGGTTAATAGATCTTTTTCAGGAGAAACATCCCCTTGCCCATTTCAAGATACAATTATCAGAACGCTCGAAAAAAACGCTCATAAAGGCTTGTATACAGATACGCTATTTGCAGTCTAAGTGTCCGATGAATAGATGAAAAGGTAAAACCAGCTTGAGATGAGTAATTGAATTAACGTTAATTACATCAATGCGTTTATGAACGTTGTCTTCATCGCAGTATGATTATTTAATACAACAGAGCTTCATATCAAGTCAATAGCGAAAGGAGATCAAAGATACCCCACCGTATCGATCTCGATGCGAAGACCAAAGGGCAGGTTTTTTACTTCAACACAGGTTCTGGCTGGCATGGGAGCGACAAAAAATTTCCTGTACACATCATTGAAACGGCCATATTCTTTGATATGGGTCAAATAAACGCTGACCTGCAGAATTTTATCAAGGGAAGATCCGGCCGACTCCATGATAATCTTGATATTTTCCAAAGCCATTGTTGCTTCTTTTTCAATCGTGCCGACTTTCACGCGGTTGGTTAAAGGATCGACAGCGCCCTGCCCAGATACATATATCATATCTTTATAAATAATTGCTTGTGAATACGGCCCACCCATCTCTGCGGCCTTATCCGTGTGAAATGATATTTTTTCGGTCATACACACCTCCCATAAAATCATAGGAACGATCTAATAACCCGCAGCGGTGCCACTGATTGGTGAAAGATATATCCACCTGCTTTTTTAGGGCAAATAGATCATTCCTCGCCTTCTTCAGGCAAGCCTGTTATCCGATAAAAGGGTTTCCAATAGGCTTTTTTTAGCCATCTATTCGCAGAAATCATGGCCAGACTGCTTGTATGAACCAGTGCATAAAGGGTCGGGACCACCACAAGCGTCAAGACGGTGGAAAGCGCCAAGCCAAAAATGACCGCGCTGGCCATGGAACTCCACCATTGTGTCGAAGCGCTGATCCACGATATTTTCATCTCATGAAAATTGTATGCAACTCCCGTAACCATCGGCAGAAGCCCAAGAATTGTAGTTATTGCTGTCAGCAACACGGGTCTTAAACGAGTACATCCCGCGGCAATGATGGCTTCCTGAAAGGGCATTCCTCTTTTGCCCAGCTGATTGGTATAATCGATTAATACGATAGCATTGTTGACAACAACGCCTGCCAGAGAAATGACACCGACGCCTGTCATGATAATACCAAAGGGATACTCCATCACCGCAAGTCCAAGGAAAACACCCCCTAACGATAAAATGACTGATGTCAGGATAATCATCGGTTGGGCAATCGAATTAAACTGCGTAACCAGAATGAGCATGATAAGAAAAAGAGCCGCAGCAAACGCTTTTGTCAGAAAGGCTTCCGCCTGTTCCTGTTCTTCCTGTTCTCCGGTAAATCGCATTTTATACCCTGGCGGCAGGCTGATGTTAGACATGATTTTTTCGGCCTGGGCCCGCACCACTGGGCTTGGGATATTCTTCTCGTCAACATTGGCCGTTACCGTGACAACCCGCTCATGATTCACACGGTTGATTTGCCCCAATCCTCCGGTTACTTCATAGCTTGCAATCGTACTCAACGGAATAAGCCCATCGCCAGTGGGAATAAGGAGTTCACGAAGAATGTCTGTCGACTTTCTGTCGGATTCTGATAGTTGAACCGTAATATCAAAATCATCATCCCCCTCACGATAGGTTGACACTTTCGTTCCATTGAATGCCACTTTGAGAACGAAACCAATGACTTCGGTGGACAAACCCAGCAAGGCCGCCTTCTGGCGGTCGACCCTAACACTTACCGTAGGTGATCCGGATACAAAATCATCCCGAATGTCCTGCACAAAAGGAATTTTTTCCAATATCTTCGTGACCTCTTGAGATATGCGGCCGAGTACGGCAAAGTTGTCACCAGCAATTTCTATATTAATGGGCGCCCCAGTGGGTGGGCCTTCCTCCTGGACAGCGATGGTTATTTGGGCTCCCGGAATATTTTTGATTCGTTTTCTGATTTCTTCTAATGTTAAAAAAGAGGATTCAGGACGTTCTTCCAGATCATGAAACTGGATACCAATGTGATTGGGCGAGTTGCTTTCAAAGATGGAACTTCCACCAATGACAGCAACCGTTCGGGAATAAATGTCTTTCACATTTACCAGATCTGTCAAACCGGTGTATCGCCTGCCACCCCTGAGCGTATGATTTTTTTTCTCTGTATCGGCATAATAACACTCGGCAGGATCAACGTGAGCCGCAATGGCTGAAGGTTCGGCTCCATTGCAGATGGCGGCTTCAACCTGCCTGGAAATACGATCGGAAAAGTCAATATCCGTACCTTCTGAGACATCCAAATTCACAAATATGCTGTTCGGTTCTATGTTTGGGAAAAATTCGACAGATTTTTCCAGACCGATTCGATACATCCAGACCATGAACATGGCCACAACCGCCAGGAAGGACATCAAAAGAACGGCCAATCGGTGGTTGAGGGCACCTTTTAAAAGTCTGCGATACATCTTGAGAAAGGGGCCCCTGATCTCAATTGGTCTCTCCCCGGCCTGTTCGATATCTTCCGCCGTAACGCGTTTCTTTGCATATGGATGACCAAAGGGTAATTTGAGGAAGATGGCCGCAAGTGCGGGGTTAATAACCATGGCAACAAAAAGAGAGGATGTTAGCGTAATAATAACCGTCATGGGCAGGTAAGACATAAATTCACCCATGATGCCCGGCCAGAAAACCAGAGGGAAAAATGCAGCCACGGTTGTCAGTGTAGACGCTATGACGGGTTGTGCAACTTCGCTGGTTGCTTTCATAGCGGCCTGTATTCGCGGCACCCCCTGTTCCATAAAACGGAAAATATTTTCAACAATGACAATGGCGTTGTCCACCAGCATTCCCAGCGCCAGGGTCAGTGAGAACAGAACAACCATGTTCAATGTGATGCCTAAGGCACTCAACAACACAAAGGAAATAAACATTGAAAAAGGAATTGCCATGCTTACCAAAACAGCATTCCGGATGCCCAGAAAAAAAAACAACACGACAACGACAAGAATCAGACCTGTAATGATATTGTTTTCCAGATCCGACACCATGATCCGAATATCTTTGGCCTGGTCCATGAGTTTAGTGATTTCCGTTCCGGCGGGCCAAGTATGTTTTTTCTCGTCAACAATAATTGACACCATGTCCGTAATACCCAATATGTTCTCACCGGCACGTTTTTTTATCTGAATATTGACAGCCTCTTGCCCATTCAATCTTGAGCGGCCCTCTTCGTCTTTAAATCCGTCCACTACCCGCGCAACATCTCTAAGATAGATGGGCTGGCCATCGTGTATGCCCACGATCAAACCATAAATTTCATCTGGCGTTCTGAATTCCCCCGGAACTCTCAGCTGAAAACGGCCGTCTCCCATTCTGATGGCACCGCCGGATACATTCTGGTTTTCCTGTGCAATGACATCCTGAAGCATTAATATGGACAGACCAAAATAAGCCAGCTTATCCGGAAATGGCTCCACCCGTATTTCTCTTTCCAAGCCACCAGTAACATCTACCTCAAGTACACCGGGTATGGATTCAAACGCTTCTTCAAGGTCCTCGGCAATCTCTTTTAAACACTCGAGACCGCAAGTTCCGGAGAGGGAAAAAACAACGATCGGAAGCTCTGATATGTTGATTTCCATGACCTCGGGGTCGTCTTCCAGATCCTGTGGCAATTCGGCCCTGGCCAGATCCACCTTGTCCTTTGTCTTAGGCAGAACATCGTCGATGTCCGTCCCTGCAACAAATTCAATGACGATAGAACTCATCCCCTCTGTACTGGAAGATTCAATTTTTTTGACTCCCTCGAGACCTTTGAGTTTTTTTTCGATGGGTATGGTTATAGCGCTTTCAATATCTTCCGGTGCAACGCCGGCATAATTGGTCATGATAAACACGAAAGGGATCGTGATATCAGGAGCCGATTCTCGCGGCAGCGAAAAATAAGACAGCGGTCCGAAGACGATAATCATAAGTGCCAGAACCATCACACTCGTTCTTTTCTTAACAGCCAGATCGGAAACAATCATAAAGCCAATATCTCCTGCACATCCGAAACATTCTTTATGACTTCGATGGGCTGACCATCATTTAAAAGTCGATGTCCCACGACGATAATCTTATCCTTTGCCGATATCCCGGAAGTGATGTGAACCTGCCAGTCAACCAATTGTCCCACGTCAACCAGTGTCTTTTTGGCTAAACCGTCCTCTTCTAAATAGACAAACTGTTCGCCAGCCTGACTGATGACCGCATACAGTGGTATCACCAGCGCCTTTTCATGGACAGCCCTAATAAGCTCAACACTTGCGAACATGCCTGGAAGAATATGACCATCAACATTTGGAATTTTCAGCTCGAGCTCGAAAAGACGAGCCAGATTTCGGGGTTGCCTGGACAAGAAAACCTTCTTTCCTGTTAGGCGTCTTTTTCCAAGGGCATCAATGATCACCACCGCTTCGTTCAGGTCGAAAAAAGAGGCCACATCACTTTCGGGAATGCCTACGGTTACCTTCACATCTGATAAACGGATTACATGCGCCACCGGGTCACCTACACCAAGAAAACTGCCCTGCTTGGCGATGATCTCGTTGATCTGACCCTCAATGGGAGCCAGAATCCGGGTTCTGCTGAAAGCTAATTCAGCTTCGGTCTGCTGGGCTGAGAGATCTTTCAGTCTGGCTTCGATTTCATCGAGCTGGTTTGCAGCAGTAATCTTCTTTTGATCCAGAGAATAAATTCGATCATATTCCAATTTGGCTAGGTTATGGTTTGCCTTTATACGCGCAAGTCGAGACCTAGAATCACGATCGTCCAGTTTCGCAAGGACCTGGCCTTGCATGATATGCGTCCCTTCTTCTGCCATGACCTGCACAACTAGTCCTGAAACTTCCGTTTTTACCCAGAGGTCTTCTGAGGGTTCAACATATCCCGGGAGTTTAATCTTATCTTCCAGGCGTCTGGGCAAAGCTGTCAATGTAATCACCCTGACAGAAGGGGTGTCCTTTCTGATCGCTTCCTGTTTTTCTTTTTCCAACCTCGAACGCTCCGTCCGGATATCCTGGTAGAGGCTGAATATGAAAACAACGATACATAGGACAATTGCCCAGGGAAATAGCCCCCAAATCAGTCTAAGTATTTTTGATTTTAAGGATGTTTGATTCATTTTTCCCATCTTTAATTTATCTTTTCGTTGCCGTTGTGTCAGTCAGGATTTGCACCTCTAACGACCTGGATTGCCACTGGAATTACACCGCCCGTTTCAAATAGCACTTTTTCGATAATGGATAAAGCGAATTTTGCTTGCGTTAACAACAATCTAAAAGTATATATTAAAATTTTGTGCTGTTCATTCGATATTGCTATAATCGACATGGTGAGAAACCCCATGTAAACTATAAAAATTTTTAAGACATTTTTGATAAAGCTAACCATTATCACTTGTTTGGGTTTAAATGAATTTAAATGCGTTAAAAAAACAAGTAGAACCGACCGTAAATATTGAAGCCATTACAACGCTGATTTTCAATACTCAGAGAGAAAACGGTGAAATTCCATGGAACCCCGGTGGTAAAACAGACCCTTGGGACCATGTTGAATCGGCAATAGGTCTTTCCATCGGAGGTTATTTTGAGGAGGCGAAACTGGCCTATCAATGGCTGGCAAACATGCAACTCAAGGATGGCAGCTGGTACTCATCCTATGTCAACAGCATTCCTAAAGATAGAACCAGGGAAAGCAACATGTCTTCCTACCTGGCAGTTGGCCTGTTACATTATTTTTTCATGACGGGAGACGCTGCATTTCTGAAATCCATGTGGCACCCCCTGTGTGGTGGCATCGCGTTCGCACTCAGTCTCCAAACACCCAACGGTGAGATATACTGGGCCATCAGTCCTGAAGAAAAAGTTGATAAAATGGCCCTTCTCACAGGCGCTAGTTCAATTTTCCTGAGCCTAAAATGTGCGCTTTATATTGCACATATATTGGGCCGGCCAAAGCCGGATTGGCAATCAGCCTTGGTCAAACTCGGCGATGCCATTAAAAATAAAACCTACTTGTTCAATATAACCAAATCCCGTTTTTCAATGGACTGGTTTTATCCCATACTAGCAGGCTGCATTACCGGTCCCGAGGCGCAAAAACGGATTGACACCTATTGGAAAAAATTTGTCATCAGGGGGCAGGGTGTGCGCTGTGTGTCCGATGAGCCATGGGTAACGCTGGCCGAGACATCTGAGTTGTCACTGACCCTGGCCGCTATGGGAAATAGAGATCTTTCACGAATTGTTTTCAACTGGATTTGCGATCGAAAATTTGATGATGGTTCCTATTGGTGTGGGTTTACCTACCCAGATATCATTACCTGGCCTGAGGATAAAATCACCTGGAGCAATGCCGTTGTTCTAATGGCTGCGGATGCGCTTTACCAGATAACACCGGCCAGTCATCTGTTCAGTCATCGTTACTGGGGTATGTTTCCGTTTATTCAGTTACCCAGGTGAGCATGTCAGAAAACCGACCTCAAAAAGCAATAATGCCCTGATGAATAAATGAATCAAACGTTTCCTTCAGGATAAAGCCACGTGAGAAAAGATCACAGACCCTATTACGTAAAAAAACTCTACACACAGTTTCAGAATCTATACGTAAAACACTTCATTAAACCACAAATGTCCTTCCTAGGAGCAGGTTTTACGTTTATGAGGCCATGGCATGTCAAGCTTTTCGGCGAGCCCATTCATATTGGGAAATACGCCACTCTGATAGCCTCTTCGGAAAATAAAATACGGCTTTCCGTATGGTCGAACACCGCCGACAAAGGGTCCCTGAACATCGGAGACTACTGTTTGATCTGCCCCGGGGTCCGCATCGGATCTGCCGAGCGCATCCACATTGGCGACAATTGTATGATTGCAAGCAATACCTATATTGCCGATTCAGACTGGCATGATATCTATAACCGGATTAGCATGGGAAAAACAGCCCCAGTTGACATTGCGGATAATGTCTGGGTGGGGGAGGGTGCTATTATCTGTAAGGGTGTCTCTATCGGAAAAAACAGTATCGTCGGGGCCGGTGCCGTAGTGGTAAGTGATATTCCACCCAGTTGTATTTCAGCAGGCAATCCTGCCAGAATCGTTAAGCGCCTCGACCCCGATGAAAAAATAATCACACGATCACATTTTTTCGAAAACCCGGAGGAACTCTTTCAAGCGTTTGATCGCTTTGACCGTGTTCTTCTTGGAAAAAACAGTCTGCTTCATTGGATGCGCCATTTGGTTTTGCCAGGTAAAAACGATTAATTGAAGAATCTTACAGAAAAACGTGTCGGCGAGCTCAAGTCAAGTCGCTGTAAAGCATCTTCAACCATATAATGTACTGTCTAATTCGGATTCGCTCGCTAGTGTTCGTCCACAAATAGGGGTTTTCGTGTTTTGCCGAAGTGGAAGGTAGTTTTGACCCGCATGAATAGTATGTTATTTTGAAGCGTTAAATCATGCCTTCCAACACCGGCAGGGCACGAAAAGACCACTTGTGGATGGGTACTCGCTAACCCCAGGGCAAGCCACGGGCTTAGCGCTCGCAGTTGCGATTCACTTGTCATGATGTCTTTTCAATTTCATCGTATATGCAGTAAAAATCAGTCCCGCGACCATTGAAATCAGACCGCTGACGAAAAACATGACCGTCGCACTGGTGTGCTCATACAAAAAACCACTGACGAAAAACCCGGCCACGAGTCCCAACCCGTAAGTTGTCGCATTATTCACCGCCTGTCCAAAGGTTTTATTTTCGTCGGGTGATAGCGAATCCATATAAAGGATACTTGCCATGTGAAACAACCCATATGTCACGCAATGGGCAATCTGCAGGAGCAAAATTAAATACGGCGACACGACAAAACCTGAAAAGAACCACCTAAACGTCGCCACCACAAAGGAAAGAATCAGAACGTTTTCGTAGGACAGCTTACTGAAGACCCAGCGTGAGCGAACCATGACCACGATTTCAGCAATGGAAGCCAGTGCCCAGGCCAGGCCTATAAAGGTGCCGTCATAGCCTAATTTTTCTAGTTGTATTGAAAAAAAACCATAATAGGCACCATGACTCATCAACATTAGGAACGCACAGAATAAAAAGACAATCACGCGTTTTCGAAAAAATAGCCCGGCCTTTAAATAAAAGATATCTGCTCGGATCTTACGAACATGTGGTAGTCTTAAGGAAAAACCCGTTTGGAGAACAGAACCAATGAAAACAGCCATCAGAATGATTCGGATCGAAAGCGCATCGATGAGATAACCCATAAACAGCACCGTGGCGATAAAAGCAATCGAACCCCATGCCCGGATGGTGCCATAACTGCTTTTTTCCTTCCCCAGGACTTCAATGGTCATCGCCTCCATGAACGATATAATCGGCGCGTTGAAAATTGAATAAATAGCGGATATGATCAATACCATCAAAAAGGTATCGTGTTTAAAATAGAGCATCCAGACAATGGTGCCGGCACCGCTGCAGCCGATAAAAAGGAATTTTCTAATTTGATACCTGTCCGCGATACCACTCCAAAAGATCGTAAAGAATACCAAGAGAATAGACCGCATAGAAGACAGTACACCAATTTGAATACCACTAAACCCGAGCTGATGACAATATAGATTGAAATAGGGCAGGAAAACACCTAAAATGGCAAAATAGATGAAATACTGTAAAGAAATGGTCCCCCTGTGAGAACCTTTTTGATAATCAGCCATCGCAAGATCATAGATAACTTGGTTATAAAGCGCAAATTCTATCTTTACTTTACAAAATTCCGGGTTACTGTTACCTTTAATTCAAAAATTAGGTAAGAAAAAACCTCATTGAAAACTTAAAACAGGAGTCGGATATGGGCTATATTAAAATACGTTTTTGTAATGATGTGGATACGCTTCATTCAAAAATCGAGAGATCTATCGAAAATGTTTTTCGCTCAATGAATACCACGTTTTCTCTTGGTGAACGCAACTGGTATCCTCAGATAGATATCTACGAAACCAAAGAAGAGATTATTGTTCGAGCTGAAGTTGCGGGGGTCGACATAGAAAATCTGGCCGTAGAAGTCAGCCAGCGGGCTATAAAACTGACGGGAAAGCGCTCGGAACTGCCACGTATTGACAACGCCACTTATCGTCTTGCTGAAATTCAGTACGGTAATTTTGAAAGAGTGCTTTATCTCCCGGTTCCCATCGATACTGAAATCGTATCAACTTCTTATACCAATGGTTTTCTGGAAATTCGACTTGTTAAACTGGACATTGATAAATCTTATAAAATTTCAATTTCAGAAAGAAGTTAACCGTTGGGACTAATGCCGCTTTTTTGCAACAGGGTTTCTTGCTGGAGGGATAATAATGAATGACCAAAAACCAAGCTTTGATGTCAATCTCAAAGAGCTTCCTGAGATCTTGCCGATTCTACCGTTATTCGACACCGTTCTTTTCCCGAAAATGGTCCTGCCCCTGGTGGTCATGCAAAAAGAATCGGTTCAATTAATTGATGAAGCCATGTCCAAAAATCGTATCATTGGCCTTTTGGTATCAAAAACACCTTCAGGGGAGGGTTCCGCATCCACGGATAGTCTTTACAGTATCGGTACCAGTGCCCTTATTCTTAAAATGGCAAAAACGGAAGACGATAAATCTCAAATCCTCGTGCAGGGGCTCGGTCGTTTTAAGATAAAGACCTACCTGAAAGACAAGCCCTATTTAATGGGGAAATTAGAACATCTCCTCGAAAAAGAAACCAACGATACGCAAACCGAAGCATTGATGACCAATATTATCAATTTATTTGCCAAAGTAGTCGACCTCTCGCCGGTTCTTCCCCAGGAGATCAGTTCCATGGCGAAATCAATACAAGAACCGGGTATTTTATCAAATATGATCGTCTCCAGCATCAATGCTTCTGTCGAAGAAAAACAAGCCGTTCTTGAAATCGACAATGTCAAAAAACGCTTGAAGGAAGTTACCCGGCTGATTAACCATCAGTTGGAAATTCTTGAGCTAGGGAATAAAATACAGTCCCAGGTCAAAGGCGACATGGATAAAAGCCAAAGACAATATTATCTTCGACAGCAACTAAAAGCCATCAAAGAAGAATTGGGTGAACAAGATGATTCCAAAGTCGAAGTTGAAGAATATAAAACAAAGATTTTGGAAAAAGGACTTCCTGATGAAGCAAAAAAAGAAGCCGAACGAGAACTCAATCGATTATCCAAAATGCACCCGTCATCGGCTGAGTACACAGTAGCTTCCACCTATCTCGACTGGATGACATCCCTGCCTTGGCAAGAGAGCACCAAAGACAATCTGGATATAAAAATAGCTCGGAAGGTCCTTGATGAAGATCATTTCGGATTGGAAAAAGCCAAGAATCGTATTGTCGAATACCTAGCTGTCCGTAAACTAAAGCCTGATTCCAAAGGCCCCATCCTTTGTTTTGCCGGTCCTCCGGGAACTGGAAAAACATCTCTCGGCAGCTCTATTGCCAGGGCCCTGGGGCGCAAGTTTATACGTCTTTCCTTAGGCGGGGTTCGGGATGAAGCAGAGGTCCGGGGACACCGTCGAACCTATATTGGTGCCTTGCCGGGCCGAATTATTCAAGGAATTCGAAGAGCCGGATCCAACAACCCGGTTTTCATGCTGGATGAAATTGACAAAGTCGGCAGTGATTTTCGCGGTGACCCTTCATCTGCCTTGCTAGAGGTGCTTGATCCGGAGCAAAATTTTTCTTTTTCAGATCATTATCTTGATGTCCCGTTTGACCTGTCCCGCGTTATGTTTATTACGACTGCCAACATCCTCGACACCATTCCGCCGGCATTACGGGATAGAATGGAAGTCTTACAACTTCTTGGATACACCCTGGATGAAAAAGTAAAGATTGCAAACCGGCACCTTATTCCCCGGCAGCGAAAAGAACATGGTCTAAAGTCGGATCAAATCTCCTTTACCAAGGGTGCTGTCAAGCAGATTATCACAGGATATACAAGAGAGGCCGGGCTGAGAAATCTTGAGCGGGAAATCGCCACCATCTGCCGGGGTGTTGCCAGCAAAATTGCAGAGGGAGAGATTCGACCTTCTTCCATTAAGGTGGTCAACATTTCAAAGTTTCTTGGTCCTGTCCGATTTACTTCGGAGGTAAAATCAAGAATTTCAACACCCGGAATCGCCATGGGACTGGCGTGGACACCCTTCGGTGGCGAGCTGCTTTTTATCGAGGCCACCGCCATGAAAGGTCAAAAAGGACTTACCCTTACAGGTCAGCTCGGCGATGTCATGAAGGAATCCGCAACAACGGCCCTGAGTTATATACGGACAAATGCCAAATCCCTGGGAATAGAGGAAGACTTTTTTGAAAAAAGCGACATTCATATTCATGTTCCCGCAGGAGCCATACCAAAGGATGGCCCTTCCGCGGGTGTAACCATGTTGACCGCCTTAACGTCATTGTTGAGCAATAAAATCATTCATAAGAACCTTGCCATGACAGGTGAAATCACTCTCCGGGGACAGGTGTTGCCGGTGGGCGGAATCAAGGAAAAGGTTTTAGCGGCACATAGAGCCGGAATTAAAACGCTGATCATACCGCTTTCAAATGAAAAAGACCTTGCGGATATTCCTAAAAAAGTTCAAAAAGAAATCCGTTTTCACTTTGTCGACAAAATGAGAGATGTGTTAAACTTGGCCATGGAATAACCCTTACCATGTGGAAAAAAAAACACACCTTGCATCTCAAAGCCCTCAACCATCTTTTCTGGATAGGATGGTTGACTGTTCTTATTGTTACCGGGTGCACAACAAGACCAACGGCACCAACCCAAACCCCTGGACAGCCAAAACCCTACAGAGTCGGCAGTACATGGTATCAACCCGTGTCGCATGCCAGGGGGTTTCAGCAGCGTGGAATTGCGTCTTGGTACGGCAAGAATTTTCATGGAAAAAAAACATCCAACGGTGAGATCTACGATATGTACGCCATGACAGCGGCACACAAGACGCTGCCCCTTGGAACCCATGTAAAGGTACGAAATATCGATAACGACGCCGAGGTCACGGTTAGAATCAATGACCGGGGTCCTTTTGTAAAAGGTCGAATCATCGATCTTTCTTACACGGCAGCAAAAAAAATTGATATCGCAACATCGGGAACGGCACCCGTTGTTATCGTTGCCCTGGAACCGGACAATCGTCAAACACCCAAGAGCAACGTGTCGTCCGAACACAACACCGTCGACTACTACAAAGGGAATTTTACATTTCAAATCGGTGCGTTCAGCGACGAACAAAATGCCCTTCGATTAAAAGAAACCTTGGATAAGACTTATAAGAACGCACATGTCTCCGAATATGACAATGGACTGGAAATTCTCTATCGGGTTCGTGTGGGTAGGGCGTCTTCTTTAGAACAAGCCGTGGAATATGAAAATACCCTTATCCAGCATGGTTTCAAGGATGTCTTTATCGTTGCAGAATAGGCAAAACAAAAAAACGGTCTTTATCGACAGAGACGGGGTCATCAATAAGGATTCCGAAGCATATATCAAGCATTGGTCTGAATTTATCTTTCTGCCTAGAAGCCTCTTGGCCTTAAAAAAACTGACACAGCATCATTTCCGTTCCTACATCATTACCAATCAATCCGCAATCAACCGAAAAATGGTGTCCTTTAAGACACTAGATCAAATCCACACAAACATGATGGCCGAAGTGAGCTCAGCGGGGGGTCAGATTGACGATATTTTTTTCTGCCCTCATGTCCCGAAAGATCGATGTAGTTGCCGCAAACCAAAGCCCGGACTTGTACTTTCGGCACAGAAAAAACATCATATCGACCTTTCGCTCGCATATATGATTGGAGATAGCGCCAAGGACATTGAGTGTGCAAGACTAGCGGGGTGTGGTTTTGCGTTGCTCGTAAAGACAGGAAATTACACGGAAGCCGTCAAAACGTTATCTGACAAAGGCATGGTTCCAGACTACACCGCCCTTGATCTATATGATGCTGCAAGCTGGATCATTACCCATCAAGAATCTTCTGAATCCGGATCGACCGGCGTGGCAAGCGGAATTTTGAAAAACTGAATGCCTTCCTTTGTTAAAAGATTTTCTTCTTCCTTTGTGCTGACACCTCTAATATTTCGAGATTCTGTAACTCCGTAGTGCATTTTCAGCGCTTCTTTGGCGAACTCACATCCTACATTATCAAAGTTTTTGTTTACATAATTGCTTATTTCGTTATTCATTTTCTTTAAATCAATCTGTTGGTCTACAGGGTTCGCCAACGAGTGAGAGCCTTTGATGGCAAACGTAGAGGGAAGTTTAGAAACAGCATTACTGTTGCATGATGGACACGTTATGAGTCCTTTCTTTTTTTGCGCATCATAGGCCTGGCTGTCTTCGAACCAACCTTCGAAGGTGTGCCCTTTATCACACTGCAGATCAAATGCTATCATGGATAATGAAATCCCTTTTTCGTTACAGAATTATCCGTGCCATTCCCATCAAATACTTGAAATTATCATATGTCTTGGCGTAATAAAAGAATTTATTGACAGATCCGATTCTTCAACACAAAATACCCTCGAGGGCTAACATAATGTTAAAAATAAACTTTACAAGCTGGCAACACCCGTTTTATTCTTTCTTTTTGTCACTCATATTGGAGACCATTTCTCATGAAACAATCCATCTACCATCTATGTATCACGGGAATCGTCATTCTTTTTTTTGGAGCCTCGGTACATGCCGAAACGCTGTATGTAATAGACAAAATGCAAATCACCTTTCGAACAGGCCCCGGAAATGATCGAAAAATTATATCTCTCTTGAACAGCGACCAACAGGTGACGATTCTCCAGTATGAAGGAGAGTGGGCTAAAGTAAGCTTACAGAATGGCCAGGAAGGATATGTTCTCCAGCAATACCTATCAGCGCAAGTTCCTTGCCGGATAAGAATTCAAGAGATCAGTCAATCGTTCGAAGGATCAAAAGCAGCACTGGAAGCCATGCAAACGTCCAACCAGCAACTCAAGGCAGACGAGGCAAAACTTACCCTGGACCTGAAAAAGGCCCAACAGGAATTGGCAAGCACAAAACAGGCCTTTGAAAAACTGAAAAGGGACGCCGCCGGTTTTCTGGAACTCAAAGCCAAACACGACAAGACCGTTGAACGCCTAACCATGCAGACCCAGAAGGCCAGCACGCTTGATAAAGAATTGACGACGGTTATGAAAAAACAAAACATCCGCTGGTTTCTGGGCGGTGGCGGGGTTTTATTACTTGGGTTCATCATGGGTATCGGTTCCAAGAAACAAAAGCGTCATTCATCCCTGCTGTGACAGTGGCGAAAATTAAACACACAAAACGAGCGATTGAATGAAAAACACCTATGATTTTTTGGTTATCGGAAGCGGCATCGCGGGACTGACCTTTGCTCTGAAAGTTGCCAAATTCGGATCTGTGGCGGTGATTACCAAAGAAAAGGTGATGGACAGCAACACCAGCCTCGCCCAGGGGGGTATTGCATCGGTTTTTGACGAACTCGACTCTTTCGATCTTCACATCAAGGATACCCTGGCCTCAGGAGATGGCTTGTGTAACCCGGATGTCGTTGAAACTGTGGTCAAGAACGGTCCGGACTGCATAAACGAACTGATTCAGATGGGGGTTAAATTCAATACAAGAAAAAAACCGAACCGCCACGATACCTTGGACCAGCTCGATTTGGGGCGTGAAGGGGGACATTCTCAAAACAGGATCGTTCACGCTGAAGACATGACAGGCAAAGAAATCGAGCGCGTACTTGTCACACACCTCCAACAACATGACAATATCACCTTATTTGAAAATCACATTGCCATCGATCTCATTTCAATCTCCACCAGAATGAAACGTGGGCTTATTACAACCACACATGAAGACTATTGCTGCGGTGCCTATGTCCTTGATAAAACAACGGGTCGCGTGTCCACGTTCTGTGCGAATATTACGCTGCTTGCCACAGGCGGTGCCGGAAAGGTATATCTTTATACAAGCAATCCAGATGTAGCAACAGGAGATGGTATCGCCATGGCATACCGTGCCGGTGCCACGCTGGCAAATCTGGAGTTTGTACAGTTTCACCCAACATGCCTTTATCACCCAGATGCTAAGAATTTTCTCATTACTGAAGCACTTAGGGGGGAAGGGGGCGTTCTGATTGACCAGCAAGGGAAGCCTTTCATGCAAAAATACGATCCACAAAAAGATCTTGCATGCAGAGATATCGTTGCCCGTGCCATTGATACAGAACTGAAAAAAAGTGGCGAGGATTCAGTGTTTTTAGACATATCTCACAAAAATGCTGAATTTGTACGGAGTCGCTTCCCTAATATCTACCAGAAATGTTTGAGTTTCGGGTTTGACATGACAAAAGAACCCCTTCCGGTGGTGCCTGCAGCTCACTATATGTGCGGTGGAATCGCCACCGATCTTTGTGCCAGAACCGACATTCAAAATCTCTATGCCATCGGAGAAGCCGCCTGTACCGGGCTTCATGGTGCAAACAGACTTGCCAGCAATTCATTGATCGAGGCGATTGTCTATGCCAACAGCGCATCAACCCAGGCAGTCAAAGAACTCAAGACAGGTAAATTCAAACCGTTTCCGGAGATACCTGACTGGGACGATACAGGAACAACCGACAGCGACGAGGTCATTATGGTTTCCCACAACTGGGATGAAATCAGGCGGCTCATGTGGAATTATGTCGGTATCGTTCGCTCCAACAAACGACTCGCGAGGGCAAAACGAAGAATTGATATTATTCAAAATGAAATTCAGGAATACTACTGGAACTTTAGGGTTGAATCGGGTCTGGTTGAGCTCAGGAATATTGCAACCGTCGCAGAACTGATCATCAAATGTGCTTCCTACCGCAAAGAAAGCCGCGGGCTTCATTATAACATCGAATACCCCAACAGAGACGATGCCAAATGGCAAAAAGACACTTGTTTCCGAAGGTCTTTCGTCGGATAAAGACGGTTTGCCTATCCTCGTTTCGTTGTGAGGTAATCGATTCCATTTTTTGTTTCTCGAATACCTTCCAGGAAAACCATCATGCATTGACAAGACGGCATGCTGCATTACTTTTGTGGATCGATAAATAGGGTCATATCCTAACCATCAAACAGGTTATTCATGCAGAACAAGAGAGATTACTACGAGATTTTAGGCGTCGACCGAAATGCTTCAGAATCGAAATTAAAGACAGCCTATCGAAAACAGGCCATCCAGTTCCACCCGGACAAAAATCCGGGCAATAAAGAGGCCGAGGAAAAGTTCAAAGAAGCAGCAGAAGCCTACGAAGTCCTCAGAGATAGCCAAAAACGAAGAATCTATGATCAGTATGGCCATCAGGGTCTGGAAGGTTCCGGTTTTTCGGGTTTTGGTGGTTTCGAAGATATTTTTTCAAGTTTTGGTGATATTTTTGAAGACTTCTTTGGTTTTGGTTCAGGAAAGCGATCAGAGCACAGCAGGTCTCAAAGAGGGTCCGACCTCCGGTATGATCTCGTTCTTTCCTTCATGGACGCAGCATTCGGCACGGAGACAACCGTTGACGTAGAAAAATTGGAAACCTGTTCGGTTTGTGAGGGCAGTGGCAGTGAGCCAGGCACCTATCCGGAAACGTGCGTCCAATGTAACGGGCTTGGACAGGTTTCCAGCAGCCAAGGATTTTTCACTGTCAGAACGACCTGTTCACAGTGCCGTGGGAGTGGGCAGACCATTACATCCCCTTGTAAAATCTGCAGAGGTTCCGGACATCTTAAAGCTAAGAAAACCGTTTCTGTCAAAATTCCCGGTGGGGTTGATACCGGAAGCAGGCTCCGCTTAAATGGTGAAGGTGAGGCAGGAATCAATGGAGGCCGTACAGGCGATCTCTATATCTTTATCCATGTCGAGCCGCACGATTTCTTTGCCAGGAACAATTCAGATCTGATTTGTGAAATTCCCATTTCCTTTGTCCAGGCCGCCTTGGGTGACGAAATAGAGATCCCGACGCTAGTCAGTAAAAAAATCTTAAAAATTCCCAAGGGTACGCAACCGGGTGATGTTTTTCGGTTTTCAGGGGAAGGTATCGCTTCCTTGAGAAACGGCAGGCGCGGAGATCAGATCATTCAAGTATCCATCAAAACTCCCACCAGTCTGAATAAAAAACAGGAAAAACTTTTAAAAGAATTTGCAAAACTGGAATCCAGTAAAATTTCCAATAAAATAAAAAACTTATTTAAGGGAGAGCCTGAAAGCGCAATCCACTAGAGATGATTGGTGACACCCATGTATGAATTGAAAGTCGTTAACCATTTTGCGGCGGCCCATCAATTGAAGATGGTGGCAAAAAAATGCGAAAATCTGCACGGACACAACTGGAAAGTAGAGGTTTATATTGCAGGTGATCAATTAAATAATGCCGGAGTGGTGATTGATTTCGGTGAAATAAAAAAACACTTGGCAGACATTGTAAAAAATTTAGACCACACGTTTCTTAACGAATTAGAGTGCTTTCAAAATAAAAATTCTTCTTCTGAAAACATTGCCAAATATATCGCTGAGTCGATGCAAGAAAAAATTTCTGATCCGGGGGTTCGTGTTTCCCGCGTCCGAACCTGGGAGTCAGAAGACGCTTGCGCCACATATATTCCTTGCTAGTGTCCGTCCAGAAATAGGGATTTTTATGTTTTGCCAAGGCGGAAGGGAGATTTAACGCGCAGGAATAGTATGCTATTTTGAGGAGTTAAATCATGCCTTCCAACGCCGGCGGAGCGCAAAAAGACCATTTGTGGATGGGTACTTGCTGTGTTCTTCTCCTTTTATGGGCTGCATTTACCCAGTGTTTGCCAACGCTGAATCAGCTCATCACGTAAGATGACTGAGGACACATCCGCTACGTGATGGCGTATATTTTCGACACCACCCTCCTGCCTGTCCACCAGAATAACGGCTTTGATGACGTTTAGCCCCTCTGATTGGGCCCGTTCAATCGCCTTGATGGTCGAACCCCCGGTTGTTGCAACGTCATCGATGATGACGACCCGGTCTCCTGGACTCAAATCACCCTCAACCCACCGGATAACCCCATGATCCTTTTGATCTTTTCGAATGGAAAAGGCCTTCACAGGTTGGCCCTTGAGCTCGGACGTATACGCAGTTGCCACCGCGATTGGGTCAGCCCCAAAGGTAAGCCCCCCGATACCCTTGGCATCAAGGTCCTTAATTGCCTGAAACACCAGATGGCCTACAAGGAACAACCCCCGGGGATCAAGCGTAACCGGCTTACAGTTAATATAATACTGGCTCATTTGTCCAGAGACCAGCTTAAAAACAGGCTCATCATGATACTTGAACGCTTTTTGGCACAAAAGGTCAATAAGTTCCTTTTTCATCGTTAACATCCCCTTACCTGTTTCTGGATTGGAAAACCAGGTGAATAACAGCATGGCTAATTCAAGAAACAGTTGATTTAATGTCATCATTCGGGTAAAAAAAAACCTCCACCAAAACGGAAGAAGCGATTCAATGGGTTTCAGTGGAGGCCTTGGGAAAGGAAAACTGGAGACAGCACTCCTTCACCTTGGAAATCCTTTAGCAATTATTTGAGATCGGGTCAAATTAAAATCGTACCAATAAGCGTTAGGATCTATCAATGATTTCAGAAAAAAAGTGCCTCAATGCCTGTTTGTATTGTCTATTGATCGCATTCCTCTTCGCCCAAGGGTCGTTAGCGGCAGAGGAAGTTAAATCGTTCCCGTTGTCTCTGCAGCAGATAGTCCAAATTGCCCTGCAAGCAAATCTCGAGATCAAAGCCTCCGACAAGGACACCGAGGCTGCAGAATATGCTAAAAAGGGCAGCCGAACGAATTTTTATCCAAACCTCAACACAACATATCAGTACAAGCGTAACGAAAAAGAAATCAGCAGTCCTTTTTTGGGTGTCATTTCCCCTGAAGAAGAATACACGCTGGTCGCTTCCATTACGCAACCGTTGTTCAGGGGCTTTTCCATCACCAATCAGTATAAAATGTCGGAACTGAATCTTGACATGACAAAGGCTAACAAGAAACGGGTTAGACAGGATGTGATACTCGAGGCAACCAAAGCGTATTTTGAAATCCTAAAGGCTGAAAAACTCCTACGTGTTTCCGAAGAAACGGTAACACAAGTTAGCGTTCAGACGGACGTGGTAAACAATTTCTACCAGGTTGGTATGTCCCCTTTAAACGACCTATTAGAATCCCAGGTTTTGCTGGCAGACGCAAAACAGCAGGTGGTCCTTGCCGAGAGCAACCTGGAAACCGCCAGATCCTATATGAATGTACTGCTGCGACAGCCGAATCGCCAGGACATTGAAGTCGTGGACATGCTTGACTACACACCATTTGAATATGATCTCGATTTTTGTATCAAGACAGCGTTGGAAAAACGAATTGAACTCCAGATGTCTGATATTGAAATTGAACTGGCAGAGACAGACGTCCAGCTTGCAAAAAATACCTATTACCCAACGCTTAGCTTGCAAGGCAATTACTATCGCTTTGGGACGGAATGGGATGTCAGTGGCGGCGAAGGCATTGACGATGAGGAAACATGGGACATCAGAGCCATTGTCTCTTGGGATTTCTGGGATTGGGGGAAATCATCTTATGGCTCCCGGGAAAAGAAAAGCCGGCGCTCCCAGGTCATGCTGAACCGTTTGAAAATAGAAGATGGCATCCGGTTTAGTGTTACGAAAGCCTACCTGACAATGCAATCAGCGGAGAAAAACATCACCACCGTAGAAACCGCTATCGAGCAGGCCAAGGAAAATGTCCGGATCAACGAAGAACGTTACAAAGAACAGGTTGCCACATCCACCGATGTTCTCACGGCCCAAACGCTCCTTTTCAGAACCATGAACAACTATTTCCGCGCATTGTATGATTTCCAAATTGCCAAAGCCTCTTTGCAACGAGAGATGGGCCAGGAACTTTTTGAATGAAAACCGCGGAAACGGCGCTGATTCGAATCTTCAATGTAAGCAAGCACTATGGTTCAAAACCCGCTCTGAACCGCATTACGCTGGATATTTTTAAAAATGAATTCGTTTTTTTTACCGGCCCCAGCGGTGCTGGAAAATCCACGCTATTAAAACTCCTTTACCTTGGAGAAAGCATAACCGAAGGTCAGGTGTTGATCGACGGCATGAACATTGCCAGAATATCAAAGAACCGCGCATATATCTTGAGAAGAAAACTGGGTATTATTTTCCAAGACTACAAACTGATTCCAGGAAAAACGGTATTTCAAAACGTTGCTCTCGTACTTGAAGCAAGGGGTTTGAGTCCGCGTTTTATACAGAAAAAGGTTCATAGCGTTCTAAGAACCGTTGGAATGGAAGACCGGCTGCGTGCCTTTCCTCCGGGCCTGTCAGGTGGTGAACAGCAGAAGGTTGCGGTAGCCCGGGCCGTTGTAGGTGAACCTAAAATAATATTGGCTGATGAGCCAACCGGAAGCCTGGACGATGATGCGGCGGAAACTATTTTCGAACTGCTTGCGACATTTCATAAACGGGGAACGACGGTTCTCTTTGCGACACATGATACGGGATTGATTCGCAATACCAAGCATCGCATAATCTATCTGAAGCAGGGATGTCTTCAGGTTTAGGCTTTCTATACCCTGAGCGAGAAAATATGCTAACGCTTTTCTTCAGAAAAGCCTTGCAAGACATTTTAAGCAATCGCTTTCTAAATTCTGTAACCATCGTGACCATAGGCCTTTCAATTTTGATTGTGAGCTCCTTTGCTCTTTTTTTTATTAATACCAATGCGTTATTGGATTCATGGAGAAAAGGGATTCGCGTTCTTGTATACCTTGAACCCCAAACAGACGAAGCCAACCGACTGGACCTGCGCTACCAGATTCAACGAATGGAAAACGTGCAGGAAACCCACTTTATTTCCAAAGAAACCGCGCTAAAACGCCTGAAAGACCAAATGCGGCACCATTCTTCACTGCTTGAAAATCTCAAAATAAATCCATTGCCGGACGCCTTTGAGATTCGTATCATCGATGCATCACGCGAATTGGAAAAGGTAGCGGCGCTGGCCGAAAAAATTAGAATGCTTCCCCAGGTAGAAGAGGTGGAGTATGGTCAGCACTGGATTGCAAAATTCTCCAATATCATCAATATGTTCAAGTTCGTCGGATATGCACTGGGAGGGCTTTTTTTAATTGCAACCCTGTTCATCGTCGCCAACACAATCCGACTCGTTCTGTACTCCAGAAAAGAAGAAATCGAAATCATGCGACTGGTTGGCTCGAATGATCGCTTTATCAAGGCTCCCTTTTATATCGAGGGACTCATTCTCAGTGGGATCGGTGGCATTGCCGGACTGATAGCCCTGTTTGCCGCTTATCAATTTGTGTTATCAAAATTTCATTCCAGTTTGTCCCTGGGATTGCTTGAAATTAAATTTCTCTCCATCCAGCAATTTTTTCTTTTTGCCGGCGGCAGTATGCTAGTGGGCTGGCTCGGTTGTTATTTGTCTCTTAAACAGTTTTTAAAATAACAAATGCATTTCTTCCCCAAACACGTTTTTCAAGCCCGGCAATATGTTCTGCGCCCAATGACGAAGGTGTTGGCGGTTTCTTTTCTTTTGGTGGCTTATTTTTTTTCCAGTCCTCTTTTTGTCCGGTCCCAAGCGATCGACGACCACACAAGAGAAATCGATTCGATTACAGAAAAAGAAACCAAGGTTATTTCTGAACTGGAAAACCTTAACTTTAGCCTCAATGATGCCAGGCAAACAATATCTCTGATTAAAAAAGACATCGTCAAAATAGATCAATTGATTAATGAAAACAGCGATAAATCCAGATCGCTTTTAAAAGAAATACTGCAAAACGAAAAAAATGCTTCACAGCGCATCGTTGCCCTTTACAAACTGAATCAGCTTGGAAAATTCAACCTGCTGGCATCCACGAACTCGCTTTACGAGTTTTTTCAGCGAAAAATTGCATTAGAAAAGATCCTGCATCAGGATGAGATAATTCTTGAAGCGCTGCAGAAAAACCAGAATGCGCTTTCTTTGGTTCGCCAAGATCTGGATACACAAAAAGAGAAGAAAAATGCTCTCGAAAAACGATTGAATGCTCAAATCCAGGAGATGACACAGAAAAAACAAAAAAGAGCTCAGCTTTTGAACGAAATTCGCAACAAAAAAGTACTGACGTTAGCGGCGATTGAATCCTTGAAGCAATCTGCAGACGCGTTGGACACAACTTTCAACGATTTTAAAAAAGAAAACCCTGGCAAGCAGCCCTACGCTGATTCGTCACCGCATGCCTTTACAGACTTAAAAGGGTTGCTAATAATGCCGGTAAACGGTAAGATAATTGAGTTCTTCGGGCCTTACACAAACACCGAGTTCAATCTCGTCAATTTCAGAAGCGGTATCAATATTCGCGCGGAAAGAGGAGAGCCCATACTGGCCGTATACAAAGGTAGAACCCTTTATGCCAGCTGGTTCAAAGGCTACGGCAACATGATCATCATCGATCATGGAGACCACTATTACACCCTTTATGCGCATGCCGAAGAGCTTTTCAAGGAAAAAGGAGATCCCGTTGACGCGGGGGAGGTTATCGCCACGGTTGGCGATACCGGTTCCATGGCAAAACCCGGTCTTCATTTCGAAGTCCGATATCATGGCAAACCCATCGATCCAACCCCGTGGATCAAAAAGGGATAAAAGGAGCTGTAATGACATGTAACCGATACGGCCGCGCAACTTTGTGGCTCGTCCTTGTTGTGACCGTTGCGTTATCTACTGCGGGAGCAGGTTTTTACCACAAACTCTCAGCTGATAGCGACGAGACATACAAGGGCTTGAAAGTCTTCTCAGATGTCATTGAAATTATAAAAAACAATTATGTAGACCCTGTTGACCCAAAGGATCTCATAGAAAAGGCGATTCAAGGGATGGTCAGCAGCCTGGACCCTCACTCTGCCTTACTTCCGCCGGATGCTTATGAAGAATTACGGATCGACACAGAGGGTAAATTTACTGGCATCGGTATTCATGTCACCATGCGAGATAGCTATGTTACAGTCGTTTCGCCCATTGAGGGCACGCCTGCATACGACGCCGGTATCAAGGCTATGGATAAAATCGTGAAAGTCGACGGTGTGGTAACCTTGGACTTGAGAGACGCGGTAAAACGCATGCGAGGTCCCAAGGGAACCCCGGTCGTGATTACCATCATCAGGGAAAATGTTAAAGAGCCAATTACGTTTTCACTGATCCGGGATGTTATCCCCATTGAAAGCGTTAAATCCGCCAGTCTTGAACCGGGGTATGGATACGTCCGGATTACCAATTTTAGAGAACAGACCACTGATGATGTAGCGGAGGCTCTAAAAAATTTTGAAAACAGCACCACGCCCATAAAAGGGCTTTTACTCGACTTAAGAGACAACCCGGGTGGGATACTCACCCAGGCGATATCCGTATCAGACCTTTTTATCGAAGAGGGAATTATTCTAACGATTAAAGGACGTCTCGAAAAGCACAACAACGTTTTTAAAGCGCATGCCAGCGAATCCCCGGCAAGCTATCCCATCATCGTGCTTATCAACGGTGGCAGTGCCAGTGCCTCAGAAATTGTCGCCGGTGCTTTAAAAGATCATCATCGGGCGCTGTTACTGGGAACGCAGACCTTTGGCAAGGGATCCGTACAAACGGTTGAATCGTTGAGAGATGGCTATGGCATCAAATTTACCATCGCAAGGTATTATACGCCCAGTGGTCAGTCAATTCAGGCCACCGGCATCGTGCCGGATATCATTGTTCACAAAAAGGATGTCGAAAATAACGATGCGCCCAAACCTGTGGAGGGTCTGTTGAAAGAAAAAGACCTAATAAATCACTTAGATGCCAAACCCTTAAAGGATACAATAAAGCAGGTTGACGAGCCAGAAGAAGCGCTACCGCAACCAAACGCCATGCTGCTGGAACATTTACGCAATGACAACCAGGTAATGCGCGCGCTGGAACTCTTGATCAGCTATGACATCTTCAAAGATTTATCCAATGGCAAGTAAGCGACCCAAAAGAAAAGCCCCGGCAAAAAAAAGAAAAACCAAAAAAAAACCGTTTCAATCGTTTATTAAGATATCGCTAGGTTTAGCCATCTTGATCGTTCTTGTCGTCTCGGCAGGCGCACTGACGCATCACCTTTTATCAAAGAGGCGTCCTGTTAAAACGATTGCGGGCCATCTTGAAAAAAACCACTATCTCAAACCGGATTTTCGTTTCGAGATATATCCCGAAAAAGAAATCCCCCTGCCAAAAGAAAAAAAGCCGCCCAAAACAACAGCCCTTGAAACATCACCACGGATCGCCCTCATTGTCGATGATATCGGCTATGACCGCGCCGTTGTAAAAAAATTTCTCAGCTTGAATCTGCCGATTACGCTCTCGGTGCTCCCCAAAAGCCCGTTCACAAAAAGCATTGTTGATGCGGCCCGAAAGAAACATGTTGAAATCATGCTTCACCAGCCCATGGAGCCCTTTGAGTATCCACGGATCAACCCGGGACCGGGCACACTTCTGATGAGCATGGCACCGGACGAACTGGTTCAGCAACTCGTTCAAAACCTTGAGGAAATGCCTTTTGTGTCAGGCGTCAACAACCATATGGGCTCGAAAATGACCGCAAGCGCTTCTCAAATGCGCCAAATTTTCTCCGTTCTGAAACAGCGTAACCTTTTTTTTATCGACAGCCGTACAACAGAAAAAACAATCTGTCGACCTTCAGCAGACCTATTACAGATACCCTTTGGCGAACGAGATATTTTTATTGACCATTTTCAGGAAAAGGACTTCATCAAGAAACAACTCGATGAGCTTGTTCGCATAGCGACGATGCATGGTGAGGCAATCGGAATAGCACATCCTTACAACAAAACCTATCAAATCCTTAAGAAAGTTTTACCTGATCTGAAAAAAAAAGTGCGTTTTGTACCTGTTTCAGAGGTGGTTCGGATTTCCGGATAATAATTCTTTCATGAAATGAAAGCCTTAACCCGGATTCCTCAGTGGTTTGAAGCGTTTCTTTGGAAAACATCCAAGGTAAAGCCGTCTATGGCAACCTGCGTCCCTCGAACAACGCTCCAAAGGGGCGCTCAGGCTGCTGAAATATTCGATTTAGAACAGGCGATCGCAACCCAGCTATTCTCGTACAAGGCATCCAATTCCTCCAGGCCCTGTTGCTGCATCTTTTTTAGAACATGCCCACCCTTATCTTCGTAGATACCCGAACAGATCAAAACAGACTTGGCCGCCATAAACTGACCCGTGCTTTCTAGAAGTTCTAAAATGGCTTCATACGAAACATTGACCACAATCAGATCAAATCGGCTGTTGATGCCATCTGCTAAATTTCCTGTTTTTAATTCAAAGCATGCTTGGCTGATGTGGTTTAACCTAAGGTTCTTTTCCGCTATCCCTAAAGCAATCTCGTCATTATCAATGCCCACGAGCCTCAGCGCGCCGAGCCTGGCTGCTGCAACCATTAATATTCCCGAACCTGTCCCAATATCCAGAAAAGAAGACCCTGTTGACAGGTATCGCTCCATGAGAGCGATACACATGGCCGTTGTCGGGTGGGTTCCGGTACCAAATGCCATACCTGGATCGATCTCCAATACAATTTCATCTGAACCGCCATGATATTCCCGCCAGGTTGGTTTTACCGTTATCCGGCTCGTTATGCGTTGCGGCCAAAAAAAAGCCTTCCATGATTCGGCCCAGTCTTCTTCATCCATGCGCTTGAATACCTTGCTGCAGCGGATCCCAAAAGATTTTTCCAAAAACCGAATCTTTTTATCAAGTTCATTTAATTTCTCGTTCGTTTGCGTTGTGTCGGGAAAAAACCCGATGACTGCGTGCTTTAGGGGTACAATGCAAGCGCCTTCACCCCATGCTTCTTCCGGTACGAGATTCGGGTCCTCGATCTCGAGACCTTTCAGGCCGAGGCTGTAGAACACATCTGAAATCAGATCCGTGGCGAGCTCTTTGTTCTCATGCTCAAAAACGATCTTTGCTGATATCCACTCCATAAAATTACCACTTCTCTTTGGGCGGGTTAAAGTAGCCAAAAGAAAGATCTGGAAACGCCTTTCGAATACGCTTGAGCAGGTATCGAATACCCAGACCCTCTCCGCATGGTGCCGCACGTTCCATGACCTCATAGTAACGGAGAGGGTCAAAATTAAGGTTTCGCCATTGAATCCGGTGAATTGGATAGTGCTTCAAAAATGAAATTAGGCTTTCGACCTCTTCGGGTGTGTCGGTCACGCCGGGCATGTTCAGATAGTTGATCGAAACGTAAAGACCCCTCTCCAAAGACAGCCGAACACTGTTCATGACATCAGAAAAATCGTAACCCTTGGGCCGGAAGTAGGCCTGATACCATTTTTCTCTGAAGCTGTTTATGCTGATTCGAATACTGTCGATGCCGGCTGAAATCAACCGTTCAATTTCTTTGGTAAGACTGCCGTTGGTGTTTACGTGGATCGTTCCCTGGGCTGTTTTGGCGCGTATCAGACGGACGGCCGGTTCTATGACACGGGCTGCCAGCAATGGTTCCCCTTCACAGCCCTGGCCAAAGCTGACAATTCCCTTGGCAACACCCTGGATATGGATCAGGGCGATCGCTGCAATTTCCTCTGGTTTCGGTATAAACGCTATCCGCTCCTGGCTGCAGGATATTTGCGCCTGGTTTTGAAGAGATAAACACCCCAGACAGCGGGCATTGCAGGTGGTTGCAGTCGGCAAGGGCGCCTCGTATCGGGCCAGAAAAAAATTTTTCCCAGCAGGGCAGCCATAGGTAAGCGCGCAGGTTTCAAGATGCTGCCTGAGTCTGTTGTCGGGAAGTTTCTTCCGCATGCTTTCCACGCCGGCTAAAACACGGCTCTTCTTCATCAGTCGGAGATCCTGTCGTCTTTCCCGGTCGACACAAACAACCGCAGATCGGAAAACCCCCTCGTGCCAGCCCACCGCTCCATAAGAAAAGAGCGGCAGCGGCTTGGCTTTTTCGGTTGGCTGGTAGCCGCTGATATGAGTGACGATGTAACCGGGCGAGTTAAATGCTGCAACAGGATATATGCGCTTTGAGGGAACAAAGGGATTGTTTGCCATCGCTTCAAACTGCTGGTTTTGCAAATTAAATAGTATCGGCGTTCGATCCGGAAGCAGCATTAATTCACTGCCAAACGGCAGACGCAGCGTTTCACCCGTCCTTAACGGCTTCAAGACCTTCCCGGACATGCCCACCGCAGCGTATCCCTCCAGCTCAAAGATCTCCCCCTCCTGGTTGGCCACAACAGCGGCCAACCATTCTTGGGTTGTTTCAGAATGGGTAAGGTTTTCCATATCTTAAAATCGACGGCGCTGTCACAGTCACAACACCTATCCGTGGTATATATGCTTAACGATGTGTCCCAGTTCTGGAAAAATCAAAGCCTTGCAGGCAAGTTTGCAGGCCCTGAGACTACCCGGTATGCAAAAAACTGCTGCCCCATTGACAATCCCTGCGGTAGCCCGGGACAGGATGGCGGCAGAATCAATTTTCTCTAAACTGAGTTGCGCGAACACAGGCCCAAAAGCCGTAAGCTCTTTCTGAAACAAGGGTGAGACGGCCTCAATCGTAACATCTTTAGTGCTGATACCAGTGCCCCCGGTCACCAAGACGACCTGGGCACCCGACGGGTGGATGGCCTCTAGCAAGCTTGTTACAATACTTCTTTTGTCGTCCGGAACAACCCTGTGGAGGGCAACGGAATGCCCTTCCTTTTGAGAAATTTTCTTCATCCATAAGCCGCTGTCATCCTCAGCAATCGTCCGCGTACTCGATACCGAGATGATGGCAATCTTTAAGGCTTTCGGTGCCCCTTTTCTATGTTCTTTGGTTCCCATTCTTTCTCCTTTGTGATATCGTTTTCATCGGGAGCGCTCCAAGCTAAAGCATTTCACGGTCACAATATAAACCACCTTTGCGTGAATTAACAAATAAAATCGTGGAAACGATTGTATGAAACACGATGTTGCCGTTTTTTGTAAATGCATTATCCGATTTGTTTTGGACCCGCGTTTACAGCCATGGGGAACAATCAAAATTCTTACCTTGATTTTAAACCCGTTGTCTTTTAATGTGAACGATCGGTCGCGCTTTTTTTCACCATGAAATGTTGGAGAGCGTCGAAGGTATTGACTTGCTGACGTGGTTTAAAATATTTGGCCCAATTTCTATGGTGGTTCCTTGCTTCAACTACTCGGAATACTTCAGTATGCCTTCTGGTTGAAGTTCGGGTCGGCCTTGAACTATAACCTAAACCCTTTTTTTGAGTTGACTTCTAGAAACCTTGTTTAACGTGACAGCGTCAGGCCATATAATTTCCTAAGACAGAATAAATAAAACGTTTTTCGATGACACAGCAGACATGCACTGGCATCATATTGGCGGGAGGCGAAAGCAAAAGACTGAACAACGTCGAAAAATCGAACCTCCTTGTCGGCAAGAAGCGTATCATCGAGCGAATGATGACCGTTTTTGAAAAGCTATTTAGCGAAATAATCCTGGTTTCCAATCGCCCGACAACACATCTTGAATGGAATGTCATCATCGTAAAGGATATCTATAACAAAAGAAGTTCCTTAACCGGAATTCACTCCGGTCTTTTTTACACAAAAACCGACCATGCATTCATTGCAGCGTGCGACACCCCATTCCTGAAATTGGATCTGGTAAAAACCATTGTCCAGCATGTCGATTCCGGTGCCGATGTCGTTATCCCGAGAACAAACGCTGGGATTGAACCGCTGTGTGCGGTTTATTCCCGACGGTGTCTTCAACCCGTTCAAAATGCCCTGGAGCAGAAAAATCTAAAAATACGCAATTTTTTCAGCAAACTAAACGTAAAAGAAATTCCGGAAACGGTATTACGAAAAATAGATCCCGGCCTTGACTCGTTTTTTAACATTAACACCCCCGACGATCTTGAAAAAGCAAACAGGATGATCGATAAAAAATGGACCTCAAACAGTTATTGCAATGCATAAAAAAACATCCGGACTATGAAAAAGTCGGTATGATTCTATGTCACAACGGAATCGTTCGAAGCACCTCACGTGACGGCAGACCAGTAACTGCATTAACGGTGCAGGTGGATCATACCCGCTTGCGTGACATCATCGAAGAACATAAGCAGGACCCCGGTATCATCGAAATCCTTGTTGATATAAAGGAAAACCGGAAACTGTCGGTGGGAGAGGATGTCATGTACCTGATTGTCGCAGGCGATATCCGGGAAAACGTGCTCCGCACCCTGCAAGGTACCTTGGATGCCATCAAAACGACGGCTACCCATAAAATTGAATTTATGAAAACCACGTGAGACCTTCTTCTAGGGTCTGTTGACACATCAAAATAAGGTTATTCAATGTCAGATTTCTCACATATCGACACCAAGGGCCGGGTAAGGATGGTGGATGTAACTGACAAAAAACCATCCCTTCGCAAGGCCTTGGCTCAGGCCGTCGTCCGCATGCATCCGGACACCTTTGATCGTATCATCACCCAGAAATTTGAAAAAGGAAACGTCCTTGAAACGGCCAGAATTGCCGGTATTATGGCAGCCAAAAAAACAGCCTCCCTTATTCCCATGTGTCACCCTCTCAACATCACCCATGCACAGATCGATTTTTTTCCGGACAAGCAGCAACACGAGATCCGTATAGAAGCCTTGATACGGATTGTCGATCAAACCGGTATCGAGATGGAAGCCCTCACAGCGGTATGTATATCGGCATTGACCATTTACGACATGTGTAAGTCTTTAGATAAAGATATGACGATTTCAAATGTCTGTCTTTTAAAAAAATCCGGTGGCAAGAGTGGTGAATTCATTCGCCAGAAAAGCCCTGGCATGGACACATGATGCCTATCAATCTGTCTGTATTTGAAACACCCATCATCTTGGCGGCAGGCACCATTATAGGGTTTTTCCTTGGGTGGTTGCTGACAAAATACCGCCTGACGCCTCGCCTTGTAAAAAGCAAAGCTGAAATCGAGGCCCTTCTGGAAACACTCCATCATAATAAACAGGAGCTAGAAGACGCAAAAAACCGGTCAGCTGCCGCACAAACAGAAATAAAGACCCTAACCAGTCAATTGCTTCACGTGTCACAAGAGCGCTCTGCCGCCTCAAGCAAACTGGAACACATGGCCTCGCTCCAAAACACCCTGAATTCGCGTGAGCAAGAACTCTCGGTTCTTAGAGAAACGACAACCGGCTTAAGAGAACAGCTCGCAGCACTGGAAACCGCCATCGATAAAGAAACAGCCTCTTTCGACGAGAAAATATCGATACTGCAGGAACTTCGCACCAGTTTGACAGAAACGTACAAGGCCCTATCTGCCAGCGCTCTCAGGGACAACAATCAGGTTTTCATCGATCTTGCCAAATCCACTTTCTCAAAATACCTCGACTCCGCAAAAACAGATTTTGATGCACGGGGCAAGGCTGTCAAAGAAAGCATTCTGCCTCTCCATGATGCGCTCAACCGGTATGACGAACACATTCAGGCCATGGAACGTTCCAGGGAAAAGGCTTATGGTGGTCTTTCCGCCCAGGTCCAGTCACTCATTCTGACCCAAGATATATTGCAAAAAGAAACCGGGAAATTGGTCAACGCCCTTCGGGTACCGCATATCCGGGGACGATGGGGAGAAATTACGCTGCGACGCGTAGCAGAACTCAGCGGCATGCAAAGCCATTGTGATTTTTTCGAACAGACTTCGACGCGTTCCGAAGAAGGTCTCCTGAGACCGGACATGATCATCCAACTCCCAGGTCAACGACGAATCGTCATCGATGCCAAGGTGCCTCTGGTGGCCTATATAGATGCCATCGAGGCTGATTCTGAAGAAGAAAGAGAAAAAAGTCTTGCCGCACATGCCAGACACATCAAAACACATATCAACCAGTTATCTCAAAAAGCCTATTGGACACAATTCAAACCGACACCCGAGTTTGTCGTCTTGTTTATCCCGGGCGAAAACTTTTTTTCTGCCGCGCTTTCAAAAAACCCGCAATTGATCGAACTGGGGGTCCAAAAAAATGTAATCCTTGCCACCCCGACGACATTAATTTCCCTTTTGAAAACAGTCGCGTTTGGATGGCAACAAGAAAAGCTGACTGAAAATGCTCGAAAAATCAGCGAATTGGGCACTGAACTGTTTGAACGTCTGTCAACCATGAGTCATCACATCAACGCTCTCGGCAGAGATATCGAACGCTCCGCCCACACATACAACAAGGTTGTCGGATCTCTGGAACACAGAGTGTTCAGCTCCGCCCGAAAATTTAAAGATCTGGGCATTACCCATAAAGGTCAGAACAATTCACTGACCGTGACCCATATCGATTCAACGACAAGAACACTTAAGGTGGAAGATTCCTGATGAACATCTCTGTCTCAAAAACATCTCTATTCTGGGTCCTCAGTTCTGTTTTTATCCTTTTCACGCTTTCAGGATGCGGTATCTTTTTGAAAACACAACAAATTACTGCAAAAACATCCCTGAAAAAATTAAAGATTTCTCAGTACCCCGAGTTTTCAGACGATCACGGCTACAAGAGCCTGGATGCCAGCATTGAACAAAGTTTGAATTATTTACGCAGAGTCCCGGCAGACCGTGAATTTTCCTTTGGAAAAGATCGTTACACTGCAGCGCACCTCATCGCTTCCCATGAACTGTTTCTGGACTTCCTTCACACGAATCCATCGCAACAAGAACTCAACCGGTTTATTGCCTCAAACTACGAAGTATATCAATCGATTGGGGGAAATCGCAAGCGAGACGTTCTCTTTACCGGTTATTACGAACCAACGGTCTTGGGAAGCCTTACACCTGACGAAGACTATCGCTTCCCGGCATATGCAACGCCCTCGGACCTGATCGCCATCGATCTGTCTCTTTTCTCGGAACGTTTTTCCGGTGAAACAATTATCGGAAGGAATACCGGCAATACCGTCGTCCCTTATTATGACCGAAAAGAGATCAGTGAACTCGAGAGTTTTTCTGAGGCCAGCGATGTCCTTGCCTGGGTAAAAGATCCTGTCGACCTTTTTTTCCTGCAAATTCAAGGGTCCGGTAGAATCCTGCTGTCCGAAGGCGACCAAATAAATCTTCACTATCACACCACCAATGGACATCCGTACCGCAGCATCGGAAAATTGCTCATCGATGAAGGGAAAATAGCCAAAGAAGAGATGTCCATGCAAAAAATTCGCGCTTATCTTCATGAAAACCCGAATGAAATGAGCCGGATTTTAAATCATAACCCGAGCTATGTATTTTTCAAGTTGGAAAAAGAGGGGCCTCTCGGGTATTTGCAGGTGCCTTTGACCGCCGAACGATCTCTTGCTCTGGACCGACGCATCTTTCCACCTGCCGCTATTGTCTATATCGAAACATCCAGACCGATCTTGGACTTAGAAGGACGAATCGAGACATGGAAGGCGTTCAAAGGGTTTGTCCTCAATCAGGACACGGGCGGTGCCATCCGTGGACCGGGACGAGCCGACCTGTTTTGGGGAAACAGCCCCTACGCGGAACTTGCGGCGGGACACATGCAGCATATCGGGTCCTTCTATTTTCTTGTCTCGAAAATGGATGATGCATATTAGTTGACACAGTGACCGTTTATAATATATCTCATGCTAAATTCACCCGAAATGAAATACGCTCGTTTCTCTCTGCCCGATGTAACAATGCCTGAGGGGCAAGAATGGGCAGCCAAAAACTTCTAGAAACTGTTTTCGGGTCGTTAGGAGATCATATGTTTGGTATCGGTATGCCGGAAATGCTGTTGATCCTGGCAGTTGCACTTATTGTTATCGGCCCCAAAAAACTACCTGATCTTGCCAAATCTCTTGGCCGGGCCATGGGCGAGTTTAAAAAGGCCACCAGTGAAATTAAACAGTCCATCGGTGTGGATGCCGATTTTAAGGAGGTCAAAGAGACCTTCACGGACATCCAGAAAGATATAAAAGGGACCGTCAGTTTCGATACGATCGATGAATACAAACCAGATCTTAGCACATCTTAGAAAGCGCCTCCCAGAACGTCCAAAAGAGTGAGACGAAAGACACCGACGAAGCGCTTGGAGACCTGAAGCAGGCCTTTGATCACATGAACCAAAAGAATGCCGATCCTCTTGTCGACGCCCATTCAGAAAAAGATGAATCCGGAACCAGCCCTGACGCGATAAAAGAGGAAACAGACAGCGATGAAAGAGGATGACAAACGCCCTTTTGCCACGCATTTGGAAGAACTGAGAAACCGTCTGATCAAGTCTTTTGTTGCCGTTACGGTGGGCTTTGTCCTGTCTTATGGTTTCAAGGAAAGGCTGTTCCAGATACTGACGGCCCCCTTGATATCGGTGATGAAAACCGGTGAGACACTCATTTATACCAACCTTCCAGAAGCCTTCTTTACCTTCTTAAAAACCGCGTTTTTGTCCGGGATCATATTGGCATCTCCGGTCATTATATATCAATTCTGGATGTTTACCGCGCCTGGATTGTATCAGCAGGAAAAACGCCTGCTGCTCCCGGTTGTCTTTTTATCCACGCTTTTTTTTGTCGGGGGAGCCCTGTTCGGCTATTTTATCGTCTTTCCCTGGGGCTTTAAGTTTTTCCTGGGCTTTGCCTCGGAAACGGTCAGACCCCTGCCTTCCATGAAAGAATATCTCAGTTTTTCATCCAAGTTGCTTTTGGCCTTTGGCCTGGTCTTTGAGCTACCCCTGGTCATTACTTTTATGGCAAAACTGGGCCTGGTCTCGGTAGCCTTTTTGAAGAAAAACAGGAAATATGCCTTGCTTCTTTTTTTTGCCGGGGCCGCTATATTGACCCCGCCGGATGTGGTGACACAGATCATGATGGCATTGCCCTTGATGGTACTTTATGAAATCAGCATTGTCGGTGCGAGGATCTTCGGAAAGAAAAAAGCATCATCCGAAGAGGATCCTTCCTGAGAAGCTTGCGGCGGTTTCTCATTGACAGTCTTATGGATACTTGATAATTAGCACTTCGGCATAGAAACAAGGGAAAATATTAAAACCTCACGTTACAATCAAAGGAGGCATTGGAAAACGATGAATAAGAAGGTTTTTTTGATCATCCTTACCATGGGCTTTATCGTGTTGTTCGCATCCGTGGCATTGTATGCCGGTAACGTCGTGCCGGATGTCATTAAAATGGAAGACGCTTACGAGCACACCAAGGCAATCGTTGAATTTTCACATAAAAAACATGTCAACGAATACAAGGGCAGCTGTGGTGATTGTCATCATGACGAAAACAACAAACCCCTGAGCAACCTGAAAGAAGGGGATGATGTCAAAAAATGTATCGAGTGCCATAGCAAACCCGGTGAAGCAACCAAAGAAGCAAAAGACGCGTGGAAAAAAGACAAATTAAAGAAGGCTGAAAAAGACAAATTGGCACGCCAGTGGCATGCGGAAGCCATTCATGACAACTGCAGGGGCTGTCATCAGGATTACAACAAAAAGAACAAAACCAAAGCCGCCCCCACAACCTGCGTAAAATGTCACCCCAAGCAGTAAACGTCATTCAAAACGTTTAACCTATAAGGGTGTGCGCTCATGCAGCGCTCACCCTTTTTGTTGAAATAGGATTGCTGCCCACCCATGCTCTTCGCCCATCCATGCCTGCTTTAATCCATATTGACGGCTCTGCTTGACAAAGGCATCGAGTTCTTCACTTTTTACGCCCGACAGAAGCATTGCCCCATCTGGCATTGTTTTATCCACCATCTGCGGCAAATAAGATGCCAGCGTGGGCCAGCGCAGGTTGGCCAGTATGAGGTCAAAGGGACCCTTGTATGCTTCAACGTCTTGTGATGATATCACAATGCGCTCAGACAACTTATTGTGCGCGACATTGGCACGGGCTTCGGACACGGCACAAGGATCCACATCAAGGCCGATACCCGACGCGATGCCCATTTTGACGGCGGTGATAATGAGCACACCCGATCCGGTTCCGATATCGAGGGCCCTTGCTTTCTCAGCCGGCCATGGAACAGATTCCTTCTGCAGAAACCAGGCCAGTCCTTCCAGACATAGCCGGGTGGTAGGGTGCTGGCCTGACCCAAAGGATGCGCCGTGGCAAAGACTGACGACAATATCACCGGCGCCTTGTTCAAAGGTGCAGTTACATGGTTTTAAAACAACTGTCGCCGCTATTCGGATCGGTTTGTTAAGGGCGGTTTCAATAAAGGTATGCCCAAAATCGGAAACGTACATGAGTTCTTGCTCGTCGACAAGCGCCTTGATGGCGGACCGAACGGATCTGCGGCCGATTTGACAATGCAGGGACAACCGTCTTTCGATGTCTAGCTGCGTTAAACGTGTCTTAGCATCTCGTATGATATCTCTTACAGCCTGTCGAACATCTTGCATTTAAAACGGTCTTTTGCGGGTTATTGTTTTGTCTTTCGATAAAAAACAGCATTTTCCACCATTCTGTCGGCCCACAAGGGTGTTCCCAGGGAATGGATGTGCGTGTAGGTTGCCAAAACCTTCTTATGGCAAATACCGTCCCGACGCTCGATCAACCCGGCCCCACGTTTGACCTGAAAGGCCAGAAGATCCATGGACCCCCTATATTCGACCACTTTTGAATAATGAAATTCATGACCCCTGATTTCGGTTCCTAGCTCAAAAAAGGGGTTTTCATGATCAACCGCGACAATGGTATACCCGTGTCCCTGGGGTCGTTTGTGCAGATCGAACACCAGCGGGAAAAAGCCCACCATATCATAGGCCTCATCACCCAGTAGAAGACGTTCCCCCAGGTACATCAGCCCCCCGCACTCGGCATATATGGGAAGGTTTTTTTCAGCCAAGTCCCGTATTCGATTTCGATAAGTGATATTATCTGCCAGCTGTTTGGCATGTGTTTCCGGAAAGCCTCCGCCGATGTAGAGCGCATCGACAGGTGGCAACACCGCCTCTGTGAGTGGACTCGTAAAAATAAGTTCGGCGCCAGCCACTTCCAGGGCTTCCAGGTTTTCTGGGTAATAGAACTGAAATGACGAATCGCGGATAATACCGATTCTCGGCCTATCACCGGCCACGACATGCTTTTCAGGACAGACATCCAAAGCAGGTTTGCTTGTTGATGCTTCTCGAGTGGTGACTTCGGTAGCTTGCTGATCCTTGGATGCCGACTTCCCGACTGACCGTGCTATCTCCAGGATGCCGTCCAGATCCAGGTATTTGGAAATGACATCAGCAATCGTCGAAATGGACGTCTTTGCCCACGCATGTTCGGGCGTCGGAACCAAGCCCATGTGCCTCTCTGGAAAGACTTGTTGCCAGAGTTTGGGTACCGCCCCCAGCACCGGAACATGACAATAATGTTCGATGCAGCTTGTCAGGTTGTTTTCATGCCGCTTGCCGGCAACACGGTTCAGTATTACGCCACTGATCTTGACTTGCGGGTCAAACTGCTGGCAACCCAATACCACGGCTGCCATGGTTCGCGTTGCCTTGGTACCGTCGATACAGAGAATCACCGGGAGATTCAGGAGCTTGGCCAGCTCGGCCGTGCTGGTATTACCGTCTCGGTCGATACTGTCATACAGCCCCCGATTTCCTTCGATCACGGCCAGATCCGATGCCTGGGTATAGCAGGTAAACGACTTGAGGATGGTCTCTTTTTGGATGAGGAAAGTGTCCAGGTTATAACACGGCTGGCCGGCTGCTAGGGCAAGCCAGCCTGCATCAATGTAATCAGGACCTTTTTTGAAAGGAGCAATTGTATTGCCGCGCTGGGTCAGCGCGGCAATAATACCGACAGATAATATGGTTTTACCCGATCCTCCACGCAGTGCAGAAATGATCACCCCGGGAAAAGCGGCTTTTCCTAGTTGTATCTGGTTAAATTCCAACTGATTACATTAAAAGGAAAACAAGGTGGTTTTAACGGCAAGCATTAATCTTCATGCTCTGCGGAAGCCTGTTTCCCGGTTCCGGAAAGCCCATACATAGACGTGCTACCGCTGGACCAATACTCAAGAACACCTTCTACCACCATCTGGTTGACAAATTTTTTGGCAACTCTCGGTTTTTCTTCCAGAATCTTTGCCAGGTCATTAAAGTAAAACTTGGATTTCATCTTTTGTTTTTTCAAGAGCCCGGCCACTAATTTTTCTTTTGCCTCTTCGTATTCCATTGATAAACCCCTTTGTCTTTTGGGCAGGAGGCCCAAATAAATGGGCCTCCTGTAGTTATCCGAGCGCTTAGAATTTGAATTGTGATGTCTGGCGCCATGTAAAATAGGCCGGATCACGGAAATCATCGATGAGATGATGGGTAAATTCAAGCTCACATTTTTCAAAAAATCTCTCCCATCCGATCCGTTCCGCCCACTCACCAACCCGTTCGTATTTGTTGGCACCCGCCGAGTAAGCATCCACAATTTTTTTAATGGTTTCGGTTGTCCGTGGCCACCGCGGTGCTTCGTTGGGAATAAATGCGACAACGACCTTTGAGAATTTGGGCGCACTGATACGGTTGGAAACCTTGCCGCCCGCCATGATCACAATCCCGTCACCTTCCGTGTCTGCCAGCGGCATGGAGGGGCACATGGTATAACAATTGCCGCAGAACATGCATCGTTCGTTCTTTACCGCAACACTTTTCAGTTCTTTGTCGCCGACTTTCACCTTTGATGGTTTGATGGCCGCTGTCGGACATGCCGCAATCGCCAACGGAATTTCACACATCTTGTCCAGGTACTCATGATCCAACATGGGGGGTTTGCGGTGGTACCCGAGGATAGCGATATCGGAACAATGTACCGCACCGCACATATTCAAGCAGCAGGCCAGCGACACGCGCAATTGGGCCGGCAGTCGGTGATCTTTGAAGTCATCAAAGAGCACGTCCATGGTGGCTTTGACCGGTCCGGATGCATCGGTGGCCGGTGTATGACAGTGAATCCATCCCTGGGTGTGAACAATATTGGTAACGCCTGCCCCGGTGCCGCCCACGGGGAACTTGAAGCTGCCGCCTTCGAACTTGCGGCTCTCGAGGTCCTTCACCAGCGGATCGACTTTTTCTTTGCTGTCCACCATGAATTCGATGTTGTTCCGGGTGGTAAAGCGGAGATGTCCGTCACAGTGCTTGTCTGCGATTTCGCATATTTCGCGTATGTGGCTTACACTCATCAATCGACAACCGCCGACCCTTACAGTATATATTTCATCGCCGGACTCGGCGACATGTACTAAGACGCCGGGTTTCAGTATTTCATGATAGAGCCATTTTCCCTTGTTCTTTGCAATGACCGGAGGGTAGAATTCATCGAATTTTCTCGGGCCGATGTCGGTGATCCGGTCTGCCATCGGTTTGTCCGGATTGTAACCTGAAGATATAAATGCCATGGTTTTCCCCTCCTATCTTTGATGGTATTTTCTGAATTCGTTAATGTCTCGCTCAAACCCGCCTTCAACTTCCTCTTCTTTCCAGAAAATATACGGATTTGTTCGCGGTTCCTGCACCATTCGCGGATCAGGATCAAAACCGGTAACTTCGAGCAGTTTCTGAAAACCCTGCCGTTTCATGAGCTCTCCAAGTCGTTCACGGTTCTTTCCTTCTTCCATCCACCAATCCCAGATAGGCTCTATGACGCTTTCTTTTATTTCATCATACGGCTCTTCGACCTTGATAAACGGAACAATAAGCGATCCCATTTGTGCACCATCCAATATCGGTGCCTTGGCACCGGCCAGGATGGAACATCCTCTGTCATTACCGATTCTGAGTGCTCGGGGCATGACATTGATACAATGCATACAACGGGTGCATTCTTTATCGTCGATCTTGAGCTCCTTACCATCCATCCACATACACTGTGTCGGGCAAAGACCGATGACTTCCTTCTCAATATCGAAGGCACCCCAGTCACGACCGGAATGGGCACCGCCGTTGGGCGGAATTTCACCGCCGACATAGGCCTTCACAGCTTTCTGGTCGATACGGATGTTATCTCGCCACGTTCCGATAAATGACAGGTCCGCGCGCGCAATGGATGCCACACAACAGTTGGGACACCCGTCAAATTTGAATTTGAATTTGTAGGGGAAAGCCGGACGGTGGAGTTCATCCTGATACTCGTTGGTAAGGTCATGACACAATGCCTGGGTGTCAAAACAGGCATATTCACACCGGGCTTCACCGATGCAATCCGAGGGCGTTCGCAAATTTGAGCCGGATCCACCCAAATCCTGATTCAAATTATGGGTCAATTCATAAAACACCTCTTCCAGTTGCGGTGTGGTCGTACCTAGAAAAATGATATCACCTGTGGATCCATGCATGTTGGTGATGCCACTGCCCCGCCGTTCCCATAAATCACAAACACTTTCCAAATATTTGGTTGTGTAGAATTTCCCGGCCGGCTGACTTACCCGCATGGTATGAAAATGGGCAACACCCGGAAACATCCCGGGCTGATCACAGTAGCGTCCAATAACGCCACCGCCGTAACCAAAAACACCGACAATACCACCGTGTTTCCAGTGCGTTCGACCGTGTTTGTACGAAAGCTCAAGAACGCCCAAAAGGTCTTCGACAACATCTACGGGAATTTGATACTCAATGTTCTTTTCATTGTTAGTCCTTGATGCGGCTTCCTGCTTGAGATCGGATACAAAGCTTGGCCATGGCCCAGATTCAAGCTGATCCAACAAAGGGGTTTCGTGCTTCGCCATCTTTTTACCTCCATTCTGTTTTATTTTTAACCTAACGACTTGAAATATATCACCTAACCCTTATCGGGTTGATTGTTGTCACCTCCTCTCGAAATTGCTTTGGCTTTTTGAATAAGGAATGTCGAACCGTCATATTATATTTTCAACTAAGGCGTACGTATAAAATTTATATTATCTATTGTCAATAAAAATCCAGGATTTCATTCAGTTAAAGAAATCTGGATTATCTCTAGAAAATTGTTCCAAAAATAGGGCTTACGCCGCAAGAATGTTTGACATTGTTTCTAGAAAAACAATTACATGTTTTTTCAAATGGGTCCTTACCACTGCTTGATCTGGACTCATGGCGCTCATTCGACCCATGACAGCGTAAAACAAATCAAAAAAATCCTCATCAGGAATGTTTTTGAGAAATACCTTGAAACTGTCCACAAATGGCTCTGGAATAGCGGCCGCCGTCGTTGCCAGTTGAAGTCCTTTGAAAAAACCCTTGATAATTCCTTCAACCGCAAAATCATCGATCCACGAAAGTTCTCCGACCCCATCGATGCGATCGATCCGCATTCGGATTGAAACATTTATTAAGAACAATAGCAACGCATTCACGACAGTACTGTAATCGTCATCCGATTTGTCAAAAAGACGTTCGTAGCGCCTCACGGTGATCAATTTCACCTTCGGTTCCGCTGATTCTATATTGACCACGAAATCGCCGGCGGCATGATGCCATGAAAAAATCTGTTCGTATGTTTCGATATTATAGTATGCCGTCAAAATCGCTGTTGCTTGTTCATACAAGGCCGTTGCCTGCTCTTTTGATAAAAATACTTTTCTTTTTTCTGAATGCCATACCGCAATCCGGCCTGGGTGATGTTCGCCTTTTTCTGAAACATGAAACTCATGGTATCCCTCAAACCATTCCCCAAGGAACATCCGAACCTGTCTCTTGTCATCGATTTGAACGCAACCATATTCATAAACCTTCGGAATAAAACCAAACATATATTTTTTATCGAGTCGATCTAAATTGAGATATTCTCCTTCCAGAAAGTCCTTACCGACATTTGATAGCGCCACATTCAGAACAAACACAACCCGTTTTTCATCCAGGGTTATCACGATTCTTGCCGGATGGTAAAAGGCGCCATGTTTTTCAAGATAGATCCTAATTTCTTTGAGCGCTGTAAAAGAAATCATTCGGTTTAGGAGTAACGACGCAGCATTGCAGACAGGTTGATAGGCATGCGCAGAAAGGAATTCTGTAACAGACTCAAAATACTGGGCATATGTTATGGGTGCCTTGTCAGGCGGATTAATCTGCCGGGGGTCTGAATTCCGCCGTGAGGGTATGGCGGCATCCCACAATAAAAGACCTTTATGAACAGGGTGGTTCTCGTCTGATAAAAAATAGTAGAATCGCGGCACGGGTGACATCAAATTGTGGCTGATTAAATGCTAGATATCAAATGGGTTGCGTTTATCGATAGGCCTTCAACTCTTCCCGAATCTGCGGTGCAACATCATATCCCAACGATAGGGCTTTGTCGATGCTTTCAACAGCCAGTTCGAATTCACCCTTCTCCATGTAAGCGATGGCCAGATTGTTGTAAGCAACGGCAAAAGAAGGCTCCAAATCAATCACCTTTAGGCTGGTTTCAATACTCTCTTCGACCATTCCCTTCATGATATATGCATTGGCAAGGGTTGTGTAAGCCTGGAGAAAATTTGGGTTCCAACGGATGGCCTTTTCGAGCGCCCAGATCGCCTCATCGATATTACCCAGTTGAAGTTGAACAAATCCGATATTCCCATAACCTTCTGAAAATCCAGCTCTGGATTTCACAGCCATCTGATTATATCGCAGACAACCCTCGAGATCCCCTCGATTGAGGCAGATACCACCGAGCTGAACATAGGCTTCAACAAGCGTTGGGCTGTACTCAAGTGCATCCTGAAATGAGGCCTCGGCTTCGTCGTGTTTCTTTTGTCCCAACAATGCCACTCCCAGATTGTAATGTGTTACACCGCATTCTGGATTGCTTGACAACGCGGCACGCTGCGTGGCGATATATTCTTCGACGTTTTTTGCTTTTTCCATTATTCTATCCTTTTTGGTTCGCTTACTGTTTAAACTCAAAAACTAGTACGACCACCCAGGATTGTCAAGGGTAATTTTCCTTTCATAACGGGTTATAGCCTTTGTCACAATCCTGTTCCGTTTGTCTTTTGAACAACGCTTGGCCACACGTTTGAGCACCCGTGCCGGGAGAAGTCGCTTGACATAAAAATAAAATCCCTTTATAAAATTCTGAAATCTATTACAGAACCTCGCAGCAAGACTTGTCTGCAAGCGTAAGAAACGTCGTTGCGAAAAATCTTCTCCCGTTAGGAATCATGCCTTATTCAGGTGTGCTCGTTGTTACGGTTCAACGAATATTGGATTACAAAAAACATTTAAAAGGAGGGTTAATTATGGCGGACTGTTATGTCAACGTGTTTTTGGATGATGATTCACTCAAAAAAATTGAGGAAGTCGGTTTGGCCAACGAAGTAAAAGAGGTCGAAGGCAAGAAAGCACTTCAGGTCGTAATGACTCAAAAAGATAAAAAGAAACTCAAAAAGGGTTTCAAGGATTTAGCCTTTGATGATTCCGACACCTGCGTTCTTCCCGAAAACGGAGAGCAGACACTGTTGAAAATCATTCTGGAAATGAAATCGGTTGATGTCATGAAATTCGCAATTACCAAGCTCTACAATCCGCTTGCAGGAAGAGATGTGTTTGGAAGAGGCACGGGTATGCGCTAAAAGGAGAAATCATGGACGCGGGATGTTATACAGCAATTATCACCCCCTTTACAAAACCTGCAACAGCCGTTGACTACGAATCCCTTGAAAAACTTGTGGATTTCCAGATAACAAACGGCATCACCGGCATCTTGGCGGTTGGAACCACGGGCGAGAGCCCTACGCTGTCATGGGATGAACACCACAAAGTTACGCAAAACATAGCTTCACAAACGCGTGGTCAGTGTATTTGCATTGCGGGCACCGGGAGTAACAATACCAAAGAATCCTTAGCGGCAACCCAACATGCTATTGCTTCAGGTGCTGATGCGGTCCTGATGGTGGACCCGTATTACAACGGACCCAGTTCCATGGAGATACGAAAAGAATACCTAGCGCCGGTCGCTGAAAAATTCCCTGACATGACCATCATTCCCTATGTCATCCCGGGGCGTACCGGTGCCCATCTTTTTCCGGAAGACCTGGCCACTCTTTTCAAGGATTATCCAAACGTCAATACCGTGAAGGAGGCCACGGCCAACGTCGAGAACATGAAACGCACACGGGAATGCTGCGGACCGCAATTTACGATCTTCTCCGGAGACGATAGTATGACGGTTCAAATGATGACGGACCCGCTCATTAACGCTTCGGGTGTCATCTCCGTGATGTCGAATATTGCTCCACGCGCCATTACCGAAATGGTTCAATCTCTGAATGACGGAAATGACGCTGACGCCTTAAAGCTTAAAAACGCGCTCGACCCGCTATTTGGGTTGGTGACCGTCATCACTGAAGAAAAAACACCCTACGGTGGTGTTGCCTGCCGGGCCAGAAATCCTGTTGGAATAAAAACACTTATGGCTATTTTGGGCATGCCGGTGGGCGGCTGCCGACAGCCGCTGGGAAAAATGTCTCGAAACGGTATTGAAAAAGTTCTCGATACCGCCAAAACCGTTCAGCAGAACAATCCTGAGATATTTCAGCCCCTGGCCGATTTTTTCGGCATTGATATCGACGAACGTTTAAGCAACCCCATGTCTCTTGAGGGGCTATATTATTCGACGTATTAAACCCCCCTTCTTATCATGGTAAGAAGGGGGGTTTTTTGCCTTTCGTGTTATTATGGTTGTTTCAACGACATTAGAAGCCATCTCAAAAAAAGGTTTTGGTTCAAGTTCAAGGCGGGCCCGAACTTCAACCCGCAGGCATACTGTAGTATTCCGAGGAGTTGAAGCAAGGGACCAACACAGAAATTGGGCCAAAACTTTTTTGAGATAGCTTCTAGTCTTTCTGGCCTGGAAACGCAGCCGCCTGATCCTCTGGTGATGTCTGCTTGAATAGAATCTCTTTTAACCAATCGATGCCAAAGTTGAGAAGCGCCACATCATCTTCCTTGATGTTTTGAAGCGTTTTTTCATCGACATCGAAACGTTCCAGAAAAGAACTCTCAAATACAAACTGTCTGAACTTGTCGATATTATAGCTGATCATAAAGAACATTTTTTTGGCCTGCTCCGTCAGCCTGATATTGGGTGGAAAGGACCGTTTTCTAACCACCAGATCCGTCCATTTTTTGTTGATTTCATCATGAACATCGACACCCTGGTCTTGGCGCCATTCCTTGACCGACCAGGTCCTGTTTTCTTCAAACCCAAGGCAATGCGGCTCATTCACAAAAAAATAAAACCCTTCACTATCCGCGCCTTCCTTGTGGCTGAGCGAAGCAACCCCCAGGGGGTAATAACGGCATGTGGTGGGACGGTCTTGATAGACAATGCACCCATCATCCCTCACAAAAGGGCAAGCGTTTCCTTTCTCTTCCATGAGCTTGAGGGTAATTACCGGCAGGTCGGTTTTTTCCAGCAAATGCGGTTCCGTGTAAATGGCTAAGAATTCTTCTGACGACAAATTCAATCTTTTTTTCAAGCGCAGAATATCATAGGGTGTCAAGGTTATTTTGATTTCCCTGCAACATTTCGTAAAACATGCCACATCCTTATGGCATCTGAATTTAAACCGGCTGTCTTGGCCAAGTTGTACCGGGTCGATACTGGCCATTGCTTCTTTTTCGTTCATTATGTTTCCTTTCCAACAATCGTTTTGCAATCTCGTTCTTCTAAACCAAGTATCTACTGGTTGTCAATTGAAGAGTTCCCTTCAGCAAACCGCGCAGAATCTTTTCGCTAAGGATTCTTTCTATGCGATTCGCTCACTTTCGCCGAGGCATTCATTGCAACGGATTCCGGCTTCGATATCTCAAGGTCTTGCGCTACACCCGGGTTGTATGTGATAATGGATTCCTGTCATGGTAAAAACAGCAATGCGGGGGCAGATAGAATGCAGACCGTGAAAACCCAGGTCCTCATTATTGGCGGCGGCGTCACCGGCGCCGGCATCGCCCGAGACCTTGCGCTTAGGGGCGTGAGCTGCGTGATCGTAGAAAAACATGACATCAACGCCGGGGCTTCCGGGGCCAACCACGGCCTGCTTCATAGTGGTGCAAGGTACGTATTTAGCGACGCGCGCTCGGCAGAAGAATGCCGGGATGAAGGGCGCATCTTGAAAAAAATGGCCCCTGATTGTATTGAAGATACCGGTGGTCTCTTTGTTGCCGTGGCCGGCGATGACGAAAGCTATATCACTGAATTTCCGCAACTGTGCGCCAAAAGCCATATCCCGATAATGGAACTTGACGTAAAGGAAGTTCGTGAGATGGAGCCGGCGCTTTCCAGCAAGACGATCGCGGCCTTCCAGGTTCAGGACGCATCCATCGGTCCGTTCAAACTTTCCATGGAAAATATCCACCAAGCAATGACCCTCGGCTGCAACCTCCTTCGCCACTCCCAGGTTGTGGGCTTTCAAATTGAAAAGCGACGAATCACGGTAACGAAACTGAGAAACCTCCTGACCCATGAGTGCTTCATGGTCGAGGCCGAGCAGGTTGTAAACGCTGGCGGTGCCTGGGCCAAAGAAATCGCCGCCCTCGCGGGGTGCCAAATCGATCTGTTGTATTCAAAGGGAAGTCTTCTGGTTACCCATGCTAGATTGACTGAACGTGTCATTAACCGTCTGCGCCCCTCTTCAAATGCCGATATACTGGTTCCCGGCGGAACGGTTTCCATTCTGGGCACGACCTCCATCCGCATTGAAAACCTGGATGCTATTTTCCCGACGGTGAAGGAAATTGATGCCATCGTGGGCGAGGGTGCCGCTATGATTCCGGAACTGGAAAGGATACGGTATATCCGAGCCTATGCCGGTGTTCGCCCCCTTGTTGGAACGGCATCGGAAGGGGGCGGACGGCGTATCAGCCGCAGCTTTACCCTGATGGACCATGAAGCGGAAAAACTGGAAAACTTCGCCACCATCACGGGTGGTAAATTAACCACCTATCGTCTTATGGCAGAGAAAACCGCTGACCTCGTCTGTGCAAGGCTCGGTGTGACCTTGCCCTGCCTGACGCGAACAGAACCCCTTCCTGCGGCTCCCGCGACCAGGTGGACCAAGCCGGGCATTGCACCAAAACTGTGGATAAAGCACAATGACCCTCAAGATCTTTTATTGTGTGAGTGCGAAATGGTTCCCAAAAGTGTGGTCAACAGCCTGGCACAGTCCATCCATGAGCAAAACGGGAAACCCGACCTGGTCGCCCTGGGTTTGCGCAGTCGAATCGGTAAGGGTACGTGCCAAGGAACATTTTGCGCCCAGCGGATCGCGGCCTATCTTTACGATATTGAGGAAATGGCCGGCAGGGAAGGTTTGGAAAACATCCGTGCGTTTCTTTCTGAAAGGTGGCGAGGTGAAAGACCGCTTCTTTGGGACGCCTCTCTAATTCAGGCTGAACTCAAAGAAGCCTTGTATTGTGGGTTGTTTGGCGTGGAACTCCATGAATAGAAACATTGACATAGACTGCGACCTGGTGATTATCGGCGCCGGTATGGCCGGTATGGCGGCAGCACTTTTTGCAGGCAACAGAAATATCGATACCGTACAGATCGGTATCACCAGTGAAATCATATTTTCCAGCGGTCTGCTGGACCTTCTGGGTGTCCATCCGGTGGAGAAAGGAACCATAAGGAAAGATCCCTGGGAATGCATTGATAACCTTTGTCGAGATATACCGGACCATCCCTATGCCAAGATTCCGCCAGCAGTCATTTACGATGCCTTTGAAGAAGTCGTCGCGTTTTTAAATGCATCCGGGCTCGTTTATATCCGTAAGGAAAAGCAAAATGCCTTTGTTTTGACACCTGTCGGCACCATCAAACCCTCTTATTTCATCCCCCAAACCATGTGGAACGGCGTCCAAGCACTTGAAACAAGGGAACCGTGTCTCATTATCGACATCAAAGGTCTCAAGGGGTTCAGTGCCCGCCAAATCGTAGCCTCATTCACGTCGCGCTGGCCCGGTCTGGCGTATGCGACTATTTCGTTTCCCGGCGCGGGAAATCAGGGTGAGGTGTATCTTGAACCCCTGGCCAGATCGCTGGTAATTCCCCAGACCCGCATAGCTTTGGCAGACGAGATTCGGCGGCATATGAAAGACGTCCGTTTCCTGGGAATGCCCACTGTTTTTGGTATACAAGGTGCTCACAGGATTCTGTCGGACATTGAAAAAATGGTCGGTGTTCGCATGTTCGAGATTCCCACCATGCCCCCATCCATTGCGGGTCTTCGTATCAAGGAGACCTTTGAGTCAAATCTTCCGGCAAAGCGTGTTCGACGATTTTTTCAGAAACAGGTCATGGGTGTCCAAATGAAAGGAAAGGGATTTTTGGTAGAAATTGGGGATACATCACCAGAGACGATCATCAGGACCAGGGGAATTGTTCTGGCTAGTGGCCGTTTTCTGGGAAAGGGGCTGTCTGCGGACCGCATGAAGATCCGCGAGACCATTTTCAACCTGCCGGTGCATCAGCCGGAAAAAAGGAATGAATGGCATTGTTATGAATTCCTGGCCCCTGACGGGCATCCCGTCAATCGAGCCGGTCTTGTAACCGACAACCGCTTTCGGCCCCTTGACCGATCGGGAAACGTCGCCCACGACAAGCTTTTCGCTGTCGGTTCGATTCTTGCTCATCAGGATTGGATGCGCCAGAAATGCGGATCGGGTCTGGCCATTGCCACGGCCTATGCGGCCGTAAATGCTTTTAAGGAAATATAATCATAGGAACGATTTTAGCGTTCTTTTTTGCTGAAATAGAGGTTGACAACAGCGGCTGTAGACGTGCCGACGATCAGAAGAAACGAAATGGCATTGATTACCGGCGTGCTGCCGTCCCGCACCTGCAGGTATAGATTGATAGGCAGGGTGGCGTCCGAACCCACCAGAAAAAGGGTGGTGTTGAAATTCTCGAAGGACATGAGAAAGGCCACTGCTCCGGATCCGATAATAGCGGGACGTAAAAATTTCAGTGTGATGTGCCAGATCACTTCGAAACGGTTGGCCCCCAAGTTCATGGCCGCCTCTTCCAGGGTCCGGTCAAACTTTTTCAGTCGAGCGGATACCACCAGGGTCACCAGGGTGGCAATGAATGAAAACTGCCCCAGTACCACCAACCAGAAACCCGGCCGGAACAGACCCACATCCAGGGCCCAGCGATCCTCAAAAAACATCCCCAGGGTATTACTGAACAGCAGGACCGATATTCCCAGAATCACACCCGGTATGACCAGAGGGGAAAGCATCAGGAAATAGAGTCCCTGCTTGAAGCGGAAATCCTCCTGTTCAAAAAGAAAGGCCGCACAGGTGCCTACACACACCGAAAAAATCGTCACGAAAAATGCGACCTTGGTACTGACCCAGATGCTGTAAAGATTGATAGCGTCGTGAAAAATGCCCACGCGTTCGGAAACATTGCCGGTAAACCACTCAAGGGTAAAGCCTTTCCAAGGCAGTGAAGGAAACTGGGAATCGTTGAACGCCAGGACGCAGGTCACCAGCAGTGGTGCAAACAGAAAAGAAAAGTACAGAATAAGATACAACTTGAATCCGATCTTATAGGTAGGGGAATTGGGAAGTGAGCGAATCATTTCACCACCTTGCTCAGTTTTTGCCTGGTCAATTTCAGACCGGTCCAGATCACCAAGGAAGACAGCAGCAGCAGCAGAAACCCGAAGGCGGATCCCTGATTCCAGTTAAAACTGGCAATAAATTGGTTGTATATCTGTTCCGTGAACCAGAGCGAATTTTTTCCGCCCATCAGATTGGGGGTCAGATAATTGCCCAGGGTCAGCATAAACACTACAATAGAACCGGAGACAATCCCCGGCATGGCATGGGGTATGATGATCTTTACCAATATCGTTCCCATATTGGCCCCGAGGTCATAGGCCGCCTCGATGAGACTGTCATCCAGGCTGTCCAGCACCGAAATAAGGGGAATTACCATGAAAAGCATGCACGTGTAAACCAAGCCCATCACCATGGTCACATCGTTATACAGCATCTCAACAGGTTGTTTCAGTAGGCCGGCTTTCAGCAGGAAGTGGTTGATGACCCCGCTTTCCCTCAGAAGTATCATCCATCCATAGACCCGCACCAGTTCGCTGACCCAGAAAGGAAGCAGCAGGAGCATGGTCAGGAATCCTTTGTAGCGGTAATCCACCACCTTGGTAATAAAAAAGGCCACGGGTAACGCCACGATGAACGTCAACAAGGTGACCAGCATGGAATAGGCGGCAGTGCGGGTAAAGGTGAGCCAGTAGATCGGTTCTTTAAAAAAATTGAGGTAATTGGAAAAACTCCAGGTGGGATTTCCGAAATCATCTTCGATCCGGAACGACATGATCAGCAGATCGATATGCGGCAGAACGATGAGCAAAAACAGCCAGAGCAATACCGGTGTGATAAAGATAACCAATCCCCATCGAATGCCCTTTTTCATAAATCTGTAACCCGCCCGGTTTAATACTCTGTTTTTGAAGTTTGCAAAAGAATAACCCAGTGCCATTAAGCTACGACGAAAATAGCGGCAAAGCCGCGTCAGATAAAATCGCCCAGGCGATTTTATTTTTGGAAACAGATGCCGGAAATGAGATCCCAGCCGACTTCGATCTTGTCCGCTACCCGAATGTGATCGTACTGCCGATTCTGAGGCAGGGCGATGAGCAGTTCCTGTTCCGATTGCAGCGGATGTACCAGCAGCCGGCTGTTGGCCCCGTCGAAAAGAATGGCCTTGACCACCACCTCAAACCGGTTGAGTGATGACAGCCCGGCATCCGGCTGGATCAGCATGGCTTCCGGCCGCAGAAATAGGTCGATTTGTGTCCCCTGCGATATGGCCTGTTTTGGATTTACACGAAACTGCTGTCCCTCGCCGGTCTCGATATACACCAGGTTGTCTTCAGCTTTGACAACCCGACCGGACCAGGCGTTGTTTTCGCCGACAAACCTGGCAACGAAGGGTGTTTTGGGATCACTGTACAGGTTCTGCGGGGTATCGATCTGTTCAAATCGACCGACGTTCATCACGGCAACGTGGTCGGACATCACCAAGGCTTCTGATTGATCATGGGTGATATATACAAATGTCGTACCGACCTGGGATTGGAGCTTCTTCAGTTCCACCTTCATCTGGTCTCTCAACTTGAGATCCAGCGCGCCCAATGGCTCGTCCAGCAACAACACCGTCGGGTCCATCACCAAACTCCTGGCGATGGCAATTCGCTGCTGCTGCCCGCCTGACAGCTGGTCGATTTTCTTTTCCCCAAACCCCGGTAAACCCACGCGTTCCAGCATGGTTTCTACCTTGGTTGTGATGTCTGTCCTGTTCTCTTTTCTGCGCTGCAGCCCAAAGGCGATGTTTTGTGCAACGTTCATCATGGGGAACAGCGCCAGGTGTTGAAAAATCAGATTGACGGGTCGCTTGTTGGGCGGCGTGCCGAGCACACTGTTGCCGCGAATTTCTATCTCTCCCTGGTCCGGTTCCGTGAAACCTGCAATCATTCGAAGCAGGGTTGTCTTTCCGCACCCGGAAGGACCCAAGATCGAAAAAAATTTCCCTTGAAGGACGTCAAAGGAAACCTTGTCGACCGCTGTAAATTCATGAAACGTCTTGACGATGTTTTGAACAGACAAATCGGTTTGCATCTTTTTGGACATGACTCTCATCACCTTTTAAGGACCGGTTCCTGACGGGGAAACCCTATCGATTCTTGCCCCGGTGGAACATCCTCCCCGTCATTGAGGCAGGGAGGATGAGCGCCTTTCCTAAAAACCGCCAAAGACTGCGTTTTCCGTGCTATTTTACTGGGCGGCTTTTACCTTGTCTAGAATCAAACCCTCAATCGATTCAAGTTTGGCCGGTACCGGGGGATACCATTTGATATTATTGATATCCGCTATGGGAAAACATCTTTCAAAGTTCCCCTTAACAGCAGGATCCAGCAACTGGGTAGCGCCTGCCGAGGCGGTTCCGTATTTTTCCATATTGGTAAAGGCGGCTGCATTGTCAGGTCGCAGCATGAAGTTTATCCATTGATAGGCGGCTGCCACATTTTTTGCCTTTGCAGGCAATGCAAAGGTATCAATCCATCCCAAAGCACCGCTTCGAGGTGCCAGAAAATCGATGTCCGGATTTTCTTCATGCAGTTTCCAACCGGCACCGTCCCATGCCATGGCAAGATAGACCTCATTGGATCGCATCGCTTGCAGCAGCGCATCGCCATTGGTCCAGTAGTTCTGTACAAAACCTTTGCCGTCCATCATGGCTTGGCCGACCTTGTCCATCAACAGTTGATACGCGTCCTGATCGTTGTATTTAGCGAACGGATTTTCACCCATTGAAAAAGCCAGTGCGATTAATGTCGGCCGTTTAAGGCGGTAGCTGACCCGTCCATTATAAAAAGCATTCAGCAAGTCTGAATAGTCGCTGGCGTTAGGGGCAAATTTCTTGTTTACCACCAGACCGGACGTTCCCCAGCAAAAGGGCACGGCATGCGGCTTGCCTGCTACCATGGTATTCATCTTGACCGCCTCCAGCATGGAAGGAATAATCTGGTCTGTTTTTATTTTTGAAAGATCGATGGGCTGGTAAATATTGTATTTTTCTTGAACCGAAGAAATGCGGTCCTGGCTCGGCTGGGCCAGATCGAATCCTGCACCGCGTGTCGCCCGCAATTTTGCTATCATCTCTTCATTGTTCGTATAGGTGACCTTGACCGTGATGCCGGTCTCTTTTTCAAATTTATCTACAAGATCCTGTGGTGCATAGCCTTTCCATGTCAACAGTTCCAGTGTTTCGGCCGAAGCGTTCCCGATGATTCCGAAAACGAACACCAAACCAACAATTAAAAACAATACTTTTCTTTTCATGACAGACCTCCTTTTTTGTGGGAAATGTTTGCGATCGCTCGTTTTTAAAGAAAAGAGCTCAGGAGCAGGTCGTTAGGAACAGCAACGTTGTGAGAAAGAAAATTCGCAATATGATGGTAATACCAAATCAGGCTTTCCATCATGTGTCAATGGGTATTCTTTTTCAGCAGCGCCTCAGCTCAAAATAAATTTGAAACCTTGAATTTATCCGATCTGCGCTTTTATGGTCTGATACCCATCCGCAATAAAGGAGGCAGCAATTTTTTCCTGAGTGTCCTTGTCGGGCACAAGGGCAGACATGTAACCACCCCGTCCCCCTCCGGTCACCTTGGCACCCAAGGCTCCCAGGGATATCGCCCGGTCGCAAAGATCCACCAGGATTTCATGGGAAAGGTCCATATCGATGAGGATCTTGTGATTGGCGGTCATGATTTCGCCCACTTTATTGAGATTATAGGATTCAAAGGCCTTTTTCATCTCCGCCCCCTGGCTTATAATGGTGTTGAGACGTGATGCAAACAGATCCGGATCGCGTTCAATCTCTCTTTCGACATATATGTCCAGCTTGGAGGTGTCGGCCGTTATACCACTGTTCCCCAATACCAGTCGGATCGGCTTTGCTATTTTGATCTGTTCGAAATGTTTCTCTTCATCTTTTATCCAGTATTTTATCAAACCTCCATACGTTGAGGCGGTGTTATCTACACCACTGGGGATACCGTGATAGGCGAATTCTCCTTCCCAGCCCACATGATTGATCTGTTCGATGGAATAGTTCAGATTGAATTCGTCGTTGAGAGCCCGGGCCAATGAGACACAACTTGCCGCACTGGCACCCACACCGCTGCCGGCCAGAAGATCCCCGCCATAGGTGATCTTGATGGGTGTTTTTTTTACATCGATTTCCATAACCTCCAAAATGTGGTTGATAGAATCTACCTGCTGATGTTTCTTTTTTTCTTTATACCCCGGAACCTCCATGCGGTTGTCTTCCAGTGTCCACCCCTCACCTTCCGTGCGTTCCACCACCGCTTCCGTTACATACGGGAGCGCCGCGACAATAGCGGGAACCTCGCGTAAAACAAACTGGTCACCAATAAAAATTGTTTTCCCAAATGCGGTACCTTTTCCCATGACTGTCTCCTTCATTGACTTTCAGGTTTTAGATTTAGACGTTAAATTGAAGAACCTCGCAGCAAGCTACGGGGAATGCGCTCGCTTTTGCGGTTCAAGTTGTTAGCCGCCAAAAGTCGCATGGCGTTTTAGACTTCGGATTCTAGTATCCTGGAGTGTCCTTTATGTTCTTTATTGCGCTTTCAAAATCTTTTCCATTTCCGTGATGAGCGCTTCCTCTTTGCCGATGGCCAGTGTCGTCGCCGCTGTGAGGCTGTGACAGGCATCGGAAAACCCCCCGAGTTTCCCTGTTGCCTCAGGAAGGAAGGTGTCCAGTCCCGGCATGCGGCCAGCCCGAATCTTTTCCTCCAAGAAGACAGGTGCCCGCATGGAAATTTTTACCTCATCAAAGGTAATAACACCAAAACCGGGTATTTTGTTTGGGATAACCTGGAATCCGGCGATGTATTTCTGCGGATCGAACCCCTGTGTGTCTTTGTACATATCACAAAAAGCACCGATCATCTTAACGCCCATGGGATTAAAACGCTTCTGAACATGAAACCATTGAATATGTTCACTGTGTTCAATCTCTCCCTGCCGTATTCTGTTAATCTGTTCCTCGAAAATCTTCGTTTGAATATCGCGCAGATCCTTCAACATACGATCCGATTCGGGCGTAACACCCTCCAGGCAGACCTTTATTCCCATGTCCGGGCCGTCCTGATAGTAACCGGCGGCACCCAGTGTGTCCAGGTAGAATCCCAGCTCGTCACAGGGCAGCGGGCCCTTGGGGGTCAGTAAGATATAGTCCTCACCCTTGTCGTGTTCTCTGATTTCCAGGAGCCCTTGTTTTTGTGTCTCTAACGCTACCTCACGATTCTGAGTCGCCAGGCGGCCGTTGAGAAAGAACTGATCTCCTACTGCGCCGATGGTGGCAATATAGGCCAGGTCCTGGTTGGCAGAATCCAAGGTTTTTGCAAACAGGTAGCATGTCGTGGAAGCGGTAATGTCCAGATCGCCTTTAAGGCCGAACAGCTCCGGGTCCAGGTTGTGTACCATCGGATCAGTGGATGGGTTTGCTTTGTGGTGATCCAAGATCAAGGTGAGGTTTCTCCCGCCGTTCAGGTCCGAGATCAAGGGGGCGATTCGACCGGCAAAATCGGTGAAGACAATCAGCTTGCCCCTCTGTTTAAAAACTTTTTTCAGAACAGCCGGGTAGGGTTTCTCTAAACAGTAACGTTTAACCTCAAACCCTTTGCGCTCAAAAGCACGCGTCAGAATCGCGCCGGATGTGAGCCCGTCTGAATCATTGTGGTGAAACAATTGAATTGATTTCTCCGGCCATTGCTCGACCGCCTGGATAGCCGTTTGCATAGCCGCGATCAGTTGAACTGGCATAAGCTTTTTCCTTTTTATCTGTTTTGTCTAGCCTCAGAATCGCTCCCATTAACCAACCCCCTGAAGAAAGTCAAGCGTTTCTTCAGGACCTTCGATCAAACCATAACCATTTGAATATTATTTCAAAAAACAAATGCTTGTGTCCCTTATTGCGCAAACACCCACATGACTCCGCTATTGATTGTTGACAAGCCAGAAGACCGCATTGTACCCAGAGCAAGACGCACGTTTTCATATCACTGGCGCATAGTACAAAGGATTATGGTCAAACCATATGAAATCATTTGAAAAATTTTCAAAGATCAGCCGATCGAAAATTCGCTTTGTCCTGACCGACATCGACGATACGCTCACCAACAACGGCCGACTGCCTGCCACGGTATTTTCAGCCATGGAGGCCCTACAAGAACGTGCCATCAGCATTATACCCATAACCGGCCGTCCTGCCGGATGGTGTGACCACATCGCCCGAATGTGGCCCATCGATGCGATCGTGGGTGAAAACGGGGCATTTTTTTTCCGCTATGACGACAAGCGCAGAAAAATGCTTCGCCGATACATGGTTCCGGAAAAAGAACGCCAGGAAAACCGGCTCAAACTGGAAAAACTGAAACATAAAATTCTGCAAAAGGTGCCTGGCGCAGAGATCTCTGCCGATCAAATGTATCGCGAGGCAGACCTGGCCATCGACTTTTGTGAGGATGTGCCCCCCTTGTCCCAAGCCGCCATCGATAAGATTGTGGCTCTTTTCAAACAGTCGGGTGCCCAGGCCAAAGTGAGCTCCATTCACGTCAACGGCTGGTTTGGAACCTATGACAAACTGACCATGACCCAAATTCTGCTGCACGACGTGTTTGACTTGTCGCTTGATCAGGCCAAAGAGAAGGTTCTCTATATCGGTGACTCACCCAATGATTGTCCCATGTTCGCCTTTTTTCCCCATTCCGTGGGTGTCGCCAACATCCTTGCCTTCAAGGGTCGCCTGGCGTTTGAACCTGCCTGGATCACCAAAAATCCCGGCGGACTCGGATTTGCTGAAATGGCGAATGTTCTTTTATCCTGATCGGTATCAGCTGCCCAAACGAATTCCCGTTTCTTTGTCAAATAGCGGCTTGCCAATCTGTTCGGCATAACCATCTTTCATGACAATCAGCCGGTCGCTCAAGGTCATGGCTTCCACCGGGTCGTGGGTAATATATATACCTGTAATGCCAAGGTTTTCATGTAAATTTCAGCTGCTTTTTGAACTCGATTTTTTATTTTCTCTTTTCACTGAGGACATTTTGAATGCCGGGCTTGATTTCACCCCTGACAAGACATATGGTAATAGCCGATTTTCGAATGTGATAGACTGCCAAATCTTGTTTTCTTTTCTTGGAACGGGTGTTCCTTATGAACACGCCTTTGCAAGCATGAGCCCTGGTTCCAATGAATGCCATTGACACCGGGCGGAGGACAAACGTGTATATTCCGATAACGGCTGCTATGCAATACCTGATCACGACAATGTGTTTGGTCATCGTCTTGGCACTGGCAGTGGACCTGCGTGCTGGTATGAACACATGCTACCGGGAAACGGACACCAGTGACATAAAATCGGTTTGCATTGTGGGCCATCGCGGTGCTGCCGGGCTCGCGCCTGAAAATACCCTGATGGGCTTTTCCCGAGCCATTGAGCTCGGTGTCGATGCTATTGAGTTGGATGTGTTGACCTCGGCCGATAACGAGCTGATCGTTCACCATGATTTTGACCTGAAGCCCGAAATTGCGCGGCATCCAGGAGGAACGTGGCTCATCGATCGAGCCGGCACGCAGATTAAGGCGTTGACCGTGAAACAATTGAAAACATTCGACGTGGGTCGCTTAAAACCCCATACCCCTTACGCTTCCAAGTATCCCGAGCAGGTCCCGTCAGACGGTGAGCGTGTTCCCCTGTTGCGAGAAGTCATTCATTTGCTTCATCAAGCCGGCCGGACGTCTGTTCAGTTGTGGATAGAAATAAAAACCTCCCCGGAAATGCCGAACAAAACAATGCCCCCGGAAACCATTGTCGAAAATGTCGTGGCCGTGCTGCAAGAGGCGGCCTTTATGCAACGCGTCAAAATACTTTCCTTTGACTGGCGGGTGCTTGTCCACTTACAAAAAATAGCGCCCTCGATTCCCACAATATACCTCACCTCGGATACCAAGCAATTTTCGGCCGCCAGCTTTCGGAATCCCTGGGAATCAGATTGGACGGCAGGGTTTGATATTGGAAAGCACGAAGGCTCGATTCCTCAAACCATACTTGCCGCCGGGGGACGCTGGTGGGCACCCAAATACACGCAACTCAATGCAAAACAGGTCAAGGAAGCACACCGGTTGGGACTTTTCGTTGCCGCATGGACGCCGGATTCAACACCAGCATTGAAAAAGATGATTAAAATGGGTGTTGACGCCATCATCACCAACCGCCCGGATCGTCTGAAGCAGATTGTTTCTGAATGATCAAAATAGAAGCTTGCATTTTTGGGGATTGATATACAGATAGATTTCCTGGCCTTCTTCCTGTGGAAGGTATTGCGATATCTGGACCCGCACTGTTGTTTTGTTCACGCTGACAAAAAGATACAAAAAATTGCCCAGATACGCTTTGTTAGCGATGGTGCCTTTGAACAAGTTTTGCATATCTTGGGGTGCTTCTACAAATACTTCCACGTCTTCGGGTCTTATGGATGCATACGCTTTTTGCCCGGGCGCTATTTCCGATACATCGGGCATCATACACAGCAGGGCATCACTGAAATCAGTGCGTACGCTTGCTTGATTCTTTTCTTTGTACACATGGACGACTTCCCCGGAGATAAAGTTCATGGTGCCGATGAAATCGGCCACAAATCGATTGGCCGGCCGCTCGTAGATCTCATGGGCCGAACCGATTTGTATAACATTCCCCGCATGCATGACGGCAATTCGATCCGAAATTACCATCGCCTCCGCCTGATCGTGTGTGACGTATACCGATGTGATGCCCATTCGCCTCACCAAACTTTTGATTTCAAATCTCAGCTCTTCCCGAAGCTTGGCATCCAGATTGCTCAAGGGCTCGTCTAACAGCAATACTTTAGGATTCCTCACCAGCGCCCGTGCCAGCGCCACCCGCTGCTGCTGTCCCCCACTCAACTGGGACGGATATCTATCTTCAAGACCGCCCAGACCCACCAACGCCAATACGTCTCGTGTCTTTTCACGTATTTCCCTTTTGGGTCGTTTCTGAAGTTTCAGGCCATAGGCAACATTGTTGAAAACCTTCATGTGTGGCCATACAGCATAGTTTTGAAACACCATGCCAATACCTCTCTTTGACGGCTGAACAAAGCCTTTCGAGAGCAATGGCTTCCCGTCAATGACTATATCCCCGTCCTCTGGTATCTCCAATCCGGCAATACAACGTAAGGTTGTGGTTTTCCCGCACCCACTGGGCCCCAGGAGTGTCAGCATCTCTCCTTTTTCCACATCAAGCTGTATGCGATTCACTGCCACGACTTTTTTAAAGCGTTTAAACAGGTTGCGGATTTCAATAAAGGCCATGAACGCTTTCTCCTTCGGTATTTTCTAACTCTTTATTTTTTTTGCGCTATCCTATGCGTTTGGCTACTTATCGGCAGCACCCCAGGCAGCCTTTAAAACACCCCCGCTGATTCTTGATATGATCAGCAACAGGACAAAGGTGATGACGATCATCAAGAACGCCATGGCCGCAGCAATTCCGAACTCCATGCCGCGATGCCAGTTCAAATAGATACCGATGGGCAGCGTTTCCCATCCACCCCGATAAAGAAATATGGCCGTCGAGATCTCCTGGAAAGCCATGATAAAAAACATCACCACACCCACGAGCACGCCTTTGAGCAGCAGGGGCAACGATATGCTGAAAAAGGTTCTGAGTTTGCCGGCGCCGGAAACTTCGGATGCTTCCTCGAGAGATGGATCCAACTGTAAATAAGAGGAGTGTGCCATACGTAAGAAATAGGGCAGACGCCTTGCAAACAAGGCCAGCGGCATGATGATCCAATGGGTCGCTAATGGGATGGTCTGCCAAAATGCCAACAGATAACTTACACCGATCGCAATACCCGGAAATGCCAGCATTAGGGTAATTACAAAGTCGAGTGCATCTTTGCCTGGAACACGGGTGCGTACAATCAGGTAGGCCACCGGAAGCCCGAAGGAGATCCCAAAAATCAAAGCTATGCCACTGAAGAGGAATGAGTTTTTTATCATGTCCGGACTTTGCAATAGAATTACCCGGAAATTCTCGAGGGTCCAGTAGGTTGGGAACACCTCAAAGACCCATCGCCTGGAAAAAGCCGCCAACCCAAGCACAACCGGGATCAACAAGACCAACACAGCCACAAAAATCATGTACACATATGCACCGGTTTTCATCAATGGGTTCGGTTCGATTACCCGACCTTCGGAGGTTGTTCCCTTGGAGAGACCTGTGTATTTGCGCTTTTCAACCCACCATCTGGCAACCAAAAATAGAGAAATGCAAAAGATGGAAGAGACGACCACTGCCACGATCCCCATATACTTGCGGTGCACATCGGTAAAGTGATAGGCGATGTTGATATACGACACCGAGGGCAAATAGTCCACCTGACCCAAAATCAAGGGCGTCAGCCAGTCAGTAAAAGGCCACAGAAACACGAGAACGGCCCCCGCCAGATAACTGGGGGTGCAGAGGGGCAGCGAGATGGTGAAAAACCTGCGAACCCCCCCTGCGCCCTCGACTTCGGCAGCCTCTTCAAAGGCAGGGTCTATGTTGGTAAATCCTGCGGAAAGACCCAGAACCATAAACGGCAGCATGTGCAAGGCCTGGATAAATACCAACCCGTGCATGCCATAAATGAAGTTAATGGGCTTTTCGACCAACCCCATATCCATCAGGAGTAGGTTCAGTGAGCCGTACTTACCAAAAAAAATAATGAATGCAAAGACACCCGCAAATGCCGGCAACACAATTGGCAGCAGGATCAAGGCGGTAAAAATCGTCTTACCCCAATGCCGGTAGCGTGCCAAAATATAAGCCAGCGGCACCCCGAAAATGGTGGTGGTCAGCAGCAACAAGGTGCTCAGGAGCAGTGTGTTTCCAAAGCATTTTAAGTAGTAGGCATCCTGAAAAAATTCCAGATAATTGCCGATGCCCCAGAGGCCTGATCCGGAAATCTTGAAACTTTCGGTGACCAGAAATGAAAGCGGAAAAATTACCAGAAAGGCAATCACCAGCCATAGAAATGCTGCCAAATAGGTATCGCCGCGCTTCATATCAGGTCCTTATTTATCATGAAAACCCGTGTGGACAAGCGCGTGCTTGTCCACACGAATATACCGGGAAATACCCGGGCCCAAGAAAAGCTTACGGGGAGACCAGCAACGCGCGTGCTTTTGATGCGGCCAGTCTCGCCGCTGCGTAGTTGCCCTCATATTCGAAGAGCATTCTGGCTTCCTTTATCTTTGCCTCGGCTTTTGTCACGTTCATTTTCGCTGTCTTGGCCGCACTCACTTCGCCTTCGACTTCTTCAATCAGAAAGAGGCTGCTTTTCAGTTCACCCCATTTTCGGTAGATTTCGTACTCATATTTCTTGTTGACCTCATCCCATCTCGACGCCGCAAGATCCAGGTCGTACTCAATGAATCCGACTTTCAGATCCCAGAAACTATCGACACCCAATGCCTTCTGGGCATGCACAGCCATTTCGACACCTTCTTTTTCCCACGCGGAAAATTTTATATCCGTTCTGGCGGCAAAGTAGCGGCCTTCAAGGACATATTTTTGCCCTTCCATGCTGAACAGCCAGTCCAGAAAGATCTTGGCGGTGGCTTCATTGGGTGCGCCTTTCAACAACGCGACCGCTTCGGGAACCAGGATGGTTTTTTCCGGCAGCAGATCTCTCACAGGATAGCCGTCCTTGCGTGCGGCCATGGCATTCATCTGCGGCTGCGCGATTCCGATGGGAATCTCGCCGCGGCCCACTAACTGGGTTGTATCGGTGCTCCCGGTGGAAAAACGGGCCAGTTGTGCCGCCAGCAGTCTGAGATATTTCCAGGCTTCTTTTTCGCCAAAGCCCTGGATAAGTATTTCTATTGTTTCGTGCATGGTGCCGGAGGCATAAGGCAAGGTGTGCACGATGTTCCCTCTGTAAATGGGATTGAGTAAATCGTTCCACGTTTTCGGAGGCGGCAGTCTCAGCTTCTTCAAAACTTTTTCGTTGAAAAGGTTGGTGACGATCCAGGGTGCAAAGCAGGTCCAATAGTATTCTTGATCTTTGACCTTCATTCCCCCCCACTCGGCCGGCACCATATCCCAATCCTTTGGTTTGTAGGGAACGATCAGGCCTTCTTTCTTCGCCAGCTCATGCGCCGGGGCGCCAGCGCCCAGGAAAATATCGGCGTCTGGTTTGCCTCCCCACAGTCTGACTTTATCGAGACAGACCGGCCAGCCGCCAGGGTTAACAAACGTTATATCCACGTCCTTGCCATAGGTTTTTTGATAATAATCCTTGAATCCCCTGGTCAGGCTCTCGGCCAACTCCGTGTAAACAGGACCTACCCATCCGACTTTGTCCGCTGCCAGAGCCTCCGGCAAGGATATTGCCAAGAGCAACAGCGTTATGGACAGGGTCACAAAAACGTGTATTGCTGAATTTCTCTTCCTCATGATGAACCTCCTTTTCTTTATTGTTTGGCACAAATGAAGAACGCCGCGGCAAGTCTTTGGCGCGTTCAGTCGCGTCGTTTAAAAAGAGAATCGATCGCTGCTGTAATCCAATAACGGTCTTGGGTCGTAAGCTATAGCTGATTAGAATAAACTATATATCGTACAAGTTGTTTTTGCGTGGGATTTTATAGGATATCCTCTACTATATCCTGAGACGGTTTATTGTCAAATAAAAAGACATGTCGGTTTCTGTGGCTGGAAAGGTTCGGGTATCAAAACATGCACATCTGGCTTTCTTTCTCGGTAACCTCTTTTTTACATCGCTAATCGATCGGATATCGGTCAGCGCATTTACCTTCGAGAACAGACAATCCGCTTGATTTAAAGTAAATATGTGCTATGAAGGCATGATCACCTTGCGATCGTTGTTATCACGACGTCGTCGCTCTTAAAATCAGGTATTCCCCGGCCCAGATTGACCGGTCACCCAAATAAACGGCTTTCCACAATAACGCCCACCATTCTACGGTGTGAGCGGCTCTTTGAGGCACAAGATGTATCGTAACGGCAGATATTTTATCGAAACCATGCCCTCAGGCTCGGACCTCGTTGATGCCATTGCATCCATTTGTCGGGAAAACTCGGTTAAAACAGCTACGTTTTCGGTTATCGGATCGGTTGCATCGGCCACCATCGGTGTTTACGACCCAACGCAACAGGTGTATGTTACCCATATTGAAAAGACCGCAACGGAGATACTGTCGTGTATTGGCAATGTCACGCAGCAAGGCGGTTCGCCTTGCGTGATGGCCAAAATTATTCTGGCTGACACGCAAGGAAGCATCACCGGTGGGCACCTTTTTTCCCAGACAATTGTCACGGATGGGGTTGTGGCGATCCAGGAATTCTTGGACGTTCCACCGGAAAGAACCTAGGCTGACAATTCAGCTTTATTTCTGCTGAACCAACCTGTTCAAGGAACTTATTAATAGAAACAAGGAGGACGTAATGCAGCCAACCATCACTCGGGCAAAAACCCTCAAACCCAAACCGAACGAAACAACGCTTGGTTTCGGCACCCTCTTCACCGATCATATGTTCAATATGGACTACAGCACTGAAAAAGGGTGGCACAGCCCGAGAATTGAGCCCTACGCCCCCATTTCCATGGACCCTTCGACCATGGTGTTGCACTATGGCCAAGCGGTGTTTGAAGGCTTGAAGGCTTATGTCACCGATTCGGGAGGCATCCAGCTTTTTCGTCCAGCAGACAATTTCAAACGCATGAACCGTTCCGGTAAACAGCTTTGTATACCGGCATTTGACGAAGACGCCGCCCTCGAAGCGCTCAAACAGCTTCTGACGCTGGAAAAGGCCTGGGTACCGCGTGCGCCTGGAACGTCACTTTATATCCGACCCACCATTGTGGCCACCGATCCGTTTCTAGGGGTTCGTGCATCTTTTACCTATCGGTTTTTTATCATTTTATCACCGGTTGGGGCCTATTATCCTGAAGGATTCAATCCGGTCAAAATCTGGGTCACCAAAGAACATGTCCGGGCGGTGCGTGGCGGTGTCGGCGAAGCCAAAACACCGGGCAATTATGCCGCCAGCCTGCTGGCCGGAAACAAGGCCCATGCAGAAGGATATACCCAGGTGCTGTGGCTGGATGGTGTCGAACAGAAGTTTATCGAAGAGGTGGGGGCCATGAACATTTTTTTTGTGATCGATGACAAAATCATCACGCCCGAATTGAGCGGCAGCATTCTGCCGGGCATTACCAGGGATTCGGTCATCAAACTTGCAAAACAATGGGACATACCGGTTTCGGAAAGAAAAATCAGCATCGATGAGGTCATGGCGGCCCAGGGTTCAGGCAAACTAAGCGAAATATTCGGATCCGGGACAGCGGCGGTAATCTCCCCAGTGGGTGAACTCAAGTACGGCAACAATATCATTTCTGTGGGCGATGGCGGTGTCGGACCCATGGCCCGGCGTTTCTTTGACGCCATTCAGGGTATCCAGTATGGTCATCTCAAGGATCCCATGGGTTGGATCGAGCCGGTATGCTGAATGCTTTTATTACCAAAATGGAAAAGGCGGGTCTGTCCTCTTTGGTCATTGACATATTTTGTCATTATTACAAACAGATAGCCGCTGGAGGAACCGGGCTTTTGTCAGATAAAGACATTCGAGCCCGTTTCTTCTGGAGATATTTCAGACGCGGCGAGTCTGCAAGCCTATTCAGACGCAGGACATTCGGCCATGAAAAAAACGGTGGCCATCGTTCTAAACGGCGGCCTCGGTACCAGCATGGGGCTGAGAAAGGCAAAGTCCCTTATTCCTGTCAAAGAGGGAAAAACCTTTCTTGAGATCAAACTGAAACAAGCCGAACACTGCGGCGCCCAGATGGCCTTGATGAACAGTTACAACACCCACCAAGAAACACTGGCAGCTGTATCGGCACTTAAAACGCCGCTAAAGCCTCTCTATTTCATCCAAAACAAATTCCCGAAAGTGCTTGCGTCGAACCTGGGTCCGGTCAGTTGGCCAGACAACCCCGATCTGGAATGGAACCCCCCGGGTCACGGAGATATTTATGTGGCGCTTTATTCTTCTGGCCTACTGAAAACCTTATTGGACAGTGGTATCGAATATGGTTTTATTGCCAACTCGGACAACCTGGGCGCAACCCTGGATGATCCACTTTTGGGCTATTTTGCCACGCATGGATATTCATTCATGATGGAAGTGGCTGAAAGAACACCAGCCGACTTAAAAGGGGGGCATCTTGCCAGGTATAAAAACGGCCCTCTGGTCCTGCGCGAAATCGCCCAGTGTCCCAAAAATGAACTTTGCGCATTTCAAGATATCCAGCGATATCGATATTTCAACACAAATAACCTATGGGTTAATCTCAAATACCTCAATGGACTTTTTGAAACAAACGGGTATCAATACCTCCCGATCATTATCAACCCCAAAACCGTAAATCCCAGAAAGAAAGACAGCCCGAAAGTATACCAGATAGAGACCGCCATGGGGGCTGCCGTCTCCATGTTTAAAGGCTCGACAGCGGTCCGTGTTTCCGAAGACCGGTTTCTGCCGGTAAAAAAATGCCCGGACCTGCTTGCCATACGTTCGGATTGTTATCTGCTGACCCAAAACAGCCGTTTGATTATGAATCCGAAAAGAAAAAGCCCTCCCCCAAAGATTATTCTTGACCCTGAATATTACGGTCATATTGACGACTTCAATGATCGATTTCGGTGGGTTCCCAGTCTAATTGACTGTGTATCGCTCAAAATAGAAGGCAATGTTTTTTTTGAAAAAAACGTGACCATCACAGGGCAGGTAAACATATCCAACCCCGGGAACGTGCCGATCACCATACCATCGGGAAGCAGGATCCATCAGGATATGGTTCTCTAACTGCCATGGGTACTCCACAGAAAAATCATTTCACCGATTTTATTGGACAATGCCTTTGAAAGCATTTATACTTTATCATATTACTTGAACCGATTATCAACGCAAATATTCTCCTGCTGAGCAAACGTTTCGCCTCTGATAGCTTTTCTCCGCTACTAATAAAACATTTAAAAGGGGAGGCTTATCATGAAAGTCAACTTCAATCATATTCTCTGTGCAACCGATCTCTCCGACCTTTCCACCATTGCCATCTCCTCCGGTGTGGCCCTGGCAAAAGAGTTCAATGCCAAGCTCTATGTCTGCCATATTGTGGATTTAAGTACCACGGCAGCCTATGGAGATATCATTTTTGCGCCCCTGGAGCTTCAAAATAAAACCATTGACTATACCCATGAGCAGTTAAAACAGATGATGCAGGACCAAACCGTTGACTGGGAGCCGCTGGTCACGGCAGGTCATGCCCCGGATGAAATATCTAAATTTGTTGCCATGCACCAGATTGACCTGGTTGTTTCTGCTACCCACGGCCGTAGTGGGCTCAAACGCGTTTTTCTGGGATCGGTCACCGAAAGACTGATGAGAAGTCTCCCGTGTCCATTGCTTATCGTCCGAAGTTTAGAGGGTGTTGAAGCCTCTTTTGGGAAATCTTCGCTGGTTTTTAAGAAAATACTTGTGGGATGTGACTTTTCAACCTTTTCTGAGCTGGCTTTTCAATATGGGTTAAGCCTGGCTCAGGATTTCGAATCTGAACTGCATCTGGTCCATGTGATGGAAACGCCACTCTACAAGGATATATTAAAATCCGCTACAAGTCCTGGTGTGTCGACCGAAAAAACATTACACGACCGCTTGAGTGAAAAGCTTTCCAGGATGATTCCGGAAGAATCCGCAGTTTGGTGCCGGCCCAAAACGATTCTTCTTGCCGGTAGGCCTTATGAAGAAATAATCAAATATTCTGTTTTAAATTCAATCGATCTCATCGTTCTGGGCATTCGCGGACGCAACCTCATAGAAGTGCTCATGACAGGATCGACCACCGACCGGGTTTCACGCCAAGGTCCCTGCCCGGTTTTATCGGTTTGTCCGATCGCAACATAAAGATTAGAAACAAACGGTTTAAATAACAGGAACTATATGAAGCGCTTAATTATGGAATCCACGATCGCATTCATGTTCTCAGGGGTTACGCCCAAATCGACGCATAATTGCTCCGCATAACGACGCTTCAAGGGATCGTTGAGATCCACCAATCTCGACAGATGGTTTGTACGCCTACCGATACAGAAGACCATCTGCTCATGTGGGCTGAGTTGCAGAAACGCCCGTATTAGGGCCGCCATTCTTTCCCCGTCCTCTGGCAACTTGCCTTCCAATTCGGGGAACAGATTCAAACTGTGGTCACTCTTCACCGTGCTAGTAATCCCTTTAAGTGACTCTATAAACAAGAGCAGTTCGTGAGATGTTTCCACATCACCCATCTTGATAAATTCGCCCGCCTTGCACTGCTCGGAAAGGGGCGTTCCGTCTGGAAGGGCCAGTGTACGTAAGCGGATAAAGTCCGGGTTGATCTGGTTTAGCGCGTCAGCTGTCTCCTGGGCATTTTCCCGCGACAACTCCCGCCCACCAAGACCCGGCATGTAGTATTCTGACAATTCCATACCGGCCCGTTTAACCTTTTGGCCCGCCAGAATCTGTGTGGTCTTGTTCGAACCTTTCCTGACTCTTTTCAGAACTGAGTCCGCTCCTGACTCCATGCCGATGTGAATCCTATTCAGTCCGGCTTCGGCAATACAAAGGAGGTTTTCATCGCTGATCCTCGCAATGGTGTGGGACCGTGCGTAGGAAGTAACACGCTTCACTTCAGGGAAAGCCTCTTTAAGATGCTTCAGAATACGCACAAGGTCATCCGGCTTAATGATCAAACTGTTGCCATCCTGAAGGAAAATGGACTTCATGCCGTTGGCAACAAAGTTGCCTGCCGCATGCAAGGCTTGTTTGGACATCTCGTCACCGGTCTGAAAAAGGCGCCGGTATTGACTGCGAGGCATGCGACCGGCGGTTCCCTGTGCATGCCGTATTGCTTCGACATAAAAATGAACGATGTCGATATCTTTCAAGACATGCTCCATTGGCCTCAGGCTGAATTTTGTCCCTTTGTACACAGGACAGAATGTGCACTTATTCCAAGGACAGTTACGAGTGATTCGGATAAGCAGGCTTCCTGCCTCGCTAGGGGGTCTGATAGGACCTTGCTCAAAACCCGCGTATGCTTCGATTTTCTTCATTTTTTATTCTCAAGAAGGCGCAAAAAAGTCCCCTGCAGATCTTTATCCGGATAGGGGATTGCTTCATGGTATGGTGGGAGTGGTTCTTCGTGAAACATGTCAGGCAGTCGGTCATGCTCTTTTGTTAGCCCTGCACGATGGTTGAAATCGATTTCCGCAGTCAGACAACATCTGCCGAGTTGTTGCCATTCCTGACTACCGAATTGTTTCCCGGTAACGGCAGCGACAGCTCTTAAAAGATTTTCCATACCGCCTGACTGTGCGAACATACACAAGCCCATGCTGTCTAATGCTGCCATGTGTATTTGAGACGATGCCGATGCATTGATCAGCATCTCGATTGACCCGCGCGCACCGCCCACGAATCCCGCAGTATGGTCTGCTCCCATGGGAGAGGTGGCATAGGTCATACCCATGCCCGGCATGGCCCGTGGATCATAGCCGGCAATACTCTGTCCTTTTACTGTAGGTATCCTTGAATTTTCAAAATATCTACCGACAGCATCAGGCCCATTGCCGATGAGCAGTCCTATTTCTGTTCCTTTTGCCACGGCCTCAACCATGTCGACTGCCGCCTGGGCGTCACCAAATAATGCAACTCCGGCATCCATAGCAACCGCCAGAGCAACACCTACATTCATGGTGTCCAGTCCAATGTCATCACATAAAAAGTCGAGGTGTGCAACCACATCCAAGTCATCAATGCCGGTCATCGCCCCCATGGCCCAAAGTGTTTCATATTCTAAGGCGGAGGTAACATACTTACCGTCTTCATCTACATAAACGTTGGAGCAGTTGATGATGCACTGACTGCACCCTTTGTGTGTCGTCTTACCGCCGCGCCGTTTTATTGTTTCCGCCATTGTGTCTCCATTTATCCTGTCCGCACCTTCGAAATTTCCTTGCCGGGCGTTGTGCGTCGGCAGAGCCCCTGATGCATTGGTATTGGCAAGAATGCTTGCCGTACCAAACTCAGGAAGCACACCGCCGCTCCAACCGTCACGTTTGACTGCTGAAGCGAATTGTTTGGATACTTTCTTGAATGTGGCGAGATCCGCAATAGGCGTTGGGTTCTTGCCCTCTTTGGAAACGATCATGGATTTCAAGCCCTTAGACCCCATGACTGCGCCAAGACCGCCACGCCCCGCCGCACGACTCGGATTTCCGTCGGGATCGGTTGCCTGTATGGAAGCACTTGCCAACAACATTTCCCCCGCCGGACCAATCGATACAACGGCATTGTTTTCGCCGAATTCCTTGTGTAAACGTTCAGCCAAAGCGTAATTCCGCATCCCACTAGAATCAGCCGCGTCCATGAGTGAAACCTTGCCGACGGCATCGATGACCAGGTGGTACAAGGTGCCTGCGGGGGCCTTACCCTCAACGATAACCGCCCGGACACCGTGTTTGGAAAGTGCATTGGCCATACCCCCACCGACATTACTTTCCTTGATGCCCCCCGTGAGGGGGCTTTTGGCCCCAATGGAAAGTCGACCTGTGTTGACCAACGGTGTGCCACTTAAAAGGCCTGGAGCAAAAATCAATAAGTTGTCCTCACCCAACGGATCACAATCGGCAGAAATAAGGTCGTTGACCATTACCGAAGTCAACCCGCGCCCACCAAGGCCAGCGTATTGGTCGGGAACCCGCTCCTCGAAAATTGAAAGGGAAGCCATGTTGATATGTAAAAATTTCATTTTTACTCCTCAATAAATCGTTCTTTTACCAGCAGGCGGCGTCATCGTAACAAAGTCTTCCGACAGGGATTCTATTGAAGAACCCATCAACAACTATCCTAAATATATAATCTATAAAAGACCTTGACCGACCATTGCATCGGCAACGTTGACAAAACCGGCAATATTTGCGCCCACAACATAATTACCAGTCACCTTATTTTGTTTTGCAGAGCGGCTTGACTCCATTTTTAATAATAGATTCAGTGCGTCTATGGCGTTAATTTCGTTTTGTTTTGCACTTGGAAAAGCATCAATTACTGTAGCCGTTTTTTTCCAGCAATTTCTTGCAAACCCAATAGGGATTTTCCTTGCCTGAAATAATGGACGCTACTGTTTCTTCAAATTCTTTTCCATTTTTTATTTTTTCGATCATATTTTCTATTAGATAATCTCTAATCATTCTAATAAGTTCTTCTTTCACCCAACTTTCCCGGCGCCACAAATTAAGGGTTTTAAAACTATCCAATACCCACTGCCGGTGCGCTTCAATTTTTGTTAATAGGTCATCCACGCCACCGTCTATCAAGGCCTTCGTTTTTAAAACTGGTGGCACCCATCCTTCCGGTTGATATTTACGAGGTCCCATGTTTATCATTATTTTCAACTCGTTAAATGCGACGTCCGCACCTTCTTTGTCGGCCTTGTTTACAACAAAAATATCACCTACTTCCAGAATGCCCGCTTTAAGTGCCTGTATTCCATCCCCCATTCCAGGAATCGTGACAATTACAGTTGTATGAGCATATCGTGCAACATCTACCTCGTTTTGCCCGACACCAACAGTTTCGATAATAATAAAATCTTTTCCCATGGCATCCAAGATATCTATCGACCCTCTTGTTGAACGGGTCAATCCTCCAAAGGCGTTCCGCGTGGCCATTGAGCGAATGAAAACATTCTCGTCTAAAGAATGCTGCGACATTCGTATGCGGTCACCCAAAATAGCACCACCGCTTTGATGGCTTGTTGGATCCACCGCCAATACACCGATTTTTTTGTTTAACCGCCTTAAATGGCTTATAATTTTATCTATCAGCGTACTTTTCCCGGTACCCGGTGCTCCGGTTATCCCAATGATGTATGCTCTGCCTGTATAAGGATACAATTCTTTCAGTACATCATCGACATACTGCTCATTTTCATCCAAATCCCGAATTGTTTTGGCAACAGTCCGAACATCACCTGCAATTATTTTTTCAGAAATTTGCTTCACGCTTCACCATTTTAATTCTGATACAACATTACATCTTACAGAAGTATAACACGTTGGAAAGAAACAACTCTGATCAGCATTCCAGAATAACTGCTGCATGGGTCTAGTTCGTTATTGGAAAGAGTATTTTACCTTATCTTTCAATGCTTTTCCCATGCTGTTTCTGGGGATTTTTTCCAAAAAAACAATTTCCTTGGGACATTTCCATTTGTGTAGATGTTTTCTACAAACCCCTTTTATCGTGTCTTCATTTATCTTGCTCCCTGGTTTTCTTACCACGGCCGCAACCACCTTTTCTCCCCATTTGTCATCACGGACACCCAAAACCGTGACTTCCAGCACGTCATCAAGGCGGTTGATAACGTCCTCTATCTCTTTTGGAGAAATGTTTTCTCCTCCTGAGATGATAATGTCCTTTATTCGATCTGTAAGATAATAATACCCATCCTCATCTATGTTTCCCATGTCGCCGGTCTTGAACCAGCCTTGCTCAAAGGCATCTGCTGTTTCGTTATCCTTTTGCCAGTAGCTAGAAAAAATAGAAGGCCCCTTCAACCAAATTTCACCTGTTTGGCCAGGATCTACGTCTGCGCCGGACTCGGGGTCAACTATCCTTACCTCAAGCGATGGCAGTGGTAGTCCTATGGACCCTGGTTTTTTTATGCCTCTCAGCGGATTTGAAAAATTCATGCCGGTTTCCGACATTCCCTCTCTTTCCACCGGTTCTTTACCGAAAATTTTATATATTCTTTTAAAGTCTTTTGGTAAAAGTGGTGCTGATCCGGATGTCAACAAACGCATATGCCCAAAATCGATATTCTTATTCCCCAAATAATCCATCAACCTTCCATACATGGCAGGCACTGCCATAAAAACCGAGCACTGTTGAGGGCCCGGCTTACTCAGGATTTCAATAATCCGGGGGGGATCGAATTGGTCACACATTAGCACATGTGCTCCAGCGATTAATGCCGTATGAAAAGCAAAGCACAGACCATGAAAATGGAAAAGAGGTAATGCATGGCAGAATACATCTTTTTGGCTGATTTCCCATGTATTGATGACCCCCATGGCATCGTTTGCCAGGTTTCTCTGGGTTAACACAACGCCTTTGGGTTTGCCCGTTGTTCCCGATGTATAGATAATTAGCGAAGGATCTTCCGGACAGATCTTAGCTGGAGGAAAATTATCAGAAACGCCATTTAAAATATTGAGCGTCTGATATGGCATCCGGGTATCCACGGACAAATTGGTTAGTTTGGAATCGATTTGTTCTATGAAAGATTCCCTCCAGGGCTCCGATAGTATGGCTTTTGGCCTCGCGTCTTGAATTAGATATTTCATTTCAGAGCTTTTCAAATCTGGATTGAGCGGTATGGTGATAGCACCTATTTTTTGAAGTGCCAGATGGGCAACAATAAAGATTAAGGATTTTTGTAAGAAGAGGATAACTCGGTCACATTTGTCGATTCCGATAGACAAGAAAACGCTACTCATACGATCTAAATCCCGGTCTAACTCACTGAAAGAAAGTATGGTTTCAACTTCACCGTCACGTAAAAATGTTACCGCTGGCTTATTTTTGAAAGTGGCCGTGGCATTAAAAAGAAGCTTCCTGATAGTGTCGGTGCTCATGTGCCCCAATCCAATAAGTTAAAACGTATTGATAAAAATGACTTTTCTGAAATGATCCACGTGTTGCAAAGTCGTTCGAGTCTGTTACGCTCTTCACAGTCAGCAGTTATTACACAGGGTGTGTGTTTTTTCAACCGCATGGCACTGGCAGGTGCTGCAAAGGTCCTTATTCGTGAAATGGCCGTTTCGACATCCTTTACAACTTTGTTTCGCCAAACAATAATGACGACGTTTTTCGGCCCGTATGCAATGGCCCCAACGCTGTTTCTGGTCATGTCCAGAATTATCAACTGCCATCCTGGGTCACTGCATTTGTTCCCCTCAGAAATAAATCTACAGTAAACACTCTGCTTAGAGTGTCCGCTGCTGCCTCACGAGTAGCTTTTTATCAACGGGATTTTTTTCATAAGATGGCGGTGGATTATCGTAACCGGTCTGGACAATTCTATCTATAGGCGAGGAAGAAACTCCTGATGTTGAATAATATCAATTTTTATTTAATATCAAGCCATTTTGGTATCTTGGTTATCTTTACTGTCACTATATTCGGCTTGATGTGAACTTGCCTTCTGCCTGGATTTTGTTGTCATGATATTTTTTGTTATATAATCGACAATTTCTGTTGTAGTTGTCTCAGGTTGAAAAATGGCAGAAATCCCGGCGTTCTTCATTTCGTCAATGTCTTCCGTGGGAATGATGCCGCCCCCAATTATCACAATGTCCTCTGCGTTCTTTTCTCGCAGGATTTTTACTACTTTTGGAAACAGCGTCCTGTGTGCCCCTGATAAACAGCTAAGCGCGACAATGTCCACATCTTCTTGTATGGCAGCGTTTACAACCTGTTCGGGTGTTTGCCGAAGTCCCGTATAGATTGCCTCCATTCCAGCCTCCTGTAAGGCACGCATTATCACCTTTGCACCGCGGTCGTGTCCGTCGAGTCCAACCTTTGCGACAAGTATTCGTATTTTTCTTTTGCCCATTATTTTATTCCCTGAATTTATCCTTTCCATTCATATTTTCTCGAAAGCACGGCTTCGTTCTTCATAACGTTCCCGAATCCCTTATTTCCTGTATTGACTGTTTCGAAAAACCAGCTTCTTCCAATATCTCATCTGTATGCTCACCTAAAGCCGGTGGTGTCAATCTTACGGATGGTGGTGTGCGGCTCAGTTTTGCCGGGAATCCGATCATTTTGATTCTCCCGAGACTTGGGTGTTCTTTTTCAATAAGCATCTCCTGGTGCAACACCTGAATATTTTTAAATACTTCATCCACATGCAGAATGGGTCCGTTAGGAACACCGCCATCATTGAGTTCTTTTTCCAGCTCTTTGTTCGTTTTTTCGATCAACTTTGCTTCAATAATCGCGGATAGTTCCGCATTATTGATAACTCTGTCGCCCACTTTCAGAAACCGTGGATCCTTGATCAATTCTTCCAATTTTAATATTTTGGCCAAGCGTTCCCATATAGCTTGATATCCTGCGCCAATATTCAAGTAACCATCCTTTGTCTTGAACGTCCCAAAGGGAGACAACATTGGATGATCGTTTCCGGATGGCTCTGGCCTTTCTCCCGTTGCAAAATATTTTGCAGCCTGGGGCCCCAGGACACCGACCAACCCTTCCAATAAAGAACTTTCAACGCGTTGGCCCTGTCCGGATGTTTCTCTTTCAATTATAGCCATCAGTGTACCGAACGCAGCAAAAATTCCGCGCCAGGGCATCTCCTATGGCGATACCCACCCTGAAAGGACCGGATTCCTTTGTCCCGGTGACGCTGCATAGACCCTGATATACCTTGAGCTATGGGATCGAATCCCGGACGGTTTGCATAAGGACCTGTTTGACCGAATCCCGATATGCTGGTGTAGATCAGTCGAGGATTGCCTTTTTTCATTTCTTCATAATCTATTCCCAGTTTCTTTTTTACACCAGGGCGATAGTTTTCCACCAGGACATCTGCATCTTTTACAAGGGTTTTCAGTACCTCAACCCCTTTTTCCGTCCTGAGGTTCAAGGTCATACTTCTTTTGTTTCGGTTATTCTGAAGGAAGTAATAACTCTCCTCTTCCATGAATGGTCCAACTTCTCTGAGCGATATCTTCCCTTTTTCGGAGGCTCAATTTTTATTATATTCGCTCCGAAAATCCCCTAATAGCTGTGTACAGAAAGGGCCTGCCACTGCTGCTGTTAAATCGATTATCTTGATCCCTTCCAATGGTAACTTAGACATTTGTATTTCTCTCTTTCGTTCTATATTATTGACAGCGTCCCGTGGTGTGAAACGTTGTACTTTTTAAATTTGCGAGTCAACCCAGGTGAGCACTTCGTCGATGACACCAAGTCCCTCTCTGAGCTCTTCCTCGGTGATAACAAGTGGTGGTGCTACAAATATCGTATTCCAGTGTGTCAGGGTCAGGACACCGCCCTGCTTAAGTTTCTTCACAGCCCCTTTGACGATATCATTGGTCGTGTTAAAGTCGGAAATGGGTTCCCTTGACTGTTTGTCCTTTACCAACTCAAGTATTTGAAACAAACCGATGCCCCTCACATCTCCGACACATTTGTGCTTTTCCATCAGGTTTTTTAGCTCGCCCATACAGATATCGCCCATGTCTTTCGAGCGCTGAATGAGATTTTCCTTTTCGTAAACTTCCAGACACGCCACTGCAGCACCACAGCACAAGGGGTGGTTATTGTAGGTCAGTCCACACCAAAGCATTTTGTCCTGGAAATAATCCGCTATTTTGTCACTGACACCCAGGGCCCCCATGGGTACATATCCACTTGTCAAACCCTTGGCCATGGTAATGATATCCGGTTTAATTCCCCAGTTATCAAATGCAAACCATTTTCCGGTTCTGCCGAAGCCCGACATGACCTCGTCACAGATCAAAAGGACATCAAATTCATCACATATCTCTCGAAGGCGTTGGAAGTATCCGTCTGGAGGAACAAAAATCCCGTTGGTACCGGTCACGCTTTCCACAAATATTGCTGCAACATGGTCTTTTGCCCCCTCATACATCATGACCTCTCTGATATTTTCGACACAACGCAAATTGCAGGATGGGTGTTCCAGCCCGAATGAGCACCTGTAGCAATACGGATCAAAGACTTTGAGAGTACCTGATATTCCTGGTTCCATCGGCCAGCGTCTTGGATCACCTGTTATGGATATAGCACCCATTGATGCCCCATGGTAGGAGCGATAGCGAGAGATTATCTTATGTTTGCCCGTATACAGTCTCGCCATCTTTATGGCGTTCTCATTTGATTCCGCACCACTCAAGGTAAAGAAAAAGTGATTAATGTTGTCGGGGGTGATTTGAGAAAGCTTTTCACCCAATAGAGATCGTGATTCATATGCATACGCGGGGTTGATATAACAGCACCGCTCAGACCATTCCTTGATCGCATTTACAACATCCGGATGTTGGTGGCCGATATTTAAATTCACAAGTTGTGAGCTAAAATCCAGGTACCGGTTCCCATCGACATCCCACATGACAGCACCTTTTCCATGGTCAAAGGCCAAGGGATCAAGTTGTGATTGTACAGACCAGGAATGCATTATATGTGCTTTGTCCAAAGATTTGATTTTTTCAGGTTTCATGAAAATACCTTTCTTGTTTTTGGCATTGACGTTGTGGGTTGCTAGTTTATCCCTGATATTCGCCGAATACCTTGCGCAGGACATCGCTAATTTCCCCTACGGTGGCATATTCTTTTACAGCAGCAATAACAGGCGGCATCAGGTTCTCATGACTTTCGGCAGCTTTTTTTATGCTGGACAAAGCCTGATCTACCTTTGGCTGGTTTCTCTGTGACTTTATCTTCCTGAGTTTATTTATCTGTCTCTTTTCGGTTTCCGCATCTATTTGGGTGGTATTGATATGTGTCGCCTCTTCCACGATGTAATCATTCACACCAACAACAACCTGGGTTTTTGATTCAATGGCTTTTTGATACTGATAGGCGCTTTCGGCTATTTCCGACTGTATATATCCTTTCTCAATTGCCGCTGCCGCGCCCCCCATACCATCTATTTTTTTAATATATTCTATGGCTTCTGTTTCGATGTTATTGGTTAAGGCCTCAATGGCATACGAACCACCCAGGGGGTCTACAAAATCTGCTACCCCACTTTCATGGGCGATAATCTGCTGGGTTCTGAGGGCGGTTCTGACGGTTGCTTCGGTTGGAATGGCATAGGCTTCATCCTGGGAATTGGTTTGCAGCGACAAGGCCCCTCCCAGGACACCGGCTAAGGCTTGTATGGTTACCCGTATGACATTGTTCTCTGGTTGTTGGCGGGTTAATGTACAGCCGGCTCCCTGGGAGTGCGCACGCAACATGCAAGAAGCCGGTTTTTTTGCCTTGAATCGTTCTTTCATTATTCTGGCCCACAACCGCCTGGCCGCCCTGTATTTAGCAATTTCTTCAAGAAAGTTGTTATGGGTGTCAAAGTGAAACGAAATCCTTGGGGCAAAATCATCCACATCGAGGCCCTCGTCTATCCCTGCTTGAACATATGCAATTGCATTGGCCAGGGTAAATGCCGTTTCTTGAACGGCATTTGAGCCAGCTTCGCGGATATGATACCCACAGATACTGATGGTATTCCATTTGGGAACATATTTCTGGCAATATGAGAATATATTCCCGGTAATACGCATGGATTCTTTGGGGGGATAGATATAGGTTCCCCTGGCCACATATTCTTTCAAAATATCGTTTTGGATTGTCCCCTTACAATCCTCATAACGAACCCCCTGCTTTTCAGCCACAACCAGATACATGGCCATTACAATGATGGCCGTGGAGTTTATGGTCATGTTCGTGCTGACCTTATCAAGAGGGATGCCTTCAAATATTTTCTCCATGTCCGCCAGGGTGTCTACGGCAACACCAACTCGTCCAACCTCCCCTTCGGCCATGGGGTTGTCCGAATCATAACCGATCTGTGTGGGAAGATGGAAAGCAACACTTAAACCTGTTTGACCCGCCTCAAGTAAATATTTGTACCTCTTATTTGTCTCCTCCGCAGATGCAAATCCTGAATACATTCTCATTGTCCAGAGCCTCCCCCGATGCATGGTTGGCCGGACACCGCGGGTGAAAGGGTACTCCCCTGGAAAACCCAGTTCGTTCATATATGCCGATTCAGCATGGTTAATGAGGGGTGTAGAGCCCCTCGATTTCAATTTGAGACGTCGTTTCGAATTTTGGCTTTCTTTCTGGAAACCGGCTTGTAGACTTAATGAGGGTTGTCTCCTCCCAGCGTTTCATTTCAGCTTTTAGTGTATCTTGCCCCTTCATTGCTATCTTACCTCGTGCGTATTCAATTTATTTTCAGAAGTTTTCAGATATAGGGTTTCCAGCTTCTGTCTTTTTTTTCCGATTTAAGAGTTCAGTAGCTTTCCCGTGTTTTCACCAGGAGGCGGAGGCACTGTTTTGGCCTGACCCGTTGGTACTATAGATCTTTAATGAGTTCTTCCAGGCCGAGTTTTTTCAGCGTCTCAGGAAGCGGTTTCCCGGTCTCCGGGTCCCAACCCATCAGGTTGTAGTAGTTTTCAAGCATCTTGTCCCATTTTTCCATTATGTTCTTCCCTTTTACGGGACCGTCTACAGGCACGGATCCGTATCGCTTTGACGGTCGTTCGTTTTCCTTCTTCATTCCGTGGCGGTAGTTGAACATCCTCAGTTGGTTGATAGCTCTCCGACCGATGGTGAACACGTCATCCAGGGTCAGTTCCCAGCCCGTGACCGCGTTCAGACAATCGAGTTGAAGTTTGGGGTCAGGTGAAGCGAGTCGACAAGATCCAAGACAGTCGTCGAACTGCCTGACGCCGTTAAATTTTGCGACGCTCGTTGAAATTTCCTCGTGAGAGAATGGATCTTCCAGTGTCGGCAAGTCCACCAGGTGGGGATGGATTCCGGTCCAGCTCGACTCGATGGTGCTGGTGTTGCTCATACAGGTGTCAAACAGTTCTACCCACCGACCTCTGTGATCATGCGATCGAGGACTGCTACCCTTTTGTGTGTAAATGGCCCAGTCTGCAGCCTCTCCGCCAATCTTCCGTGATGCTCGCATAACACCTTCGGCAAGCAGGTCTCCAATGCCCTCTCTTTTCGCTATTTTGTTCAGCATGGCCCGCACAGCTTCGACATTGCCCCATTTCAGGTCCAGGCCGTCGAGATCGGTTTTGGAAAAAACACCCTTTTCATAGCACTCCATTACCCAGGCCATCGTCCAGGACGCCTCGTTGCAGTCCAGGCCGAGCAGATCGACTTCGTTAGACAACATGACCACGGCCCCAAGTTCTGTGTTGCCGATCATCGGTCCCCATGCAGCAAGTTGCTCGTATTCAGGTTCTTCTCCCACAAAACCTTTGTAGGGCCCTTCGGTTACGGTGACTTCTTTGACATGGGCAAGCTTACACAAATAGCAGGGTTTGGACCGAATTTTATAGTGTTTCACGCAGGTAGTTGCCACCCATTTTCTCATGTTCAGGGTAGATGTTCGTTGTGTAGTTCTTGACGGGAAGAACCCCTAAATCATGTAAAGTAGAAAAACCGCCTCCGGTTCCGCCCTTTTCAAACCAGGGCATTATCTCTTTGGCTTTTTTACAGGACGCGTTATTTTTTTCCTTGAGAAGTTCGGGGTTTTTGACTTCAAAGTTTCGCTTGCCCTTATAGGCAACCATCGCTTTAATTTTCTTCGATCCCATCACCGCACCAATACCGTTTTTTGAAGCCGCGTGCCCTCTATCGCCCATTATGACGGAGTAGCGAACGCAATTTTCCCCCGCAGGGCCGATGCCGTAAACAGAAACTTCTTTTTCTTTGGCTCCGAGTTCCTTGCGTAAGGTGTCTTCCAGTTCTTGCATATTTGTACCGGCCAGGTGGCTGGCATCTCGGATTTCGAGCTTTCCGTCCTTGAACAGAAGATAGACCGGGTTTGGAGCCTTGCCCTGTAGAATAACACCGTCAAATCCTGAAAACTTTAAGTATGCTCCAAAATATCCGTTTGCCTGTGAGCTCCCGGCCATGTTGGTCATCGGGCCCTTTGTAGCCACATTGAACGTCCCGGCGCCAAATACACCGCTTCCAGAAAGGGGTCCGGTTGTCAGGATTATGCGGTTCTCAGGATCAGACCACTCGACGCCGGCGGGTATCTCGTCATATAGGAGCTTTGCCCCCAGACCGACGCCTCCTACCCATTTTTTTAATGTTTCATCATCCAGTTGTTCGATAGATGTCTGACTTGTTGTCAGATCAATTCGAATCATTTTTCCATATACCCACCGATATTCATTTTTCGAAACTCCTTTTTGCATTTTTCATTAAGGTTCTTTCTGCGTATTGCGTAACTATCTATTTAGATGATACGTCTGTTCTACTGTCTCTTTTTAGAATCCCTTACCCAGTAAATTAGGCAGCCACAGTGTTAACGCTGGAAAAAGAAGAACCATTATCGCTGCAAAAACGAGGATGATAAATTGAGGCCATACTTCCTTTGCAAATGCAAGAACGTCAATTTCCGCGTAATAACACGCAATAAACATGGTAATCCCAACCGGGGGTGTCATCATGGCAATTTGGAGACTCATAACCATAAAGACTCCAAAATGTATCGGGTCAATCCCAACCTGCAAAACAATAGGCATCAGAATCGGTCCGAGAATTACCAGAAGCGCTGTGTCATCCATGAGGGTTCCCAGAGCGATAAAGAGCGCAAGACAAAGAAACAGCACCCCAATCGGGGACTGTGTTATCATCATGAATTTGTCTGTTATGAGTTGTGGCAATTGCGCTCTTACAGCAATTTTTCCAATGACAGAAGCGCAGCTATAAATGAACATTACAGTGGCGCATCTGAGACCGACGAGACAAAACAAGTCGAATAACTCCCTGATTTTGAGTGAGCGATAGGCAAAAATCGCAATTATCAAAGCATACGCACTCGCTGCAATTGCAGCTTCCGTTGGTGTGAATACGCCAGAGAAAATACCCATTACCAAAATGACTGGCGTTAGCAGGGCCATAAAGGCCGAATTAAAAGAAGCGTAAATTTCACGAAATTTAGGCGTTTCCTCTCCTCTGGGATACTTTCTCATTTTCGCACGAAAAGCGACGGAAACCATCAAGGCGAGGCCCATTAAACAGCCAGGGATGAAACCGCCAAGCAAAAGCTTCCCAACCGACGCGGAGCAAACAACTCCGGCAATAACCATGGATATGCTTGGCGGGATTACCGGACCAATACAAGCGGACGACGCTGTAACTGCGGCTGAAAATGGCGCATCATAGCCGGCATCCTTCATCGCCTTGATCTCAAGCCGACCCAAACCCGAAGCGTCTGCAATCCCGGAACCAGACATTCCTGCGAAAAGCATGCTTGCTAAAACATTTACATGACCCAAGTGTTCCAGGGATTCTGCTGACCAGCACATAAGCAAATCGGAAAATTCGTTTGGTAATTTCAGACTGGTTCATTATTTCAGCAGCAAGCATAAAAAATGGTATGGCAAGCAGCACATATTTATTTAGTGAAAATCCCACAGCCGTAGCGATCGACATAAGCTCATATAAACGACCATCAAGAAAAAGGAAGATGAGCACGGCAATCAGCATTGAGAAACCGATAGGCGTTCCAAGGGCGAAAAAAATAATCATGCCTATAAAAATGGTCATTTGCTATTTCTCCTGTTTCTCAACCATCATGTTTTCGTCCATCGTTTTTTCGCCGCGGTATAATCTTACACTTTCTCTCATTGTAAAAAACATCATGAGAAAAAAATTTACTGGAACAGCCATCCATACAACCCACATGGGTATTTGGCTGGCTGGCGCTATTATGTGAGAGCTATAAAAGGCAACTTTTGTCGCATAAAAACCGATCACAGCCAGAGCAATAGAGACGCACGTATTAACGAAAAGCCTTACCCAAAATTTCGCCCTTTCAGATAGATAGTTATTCAAACTTATACCGACGGTTAGATGTCCGCCCCTTCTTGTAACCTCGCGTGGCACCAAGAAAGATCAGCCAAATGAGTAAAAATCGACAAAGCTCACTTGCCCAAGGTAAGGGGTAATTAAAACAATATCTTAGGATCACTTCGGCTGAGGACAATCCGAAAAGGGCTATCATAATAATCCTAGTGCATAATATATCATTCGTTATGGTTCTCCATTACACCTGTCACTGCATATATCCATCGCTCCAGTGAAATCTTAACCGTAAATTGTGCGGCTACTGACCTCGGGTAACGAGGTCAGCCGCCGCAACAAATACTTTAACTTTCTATTTCTGTGCGGCCCGAATATCTTTGTACAGCTGAATGATTTCCTGGTTGCCACCAAGAACCGTATCGATATTGGCAGAAATTTTATCTGCAAATCCCGTCAGATCCGTTTCAATGATTTGAATACCTTTTTTCTTAAATGCCGCAAGCGCAGCCTCATCATCCTTGTCCGACCACGCTTTAACCGCTGGTTGAATTTCTACGGCTGTTTCTGTCACCCATTTTTGCTCCTGGGGTGTAAGGCTCTGCCACACCTTTTCACTGAAATTCCAACTCACCACGTTTACCAGGTCTTGGGTCATACAAAGATAATCTGTTACTTCATGAAATTTTTCATGATACATATCAGCTATGGGGTTGTCTATCGCTTGGATCAGGTTGGTGGAAAGAGATGTATAAACTTCGCTAAAAGAAAGTCCCACAACGGAGCTTCCCAGTGCTTTCCATCCGGCAATCAGGGACTCAACCGGTATGGTCCTGTTTTTGAGGCCTTTGAGGTCTTCCAATTTGTATATGGGTTTTTTAGACAGCATGTTAAAAACATTATTACAATCGTAATAACCGATCTGCCGAATACCCTTGCTAATAGCCTGCTGATTCATTTTTTCCTGAAGAGGCCCTGCCTTGAATTTCTTAACGTTTTCGACACTGTCGAATAGATAGAAAACACCCCATACGTTATATAGAGGAGCCACGTTTCCCAAAAGCACGTCAATTTCTGGGTTACAGGCGATAGTGCCAAGAACCAATCCTTGTATGTGTTCCTGACCGGTACCTAGTTGTTCGGCTGGGTAGACTTCAACCTTAATGGCACCGTTCGATTTTGCCTCTAACACTTTTTTAAACTCCAAGCAGGCAAAATGGAAATGTGAGGATGGGGCATTCACATGACCAAATTTCAACACCGTTACCTTGGCGAACGTTGTCGACGCCATGAAAAAAGATACCATTACCGCAATAAGAATTAAAGCCGATGTTTTTGTACGTTTTCCCATTTTAGTCTCCTCCTTTTAAAATATTCCGTGGTTAATACCCCCCTTCATCAAAACCATATTGATGAATATCATTAAATCGCTGAATAAAACACTTTTCGACAGGTGTCAAGCATTAAATGGCTATATATATTAAAAAAATAAATAATATTGATGTTTATTTGCACAACAACTTATATATTGACAATTGATTTCATGTTGGTTATATGAGACCAACGTACCGTAACTTTTGTTACTGTATTAAGCGAATTATTAATATTTTGATGAATTATATTGAGGTATTTTAGATGGATATCGATAAATTGAGCTTCGACATCAGCAGGCAATTACAGTCCGGACGAAAAACCTCAAAGGCGATAGCAGAAGAACTTAACGTTTCCCTCAATACTGTCAGCAGAAGGATAGAACGCCTGACCAAATCCGGTATTTTAGAAATAAAAGGTCTCGTCGATACGGATGCAATTCCAAATCACATGTTGGCGCTCATCGGCATAAATCTTCGGACCCGGGATCTGGCATTACGCGCACAAGAAATTAGTGAAATAAATGGTGTAATATCGGTGGGCGTCGTTACTGGCAGATTCGATGTCATCGCACTCATTCTGCTGAATAACGATAACGATCTTTTAAGGTTTCACACCAAAGAATTACCAAAAATACAGGATATTGTATTCTCTGAAACTTTTACGATGTATAAAAACATACACTGGAAGGTCCCCTATGTTCTATAAAACCGGTAATATTATACATGACATTTCTTAAGGCTTTTACGCTAAATTCCAACAACATAAATACACTTCATAGGAGCAAATAATGAAGATACTGAAAATCGATCATATCGGGATTGCCGTAAAGAGCATCGCTGAAAGCAAAGATTTTTAGATGGATTGCCTTGGTCTTGATTTCGAAAAAGCTGAAACCGTTCAGGAACAGAAGGTGACGACCGGTGGCTTGTTGGTTGAACTCTGTGAAAAACAACAGGGTCTGTCAGCCTTTTTTATATAAATAAAAATACTTCATAACTTTTTTGACATAATCCTCTGTCTCCTGGATGGGCGGGATGTTCATGTGTTTATCCACAATGGTCGGACCTGCATTGTAGGCCGCCAGAGCCAGTGGCAGTTTTCCTTCAAACCGTTCAACAAGAGACTTGAAATAGCGGGCACCGCCCAGGATATTTTGCCTTGGGTCATGCGGATCTCGAATATTGAATGTCCTTAAGTTCTGGGGCATTATCTGCATCAACCCAAGGGCACCTTTTTTTGAAATAGCCATTGGGTCAAAGTCTGACTCCACTTTTATCATCGCTTTTATGAGCGAAAAAGACAAATTGAAGGTATTGGAGGCTTCCTGGATAATGCCATCATATTTTTTTGTTGCCACTGACGCTTTGGGTCGCTCCTTGATATACAGTGTATATTGAGACGAGGTCGGTGCATTGGTAAAGTAAAGTACGCCTTGACTGTCGATGTACATATAAATATCTGCCTGACTCGGGCTGTTTGAAAAAAATAGAAACAAGACCGCAGTAACCATCTTGATAAACAGGCTCTGTTGTATCTGGGTCCTCATCACGTTCTGCCTTATGAGAATGAAAGAGCGGTGCTATAACCCGAAGGGACGCAAGCAAAAAACGACCCTATCGCTTTTAAAAAAATAGTCCCCACTGTCTTTTAATATTAACTATTTGGTTTTTATCATGTTTTCTGTTTTTTTTCAACGCTATTCTTTTTCTGATTCTTTTTTTCCCGTGAGGTAAACACTTGAATTGTCCCGAACTCTCCATCGTATCCTGGAACAAACCGAAGCTCTTTTTTGCGGACCCTTTTAATCGCCTCACCCAATAAAGGAACGTCCATATGAATCAGCGATTTTAGCGGCAGCTCATGCAGAATTTTTAATTCGGGCCCTTTATTAACCAACAACTCATTAAATACCTTATTGACCTTTTTGGTATTGGGCCCGACACCCAGTAGTTCAGACAATATTTCATGAAGTGGAATGATGTGATGGCATGGATGGTGTTTTTGCGGGTGTGCCCCTAGTGGACGATCTGCCAACTGCTCCACCCGGTGAAGGACACCGAGCGTCATAGACTTTCCGCAGATGGGACAAATCCCTTGTTGTCGAATGGTCTCTGTCGGCCATGAACGATGGTCACACTTCCGGTGTCCATCGATGTGATATTTTCCCAGTTCCGGGAAAAACTCAAATGTACCACAGAATAATTTCGGATCACCTGTCTTAATGGCTTCTTTGATATGGAAATAGCTCAGTTCGGTATTGAATCTATTGGCCTCTCTGCCCAATTTCATGGGAGAATGAGCATCTGAATTGGAAATAAGGGTCAATCCATCCAAACATTTAACACGCCAATTCATTTCGGGATCAGAAGATAAACCGGTTTCCACCGCAAAAACATGGGTTGTCAAATCTTCAAAACATTCCTGAATTGAATCAAATCCTGATTTGGAACCCAGCATGGAAAACCAGGGCGTCCATATATGGGCTGGAACAAGAAAGCTGTCCGTCGAAACTTCAAGGGATATTTCAAGGAGATTCCTGGCATCCAGACCCAGTATCGGTCTACCATCTGATTTTATGTTCCCAATCTTGTCAAGCGCCTGATTAAATTTTTCAACAGATTCAATGTCCGGAAAAAAAACAAGATTATGATTTTTTCGGGTTTTTCCATTTTTCTTATATACATTGCTGATTTCTGAAACCAGAACAAATCGAACAATACCCTGACAGTTTTCTGGAATATACGTATTACAGGATCGGGCTATGTCTTCTCTGAGTTTAAACAATCCCGCTTCGGCCGGCACCAATTTATCTTTGATTTCCATTAGCCAGGCAGGGTGTGTAACATCGCCGGTACCCAGAACGGTTATTCCTTTATGTTGACCGGCGATATAACAGCTTTCCAAATCCAGATTTTTGGCAGTGGCTCTGGAATATTTTGAATGAACATGTAGGTCGGCGATAAATTTCATCTTGTCTGGTTGGGTTATTTTAGCTATATATATAAAGTTAAAACATATTTATACACAATATATTGTATTTTATATTGATAAATTGTTCATAATTTTCTATTTATAAACAAAAAGTATGCCACAGATTAAAAAAACGCTGTTTTTGACAGTTTTTCAATCCTTTATTGTAAACTGAAAATATTATATTATATTAGTAAAATCAATATATTGTTAACTTATTGTTGTTATGAACAACCCTTATTAATATTTATATTTTTATAAAGTAGGAAATACATATGAAGATTACAATTAAAAAAGGGGATATTCTGGCCGTTCTTTCAAAAATTCAGGGACTGACCAGTCGAAAAAGCAATCTCGCCATAACTGAAAATGTCATGTTGATAACGAGCGACAACGGTATCACATTGATGGCGACAGATCTTGAAACCGGCATTGAAGGTTCGTACCCAGCTGTTGTCGAAAAGGAAGGCGGTATCGCTATCAACGCCAGAAAATTTTATGAAATTGTCCGGGAATTTCCAAACGATGATATTGAAATTAATGAGGTGGAAAACAAATGGATCGAAATAGGTAGTCCAGACATTCAGTATCATATTGTGGGAATGGATTCGGATGAATTTCCTGAAAATCCTCAGGTGGATGAAATTGAACTTTTTGAAATGGAATCATCCTTTTTAAAAAAGATGATCGAAAAAAGCACCATGATTAGCGGAACCACAGACGATAAGCGCGCCCATATAACGGGTACCCTTTTTGAACGAATTGAAACAGCGGATGATATCTGTGTCAGAATGGTATCCACTGATGGAAGTCGATTATCAAAGGCGGATTATCATTTTAAGAAAGACCTCAAGATACCGGTATTTGATAAAATAATCATTCCCAAAAAGGGATTGATGGAAGTCGCGAAATTTTTATCTTTAGAAGGGACCGTCCGCGTGGGAGTAAAGAAAACCTATTTTATTGCTAAAAAAGAGACCGAAACGGTCATCATCAGGCTTTTGGAAGGAGAATTTCCAGAATATACAGATATTGTTAAAAAAGAAAAAAGATTTGATGTTATTGTCAATAGGGCTAATTTTACGATGATGTTGAAACGAATGTCTATCTTATCTTCTGAAAACTACAAAGGCGCAGTTTTTGATTTTGGAAAAGATAGCATTACCGTCAGTGCAACGAACCCTGAAATTGGTGAATCCAAAGAAGACATGGCCATCGATTTTAGCCGGGATTCCATAAAAGTTGCTTTTAATCCCAAATATTTTATTGAAATATTAAATGCCATTGAAACGGACAATGTACTGATCAATATCGTCAGTGAAGAAAAACCCTGTGTCATTGAAGGGGAAAACGATAAAACATATTTAGGCGTAATTATGCCGATGAGAATATAATGGAAAAAACATACGACGAAACGAGTATCAATGTATTGGAAGGGTTACAGCCTGTAAGATTAAGACCCTCCATGTACATAGGGAATGTGGACGTAGCCGGGCTGCATCATCTGGTTTATGAAGTGGTTGATAACAGTATTGATGAGGCAATGGCCGGATACTGTGAGAATATTACCGTAACCATTCATTCTAACAACAGCGTGAGCGTGGAAGACGATGGCCGGGGAATACCGGTCGGTGTTCATAAAACCGAAAAAATACCAGCCGTAGAAGTGGTGCTAACGAAACTGCATGCCGGAGGCAAATTCGACAACGATTCCTATAAAGTTTCCGGCGGTCTTCACGGCGTAGGGGTTTCGGTTGTAAACGCGCTTTCAGTGATTCTGGAAGTAGAAGTTTATAAAGATCAAAAAGTCTATTACCAGACATATGAAAGAGGTAAAAAAACAAGTGAATTGATGGTGGTAGGCAAAACAAACAAAAGAGGCACCAAGATACATTTTACCCCGGATCCTGAAATATTTAATTCCGTTGAATTCAGTTATGAAATATTGGTCCGTCGTATTCGAGAGTTGGCATTCCTGAATAAGGGCATCAGAATTATTCTTCAAGACGAAAGATCTGATGAAAAAAATGAATTCATGTACAGAGGCGGCATCGTTTCCTTTGTGGAATACATTAATAAACGACACGCGGCTATTCACAAACCTATTTTTATTGAGGGCGACAAATCGGATGTTCAGATAGAAGTGGCCATACAATATAATGACACATTTAAAGAAAAAATATTTTCTTTTGCTAACAATATCAATACGGTAGAAGGAGGTTTCCATCTGATAGGGTTCAAGGCTGGATTGACCCGTACGCTTAATCAATATTTATTGAATGGCAATTTGCCTAAAAATCTCATTGCAAAAATTAGTGGAGATGACGTTCGGGAGGGTATCACGGCTATCGTCAGCGTCCGTATTCGCAACCCGCAATTTGAGGGACAAACAAAGACAAAACTGGGTAACAGTGAAGTCAAAGGTCTTGTCGAGTCGCTTGTCAATGAAAAACTGAGCATTTTTCTCGAGGAAAACCCCACCATTGCTAAAAAGATAATTGCAAAGGCGGTCGATGCCGCCAGGGCCAGAGATGCCGCCAAACGCGCCAGAGATCTTGCCAGGAACAAGGGTTCACTGATTGATTCGACATTGCCAGGAAAACTGGCGGAATGTCAGGCTTCGGAGCCGGCCCAGCGGGAAATTTTTCTGGTGGAAGGCGATTCAGCCGGCGGTTCGGCAAAACAGGGCCGGGACCGAAAATTTCAGGCGATTTTACCCTTGAAAGGTAAAATACTTAATGTTGAAAAGGCGCGCTTTGATAAAATTCTACGCAGCGAAGAAATTAAAAATATCATCACAGTCCTTGGAACGGGAGTCGGCAAGGAAGAATATGATATAGAAAAGCTTCGTTACCATAAGATCGTCATTATGACGGATGCCGATGTCGACGGCTCACATATACGGACGTTACTTTTGACCTTTTTCTACAGACAGTTCCCAGAGGTCATAGAAAATGGATATTTGTATATAGCTCAACCCCCTCTTTTGAAAGTGGGTAAGGGAAAAAACGAAATATATCTAAAAGACGAGCAGGATTTCAACGATTATATACTCAAACGCATCTGTCAAAAGAAAATCGTAACCATTGGCAAGGAAGCGGAGGAATTATCCAACCATCGGTTGATGATATTTCTTAGCAATTTAGCGGAATATTTCAACATACTCTCCAAAATTGAGAAAAAAGGATTTTATCAGAACTTGACCGAGGCCGTTATCCGGCAAAGCATCCTCAACAAAAAAATCCTTAGGGATAAAGATCAAATGGTGTCTTTGAAGGAAGCGCTCTTGAAACAACGATATGAGACAATTGAACTTAAATGGAATGGTGAGAGCGATTTTTATGAAATAACAGTCAGTCCTAACGCCGAACTCAAAAGCGAATTATTGATCAAGAACCCGTTTATAACGGACGTGGTCCCCATCAAAATAGGTAAGGGTCTTGTATATTCCGCTGATTTCCAAAAGGCCAGGATTCTCGGAAAGAAAATATTTAAATATGATATTCCGCCGTTTGTGGTGTCTTCGACGGAAAAGGACGAGGACGGACAGGTGTTTGAAAACAAGAAAGCGCTTTTCATTCATCTTGTGGAGGAAGGAAAAAAAGGCATCAGTATTCAACGCTATAAAGGCTTGGGTGAAATGAACCCCGAGCAACTTTGGCAGACGACCATGAATCCAGAGAAAAGAACCTTGCTTCAGGTTAGAATAGAAGACGCTGTGGATACTGATGAGATCTTCACTATTTTGATGGGAGATGAAGTAGAACCCAGAAGGGAATTTATTCAGAACAACGCACTGTCGGTCAGGACGCTGGACATCTGAGGGTAATACGGGCGATTCTAACGATCGCTAACTCGCTTCAAACAGGCGACCGTCTGTTTACCGTCACCCGCCGGTGCTTTTAGCAGGGGCAAATGGAGCATACGTATAACAACCAATATAAATAGTTAAATAATTTACGATAAAAATCAAAAAATAGCCTTGTTCGTGCAACGCTATTTTTTTATTTGAAGAAACGAACTTCGAGTCATCCCCGCGCCCACTGAATCGTTTACAATTATTTTTGCCGTTGTCAATTTTTCGAGATTTTGATTGATGGGAAATCCTTGGATGTTGTCCGGAAAAAGCGCTCCCCGGCTTAAATCATACGGGAGTCGCTGCATACACACCACCGAGCAATTGCCGCGTACATGAATATTGGTAATCATTTTTTTTGAAATATACTCGATGACGTCTTCTCTAAGCGTGGGCTGCCCCTGATCCAACACCTTTTCGAGCGTCATCGGTATCATGGCAAAATTTGCCTGGTGTTCGATCAGCAGGTCGAGATCATTCATTGTCAGTTGATTCTGCTGCAAAAAATCGCTTAAATGGTCACTGGCTCCACGGGTGGCGTAGAGAAAGACACCCTTACCGTTCATATCGCCAAACACATCGTTTTCGGTTGGAAGTGCCTGAATGTATTCTGCAAAACAACCATGTGTCCGGGTCCGTGTATCCACAATGCCGTAAAGGGGTTTGTCAAAGACAAATCCGGATCCATGATATACCGCAACTTCTGCATTCATATCTTCGGTAACATAAGCCGTCACGACGGAATTGCACTTTCCAGATTGAATATAGGCCTGGGCGAATTTTTCCACAAGCTGTGAGTTTGAGGAAAGAGACATGATATCAAATGCAAAGGAATCGACGTGTCGGTTGTAGAAACGCATGGCGTTCTTGAAGCTATTGAAATATCGAGCTTTTTCTTTCTCCGGAAAGATCCGAACGGCAAGTTCGTGCTGTAGTCTCGCGGCGGTGGCCGGTACCCGGTATTGAAGTTTGCCGAGTTGGTTATCGATGATAATACCGTCGATTTTTTGTTTTCCGTTCAATTTCAGGACAGCCTTCGCGAGATCGGAAACAAAGTCAGGAGAAAGTGAACAGGCCGTTTTTTTTGCATGAATTTTTTTTGACGGCGGCGTACGGGTTGCCGTCGTTACCAGTGCCGTTGCCAGGGCATCATCACCAAAAATGATATTGGAAGTATCAAGCGGTACAAATGCTTTGGCACGGTGAATATTTTCTGCTCCGACAATAATGGAGATGTCTCCTGTTTTCAGTTGACCGGTCAGGGAGAGCATGAAGAGCAACTCGACACTGACGTTGTATCCGGGACAACCGGCATATAAGTCGAAGGGAATTGCATCCGGGCACCACGTCTTTATGGCTTCAAAGGAGTGCCGGATCAATGGTCCGGCTTCGTATTTATCTTCTCCGACATTGGTGGCACCGATAATCATTTTAATCCGACGCGGATCGATATCCGATGTTTCCATCAAGTTCTGAAGCGCGAGAACCCCAATTCTGACATCGTCCGGCGCCACCATACGGGTTCTGATTCCGATACGTTCTTCAATAGATTTCATGTTTACAGGGGTGTTTCCTTTGAAAAACATGCCCGTGTTTTCGTAGATCGAATTGTCGGTAAGGGTGCCGCCATTCCATGCGCCTGAGGCTTTGATTTCGATAACAGAGTGTTGTTTCACAATATCTCCGGATCATTGGTTAGGGTAATAATGAACTTATTATAAGATAAGAACTGGATTTTCAAGTTAAGCAGAAATATTTCTATTTTTCCTTGATTCAAAACAAGACAAATGTGAAGAATAGACAAACTGTCGGGGACAAGGCGGTTAAAAAATAAATTGTTTTGTAATGTTGTCAAATGCGGTTTGGCGGCTTTCATGGCACAGGAATCAATAGTCCAAAAACAGTAACGATCTTAAGGAGCAGTATGCATATTCATAATATCAAGGCCAGGGACCTGCCGGATCTTTGGTTTCAGGCGGTTCACGATATCTTGGACAATGGGCGCCGTTTCAACATCGACCGCGGGTCCTATGCAGGGCAAACGCGGTTGGAATACGATTATTTCTGCGGCCATATCCTGCATCCCGATACCGAGCCGCTGTTGCCGGATATACCCCCTTCCTGTGGTATTCCTAACCCGGTGGAGGAGGCCTACATTTATGGTGGAGAGGGATACCAGCGGTCGTATATCGAATACCTCATGACGGGTCACAAGGAGCCCGGGGAGTCTTACACTTATGGAGAGCGGCTGACGCGGGCGCCTATCACACGTAACAAACTGGCGTGGTGGCGGCGCGACAACACCGAGATTATCGACAAGAGGGACATCGACGGCAAAATCGTTTTTGAGGAAGACGGGACGCTATATCTGAATCAAATTGAATGGGTGATCGAAACCTATAAAAAATATGGTTACCGTAACAATCAGATGGTGTTACAGGTGGCCCATCCATCGGACATCACCCTTCTGGATCCGCCTTGTCTTCGGTCCATCGACACGCGTATTCAAGATGACCGGCTTAATTTTTTTGTCTATTTCCGTTCTTGGGATTTATGGGGGGGCTTGCCGGCCAATCTAGCGGGTATCCAGAACCTGAAGAGCTATATGGCCGCAGAGATCGGAGTGAAAGACGGTGAGATGCTCGTAGAAAGCAAGGGGCTTCATCTGTATGGCTATGCCGAAGATCTGGCGAAACTGCGTTGTCTGCGTGAATAAAGCCACTGTGCGGATTTATGAGACTCGGCGTTGTCGCACGATCCCGAACTTTTCATGAAAATTGAAGAGGAATTCTTTTTACCAATAGCCATTGAAATGAAACGCTGAAGGCAACAATCCTGATCCTTCCAATGGTGGGCGCAGATTCGGTGGCCGAGGCGCTTGTTTTATCGAATCTTCGCCTTTGTACCCAAGCGTATGAGCGTTTGCTTGTCATTGCCGATCGCGCTCCTTTTTTGCCTTGTTACCTTGATTCACCTTATGGGTCTCCCGGTGCTCCCGAAACAGACCTGTCATCAGAACAATATGTTTTAGGTTGGTACGGTCTGGATTGGTGATATGTAATGAATTTCAAGATGTTTCATGGGGACAATCAAGAAAAATTTTTACGACAACGTCGCCAACTAAATTCGCTATCGCGAATTTAGAACTCGATGTTGTTGGGTGTCCTGGGAAAGGGTATCACATCCCGAATGTTGGTAATGCCGGTCAACAGCATCAGCAAGCGTTCAAATCCCAGACCAAAACCGCTGTGCGGCACACTGCCATACCTTCGAGAGTCGAGATACCACCAGTAGGCGTCCACGGGAAGCCCGGCCGCGACAATTCGTTTTTCAAGAACTTCGTAGCGTTCCTCCCTCTGGGAACCGCCGATAATTTCTCCGATTTGGGGTACCAGAACATCCATGGCGGCAACGGTTTTGCCGTCATCATTCAGACGCATGTAAAAGGCTTTTATCTCCTTGGGATAGTCGTAGACGATGACCGGTTTTTTGAAGTGTTTTTCAGTAAGATAGCGCTCGTGTTCAGACTGCAGATCCTTGCCAAAATCAATGTCGAACTCAAAAGAAGCATTTGAATTTTTAAGAATATCAACGGCTTCTGTATAAGGAAGCCGCACAAAATCGGATTCAACGATGGATGTCAGGGTTGCCATGAGGTTCTTGTCGACAAAGTTTGCGAACAACGCGATATCTTCCTGGCAGGTGTCCATGATGTAGGTGGTTAAAAACCGGATCATGTCTTCAGCGAGGTCCATGTTGCCCTGCAGGTCACAAAAGGCCATTTCCGGCTCTACCATCCAGAATTCCGCCACGTGCCTTCTTGTATTGGAATTTTCAGCCCGAAAGGTGGGACCGAAGGTATAGACATCTCCCAGAGACAGGGCGAACATTTCAACCGCCAACTGTCCGGAAACGGTTAAATTGGCTTCTTTTCCAAAAAAATCAAGGGAATAATCAGCTTTGCCATTTTTGAGTGGAAGCTTGTTTAAATCAAAGGCCGTAACCCGAAACAATTCTCCTGCCCCCTCACAGTCTGAGCTTGTTAAAATGGGTGTATGAATGTATCGAAATCCACGCTCTTTAAAAAAAAGATGAATGGCGTAGGCCAACTCGGATCGAATGCGAAAGACAGCACCATACTTATTGGTTCTGGGTCGCAGGTGGGCGATGGTTCTGAGATATTCATCGCCATGTCGTTTTTTTTGCAGCGGATATTCTTCAGGTGCCAGGCTGACAACTTCGACAGCCGTGGCCGTAAGCTCCCACAACTGTCCTTTTCCTTTCGAAGGAATCAGATTTCCGTGTACGGCAACCGCCGATCCCGTTGTGAGCTGCTTTGCTTCCCCGTAATTCGACAGGCTGTCGTCTACAATAACCTGAAGATTTTTCAGGCAAGACCCATCGTTTATTTCCAAAAAGGAAAATGTTTTTGCATCGCGCCTGGTTCGAACCCAGCCTTTGATCAGAACATTTTCCATGGGAGCCACAGCGCCTAACAGATGGTTGATTTTAATACGCGACATACATGTATCCTTATTTCTTGATGAACCGCAGGCGTCGACATTTTGCCCTTAGCGACGCGACCGAAATCGCCGATGTTTTACGGTGGCGTTCTTTAATTCGAGTATTGAAAAATAAACGTGCTAGAATGTCACTGTGATATAATATCCCTGTCCACCCCGTTGCACAAGGAGTACAAGGGTTTTTTTCTGACGGCTCTTGATAATGGCCTTTTTAAAGTCGACCATCGAAGAAATGACCTGATCATCCATCTGCCGAATCACATCCCCAACATCGACACCGATGCCTGCCAGATAAGACTGGGGAACGACTTTAGAGATCACGACGCCCTCTTTGGCGGAAATCTGATATTTTCGACGGTTTTTGGTTGACAATTCCTCGACCGAAATACCCAAAAGCCTGTCGGCCAGTTCAAGTGCACGATCTTCCGGAAAAACAGATGTTGTCAAAAAAAGCCTCTTCTGTTGGCCGTCCCGCAATAGGTTGACGCTGAGCTTGGAACCGACAGAAAATTTTTTTAAGGCTTGCTGATAATCATCCATCGATCGAATCGGAATTTTTTCAAGGGCCAAAACGATATCCCCTTTGTGGATACCGGCAGCCATCGCCGGGCTCGCGGGCTCAACCTCCTTGACAAGAACACCGCTGTCTTCAGGGACTTTTAAATAGTCGGCCAGCTCCCCGTCGAGCGCCTGAAGAAAAAGGCCTGTCCAGGAAAGAACCACCTCGCCATATTCAATCAGGTCCGAGACGATACGTTTGGCCTTGTTGATGGGGATGGCAAAGCCGATACCTTGGGCCTTGACATATATAGCGGTGTTGATGCCAATCAAGTCACCATGGATGTTCAATAGGGGACCACCGCTGTTGCCGGGATTTATGGAGGCATCGGTCTGGATGAAATCGTGGTAGACAGCAGCATCGGTTCGAACGCTCCGGTTGAGTGAACTGATGACGCCGGTCGTGACCGTATGAGAAAACCCGAACGGGTTACCGATGGCGACGACGGTTTCACCGATCATGAGATCTTCGGATCTCCCCATTTCAATGGCCGGCAGGTCTTCTTGATTGCCGATTTTCAATACAGCCAGATCCGAATCCGGATCCACACCCACGATTTGGGCCTTAAATTCTCGTTCATCCTTCAAAACAACCGAGATCGATTCCGCGTGGGTGACCACATGCGCATTGGTAAGAATGAACCCTCTTTTACCATCAATGATGACACCGGAACCGAGGCTGGTTCGTTTCTGGCGGCGTTCGAAACCAGGATCATAAAAATCTTTAAAGAAAGAATCAAAAAAGGGATCCATTCCAAAACCTGAAAAGGGATTGCGCCGTGTTTGAACCTGATACTCGGAACTGATGTTGACCACCGCCGGACCCACCTTTTGAACGGCACTCACGACGGCATTGCTGCGATTCAGTTCATGACCGTAGCTGGCAACCGCTAAACAGAAGAGAAACAAACAGGCCAACACAAACCGACTGAAGTATAAGGATAATTTTTGCATATTGGTTATTCGTGATTAAGATATAACGCAACGCTGTGATACCGAATTGCACGGCAGATTATCTTCAGTGCGGCGTTCTGGTTATCGGCACATAATATAAGGACGATTCAGTCACCGACAACCAAGGTGTCAAATTTAGAAAGACATATCATGGCCCTAAAAACCATTCAAGATCTCTTGCCGCTGGTAGATAAGCCGAGTCGCTATTTGGGAACCGAGGTCAACACCTACAAAAAGGACTTGAACAAGGTCCAGTTAAAAATAGCATTGGCGTTTCCGGATCTATATGAAATCGGCACCTCCCATTTTGGTATTCAAATTCTGTATCACATTTTAAACCAGCGTCCAAATATTGCTGCTGAAAGGGTTTTTTCACCGGCAGAGGACATGGAGCAACTGATACGAGCGTCCCACCTGCCCCTGGTAAGTCTTGAATCACAATACCCGCTCAACCAATTTGATGTCATTGGGTTCAGTCTTCTATATGAACTTAATTATACCAATATGTTAACGATTCTGGATCTCGCAGGTGTTCCATTTTTCGCATCCCAAAGATCAGATGTTTATCCGTTGATCATAGCCGGGGGTCCATGTGTCAGCAATCCGGAACCCGTAGCGGATTTTTTCGATGCCATCGTGATTGGAGACGGGGAAAACGTTATCCTGGAAATGGCCGACATTCAAATAAAGATGGCAATTGACGGCAGGGTGGACAAAAAAAACCTTCTTAATAAGTGGTCTCAACTGGAAGGTGTCTACGTACCGTCGGTTTTTGAGGTGCAATACAATACAAAGGGGCTTCAAACGACACGCCCCATGAAGGATAGCGGCCCCACCGGACAGGTGCGGATCAAGCGGGCCATTGTGAGCGATCTCGACCAGGCGCCGTTCCCGGACCGTCCTGTGGTTCCTTTCGGTAAGCCGGTTCATGATCGCTTACGCCTGGAGGTTTCAAGGGGCTGCACTAGAGGATGCCGATTCTGCCAGGCCGGCATGATTTACCGCCCGGTCAGGGAACGTTCCATGGAGACACTAATGGATCAAACGGACAGGTGTCTTCAGAATACCGGTTATGAAGACCTGTCCCTGCTCTCTTTGAGTACCGGCGACTACATGGGTATTTCTCCCCTGATCCACACCTTGATGCACCGATATTCTTGCAAGCATATTTCTGTTTCGCTGCCTTCTTTTCGGGCTGGGACACTGGGGCCCGAGCTCATGAAGACGATTCAAAAGGTTCGCAAGACTGGGTTTACCATTGCTCCGGAGGCGGGCAGTCAGCGGTTGCGTGATGTCATCAACAAGAACATCACCACAGATGAAATTATGGCAACTGTTCAGGATGCTTTCTTTGCCGGTTGGCGGGTAATCAAGCTTTATTTCATGGTCGGGCTGCCAACCGAAACCCAAACCGATATCCAAGGCATCGTAGACCTGGTAAACGTACTGAGAAAAATAAAAAACCCCGCAGGCCGCTATGGCAAGCTGAATGTAAGTGTCGCAACGTTTATTCCAAAGCCGCACACACCCTTTCAGTGGGCAAACCAGTTGCCCCTTGAAGAATCCAGAAGGCGTATTGAATGGCTGCGCTCCAAGCTCAGACTTCCGGGCGTGCAGTTTAAATGGCAAAACCCAGAGGTCAGCTTTTTGGAAGGACTCTGGGCCAGAGGAGATCGACGCTTGTCCCGTCTTTTGGTGAGAGCGTTTGAAAATGGTTGCCGGTTTGACGGGTGGAGTGATCGATTCAATTTTGCAACCTGGCAGAGATCCATCGTGGAGGCGCAAGTGGAGCCCGATTTTTATATGAGCCGGCAAAAAGATCTCCAAGAACCCCTTCCATGGGATCATATCGATGTCCGCGTTGAAAAAGCGTTTTTGATCAAAGAATGGGAGGGCGCCTTAGAAGGGGCTAAAACAGAAGATTGCCGTTGGCATTCGTGTCAGCAGTGTGGTGTCTGTGATTTTAAAAATACCGCACCACGCCTGTTCGAAGTGTCAGGGGAATCAGAACCTTACGGGCCAGACAAAACGGATACCGCACCGCAAGCTGCATTCAGGAAACTGAAGTTGTCTTATTTCAAAAGAGGGAACGCCCGGTTTTTCGGGCATCTGGAATTGGTTAACATCATCAACCGGGCGCTTAGACGGGCCGGTATCGACCTGGTCTATTCCAGTGGATTTCATCCAATGCCCAGGATATCCTTTGACGATCCATTGCCTATGGGAATGGTGGGCATGGATGAATGTTTTTTCATAACAATAAAAAACGATATTACTTGTGATGAGCTGATTCAAAGAACAAACCCGGAGCTTCCCGAGGGCCTTTTCATCAAAGGATGCGAAGTGGCGATGCATCGACAGCCATCCCCGAAGCCCCATACGGATCATTATACGGTTACACTCAGAGAGGGTCAGTTTGATAGAAAACGGCTCGATGGCTTTGCTGAAAGCAGGACATACGAATACACCTTCACGAATAAAAAGGGTGTTTCCAAAACCATCGATCTTAAATCGGTCATTTTAAGTATTGATTTAGTTGCGCCGAACAGCATAAAATTAACCATTCAAAATCAGGGAGGAAAACGGATCAGGCCGGCAGTGGTGCTGGAGCGGGTTTTCGCATTGCAGGCTGAAGAAATAAAACAGGCGTCCATAATCAAAGGGGGCATGCATGTATAAACAGATCGTCATCAATGTGGCTGAACACGAGACACGCGTGGCGCTTCTGGAAGATGGAACCATTGCCGAACTTTTTATCGAGAGAGATGACGGCTCGGACATTGCCGGAAACATATACAAAGCAAGGGTGCAACGGGTGCTTCCAGGCATGCAGGCGGCTTTCGTGGACATCGGTCTGGACCAGGCGGCCTTTATATATGTGGATGATGTTTTGGGAGACAACCTCAAGGAAATCGAGCGTCTTTTCGAATCGAGCGACAGCGAAGATGAAGCACCTTTTTTAGAAAACAGGACATCTGAAGGTCTATCGGTCCCAAAAGCAAACAATATCGAGGAGTTAATTGCCGAAGGACAAGAGTTGCTGGTCCAGGTGATCAAGTCGCCCATGGGAACGAAAGGCGCCCGGATTTCTTCTCATATTTCACTCCCCGGGCGCTTTCTGGTGCTGATGCCCACATCCCAGCATATCGGCATTTCACGGCGAATCGAGGATATCGTCGAAAGAGACCGGCTCAAGGAAATGGTGAGTGCATCGAGAATCGACAACCTTGGCTACATCGTGAGAACGGCCGCCGAGGGGATTCAACAGGAAAAACTGTCATATGAAATGGGCTTCCTTAGAAATATCTGGGCGGGCATCAAAAAGAAATATGAAAATGCGTCTTGCCCAAGCAGGCTTCATCAGGAACTATCGGTCAGCCTTCGGGCAGTCAGAGACCTCCTCATTCAAGACGCCGAAAAACTTGTTATTGACTCACGGGAAGGATACGAATCGATTCTTTCTTTCCTGGATACCTTAATGCCGAGTCTAAAAGAGTCGGTGGAATGCTATGAAGGGTCGGAGTCGATTTTTGAAGCCTACAATTTGGAAGGCGACATTCAACGGGCACTTAAACGAAAAGTCTGGCTAAAATCAGGCGGATACATTGTCATCGAGCAAACAGAGGCCCTGGTGGCCATCGATGTAAATACCGGTCGGTACGTGGGCAAATACAACCTGGAAGAGACGATTACCAAGACCAACCTCGAGGCGGTCAAAGAAATTGCCTATCAGGTACGCTTGAGAGACATCGGCGGCATCATTATCATCGATTTTATCGATATGGAAAAAACGTCCAACCAGGCAAAGGTGTTTAATGCATTGACGGAGGCACTGAAAAAAGATCGCAGCAAGACGCATGTGCTTCCCATGTCTGAAATGGGACTCATTCAGATGACACGCAAACGCGTGCGAAAACCGCTAACAAGGTTACTTTGTGAGCCCTGCAGTTATTGTGACGGTGAAGGCTATCTTGTTTCCAGAAAAACAATCAGTTATAATATCTACCGAGCCGTTCTGAAAGAAGCCGGAACGATGATGGGCGTACGGTTTACGGTAAGGGTAAATCCGGAGATCGCTGAGTTGCTTTACGGTGAAGAGAATACGCTTATCAGCTCTCTTGAAAAAAAAATCGGCAAACGTGTCGCTATTTATCCAAACCCAAAATTTCACATGGAAGAATTTGATATCATAGAGAGTATGGGGCCATAAAAAGACACTTGATTTCATGTCGTTTTATTTGCAAGCCAAGAGAAAATGCCCTGTTGACAAATGAAAAATAATATGATTTCGTACTTAGTTTAAATATGTTGGAAGTAAATAACGCATCTTAGAGGTTAAAAAAATGAAACGAACATATCAGCCAAGCAAGATTAAACGTGCCAGAACGCATGGCTTTTTGCATCGAATGTCCACGAAAGCAGGAAGAAGAATTGTCAACAGAAGACGGCAAAAAGGCAGAAAGCGGCTGTCCGCTTAGACACCACCCATTCTACACATCAACGATTTGTCAGAAAGGAATTATCAGCAGGTCAAAAAAATTTGTTTGGCGGAATAAAAGCACCCTTTGGTTACGGAAAGTTTTCTGTTGAACGGCAACACATATACCAAAGCAGACAGGCTGCGAAAGCGAAGCGAATTTATTCATGTTTCTCAACAGGGTAAAAGAGCACAGAACAAGCATTTTATTGTCTGTTATTGCTCTGGCCCAAACAGCGCATCGCGAATTGGTATCACCGTAACAAAGCGGGTCGGGAAAGCAGTCAAAAGGAACAGGATTAAAAGGATCGTTCGCGAACACTTCCGGCTAAACCGGAAACACACTCAATCGTATCTCGATATCAATGTCATCGCGAAAAAAGAAGCTGCGGATTTAACATCTGAGGAAATGTTTCAATCCTTAAATGGTTTGTTTGAGAAGATCAAGAGGGCTTGTTGTCATTAAGTATCTATTTCTCATCCTTATAAAAGCATACCAGTTTACGATATCTCCGGTGTTGGGTCCCGCTTGCCGATTTTCACCCAATTGTTCCACGTATTCCTATGAAGCGATAACGCGATATGGTACGGTAAAAGGCCTGTTACTTTCGATCAAGCGGGTATTGAAGTGCCACCCATATCATCCAGGCGGAAGCGATCCGGTTCCTTAATCAATTCCTGTGCAGGTGGTTAACCACGCCTCTTTTCGTAGCTTTTCACTCGTTTTATTCCCCAGCCATTCTGTTTGTGAAATATCATCCAATGTTGCTTTCCGTTGAGCCTAAAAACCGACCAGTAGGAGAAGATTATGGAGCAAGCTCGTGTGTTGATTGCAATTGTATTGTCGTTTCTTGTTTTTTTTGCGTGGAACTTCTTTTTCGTCGAGAAGCAGACACCGGAGACGCCGCAATCAGATATCGCAGTCCAGAAAACCGAAAAAGAAACCTTGGCCCAGCCGGAAGTGCCTGTCAATACAACTGTGGAAGAAAAACCGGCGGAGCCCTATGTGGCAGAGGCGCCCCTTGATTCACAAAACACGCTGCCGCGGATAATTACGGTTGAGTCACCCTTTTATTCGGTTGCCATCAATGAGAAGGGCGCCGTGTTTCAAAGCTATGTCTTGAAAGACTATAAGGAAAGCATCGACCCGGGGGCGGCTTATAAGGAGCTGATCGATCCGGCCGCCAGCCACGATATGCTCAAGCTGTCCCTGGCCGAAAAGAGCATTCCCGGTCTGGAGGACGCCATCTTCTCTGCCGAAGTTATCCCCGACACGCTTGCCGTGGTGGAGACGGAAAAAGATCTTGTTTTTAAATGGCTTTCTGATACCGGCGTTCTGATAGAAAAACGCTATACTTTTACACCGCAAAGCTATCTGATCCAGATGACCATCGACATCAAGAACGGATCTGAAATGCCGATTGTCGACAAGGTGATCCTTAACATTAAAACAGATTCAGAATCTGAACAGGGGGGTTATTCTTTCGAAGGCCCCTGTGCCTTGATTGATGGAAAGCTAGAACAGATCAAAAAAAAGAAAATAGAAGATAAAAGTGAATATACAGGTAATATCAAATGGTTAGCGATTGTCGACAGATATTTCATGAAGAGTCTAATTCCCTTGGATGATACCGGCGGTGTTATGAAACTCTCACTGGACAGCGATGGGATTTTGGGTAGTCGTTATATCGGTCAGGAAAATACGATTCAACCTGGAACGCAGAAGCGCTATGTCTACGAGATATTTTTCGGTCCTAAAAGCATGCAGGTTCTCAAGGATATCGGTCACGACCTCAGTAAGGCCATTCATTTCGGGATGTTCGACATTATCGCAAAACCGCTTCTATGGTTTATGAATTTTATTTACGGCAGGGTTCCCAATTATGGCATTGCCATTATTGTCCTGACCATATTGACGAAACTTGTGCTTTGGCCACTTGGATCAAAAAGCTATAAGTCCATGAGTGAAATGAAGCGCCTGCAACCGCTGATGGCAGAGATAAGGGAGAAGTATAAAGATGACAAAAAGATGATGAACCAAGAAATCATGTCATTGTACCGAACGTACAAAATCAACCCGATGGGGGGATGTCTTCCTATGATTCTGCAAATTCCCGTCTTTTTTGCACTGTATCGCATGCTTTATCAGGCTATCGAGCTCAGGCACGCGCCCTTCTTTTTGTGGATAAACGATCTTTCAGCCCCGGATCGACTGTTTCATTTTTCCTTTTCGATACCATTTATGCAGCCGCCTTATGGTATACCCGTGTTGACGGTCATTATGGGCGCGACCATGCTGTTACAGCAGAAAATGTCCCCACCACCCGGAGATCCGACACAGGCAAAAATGATGATGCTCATGCCGATCGTTTTTACGGTAATTTTCATCAATTTTTCTTCAGGACTGGTACTCTACTGGTTGATTAACAATATATTGTCGATTGCACAGCAGACTTATATACAGAAAAAATATGCATAAAAGAGAGGAAGGCCATGTCCCCTGTTTTAGAATTTGAAAGTAAAAGTGTGGAAGAAGCGGTTCAAAAAGCAAGTCAGCGGCTGAACATCCCACCCAGCAAGCTGACGCATGATGTCATCTCCCACGGGTCCAGCGGTATTTTTGGGTTGGTTGGTTCCAAAAAAGCGAAAATAAGAGTGGTTGTTCCGGATGACGTGGCAGCAAAAAATGGCTTTACGACCGCACAAGAAATGAAAGAGGATTGCGAAGAAGCCGTCGCGATAGTGGACGAAGCGTTTGGAAAAGAAGTTGCAACCAGCATATCCCAGGAGAGCGTCGAGCTTGGAAAAGAGGTGTTGCAGAAAATGGTTGATTTTATTACTAGCGATGCGGCCATAGCCGTAACCCAAAACGAGGGGAAGCTCCGTTACGAGGTGTCCGGAGGAACCACTGCCGTCCTTATCGGGAAAAAAGGACAGACCCTGGAAGCCATGCAATACCTTGTTGAAAAAATAGTCAACAAGCAGAACGAACAGCGAATTCGTGTTGAAGTCGATATCGAAGGATACCTTCAAGCCCAGCGTGAACGACTCGAAAAACTGGCTCTACGGTTAAGTGAAAAAGTGAAAAAAACCGCAAAACCCGTGATGGCGGGTCAGTTCAATGCCCATGACCGCAGAATCATTCATATCGCTTTGAAAGAGGATCGAGATGTACGCACACACAGTGTTGGCGAAGGATATTATCGCAAGTTAAAGATTTATCCAAAAAGAAAACGCAAAAAAGACCCATCATAAACAAAAAAAACATACATGAAAAGCACCACAATAGCCGCCATATCCACACCTTTTGGGAGTGGTGGTATTGGAATTATCCGGCTTTCCGGAGATCAATCCGTCCATATTTTAACAGCCCTGTTTCAAAGGACGCCTGGTTGCGATAAAAGCGCGCGCGTCAGTCCGCAAAGCCCGTTGGTGTCTCATCGGTTTTATCATGGGAACATCTTCGACCCTGATACCAGGGAAATCATCGATGAAGTTTTGGTTGTGGTCATGCTGGCACCCAAATCATATACGCGCGAAAATGTCGTTGAAATCCACTCGCACTCAGGGGCGGTCGTATTAGGAAAAATCTACCAAAAGGTTTTAGATGCCGGCGCCAAGATCGCCGAACCAGGGGAATTTACGAAACGCGCCTTTCTCAATGGCAGAATCGACCTGACCCAGGCAGAAGCCGTTGTGGACATCATCAATGCAAAAACCGGCACGGCACTCAAAATCGCCAATCGTCAACTGGCAGGGGGCTTGACTGAAAAGATTAGCGATATCAGGGAAGCGCTGCTCGGTATTCGTGCCTTGCTGGAAGTGGCCATAGACTTCACTGATGATGTAGAGGATGAAATTCACGCCCAAGCCATGCTGGCGTCGCTCGAAGAGGGGGTTCTCGAAAAAATTGACCAACTGCTTCGGAATTATGAACAGGATCATTTTTACAGGGACGGGGTCAGGATGGCTGTCATCGGACGACCCAATGTCGGAAAGTCGAGTCTGATGAACCAGCTGATCCAAAGAGAACGGGCCATCGTAACGGCGGTGCCAGGGACAACGCGCGACGTCATTGAAGAAACGTTGCACATCCAGGGACTTCCGGTTCTTATTATGGATACGGCCGGTCTTCACGAAGCCCAGGGTGAGGTTGAAAAGCTGGGTATCAAAAAGACGCGTCAGTCCATCAAGGCCGCCGACATGGTTCTTTTTCTGGTGGATTCCCGGGAACCGCCGCATCACGAAGATTATGCCATTTATCGGGAAGTCTCAGACAAGAAACATCTCATCATTCAGAACAAAATCGATTTGTCTTGTGGGGAGAGCTGTTTTGTTTTACCTGACACCTGGCATCCGAATGCTTGTGTGAAAATATCGGCTCTTGTCGGAACCCATATCGAGGATCTCAAGCGGGCGATATGGAAGGTCATGGTCGGGGATACGGGTGTTGTCAGAGAGGTGGAAATCGTTCCCAATCTTCGTCATAAAAGCGCACTGGAGCAGTGCCTGCTCTCTTGCAGGCGCGCCAGACGGGCCATGATAAAAGACAGACCTGCAGAAATCGTTGCGGCGGACATCATGGAAGCGATCGGTCGACTAGACAAGGTATTAGGAAACCAATATCAGCCTGATGTTCTAGATCAAATATTCAGCCGGTTCTGTATCGGGAAATAATGTTTCACGTGAAACATTTTCTAGGTCGGAGGGTGATGTTTCACGTGAAACAAAAAACAAGGAGTCAGTAATGAACTTGGAGCCCTATTTTAAGCAATATGAAGCATTGTTGAAAGCGGCAGATGATGTTTTCAACAAGGTTAACCAAGAATACCCTGAGAACGTTAAGTGTAAGCAGGGGTGTTCAGACTGCTGTTATGCGCTTTTCGATGTGACCCTAATTGAAGCGCTCTATGTCAAGCACCACTTTGAGAAATGTTTTGAAGGGCTGGACAGAGAACGGCGTATTGACATTGCCAACAGAATCGACCGCCAGCTCTATAAGTTGAAACGAAACGCCTATAAGGAGTTGGAGGCGGGCAGAGAAGAGGCGGATATTTTAGGGGACCTGGCTGACAAGAAGGTGCGATGTCCTCTCTTGAATGATCAAAACGCTTGCGATCTGTACGAATACAGACCTATTACATGCCGGTTTTACGGTATACCGACCGCTATCGCCGGAGAGGGGCATACCTGTGGTCTTTCTGGCTTTTTGAAAGGGACGGCCTATCCCACCGTGAAGCTCGATATCATTCAGCAAAAACTCTTCGAGCTCTCTACAAAGCTGGTTGCCGATATTCAGTCGCGATATTCCAGGATGGGTGAAATGCTGATACCGATATCCATGGCCTTGTTGACCGACTTTGATGATACCTATCTTGGCGTCAAGGGCGCTGAAGAGGACCAAACCAACATAAAAACAGATCAAGCTTGAGTGTTTGTCTGTTTCCAGGGACATGTGCGGACGGGTATCGATCCGTCTGTATTGAAAACACGCGGAGGGCACTAGAACAGATGCCCGCGAAAATTTGGCTGAAGAGGATTCGAATGAACACGTCGTCTTGCGAGGAAACAGACAGAAAAAAGGCCATTTTCGACGCCATGTCACCACGCCGCCAACGGCATATTATGAAAAAGGGCTACGACAAGTGGGAACCATTTCAGGCACCAAAAGACCCCATCGATATTCGCAAGGATAAAAGTGAGCGCACGGCCCAGATGCTGGTTAGGGAATTTCTACAAACGAAAGCCAGGGGAAACGACAGTCCTGCCTACAGAAGAGGGGTTCTGGAAATCAGTCTTGGGCTCGTCAATGACGATGACCGGTTTCTGGGAATGTATGAATTTTCCCGCTGGTACAGGGATCTCCTGATTCGTGAGGGATACGAATAGTAAAATCGCTGAGCGCTGATACGAAACGCGTCAGCACCCTTTTTCCGCCCCTTTCAAGGTTGTTGAAAGCGCCGTCGTTTTCATCGAAGGTGCGATCATTTTTCATTCTTGATAACCCACTGCCGCATCATCGGCACCACGTGACCGTTCCAGTCATTGCCAACGCGCAACGTAAGAAACCGTTCAAAAAGCGTGTCGATGAACGTCAGGATTGTTTCGATCAAATAGATTTTTTCCAGCAATGCGCCTTCGACATCATCGACAGACTCGATGGGGCCGGTGGTGGACATCTTCATATTGGAAACAGAAAGACTTTCGCCTTTGAGGTTGAATTCCCATGTCATTCCTGGTGACTTGGCCTCCAGGGAAAGCTCCGTAACGAGAGAGCCCTGACGGAGAGGCAGGATGCCGGCTTCGAAATTAGCATAATCCCCCTTGATGGTGATCTTATCGGCATGATTCTCGCGCGGGTTTTCCAGAACGATGCGTTTTCCAAGGGCCAGAAAGATGGTCGGTGGATCGGATTGCCCCAGACGGTGTCCATCGGTTTCAATAAGATACCAGAGCCAGGTTAAAAACTCATGCCCGATAAATTTATAGCGATTAAAAGCAGTTGCAATGTCAAGCATCGGTTTACCTCTGAATTTTCGTGGGTGAGAGGGTTGTCAGTAAGTCGAGGTCAAAACCGGACATGCCGGGAGACGATTCTGCAAAAGTGAAGGGAAATATACGTGTCAGAACCAGCCCGAAAGATATTTTGAAAAGGGTTTCTAGTTCTTCGTTAGGCCCTTTGAGATGCGAAAAAAACCAGAGTTGGGACGCTTCATAATTCCACACAACGTTATAGATATTGGGTGTCGCCGGAATCCGGAGTCCCAAAAGGTTGATGACATTTTCCCTGATCATTTTTTTTTCATTCTTGGAAAGGAATTCCCGTCCGGATGCCTGGCATTTTTTGGCAATCTCGATGGCCATATATTTTTGAACCAATTTGGACGGGATACTCTTTTTATCGATTCTCAGTGAAAAGACAAAATAGTTTCCATAAACAAATGAAGACCCCTCGAAGCTGGGTGTAAACGGATCCTGGAAGGACGTCCATCCCGCCGATTGGGAAGATTCGACGTCGTCGGTATCTGGAAGCATGTTTTTGCGCAACCCGAGATAAACCGTTTCGGTTTGGGGATCATCTAGCTTGCCATTGACCCGGTATCGGGCGATGCTGACAGCGCTGGAAAGTAGGCTCATAAAAGACTCCTCTGTTTGACCCGCAACAGCTAATTGAAAAACCGGGGGGGCTTCTCATTCGGGTAATTTCCGTTGAGCATTCCGAAACCCCCCCAAAGTAAATCGATTTATGGTGAATTATACCAGCAGGTTATGAGCTGACGCCCTAAAGCACTATCTAAACCGCCAAGGAATAAAGGGTACAAGAGAAAACCTGACTGAGCGCACCGAAAACGTCATGCCGTGCGTGCCTAAGGTAGCGACCATCTTGGTTAGGTTATCCGGCAGGCATATTTCATTGCCAAGGTGCGCTGATAGGGGCACAAAAACAGGGAACCTCCGACAGAGGGGACATAAAGGCCGCAAGGGATGTCGGTTCAGGTTAGCTCGAACCCCACCACATATTCCTGGTATTTGGTCGGACGCTCCTGGTAGATGCTCAGCATGGCTTCCAGGTTTTTTCGCTCCGTGTTTTCTTGCCACGATCGCCAATTCCCGAGGGTCTGCCACGTACTGATGACCATCATGTTTTCTGGATTATCAGGCGGGGACATGGTCAGGCCGGAAATATATCCCGTTTGGTTCATGGCAAGAGACCTCAACTGGTTGAGATGGGCAAGAATCTCTTTTTTGTTACCGGATTTAAACTGTCTTTCAATCAAGATCTTGGCGAGCATGTGAACCTCCTTATACTAAAAAACTCCATAAGATACCAGCGCAAATGGCCGACCCGATGACGCCCGACGAATTGCAGGCCATGGCATGCATGAGCAGATAATTGCTGGGATCTTCATGCTGGCCCACCACATGGACTTCTCTGGCAGAACCTGGAACCGCGCTAACACCGGCAGCCCCGAGAAGGGGATTTATCTTGGATTTCATGAACAGATTCATCAGCTTTGCAAATAGGATTCCCGAGGCCGTGGCGATACTGAAAGCCACCGCGCCGAGAACAAAGATACCGACTGATTTGGGGGTTAGAAAGACATCTCCCTGGGTGCTGGCACCGACGGTAAGACCCAGAAAGATGGTGGCGGTATCGATAATTGAGGAAGCCGCGGTTTTGGCCAGGCGGTCGACCACACCGGACACTTTCATGAGGTTACCAAAGAAAAATGTTCCCAGCAAGGGTATCGATGCCGGTGCCAGAAAACAACACAGGATTACGCCGATAACCGGAAACAGGAGCAGTTCTCTACGTGACACCGTCCGTTCGATGTCCGGCATTTTTATAAGGCGTTCTTTGCGGGTTGTCAGAAGCCGCATAATGGGTGGTTGGATGATGGGGATCAGGGCCATGTAAGAGTAGGCGGCGATGGCGACGGGGCCGATCAAATGGGGTGCCAGCTTGGCAGTTAAAAAGATCGATGTCGGCCCATCGGCACCACCGATAATGGCGATGGAGGCGGCCTCCTTGGGTAGAAATCCCAAAGCAAGGGCGCTTAACAGTGTGAAATATATCCCCATTTGCGCTGCGGCACCCAACAACATAAGTTTGGGGCGCACCAGCAGGGATGAAAAGTCGGTCATGGCGCCCAGACCTAAAAATACGATAGACGGATACAGACCCGTGGTGACGCCGAAATAGAGGTAGTGAAGGACACTGTTCGGTTCATAGATACCCAGACCAAAACCTTTGAAAAAAGGAATGTTTCCAAGGATGACGCCAAAACCGATGGGCAACAGTAGTAAGGGTTCGTATTTCTTGCCGATAGCCAGGTATATAAACGTACAGCCGATGACGAGCATGATCAGATGGCGATAGTCTGCCAGAAAATAGCCGGTGTTGGATATGAATTGAATAAATAAGTCCATAGGTTTAAACCTTTATGATCTTTCTAGAGCTGTTTCCAAGTGAAAAGACCACCGCCATCCGGAACCAGATAGCCTTGTTCTCTCAACGAACGAATGGTCAGGTGCGGGTGTGGATCGTCATGTAGCATGAAGAGTTCGAACAATGCTGCCAGGTCGAAGGGATCACCCATTTCATGTGTGAGTGGCTGAAATCGTTTCCATGTCGCGTTCAGATCGGAAAGGGGGGTCAGAACCGGTTGAGATTTCGATGGGGATATTTGATCCCGGGCAGTTTTTTTCTTTGATTTTTTTTCTTTTCGACCGTCAACCAGCTCAATGATCCGATGAAGCTGGGAAATGATGAATGACAGGATGGAAAGGCCAAGCATGACGATGATGGCCCCTGTGACGGCCATTGCCCAGCCATTGCTGGCGTGAATTGCTTCGAGTCCGTACACGCTCTTACCTCCTTGTTACGACAGATGATCGTATAAGCTTAGGAAAGCTCTACAACGCAATATTTTGTTGTGTCAACAACAAAGCAAGAAAAGGTCTGCTTTCAGTTCATCAAGTGGTTGACTTAGGTAAGCAGACTATCGTATGAATAATTTTTATTTTTCTGTTCCAATAACAGGCTTAGCAACAGGTGAGATTCATGCAAGCACCTATTTTGGCAAGCAAGTCCCTAAAGAGTGAAACCCATCTAAATACATCGAAAAGGAGCGCAATAATGAAACGAGTTTATCTTCTAGTGGTTGTCTGCCTGTGTCTGTTGTTGGCAGCAGGAATTGCGGTTGCGGACGACAAAAAACTGAAAGCCGGCTTTGTTTATGTTGGTGACGTGGGGGATTTTGGCTGGACAAACGCACACGATGCCGGCCGGCAGTATGCGGAGAAAAAACTGCCCTGGCTTGAAACCGTATACGTCGAATCGGTCAGTGAAGCAGATTCGATAAGAATCATCGACCGATTAATTCAGCAGGAAAAGTGTGATGTCGTCTTTACGACCTCCTTCGGTTACATGGATGACACCATCAAGGCCGGCAAACGGTATCCCAAGAACCATTTCATGCATTGTTCGGGTTTCAAGCAGATCGAAAACGTGGGAACCTACTTCGCAGACTTGTATCAAATATACTATTTGAACGGATTGATGGCCGGCGCCCTCAGTAAAACAGATAAAATCGGTTACGTGGGAGCATTTCCTATTTCTGAAGTGGTGCGTCACATCGATGCTTTTGCCTTGGGTGTCAAGGCGACGAATCCCAATGCCAAGGTTCATGTAAAATGGATATATGCCTGGGTCGGGCCTGAAAAAGCAAAAGAGGCTGCGGAGTCCCTGGTGGCAGAAGGCTGCGACGCACTGGCTTTTACAGAGGATACCCCGGCGGTGATCGAAGTCGGTCAGGATCATTCTGAAAAAGGCAAACAGGTGTACACCTTCAGTCATTACAGTCCCATGCAGGCATATGGCATTGATTCGGTTGTATCCGGCCAATTGGTAGATTGGGGTATTATGTATGAAAAGATTCTGACGAGCTTGCACGAGGGCACGTGGTCAAAAGACGATATGTGGTGGTTAGCGGCTGAAAATGCAGCACTTTTAGGCGGCAGCTTTGAAGAACCGATCAATTCGAAATTCGTGCAAGAGTTGAAATCGGTAACAGTACCAACGCCTGATTTGGGAACCCTGTCCGCATATGAGCTGGTGATGAAGCGTTACGAACAGATGAAACAGGGAACCGAGGTTTTCGATCCCTTTGTAGGCCCCATCAAAGACAATACCGGCAAGCTGCAGGTCGTTGCAGGCGCCAAGGCTTCAAAATCGGATCTTTTGAGCATTATGTATTATGTCGACAATGTGGTCGGTTCGATTCCAAAATAAGTGCCGGTTTTATTCGAACGGGGAGCTGTTAGCCATTGGCTCCCCATTTGTTTTAGGATGTGATGAAAAAAATCGATCGCCTGGAAATGATCAACATTTCCAAATCTTTCAATACGGTTCCCGCCAACAGGGCGATAAACCTCGATATTCGTTCAGGCGAAATTTTAGGTCTGCTCGGTGAAAATGGTGCCGGGAAAACCACCCTGATGAACATTTTATATGGTATCTATCGACCAGATTCCGGTGAAATCAGAATCAACGGCACACCCGTTAACATCAGATCCCCCCAGGAATCCATCAAGCTCGGCATCGGCATGGTTCATCAACATTTCATGCTCATTCAGAGCCACACTATTGTAGAAAACATCGTGCTTGGCTTAAAAAACCGCCCGATTCTGTTTCCCCAAAAAAAAATCCGCGACAGCATCGTTCAATTTTCGAAAAAATTTGACTTTAAAATTGATCCGGAAAAAAAAGTGTGGCAGTTGTCGGCCGGGGAGCAGCAGCGCATCGAGATTATCAAAGCGCTATTCAACGAGGCAGACCTTCTCATTCTCGACGAACCCACTTCGGTGCTGACACCGCAGGAAACCGAGGAACTTTTCAGGATTCTTCAAAGAATGAAAAAAGAAGGTCATCTCATCATTCTCATCAGTCACAAGCTGGATGAAATTCTAGCCCTCTGTGACCGGGTAACCGTCCTCAGCAAAGGTGCCGTGGTCGGCAATGCCGTTGCCGGCGATGTGGACAAGAAAGCGCTGGCAAGAATGATGATCGGCAGGGACGTGATCTTCAATATAGATCGGGAACAATTGCCCCCAAGCGATGAAGTTCTGTGTGTTAAAAACCTCGTGGTAATGGGCGACAAAGGCCTGGTCACCGTAAATGACGTCTCTTTCAGTGTCTGCAAAAACGAAATATTCGGTATCGCGGGTGTTTCCGGTAACGGTCAAAGAGAACTGGTAGAGGCCATCACCGGTCTCAGAAAAATCGAATCTGGCGTTGTGACAATCAATGGCAGCGATATTACCAACCGGTCACCACGCTTTATTTTTGACCTCGGCGTCTCTCATGTTCCGGAAGAACGGATTAAATTCGGAATCGCGTCCGGCCTCTACCTCTATGACAATGCCATACTCAAACAGCAGCATCTTAAAAAGTATTCTAGAAATTCGTTTTTCGCTTATGCTAAAATCAGGGAGCACGCCAAGGCACTCGTGGCGTCTTTTCAGGTTCTGGCACCCTCCATCGATGTTCAGACGAAAAACCTCTCGGGAGGAAACATTCAGAAACTCATTCTCGGGAGGGAAATCAGTGATTCACCATCGTTGCTCGTGGCCGCCCACCCCACATACGGACTCGATGTGGGTGCAACAGAATATCTTCGACAGCAGCTTCTAACTCGTAGAAAGGGCGGTGGTGCGGTGCTTCTTGTTTCAGAAGATCTGGATGAAATTTTTGAATTGTGTGATCGGATTGCGGTCATGTTTCAGGGACAGATAATGGGCATACTGAAAGCCGAAGACTCGCGGATTTCTGAGATTGGCATGTTGATGGCTGGCTCCAAAAAGCTTTCATCCACTGGCAGTTCTACCGAACGTTGACAACACGCGCCTCTTAACAAGAAAAACGGTGGGGGCGTAAAATGTAAGGGTTTGAAATACGTTTATGATGGTACATATCCACGTAACTGACCGAACAAACGTCACGACCTTAACATCTGTTGTGACCATTGTGTCGTCACTTGTTGCAGGCCTTTTTACCATCAGCTTGATCTTTCTGCTGTCGGGGGTCAACCCCTTTTTTGCGATAGCAAAAATATTTTCGGGATCCTTTGGAAGTATTTACGGGATCAAGGAGACCATCACAAAAGCGATCCCGCTTATATTGATCGGCGGCGGACTTGCCGTGGCCTTCCGGGCAAAATTCTGGAATATCGGTGCCGAAAGTCAGCTGTTGATGGGTGCCATATTCGGAACATGGGTCGGTTTGAACTGGGGCGCTCATCTTCCCTCGTACATAGCGGTGCCTTTGATGTTCCTAGCCGGCTTTGTCGGTGGCGGACTTTGGGGGATTATTCCTGCTGTTCTCAAGGTTCGTTTTTCAATCAACGAAGTTATTTCGACGCTTATGATGAATTATATTTGCGCCGAATTTCTGATGTTTCTAATTGTAGGACCTTGGAAAGGGAAAACAAAATTTGGATTTCCCTATACAGATGATTTTTCCCAAACGGCCATTTTGGGGCTTATTCCCGGATCTAGGATTCACTATGTGACACTCGTGCTGGCGATCTTGTCACTGGTATTTCTGGGTATTCTCATCTACAGAACCCGTTTCGGGTACGAGGTGAGGGTGGTGGGGGAGAACCCAGACGCTGCCAAGTATGCTGGGATTGATTTTTTCAGGACCACGCTAGTCATCATGATCATCAGCGGAGGGCTGGCCGGACTGGCGGGTGTCGGAGAGGTCGCCGGTGTTCATCACCACCTGAGTTATCCGGATTCCATCTCTTCGGGATATGGGTATACTGCCATTATCGTGGCGTGGCTTGCCAAGTTGAACCCGTATTATGTGCTGCTGTCGAGTCTCTTTTTTGCGGGCATCATGGTGGGCGGGGATGCCATACAAATATCATTGAGATTACCGGCAGCCACGGTCGATGTCTTCAATGGCACCTTGTTGATGTTTTTAATCATGGGTGATTTTTTTCTAAAAAATAGAGTCACGCTGCTCTGGAAACGAAAAAGGATCTGAATCGATTGGAAGATATTATCATTTCAGTGGCACAGCGAACGCTGATTGCAGGCACGCCGCTTCTCTTGGGGACCATCGGTGAAGTCATCTGCGAAAGATCCGGAATCCTGAATCTGGGTGTGGAGGGCATGATGGCGATCGGTGCCGTAACGGCGTTTATCGTGACCTTTGTTTCTGGAAATCCATGGCTGGGCCTGATGGCAGCAGTCCTTGCCGGCATGTTGATTTCAGCGTCACACGCCTTTACCACGATTACCCTTCAGTCCAACCAGGTCGTATCGGGTCTCGCCATTACCATGCTCGGGTTGGGGATTTCCGGTCTGGTGGGAAAATCCTATATCGGAAGACCCTTGAGCATCAAGTTTCAATCCGTCGCAATTCCCATTCTGTCTGACATACCTTTTGTCGGACCGATTTTTTTCGATCAAAGTCCTTTTTTTTACATGGCGGTGTTGTTGGCGATTACGGCATGGTTTGTTCTCGACTATACCAGTATCGGCATTATGATCCGGTCAACCGGCGAGAACCCCAAGGCGACCGAAGCACAGGGTGTAAACGTTTCCGTGATTCGATACGCGTGCGTGCTCCTCGGGGGTGCTTTTTCAGGCATGGCCGGTGCCAACCTGTCAATATCTTACAGTAAATCCTGGATCGAAGGCATGACGGCCGGCAGGGGCTGGATCGTCATCGCCCTGACCATTTTTGCGCTCTGGAACCCCATGCGGGCCATGATCGGTGCATTTCTGTTCGGCGGCATTTTCGTGCTTCAGTACCTGTTGCAGCCACTGGGTATTTCGCCCAATTTTCTGGCCATGCTACCCTACTTGACAACCCTGGCGGTGCTGTTGATCATTGGTCTGGGGGATCGACGAAAACTGAATGCGCCGGCCATGCTGGCTGAGCCGTATAAGCGCGGAGAACGCTGAGCCACGACCAGTGACCGACCTAATGAAATTTCGTATTTAAACCGCAGTTTATCCAATATTTTCAGGGTTATTGGTTATGTCACAGGGCCTGTAGCCGTGCTCAGAACCACGTTCGTCTGAAAGGAACATCTCCCATGCTCGGAACCATCGTCAACACCATGGCCATCATTGTCGGAAGCCTTATCGGGCTCCTCTTCAAAGGCGGCATTCCGGAAAAATTCAGCAAGACCATTATGCACGCCATCGGTCTTGCCGTAATTCTGATTGGACTGAAAACAGCGCTCCAAACCGATGAAATATTGATTATTATCATCAGTCTGGCCATCGGAAGCGTCATCGGCGAACTGCTGGGCATTGAAGATCGAATCGAATGGCTGGGAAATTGGTTGGGGCGACGGGTGTCAGGAGACAACGAAGGTGTGGCCAAGGGGTTTGTGACCGCAAGCCTGATTTATTGCGTCGGGGCCATGGCCATCGTTGGAGCCCTGGAAAGCGGGCTGTCTGGGAACCACCAGACCTTATTCGCAAAGTCACTCCTCGATGGTATCGGGTCGATCCTGTTTGCCTCGACCCTTGGTATTGGTGTGCTCTTTTCTAGCGTTTCCGTTTTCCTTTATCAGGGGGCCATCACACTGGCGGCCTCGACCTTGAGACAGTTCCTGATACCGGATGTCGTGGCACAGATGTCCGCCGTGGGGGGACTATTGATTCTGGCCATCGGCTTCAACCTCTTGGAAATAAAAAAACTCAAAATCGGGAATATGATCCCGGCTATATTCATTCCGCTTGTCTATCAGATAACAAAGCAGATTCTGGTTTGATGGGTTTATTATTTAACGCCATAGGCGCTTAGCTTTCTGCGCAGGGTATTCAGGCCGATTCTCAGAATTCTTGCGGTTTGTGACTTGTTGTTCCCCAGCTGCTTGTAGACATGCAGAATATGTGTTTTTTGCACCGCTTCCAGAGAAGCGGGCGGTGTGCTACCCGCAGGCAGCTCCACGGGCTTGAGCCGCTTTCGGCGGCGAATGGATGCCGGGAGAAAGCGAGCTGAAATGGGTTTTCCCTGGGCCAGGTTGGTGGCTGATAGAACCATGGACTTTAGTTCTCGCACATTGCCTGGAAAATCATAATTCATTAGAATTTCAATCGTCTCAGGTGTAATATAGGCGCCTTTTTCAAGATCATAATGGGCCGAGAGAAATGTCCGTACGAGCAAGGGTATATCTTTTTTACGGTCCCGCAGAGGTGGTAGATGCAGCCAGCCACCGCGGATACGGTAATAGAGGTCTTTTCGAAACAGTCGTTGTTTCATGCGCTCTTCCAGGTTGGTGTTGGTTGCCGCAACAAAGCGAACATCCGCAAACTTATCCGCGCTGGTGCCCAGTTTCAAATATCGGCCATCCTGCAAAAAACGAAGAAGCTTTCCCTGAACGTCTAAGGGAAGCAGCCCAATCTCATCCAAAAAAAGCGTTCCCTTGTCGGAATACTCCAGATAACCGGCGCGATCTTTTTCTGCTCCTGTATAAGCGCCTCTCGTATGTCCGAAAAACTCGCTATCGAACAAGTGTCCATTGAGAGATGCCATGTTAATGGCTGTAAATGGGTGGGCCCGTCTGGGGCTGGCCTGGTGGATGGCTCTTGCAAGTAGTTCCTTTCCTGTGCCGCTTTCACCGGTGATGAGCACCGGAACATCGCTGGCCGCATGTAATTCGGCTTCTTTAAGAACCCGCATCATGCGGTTTGAAGTGGTATCGATTTCTTTGAAGGCCGCTTTGTTTTTCAGACGGGGCGTTGCCTGTTGTTTTCCGATGTCCCGAAGATCCAGCAGGCGCTTATGCTCCAGTGCACGGTGAATAGACAAGGCCAGATCTTCCTTGGATACCGGTTTGAGCAGGTAATCGTAAGCACCTTTCTGCAGGCATGTCACAGCGGTTCTGGTTTCGTCCACTGCCGTGATGATGACACATTCGGTGATGGGACTGATTTTTTTAATAATATCCAGAAGTGCCAGCCCGGTCATGCCCGGCATGGTCATGTCCAGCAAAGCCAGATCAACCTGCTTGCCTGATTTTATGTACGATGCGGCCTTGAATGGATCCTCCTCGAGATGCACAGACCTAAAGTGCAAGTCTTTGAGGCGACGTTTCATGATATCGAGAAAATCACGATCGTCATCCACAACCAGAATTTGTGGCGCCATATATCCTCCTACGCATATTCCGTTGGACCAAAATCAAGAGGCAGCCCGAATAGTCAAGCCTTGCCACGCTGCCAGTGTGGCGTATGCCAAATTGGCATATAACATTTAAGTCTTTCATAATACAACAGAAATTTGAATCTATCTTCCAATATGGCATGGTCGTCCTGTTTGCTAAACATTGCCCTGGTGTGGACAATCAAGCGTGTAAAAGAACAGCTATCTGATATTGTTCGAAATTAGAGAAATTCACAGCCAAAAAGCTCTTTGGCACAATCATTGCTGACATAAGGATTTAACGGACCTCGAATGAATTCTTTTTTTCAGAGGTTCTCATCTCGATGCAAAGGGCAACCACGCGTTTTTTGTTCCGGACAACGGCTTCATTCGGAGGTAACCCATGAGTCTAAAACAAAAATTGGAAGCAGGAAAATTTGCTGTTCTTGTAGAAATGGAACCCCCCAAAGGCGTAAATGTTTCTGCCATGGTTGCAAATGCACAAAAAGTCAAAGGAATCGTCGACGCATTTGTCGTACCGGAGATGCGTAATGCAGTGATGCGGATGAGTTCCCTGGGCAGCGGCATGATCCTGCAGTCAAAAGGCATGGATGTGGTCATGCAGGTCAATTGCAGGGATCGCAACCGTCTTGCCATACAAGCGGATCTTCTGGCGGCAAACGGTTGTGGTATTCATCATGTGATGGTGGTCAAGGGAGAAGATCCGAGCTTCGGCGATCATCACCAGGCAAGAGCGGTGCATGATATTGATTTGCTGGAGCTGTTGAGAGCCATCCAGGGGCTTCAAAATGGGCGCGACATGGCTGGCATCGAACTCAATGGGGCACCTGTCTTCACAGTGGGATCAACCCTCGATGCCGGTGCCAGAGACAAGTCACCGGAACTGATACGGGAAGAAATGGACCAAAAAACAGAAGCCGGCGCCGAGTTTTTCATTACCCCGCCGTTGTTCGATCTTTCCACCATCGAACCTTTTCTAAAACGGGTGGACCGAACGAAAAACAAACTTATTCCAACCGTTCTGCTGCTCAAATCCCTTGGAATGGCGCGCTATATATCCCGTAACGTCAGTCATACATTTATTCCCGATACCTTGATCCAGCGTCTCCAGAGGGCACCGGACAAGGTCAGTGAGTGCATTAAAATTGCTACAGAAATGGTGGAAACACTGAAAAAGGAAGGCTTTTGCGGCGTGCAGCTTTCCACAATGGGTTGGGAAGATAAGCTCCCGGCGATACTGAAAGGGGTCTGAGGAATCGAAAATGACGAAACAAACAGGTACTCACAACAAGGATTTGGTCGGTTCGGTCATGGTGGTCGGCGGTGGCATCGCAGGCATGCAGTCGGCCCTAGATCTAGCCAATTCAGGTTATTATGTATACTTGGTCGAGGCATCTTCCGCCATCGGTGGGTTGATGTCGCAGCTGGACAAGACATTTCCCACCAATGACTGTGCTATGTGAATTATTTCACCCAAACTGGTCGAGGTCGGCCGGCATCTCAACATCGAACTTCTAACCAACACCGAACTCATGTCTCTCAGCGGACAACCGGGCAATTTAACCGCCAGCATTTGCCAGGCACCGCGATACATCGACATCGATAAATGCACCAGCTGTGGGGAATGCACAAAGGTTTGCCCCGTGTCCCTGTCCGACGATTACAACGAAGGTCTATCAGAAAAAAGAGCGGCCTTCAAACAATATCCCCAGGCAATTCCAGGCGCTTTTGCTATCGAGAAAAGAGGCACCGCGCCCTGCAAAGTATCCTGTCCGGCACATGTTAGTGTCCAGGGTTTCATCGCTCTGATCCAAGCGGGTAACTATTTGGAAGCGCTGAAACTGTTCAAACAGGATCATCCCTTCCCCGGCGTCTGCGGTCGGGTGTGCCATCATCCGTGTGAAGGTGTTTGCACCCGAAACCAGGTGGACAAAACCTTGTCCATCCAGTATCTGCACCGTTTTCTGGCAGACAAAGACCTTGAATCGGACACGCCCTTTGTTCCCGAAAAGAAAGCAAAACGACCTGAAAAAATAGCGATTATCGGTGCAGGGCCGGCAGGTCTGACCTGTGCCTATTTCCTGGCCATAGAAGGATACCAGGTCACCGTCTATGAAAAACTGCCGGTACTGGGCGGCATGCTGACTGTCGGCATTCCATCTTACCGCCTGCCACGCGATATTATTGAGAGTGAAATTCAGACCATCAAAGACCTTGGCGTTCAATTCAAGACCGGTGTCGAGCTAGGCAAAGACATTACCATCGAGCAATTGCGCAAAGACGGATTCAGAGCCTTTTTTCTTGGTATCGGATCCCATGAGTGCAAGGTCCTGGGCATTGAAGGAGAAGATCTGGAAGGGGTCTATCCGGGTGTTGATTTTCTGCGTGAAGTCAATCTTGGAAACAGGGTTCAGCTGGGGGAAAGGGTGGCCGTGATCGGTGGAGGAAACGTGGCCATGGATTCGGTTCGTACCGCATTGAGAACCGGTTCTTCCAAGCCCTTTGTCATATACCGCCGTAGTTTCGAAGAGATGCCCGCCAACCAAGTAGAGATTGAAGAATGCCGGGAAGAGGGTATCGATATCATGACGCTTACCAACCCGGTGCGTGTCGTTGGCGAGAACGGGAAGGTCAAAGCGCTGGAATGCATCAAAATGGAACTGGGAGAATCCGATGCCAGTGGCAGGCGCCGGCCTGTGCCCATCGAGGGTTCCGAATTTACCATCGACGTTGATACCGTCATAGCGGCCATTGGTCAGGAAAGCGACTGGGCCTGTCTGACAGATGAGTGCGTTTGCACCTTGAGTGATTGGGGAACCCTTAATGTGGATCCTGTGACGCTGCAGTCGAACGACCCCGATATTTTTTCGGGGGGTGACGCCGTCACAGGACCGGCAACGGTTGTGGAAGCTGTGGAGGCCGGCAAAGAGGCTGCCATCTCTATCGACCGATTTGTGAGTCAGACGGACCTTACAGCCGGGCGGGAAAAAACGTGGAAATTGATTGACGATGTACCCGTAGAGGGGGTTGCGACGTTAGCCCAGGAAAAGATGCCATGTGCTTCACCAGATAAAAGAATCTCCAATTTCAACGAGGTTCAACTCGGTTTTGATGAATCCATGTCGCAAAAGGAATCCAAGCGTTGTCTTTCATGTGGGATATGTTCAGAATGTTACCAGTGCGTAGAGGCCTGCCTGGCCGATGCCGTTGTTCACGATCAGATAGCTGTAGAAAGAGAAATCCAGGTGGGTTCTGTCGTTCTCAGTCCGGGTAGTCGACCATACGATCCCACTGTCCTGGAGAGACATTACCACTATGGCACGAATCCCAATGTCATGACGAGTCTGGAGTTCGAACGCATGCTGAGCGCGTCCGGCCCCACCATGGGTCACCTGGTCAAGCCGTCCGATCAAAAGGAACCGAAACGGATCGCATGGCTTCAGTGCATCGGTTCCAGAGACAGTAATCAGTGCGGCAATGGATATTGTTCTTCTGTCTGCTGCATGTATGCCATCAAAGATGCCATGGTGGCCAAGGAGCACGCCAAAGGCGATTTGGACTGTACCATCTTCAATATGGATATCCGTACCTTTGGAAAGGATTTCGAGAAATATTACATCAGGGCCAAGGATCAGGAGGGCGTAAACTTTGTCAAGGCACGTGTGCATACCATCGACGAGGTGGGAGAAGCCAATGATCTTCGCATCCGGTATGCAGACGAAGCCGGTGAATTACAGGAAGAATTTTTCGACTTGGTGGTGCTCTCTGTCGGTCTCCAGGTGCCGCAACAGACCATTGAACTAGCCAAGCGGCTGGACGTGGAAATGGATTCCTATCACTTTGCCGTAACCCATCCATTCTCACCGGTGGAAACATCGCGTCCCGGTGTCTATGTCTGCGGTGCTTTCCAGGAGGCAAAGGATATACCCAGTTCGGTCACGGAAGCTTCAGCAGCGGCCTGTGCTGCGGGAGCAACGCTCGCGTCGGCTCGAAACACGCTGACCCGGACGGTTGAATTACCCGAAGAGATCGATGTAAACGAGCTAGAACCCCGGATTGGGGTATTTGTCTGCAATTGCGGGATCAACATATCCAGTGTGGTGGATGTGGCTGCCGTGGAAGCCTACGCGAAGACCTTGCCATATGTCACGTATGTTACTCAGAATCTTTTCACCTGTTCCCAGGATTCCCAAGACCAGATGAAAGAAATCCTCAAGGAACAGAAACTCAACCGTGTTGTTGTGGCTGCTTGTACGCCCAAGACCCATGAAGCGATCTTTATGGATACGCTGCGGGAATGCGGTCTTAACAAGTACCTCTTTGAAATGGCGAATATTCGCAACCAGGGATCGTGGGTACACGCCAAGGAAGCCGAGGAAGCTACCGAAAAATCTAAGGATCTGGTGCGCATGGCAGTCGCCAGGGTGGCGACACTTCATCCACTGCAGGAGAAAACCATTCCGGTCGTACAAAAGGCCATGGTGGTTGGAGGAGGTATTGCCGGGATGAACGCCGCACTGGGGCTCGCAGACCAGGGATACGAGGTTTTCCTGGTGGAGAAGGAGAGTCGTTTAGGGGGTATGGCGAACAACTTGAAGGCCACCATTGAAGGAGCCGAGATTCAACCTTATCTGGCGGATCTCTCGGATCGTGTTATGTCGCATAATATGATCCAGGTACTGACCCAGTCACTTATCGTGGGCTTTTCTGGATTCAAGGGCAACTTCACCACAGAAGTTATCGTGGGCCCGGGTATGTACGAACGAAAAATAGAACACGGCGTCGTCATTCTGGCAACCGGTGCAAAGGAATACCAGCCCAAAGAATACTTGTACGGAGAGGACGATCGGGTCATGACCCAGGTGGAACTCACCCAGCACCTGGAAAAATTGTCTCCGGGTTCTTTGGACCAGGTGGTTATGATTCAGTGCGTTGGTTCTAGGAATGATGAAAATCCCAACTGCTCGCGCATCTGCTGCCAGAACGCCATCAAGAACGCGCTGCATATCCGTAAGGATCATCCGGATGCCGATATCTATGTTCTCTACCGGGATATTCGAACCTACGGGCTTCTAGAAGACTACTATAAAGAAGCCAGAAAACAAGGCATTTTGTTTTTTCGATATACACCGCAGAACCCGCCCCAGGTAGCATCGTCCCCGGACGGTGTTCAGGTAACGTTTTTTGATCATGTCTTGAACCGGCCATTGATGGTAACAGCAGACATACTGACGCTGAGCGCAGGTATGGTTGCTGAAGACACGTCTGAGCTTGCCTCCATTGTCAAACTGGCCAGAACACCGGAAGGTTTTTTCATGGAGGCGCACGTCAAGTTGAGACCAGTGGATATGGCCACGGAGGGCATCTTTGTTTGTGGTACGGCCCACAGCCCCAAATTGATATCCGAGACCATCTCCCAGGCCAATGCGGCAGCTTCTCGAGCGATTACCTTCCTTGCCCAGCCGGAACTCACGTTGTCCGCCATTACCGCCCGGGTGGACCCCGACCATTGTGCGTCATGCCTTGTGTGTGTAAGGTCGTGTCCCTATGGAGTCCCCAAGATCAATGAGAAGGGGGTGAGTGAAATAGATATTGCATTGTGCCATGGGTGTGGGGTCTGTGCATCGGAATGCCCGGCCAAGGCCATTGAATTGAACTGGTATGAAGACGAGCAGCTGATCTGTAAGATAGAATCCTTGCTGGAGGGGGTCTTATGAACCGATTGTTTGAACCGATTATCATCGCCTTTTGTTGTAACTTCTGAGGATACACAGCTGCGGACCTGGCAGGTTCCATGCGACTGACATATCCAACCAATATCAAAATCATCCGTGTCCCCTGCACCGGCAAGGTCGATATTCTGCATATATTAAGAGCCTTTGAAAAGGGTGCAGACGGGGTCTATGCCGTGGGCTGCATGGAAGGCGATTGCCATTACACCAGTGGTAATTTCAGAGCTCGAAAACGGGTCGAACAGGCCAAAAAGATACTCGACACCGTCGGTGTAGACGGCCAACGTGTGGAGATGTTCAACATGGCGTCGAGTGAAGGGCCCTTGTTTGCCGAAGTGGCGGTAAAAATGGTGGCTAGGATTAAGGAACTCGGGCCCAATCCCATCAAGTTGCACAAAAAAAAAGCAGCCTGAGCGGCCATAGCGAGCAGATCAAATAGCTAAAATCTTCGTCGGAATGCGAAGCACTGCCGTCAAGCGGAACCTTGACTGAAGCGACTCGACGTGAGCATGCCGACAAGTCTTGATGCAAGGTACGTTTCAATTCAACCAACCGATCTGAATAGGGAAAGTAAGAGGGTAGAATTATGATTGTCGCCGATAAAAAACCGCTAGAAGAGATTATTGAGGACATCAAGGACCATGAAAAGTTACTGGTCTTGGGATGCAATGAGTGCGTTACGGTCTGCGAATCCGGAGGGAAAAAAGAAGTGGGTATTCTGGCCTCAGCCCTGCGCATGTATTTTCTGAACCAGGGCAAGGAAATGAAAATCGATGAATTAACCCTTGAGCGCCAGTGCGATCACGAATATCTCGAAGAGATCCGCAATGTCGTTGATCAATATGATGCCATCGTGTCGATTGCCTGTGGTGTCGGTGTCCAGTTCACGGCTGAAAAATACCATTCAACACCCGTTTATCCTGGGTTGAACACCAGTTTTATGGGGGTGACCGAAGAGCGTGGCCTGTGGGCCGAGCGATGCCAGGGCTGTGGCGCGTGCATTCTATCCAGGACCGGTGGAATCTGTCCCATTTCCCGATGCGCAAAACGTGTCATGAATGGGCCCTGCGGTGGTTCTAGCAAGGGAATGTGTGAAATAAACAAGGAACTGGTATGTGCCTGGCAGTTAATTGTCGAACGTCTCAAAGCACTGGGCAAATTCGAATCGTATGAAGATCTGAGTCCGATCAAAGACTGGTCCACCGACCGGGCGGGTGGACCCCGAAAAGTTGTGAGGGAGGATGTGCAGCCATGAAAACGAAGACACCAAGTCGTTTGGAAAAGATGCTCTCCGCAGGACATATGGCCGTAACCTCAGAGTGCGGGCCTCCGCGCGGCAGTGATCCGGAAGTCATTATCAAAAAGGCCGAAATGATCAAGGATCATGTGGATGCCATAAACATAACGGATAATCAGACATCGGTAACCCGTATGTGCAGCCTGGCCGCCTGCATCCGACTCAAGCTGTTGGGACTGGATCCGGTGCTGCAGATGGTGACACGCGACCGAAACCGCATCGCGCTTCAAAGCGATATTCTGGGTGCTGCATCCTTTGATATTGCCAACATCCTTTGCCTTTCAGGCGATCATCAAAGCTTTGGAGACTGTGCTCAGGGTCAGAATGTTCATGATCTCGATTCCATGCAGTTGGTCCAGACGGTGCGTCATATGAGGGACGAGGGAAAATTTTTAGGGGGTGATGATATCAAGCGCCCGCCACAGATGTTCGTAGGTGCCGCTGCCAATCCTTTTGCAGATCCTTTTGAAATCCGTGTCCCGAGACTCGCTAAGAAAATCAAGGCAGGTGCCGAATTTATCCAGACCCAGTGCATCTACAACCTGGATAAGTTTGAAGAGTGGATGAAGCTTGCAAGAGATCGCGGTCTACACGAACAGGTCTACATCCTGGCAGGCATGACGCCCATGAAATCTGCCGGAATGGCCAAGTACATGAAAAATCGGGTTCCGGGTATGGACGTTCCTGATGCACTGGTCAAGCGGTTGGCTGATACACCCAAGGAAAAGCAAGCCGAAGAAGGCATCAAGATCTGTATCGAGGATATGCAGCGCTTGAAAGAGGTTGAAGGGGTCAGCGGCTTTCACGTCATGGCCATTGAATGGGAGGAAAAAGTTCCCGAAATCGTGGAAAAAGCGGGTCTATACCCAAGGCCCCAGATTGATATGTGACGGTCGTATATATCATACGGTAATAATTTTGAAACAAGAGGAGGTTTTCCATGACAGATAAAAAAAGAATTCTGGTTGTTGACGATGAACCTGACTTTTGCTCGATTGTTCAGGGGCAGCTTGAAAAAGAAGGGTTTGTTGTTGAACTGGCCTACAATGGTGTGGAAGGCATGAAAAAGGTTCAGTCCAATCCGCCGGATGCCATTGTTCTCGATGTCATGATGCCGGAAAAGGACGGCTACGAAATGTGCAAGGAGCTCAAAGCTGACAGCAATACTTGCGATATTCCGGTGCTGCTGCTGACCGCCGTGGCCTCCCACGTAACTTCCACGCGCTATTCCCATGCCGATGGTATGAGCACTGAAGCAGACGATTATATTGCCAAACCCGCGTCTGCCGAAGCGATATCCCAAAGCATCAGACAGATGCTCAACATGTAAACAGGGGCAAGCGGATCTGATTCCAAGAACACTACGGATTCCGTTCCCTGCGTCCGAAATTGTGAGGAGTCAAGCATGTCAATGCCGGTTTTGGAGATAAAAAAAGGCAAGAGCATATTCAAAGACGAGGTCATGAAAATTCTACCGGAGGGCGGGAATCTGAACCTCTGCCTGACCTGCGGACTTTGTTCCTCTGGATGTCCTGCCACAGGACTGGAGGGGATGGATCCGAGAAAGTTTTTGAGAATGGCTTCTCTCGGACTGGATGAAGAAGTCCTGAGTTCTAAGTGGGCCTGGATGTGCACCATGTGCCAGCGGTGTATTTATGCCTGCCCCATGAAGATCGATATTCCGGGTCTGGTTTTCAATGTAAGAAACCGGTGGCCCAAGGATGATCTGCCCAAAGGCATTCATGGATCGTGTGAAATGTCCTTTAAGAACGAAACGTGCAGCGCTATGGGAGCAACAGAAGAGGATTTTATCTTCGTGGTAGAAGATGTACTCGAAGAATACCAGGAATCCCAGCCGGATTTCAAGGAGATGAAGGCTCCGATCAACCAGGAAGGGGCTGAATTTTTTCTGAACCAGAATTCCCGGGAGCCCGTGACAGAACCGGATGAGATGGTGCCGCTATGGAAAATTCTCCACACGGTCGGAGCGAACTGGACATACGGTTCAAAGGGCTGGGCCGCTGAAAATTACTGTCTGTTTCTGGCTGACACGGAAAAGTGGGAAAAAAACGTTCGCATAAAAGCCAAGGCCGTAGATGATCTGGGCTGTAAGGTCTGGCTCAATACCGAGTGAGGGCACGAATTCTTCTCGGTCCGGGTCGGACTGAAAAAGTTTAACATCGAACACAACTTCGAAGTCAAATCCATCATCGAATATTACGCACAATGGATGCGCGAAGGAAAATTGAAGATTAATTCTGATTGGAACAAGGATTTGGGCATCAAGTTTACAGTTCAGGATCCCTGCCAGTTGGTGAGAAAGTCACTTGGAGATCCTATCGCAGAGGACCTCCGCTTTGTTGTCAAGACCATCGTGGGTGAAGAGAATTTTATCGATATGACACCGAACCGATCCAACAATTTCTGCTGCGGCGGCGGTGGTGGATTTTTACAATCCGGTATGCCGGAAGCACGGCGGTATTATGGCCGCAGAAAATTTGAACAGATAGCCGAAACCAAAGCATCCTATTGCATCACACCTTGTCACAATTGCCATTCTCAAATTCACGACTTGAAAGAGCACTATCGCGGGGAATACCACACACTACACCTCTGGACAATCATGTGTCTGGCCATGGGCGTTCTGGGGGAAAACGAGCGTGCTTATCTGGGACCGGATTTGGTGGACCTGAATCCGTACCCTAGCCCTTAAATTTATTTAATTTTCAGGGTTTTTGCACCTGTATCGATAACACCGGGCTCAAAAAACTATGCAAGTCTATTGCATCATTTCCGATGAACGGGCATATCGAGCGAAATCCACAGCGATATTTACAACGGTATTCAAGCGGATGGGTATCAAAGGGACCTATGTGCCGTTCAAGGTTGCACCGGAGCAACTGGGTCAGGCCCTTCAGAGCCTTCGCGTTCTGAACATCGCCGGGGCGAACATAACCATACCCTACAAGGAAGCTGTCATCCCTTATCTGGACGTTCTGTCCGAAGGCGCCAATATTATTGGCGCCATCAACACCATTGTTCTCAACGGAGACAAGCTCAAGGGATACAACACCAATGCCATCGGATTCATGGATGCCTTGTCCTACGCCGGCTATGAAGTCGAAGATAAGTCGGCCATGGTTTTCGGTACCGGAGGCGCTGCCAGGGCAGTCGTTTTTATTTTGAACTGGCTGCGGACAAAAACAATCTACGTCGCAGGCCGCAACCATGAAAAACTGCAGCAGATGGTGAAAAGGTTCGGCGGGGAAGCCAGAGCCCTGTCTTCCTTGAAGGGACAGCGAATACCGGTTGACATTATCGTCAACGCCACGTCTGTTTCGAGCCCGGATGAATCACCTGAAATGGCCGGCTTGATCGCCTCGTTGAATTTATCTGACTGTGAGCTGCTGATGGATCTCAATTATGACCGACCCAAAAACTTCTGGCAGCAGACGGCCGCGGACAAAGGAATTCAATTTCTGGATGGTCTTATGCCACTCGCCTACCAGGCCCGCAGGACCTTTGCTTTATGGACCGGCCTCCAGGTGCCCCCGCAGGAATTTATTTCGGCCATAGAAGGATCCTAAGAAAGGTTTCGCCACGTCTTGTGAAAATACCGGCTTAAGTGTTCAACGCAACCGGCAGTAGCACCGTGAACGTCGACCCCTTTCCAAACTCACTTTCAGCCTCGACAAACCCGCCAAGTGCCTGGACCAGCTCCTTCACGATGGGAAGTCCCAGGCCGGTTCCAGTGATATAGCGTGTTTGATCATTTTTTACGCGATAAAACCGCTCAAAGATATGGCCCAAATGTCTGTCTTCTATTCCAAACCCATTGTCGACAATACGAACCTTGACGTTGATGCCGGCCACCTCTGCCTTGACGTTGATGTGGCCCTTTTCCGGGGTGTAATTGATGGCGTTGGTAATGAGATTCCCAAAGACGCTTTCTAAAGCCAGCGGGTCCGCCTGAAGCTCCGGGATGTTATCGTCCATGATTTCCAGCGTCAGTGTTTGACCCTTGGCATTGGCCTTGTCTTTGAGAAAATCAATGATGTTTTTCAACAAGGCATCGACCTTTACCGGTACGGGTTCTTTGCAGATAATCCCCTCTTCGATTCTGGAGAGATCGAGCAGGTCTCCGATCAGGGAAATGAGACTGTGGGTCTTTTCCTTGGCACGGCCAAGAATTTTCTGATCGCTTTCAGGCGCGATATTAATCATGTCGCTCAAGACGACAGCGAGCTGTTCGTGGATTGTGGAGAGGGGGGAGCGCAGTTCATGGGATACTTTGGCAACAAATTCAGATTTCAGCAGATCAATCATTTTCAGTGCGGTAATGTCCACCAACGTTACCACGGCACCCAGGCATTCCTTTTTCTGTCCTAGTACGGGACGCCCTTTGGCAATGAAATACTGATCTTTAGAAAGGGAGAACTCGTATTCTGGAATGTCTTCAAAGTCGATGTGCCGGCCTTTGGAAATGTCCATGACAAGTTTGCACAAACCGTCATCAGGGAGGTATTTTTCGATGCTCTCACCCAAGGGTTGTGTTGCATCGAACCCCATGACCTGCTTGAAGGTCGGGTTCAACAAAACGACCTGACCCAGGGTATTGGTTACCAGAACACCGTTGGGAAGTGACTCGAGGATGGTTCGAATACGACTTTTCTCGGTTCCCAGGTCAAGCAGGGTTCGCTGTCGCTCCCGGGCCAGTTTTTCCGCGGCCAACTCCAGGCGGATTTTTTCTGAGGCCCGATTGACAATGAGTCGAAGTTGATCTGGTTCAAAGGGTTTGGGAATAAAATCATAAGCCCCTTTTTTCATTGCCTGGATCGCTGTTTCTACCGTGGCATAACCGGTTATGACGATGACGATGACACGGTCGTCGATTTCTTTGAGCCGTTTCAGAACTTCCATGCCGTCCATGCCCGGCATTTTGAGATCCAGCAATACGATGCTGGGGTTTATCTCCTTGAAGACCGCGAGAGATTCCTGGCCGCTGGCTGCTGTGGATACGTTGAACCCCATACGGAGGAGGATTCGTTCCGAGCCGTCACGAATATCTTGTTCATCGTCCACAATGAGAACATGTATTGCTTCCGCGCTGTCAATCACGCCCGTCTCCTTTCTGATGATTGGAAGTTGATGGAAGCTCGATAACAAAAGAGGCTCCCTTATTCGGGTTATTTTGGGCAGATATACGGCCGCCGTGGCTTTCAACAATATTGTAAGCCAGGCTCAGCCCCAAGCCGGTTCCTTTGCCTTCATCTTTGGTGGTAAAGAAAGGCTCGAATATGTGCGCCAGGGCTTGCTCGGGTATTCCCGGACCGGTGTCCGAAATTTTGATGCACACGCGACCCTGCTCTGCACGGTAATAGGTTTTGAGCGTCAGGCGCCCGTTTCCATCCATGGCCTGTGCCGCGTTGAGGATGATGTTCATCATCAGGTGATACAGCTGCTGCGCGTCGGACGACACCGGGGGGAGGTTTGTTTCAAAGTCTTTCCGGATCTCGATATTCTGAAAAAGCGTTTGGTTTTCAAGAAGAAAAAGCGTTCGGGTTAGCGCTTCGTTGATATTGTTCGGTTGCATCAGGTGTCGTGTCTGACGAGTGAACTCCAGCAGTTCCTTGACGGTGTTCCGGGCCCTCTCGGCATCCCTTAAAATGCGCCCAAGATCTTCCTGGGCTCCTTTTTCAAGTGTGTACTCTTCCTGCATCAGTTTGGCAAACAGGGTAATGCCCCCCAAAGGATTGTTGATCTGATGGGCCACACCGGCAGCCAGTTTTCCAAGCGAGGCCATTTTTTCCGACTGCAAAAGCTGTAATTGGGTCGTCTCCAGTTCCTTCTGGATTCGGATACGGTCTCTAAGGTCGTGAAAAAAACCGATGGTGGCGATCTCCTGGCCGTTCTCATAAACAATGGATGCATACAGACTGATGGGGATCTCTTTTCCAGATTTGGAAAGGATGTTGGTGTGATAGGTTTTTAACCGCCCCTTACCGCCATATTCGTTGTTGCGCAGTAGTTTCATCACTTGTCGTGCGCCGTCTCCCGGGTATATATCACGCACATTGATACTGCTTTTTGCCGCTTCTTTGCTGTATCCGAAGACTTCCTCTGCAGACGCGTTAAACAGGAAAATATTACCCTTCATATCGGCGGCAATTACGCAGTCCACCGCACTCAGAAGAAGGTTTTCCAGCAACGAGTTTGTACGATACAGTTTTTCTTCGAGCATGCCAATAGCGGGGATCTGAAAATCCATACTGACATAGGCTTCCACGGTGCCTGCATTCATGATGGGATAGGCATAAAAGCACGGCAAGCGGCCTTCCAAGACAAAACTGTCTGGCTTGGGACACAGGGATGGTGTGCGGCTTTCCATGGCGGCCGTGACAGCACAGTTCTCGCATGCTGACGAGCGATCATGAAAAACTTTATGGCATTGCATCCCAAGCATTTCGGATCCAGGGAGTTCACTGATGGGTATATTTGAAGCCAGGATCTCAAAATCAGGCGAAACGACTAAAAGTCGCCGCTGGAATGCATCGATCCCTTTTAATAGGTACTCGATTTCTTTTTTTGTGCGCATCGTATCTCCCGACCATCTATAAAGAGCGAATGGTTAGACTGGCACGCTGTGGGCATCGAGCAGCAGAACGATTCAGCAGCAACACAAGGACTGCGGCGCAACACATTCAAAATAACATGATGTTATTTCAGGAATTTAACCTATTCTTTTATCAAAGAGATGTCAATCCTTTTCATTTGGATCATTTTACAAAGAATCTCATTTATTTTTTTCTGACACCCGGGAAATATAGGCTTGCCACTCAATTGGAAGAAGCTGCTTTTTCTGGATATTGCATACCTTGCAACAGGGAACGACATTGCCCTTGGTGGTTTTGCCGCCCCGGGCGATGGGCACGATGTGATCCATTGTGAGCTCTTTGGAAAGGATCGACCGACCGCAGTAATGGCAGATACCTTTGTCGCACTTTCGTTTCCACCACTGGGAGCTGCGCATCTCACGTGCCTTGCGTCGTTCCCGCTTGATATCGCTTTCGGAAAGATTGTTGGCATATGGGTCCATTTTTAAAGTCGTCCTGACGCTTTTATTGAGCCAGTCATCTATTTCGTTTTGCAGAATTTTATAATATTTTTCAGATCCGCCGAGTCCTTTGCGGCCAAAAAAATAATTGATTTCCAGAAAGAGCGGCTTTATTACGCCGGCATCGAGGTCCATGTCTGAAAACAGAAAATCGAATCCAGCCAGATTGATCCTCGTTTGATTACAGAAGTCCCGGGTGACGGCTATGGCCGCGTTCTGCAAGGTTGGATCTGAATCAGGATCTATCTTAGCACCTTTTGTCAGATTTGAGTAGAAGCCATCTCTTTCTGCCTGCACACGCCAGTAGGCGATACAGGTCTGAAAGATCACCACCACACGCAGGGAACGCCCGTGGGAGGGTATCCGTTCCTGGAGTAAAAAACCGTTCTGACCGGATTTTTCATATGAAAGCGCCTTGTTCAAAGCGTTTTCGAGATCTTTCCGTGATTGAAGAAGAAAGACAGTTTCACCTTCGCCGCCCCAGTTGAATTTGAAGACAAATGGCAGATCCATGGGGGGGCGGTTTAACACGGACCGATAGCCTGCATCGGCCAATGCACCTCTTTGAAAAGTAATCGTATGCGGATGCGCCACCCCCATTTTCTGAAAAAGATTGGCTTGGCCGATTTTTTCTGGATAGAAAAAGCGCGCTTCATAGTTGGGAAACACATGCGGGCAGTTATTTTTGGCCATGCGATAGAGCGATTCTCGACATCCCTGGGGTAGGATTACGGCTTCCGCCTGCAGAATCGCTGCCAGTTCCGACGTACCGGGATCACGCCCGGCACACAGCAGATTCCGGTCAGCTTCAAATAATGGGTGAAAAGAGAGTATCATTTTTGCCCACCAAGATTCGTTCAAATTGCCGAATTCTTTTGTTGACAGGATACCAAATCTGATTTTTAAAACATAGGAAATTGTGATATAGAAAGCACTTCTATTTAAAAAAAGGAGGGAAGAGATGAAGGTTGTTATTACGAAAAATTGCATGGGAGACCGGAACTGTAACGAACTTTGCCCGGAGGTTTTCGCGTATGATGAAGATCAGTTGATGTCCATCGTCAAATTTGATGAGATTCCCGAACACTTGCATGCGGTCGTCAGGCAAGCCGCGGCAGAATGCGGCGCCGATGCCATCGAGATCCTTGAGAATTAGTGCCATGGGGAAATTCAAAGACAGTCGCACAGCTCAAAACCTGTTGACGTCCTTTGCTTTCGAGTCCCAGGCCAGTGCGCGCTATCATTTCTTTGCCGATAAGGCTCAAAAAGATGAATTGATTCAGATCGCAGGTGTTTTTGAAGAGACCGCCATTCAGGAACGCGAGCACGCCTTGCGGTTCTTCAAGTTTTTCAATGGGGGTGAGCTCGAGATTACGGCAAGTTTTAAAACGGGTGTCATTCAAACAACCTACGACAATCTGATATCGTCTGCGGATCTCGAAAATAACGTGCATACGGTTCTGTATCCAGGTTTTGCCGCTGTGGCCCGGGAGGAAGACTTCACCCGGGCTGCCGACACCTGGGATGCCATAACGGTTGCCGAAATACAGCACGAAAAAACATTTCTAGCCCTGGCGCAAAAACTGCAATCAGGCGAACTTTTCAAACGCAAGGAGAAAGCGCGCTGGCGCTGTCTGAATTGTGGCTATATTCATGAAGGCTTGCATGTGCCTGAGAAATGTCCCGCCTGTGTTCGGTCCGCCGGTCATTTTGAGTTGTTTTGCGAGCAATGGTGACATGGCAGCACCTGTTTTCTATTTTCCCTTTGCAGCCGTCTGGATCCGACATCACATTCGCAGCTGGGAATGGCCCTGTCGGCCCTGCGCCGTGAAAAGGTGCTCATCATCGGATCGGGTTTTTCGTTTCATAATATGCGGGCCTTGACGTCCACGGAACAATCCGGACAGGATCACCGTAAAACCGAAAAACAGGAGGTCACTTCATGAAAAAAGATACCCAGTGCGTGCATAGCGGCACCTATTCCGATGCCGGGACCAAGGGTATCAATACACCCATATTTACCTCATCATCTTTTGAATACATGGACTTGAATGAAAATGTCTATCCTCGTTACAACAACACACCCAATCAGAAAGCCGTCGTCGAGAAGTTGTGCGCGCTGGAAAATGCCGAAGACGGGCTGATTTTCAGCTCCGGGATGGCGGCCATCAGTACAGCAATTTTTTCACAACTCCAGCAGGGTGATCACATCGTACTTCAGAAGGACATCTACGGGGGTACACATCATTTTGCCACGGCAGAGTTCGACCGGTTCGGTATTGCCTATGAATTTGTCTCCAACCAACTGGAAGATATTGAAAAAGCGGTTCGCCACAACACCCGTATCATTTATATCGAAACCCCATCCAATCCGCTGCTGTTGATCACGGATATTCAAGCGGTAGCCGAATTTGCCAGATCAAAAAATATTCTGACCATTATCGACAATACCTTTGCAACACCCATCAACCAGAACCCCGTGGATCTTGGGATCGATATCGTCATCCACAGCGGGACCAAGTATATCGGGGGACATGGTGACATCTGCTGTGGTGTTGCGTTGGCATCCAGGGCGTTGATCCAAGGCATGACATCGACGGCAGTCAACTTGGGCGGTAGCCTGAATGCCACCACCTGCTATTTGATCGAAAGAAGCCTGAAAACCCTGGGCCTAAGGATAGAGCGGCACAATCAAAATGCAATGATTATTTCCGAATATCTCGAAAAAAATCCCCTTGTCAAAAAGGTTTACTATCCCGGCCTAAAATCACATTCAGGGTTCGAGATTGCCAGAAAACAGATGCGGGCTTTCGGCGGCATGGTTTCTTTTGAGCTGGACGACAGTAAGGTAAATCCACGGCAGTTCTTGAGAAAGCTGAAAATGATCCGGCCGGCCCTGAGTCTTGGAGGCGTGGAGACCATCGTCTGCGCCCCGGCTGTGACGTCTCATGAAAAGATTTCTGAATCAGAACGCGCACAGCTGGGCATTACAGACAGCTTGTTGAGACTGTCCGTAGGCGTGGAAGATACCGACGACATTATTGCTGATCTTGCTCAAGCCATGTAGACAAATCGGACCGACGTGTATCGTTGCGATTGTTTTCAGACTCGAGAAAATTGACGCCAAATACGAAAGGACAACGTTGACAGACAGTTATCCGATTGAAATTGTTGAATACGACAATACGAATCATCGAGAGCGGGTTGTCGCTCTTTGGACGGATGTCTTTGGGTACGAGACGGCACGCAACGATCCCGAATTTGTCATCGACAGGAAGCTGGCCATGTCGGATGGCTTGCTTTTTGTGGCGGGGTATCAAGACGGGGTCGTGGGAACCGTGATGGCGGGCTATGATGGACACAGGGGCTGGATTTACGCCTTGGCGGTTCACCCGGGCCACCGAAAAAAAGGGATCGCTTCGCTATTACTAGCCCACGCCGAGAGGAAACTTAACTCCCTGGGATGTGTAAAAATCAATCTTCAGATTCTAAAAGAAAACCATTATGTCCGACGGTTTTACCAAGCCAACGGATACGCGCTGGAAGACAGAATCAGCATGGGAAAGCAGATAGATGAAAACGTGTTTGATATTGATAGACATTCAGAATGATTATTTTACAGGTGGCCGCATGGCCCTCGTCGGTATGGAGGAGGCGGCCATAAAATGAGCCAGGAAATGGTGTAGAGAGGCGGGTGCCATGCCCAGGGCTAAAATATCAGTGATCCAAAAGCACCTCAGGCAAATGGGTAGTGACGAGATTGCCAGGCACTCCCAGAAATTTTTTAAAACCGGAAAAGGTGAATATGGAGAGGGTGACCGATTTTTGGGTATTCGTGTGCCGGTCTTGAGAAAACTGGCTCGTGAGTACAAATACTTGTCACTGACAGACACCTCACGGCTGCTCACCTCCGAGTTTCACGAAGAACGGCTATTGTCTCTTTTGATACTGGTCTCTCTTTTTGCCAGGGGGACGCAAAAGGAAAAGCATTCAGTATACAAGGTTTTCCTGGGAAACACCCGTTTCATCAACAACTGGGATTTGGTTGACAGCTCTGCGCAACACATTGTTGGCGCTTACCTCTTGACGCGCAATCGGGACCCCATTTACAGGCTGGCAGGCTCGAAAATACTCTGGGAACGCAGGATATCCATTATGTCCACATTTCATTTTATTAAAAGCAATCAATTTGATGACACCTTGAATCTGGCAATAATATTGAAGCACGATCCTGAAGATTTGATTCACAAAGCCGTTGGATGGATGCTCAGAGAGATCGGGAATCGGGATCTTGCCATTGAGGAGCGTTTTTTAATACAGCATTTCCAGGATATGCCGCGAACCATGCTGCGCTATGCCATAGAAAAATTTCCAGAACAGAAGCGTATGGCCTATATGAAAGGAAAAATTCAGGCAAAGAACAGGTAGAACCATGAAATCCGACGAGCGTATTTTTATAACACCGGTGGATCCGAGAACACCTGTCATCCATAAAATGATCTCGGATTTAGACGATTACCAGGCATCCCTTTATCCGCCAGAAAGCAACCACCTTGAACCGGTGGAAAAACTTGTTTCCTCTGAATATTATTTCATTGCGGCATGGAAAAACAGCGTGCCTCTGGGGATCGCTTCATTCAGACGCATCTTAGGGACGTATGTGGAAATTAAACGACTGTATGTGCCCCATGAACACCGGGGAATGGGTCTGGCAATAAAACTGATGGAGGCACTGGAAAAAAAAGCCTTTCAAGAAGGTTTTCCCGAAGTCCGATTGGAAACGGGCGTCCATCAAATCGAGGCGCTGAGTCTCTATCAAAAGTTGGGATATGAAAAAACAGGACCCTTTGGTTCATACCAGCTAGATCCCTTGTCTGTTTTTATGCGTAAAAAACTGCCTTGATGGTAACATATGCATCAGAAAAGCAAATTAAGAATTCTGCACCTTCTTAGCCAGCGGCCAGACGCTACCGGCAGTGGCATTTATATTCAGGCCATGATTCGGGAAGCCGACAAACGTGGTCACCACAATTATTTGCTGGCCGGCATTCAGGCCGACAAGCCGGCAAACCTCGAATGCATATCCGAAACAGCCTGTTCTTTTGTCAAGTTCGGTGGTCAGGACATCCCCCATCGAATCGTCGGTATGAGCGATGTGATGCCCTACCGGAGCCGCCGATTCAGAGACCTGAATGAGAAGGAATTAAGGGTTTACGAGGACCGGTTTTCTGAAAAACTGAAAGCGGCGGTCAATGCCTTTCGGCCGCACATTATTCACAGCCATCACTTATGGATCGTCAGCGCTCTGGCAAGACTGATAATACCGGAACTGCCCATCGTCACCACCAGTCACGGTTCCGACCTGCGCCAATTTCAACAATGTCCACATCTTCAGCCAAAGGTTTTGATTGGCTGCCATCAACTGGATGGGGTCATGGCACTTAGCAAGTCACAAAAAGAAGACATCGCTCGCTTGTATGGAATTTCCAAAGAAAAAATTCATGTGGTGGGCGCAGGTTATGACGAAAGACTTTTTTCAATGGGCGTCAAGCCAGACCCAAATCCCGTCCAACTTGTATATGCTGGCAAACTGAGTAACGCCAAGGGCGTCCCCTGGCTGCTGCGGGCGATCTCCCGGATCGATTCACCGCCATGGCACCTGCATTTGGTGGGCAGTGGCAGTGGCCGGGAAAAGGACACTTGCCTGAAGCTCGCAAGAAGCCTGGGAAAACGGGTGAGCCAATACGGTGCCATTCCCCAGCGACATCTGTCCGACCTGTTGAAGCGGTCACATCTTTTCATTTTGCCTTCTTTTTATGAAGGGCTTCCTCTGGTGGTGATCGAGGCTCTCGCCAGTGGCTGCCGAGTCATCGCCAATGACCTGCCTGGCACCAGCGAGCTTGTCGGTGACTTAAGGTCAAAGGCTATTGACTTGTTGCAGACACCTGCTCTTAAAACCATCGATTCTCCAAACGCACAAGATGGAAGAAACTATGAAAAGGAACTGGAATCGGCTCTTCGAAGGCAGATAGGCCTGGCGATCAAAGAACCGCTGAGCATGGGATCGAATTTGCATGAAAAGCTGATGCCGTTTACTTGGTCATCTGTTTTCGATCGTGTCCTGCAGGTCTATGAGGGTGTCATCATGTGACGTCACGCGGATCTTGGCCCAGACTTAATCGTTCCCGAAGCGGTCGCTACAACCCAGAGGGTGCAGAATCTGTGGGATAGGCAACGGTGAAATCGAGATCGATTTCTCGGATTTCACCCGGGGACAAAGGGATTACCCACAAATGGACGCCTTCCTTATCCTGGTAATTATTTTCGGTTGGTGCCGGGTCGAGGCGAATGTCCTTAACCTCAATTTTGTCTGTTCTTGAAACCGGCAGCCTGTCAACAATTTTCAACCTAACCGGTTTGTCTTTGAAATTCTCGGCGCTTATTTTATACGAAAATGACCGGACCACCGTATCTCTCTGGATCTTACCGAAATAGGTTTCCTTGACATTGTCTTTTAATCGCGTCCGAGTAACCTTTACATTACGGTCGGCACCAAGATTCAGAAAAAAGGGTTCAGCGGGTTTTTTTTCGGAAAGATAGGTGTCTCCAATAAAGCGGCCATCAAAATAGACATTCAACTTGCCTGCAAGCAGTTCTTTGTCTGCCGAGGCTTCTGCAACAAGATATGTCAAACTTGTTTTTCCGGGGATACTGTAGTGAAAGGTATTGGCAGAGATCGTTTTGGTAAATGTTGGCAGGAGGGAAAATTGCTCACGGGAGTCAATATCCACTGCAAAGGGCATCTTGTATTCAAAGGAAAGGGGCAGTTCTTTTGCCGAAGCTGACATATATTCAGCCGCAGTCCCGGCTTGGCCCGATTGAATCTCTTCATCAAGGGTCATGGGTTCGGGAGCCTCTGCCATGATCTTGGTCGAGGAACGCTTGAGGAGCGTGGGAGCGGGTCTTGGAAGATCCAGCTGCCAGGTCGACACATCCGGCAATCGTACCCCTTTTAGCGGGATAACATTTGATACGGAAAGGGCTATTTTTTTCCAATCCTCCCCTGATTTCTGGGAAATGCGGGCCAATAGGGTCAAATCCAATTCCTTTAGATGCTTGGGCACGGAAACCTTGTACAAGGGCTCCCAAAAGGCGCCTTGCACCAGGTATTGAACATTCAGTTGAACGGTTTCCTTCCGGCTGGCATTGAAAAGAATTTCAATGACCTGTTTGGATGCCCCGGAGCGGCCGCTGACGGCGGCAAGTTCCTTTTTAATTTTTTCGATTTCCCGGTCCATTTCTTCCAGGGCAATATCGAGAGCGTGGCGTTCAGTATAGATTAACGTGGACGTGGATCCTATAAAGAGCAACGTTTCTTGGACGTCTTCCATTTTAGGATAATGGGTTTGCACATCTTTGGGAATTTGGGTTTTTGAAAAATCGATCAGACCTTCCAGGAAAGACTCTTTTTTTGCCAGGACAGCCTTTTTGTCAAGCAAGCCCTTTCGTGACTGGATGTGTTTTCTGAGTTTTTCTTGGAGGGTACTGATCTGGCTCTGAGGGTATTCAGACAAGGGAATCTGTTTGATCTGGACACTGATCATTTCGCCTTTGCCAAATACCTGAGCGGACACGGAGTCCTTGTCCATATTAAATGCCGTCGTTTCAACGAGCAGTTCGTTCAACCCTGGCTCGAGGTGGGCCTGCCCGTTTCTGACAACCAGGGCTTGATTGGAAAAAAGGGTAACTTCAGAAATGCTGGACGATACCAACTGAGAGGTGTTGCCGGTATTCAATACACTGAAAAAAACGATCAAGCTGTACAAGCCAATTTTTTTCATGATTCCTCCAAAGGACACATGTCGGGGTTTACGCTTTTTTTTTAAAGGGATGGCAAGGTGTAACGAAACACATATAATATTTTTCGTAAAGTCACAACAGGCGTAAGGAGGCAAACCACATGGCATATAATGAAAAGTTGGCCGAGAGAATTCGGAATAAATTACACAATATGGCAGGGTTTAAGGAAAGAAAAATGTTTGGTGGTGTCTGTTTTCTTCTTCATGGCAATATGGCCTGCGGAATTATCAACGATGACGTGATTGTGCGTGTGGGAAAAGAAACCTACGAAACGGCCCTGGCCTTGCCACACACCAGAAAGTTCGACATAACGGGAAAAGCCATGACCGGGTGGGTTATGGTTTCACCCGAAGGTCACCGTTCTGACGAAGCTTTGGCGGCCTGGTTGCAGAAAGGTATCGACGTTAGCACCTCATTGCCACCCAAGCAATGAGGTGCTAAAGGGTTGAGATCGAAGCCGAATGCGTCCTATCTTTCGTATGAACGAAGTACTCGGTTGTTAAAAGCGACAGGGTCGCGTTCGATAAGCTATTACCCCGAATGGTATTCGGGGTAATAGCTTATTTGCCCTTGAAAACAGGTTTCCGCTTTTCAATGGCGGCGGTAATGGCCTCGATGCCGTCTTCACAAATGAGCTGGGCGGCGTTTTTCTGAGCCACGTACTTGAGCCCGGCGACAGTTCCGTGATCGCTGGTAAAACGCATGGTGTCCTTGACACCCTGAACAGCCAAAGGAGAGTTGCCAGCTATTTCTTGGGCCAGTTCCCCGGCTTTATGAAACAAATCAGCTTCATTTTCGCACAGATGGGTGAGAAATCCGATCCGGTAGGCATCTTGGCCTGAAAAATCTCTTCCGGTGAGGGAAAGCTCCCTTGCCCAGGGTTCGCCCACAATTTTCGGCAGCCGTTGCAAGGTGCCGATATCAGCAACCAGTGCCAGCTTGGTTTCACGAACAGAAAAGACCGCATCTTTGGTCGCTAGGCGGATATCACAGGCACAGGCCAGGTCGACGCCACCGCCGATACAGTAGCTGTGGGCTGCCAGAATAACAGGTTTGCTGCACGTCTCGATAATATTGGTGCTTGTCTGACCATAGAGGATGATTTTTCTCAGGCGTTCCCGGTAATCAGCGGTTTTCTTTTCGATCAGGCCGGCCAGGCCCGATAGTTCCATACCGGCGCAGAAGCACTTACCCTCTCCCTTGAGAATGACGACCCGGGTTTCATCGTCTTGGTCCAATCGCTGGAAGATGGCGAGTATGTCTTCAAGCATCTGCATGCTCAGTGCATTTCGCTTTTCAGGTCTATTCAGGCTTACCCAGGCGACGTGTTCTTTTTTTTCGAGCTTGATCAAACCACTTTCGTTCATGTTTTCCTCCGTTTTTTACGTAACCGCGAATCGGCGAACCTAACCCGGAAATTCCACGAGCAAATAGCGAGGCCTTCCTTAACCGCGCATTTGATACAATCGGTTGTCGATAGTAATAAAATGCACTGCAGAAAACAAGACCAATGAAGCGTGATGGTTTCAACGCTTTTATTTTGACAATATCCGCTGGATTTTTTAGCATTGAGCGATATGAACAGGGTATTTATTAGGATTGAAGAACCTTGCAGCAAGCCGCTACGGAAAAGGGGCCCGCTCTTGCGGTAAAAAAAATGATTGCCGATCAGGTCGATTTTAGCATGTGTCAGGATATGGAAGTGGTCAGGGTGATTGCCGTGGACCGGGAGCATTATGTTGTCGTCAGCGGAACCCAGGAAATGACGGCCGAAATTACCGGTAAACTGATGTTCAGCGCCGAAAGCCCCCTGGACTATCCAGCGGTGGGTGACTGGGTCCAGGCTCAGATTGTCAACCAGGGTTCGCGTGCCATCATTCACAATGTCTTTCAACGCCAAAGTATTTTAAGACGTAAAACCGCCGGGAGAAAAATATCACACCAACTCATCGCTGCCAATATCGACACAGCCTTCATTATCCAGTCTCTTGATGGCAATTACAACCTCCGACGGCTGGAGCGATACATGGTCATGGTTTATAACGGCAACATTCAACCCGTTGTATTGCTGAGCAAGAGTGATCTGCTTACGTCTGATGAGATCGATCAAAAGGTCGAGGCGATTCTTGCGGTCTTTCCAGGTCTCAGGGTGTCGGCCTTCAGCAACAAAACCGGCGACGGTCTTCAAACGGTGACGGCCTTGCTGACGCCCGGGAAAACCTTTTGCCTGTTGGGATCCTCGGGTGTCGGCAAGACCACATTATTAAACAGGCTATTAAGGAAGGCCAGGTTAAAAACACGGTCGGTGAGGGAAAAAGACGGCAAAGGAAGACATGCCACCACACGCAGACAGCTCATCACGCTGGAAAATGGTGCCATGATCGTGGACACGCCCGGCATGCGGGAGCTCGGAAGCCTCGCTGTGGACAGCGGACTAATGAGCGCCTTTCATGAAATCGAGCAGCTGGCCTTCGGATGCCGTTACGATGATTGTTCCCATAGTCAGGAAAAAGGGTGTGCCGTACTCTCGGCCGTGGCAGAGGGGCTTCTTTCAAGGGAGCGCTATCAAAATTTTATTAAACTGAAGAAAGAATCTATGTTTCATGAAATGTCCTATCAAGAAAAAAAGAAAAAAGACAAACAATTCGGTAAGATGATTAAATCGGTGATGAAATTAAAGAAAAGTCGGCGCTAAAGACAATAAGGAGCAACAGATGAAATGGCTTGCAAGTTTTATGCTGGCGATGATGGTCCCGATCATGCCGGCGCTGGCCGGTGAAGCCGATGTGATCAAGGTCAAGGTCACCCTGTCCGGAGAGAGGCGCTATCATTTTGATGTCACCCTGCAACATGACGACACCGGCTGGGATCACTTTGCAGACAGATGGGAGGTGGTTGCACTGGATGGGGTTGTGCTGGGCACCCGAAAACTGCTTCATCCACATGTCAACGAGCAACCTTTTACGCGAAGCTTGTCTGGTGTCAGGATCCCCAAAGATGTGCAACTGGTATTGGTCCGGGCTCATGACTCGGTGCATGCCTATGGTGGCCAGGCCTTAACTGTTAATCTTCCTACAGAGTAGGACCGTCTAACAAGGGTATTTTAGCACATTTGAGCATCTGTTTTTGTATTCATGAGAAAAGGGAGGAACATTATGCCGGAAAACAGGCCCATTGAAACCATTATCAAAAGTAAGCCCACCCTGGAGGGCGCCGGTGTGCGTCTCAAGAGAGTCTTCGGGTTCGGCAACACCGCCGTGTTTGATCCATTCCTGCTGTTGGACGATTTTCGTTCGAGCAATCCGGCTCACTACCTGAAAGGATTTCCCTGGCATCCGCACCGGGGCATCGAAACCATTACTTATATGATCGACGGGCAGGTGGAACACGGCGACAGCCTGGGCAATTCAGGGGTCATCTATCCAGGTGATGTCCAGTGGATGACGGCCGGCAGTGGCATCATCCACCAGGAAATGCCCAAGGGGGATGCTGGGGGTCGAATGGGTGGTTTTCAACTATGGGCAAATATGCCGGCCAGGGAAAAAATGACCCGACCGCATTACCGGGACGTCACGTCGGATCAAATTCCCCAAGTGGTGTTGGACAACGGCACGCTGATTCGAATTCTCTGCGGCGAGGCATATGGAAAGCAGGGCCCGGTGCAAGATATTTTCATCGACCCGTCCTACATGGACATCCGGGTTCCTGCCGGGCAGGTGTACACGCACCCGACCCAGCGAGGGCATACCGTATTTGCATACATCATAGACGGTCAGGGCCTTTTCAATGCAGAGACCATCGAGCGCCCTGCGAAGGGTCGTGGCGCTGAATCAGCTGATATGATATCCAACGAAACCCTCGTTCTTTTCGCCGACGGTGACCGGATTACAGTTTCCACCAGGAGAGATGCGCTTAGATTTTTACTGATATCCGGTATGCCCATTCGAGAACCCGTTGCTTGGCAGGGCCCTATTGTCATGAACACACAGGAGGAACTGCGGATCGCATTTGAAGAATATGAAACAGGGACGTTTATTAAATAAGGTGAAATCGTTCAATCTATATCAAGGGCTCCGAATGATAAAACGTTGCTAATGTTGGAGGAAATGATGAAATCCATGGATTTTGAAAACATAAACCCAGAAACGTTCAGGCAATACCAAAAGGACCACGGAGAGCGGGACTACCTTCTGGTGGATGTCCGGCAGCCGGATGAATATATCGAAGGGCATATCCCCGGGTCAAAGCTGATGCCACTCGACGAATTGGAATCCAATTTTTCGAAACTGCCGTCAGGCAAGGATATTTTCTTTTACTGTCGCAGCGGCGCTAGATCCCAGGCCGCAGCCATTTTGTCGTTGGACAGCGGAGTTCAGCTACAGAAGGTTTACAATCTGATGGGTGGAATGATGGGCTGGGATGGTCATTCCCTGGCAGATTTACCGCGTATGGCCGTGTTTGAGGGAAATGCTTCCATGCCGGTTCTGATGTTGACAGCCATGAATCTGGAAAAGGCTGCCTTGCGGTTCTACGAAGCTGTTTACCATCGTCACGCACAAGCACCCTACGCTGATATTCTCGATACCCTTTCCCGTGCCGAGGAGGCTCACGCCAAAACCATATATACCTACTGGCAACCGACCCAGGATAACCCGCTTTCGTTCAAAGAGCTATTTGACGGTCTTGACGGAGAAATCCTCGAAGGTGGTGAAAAATTGACGAATGTCCTTGAGCGCATGGCGGCCCTTGACAATCGAGGTTGTCGGGCCCTCATGGAATTTGCTTTCAATATTGAAATTCAAGCCTACGACCTCTATAGAAACATGGCAAATCTAGTGACGGAAGCAACAGCACAAGATGCCTTTCTATCTATTTCTCAAATGGAAAAAAAGCATATGGAGTTGCTGGCAAGGGTCTTCAAGAAATGTGCCAATTAGTAGATCTTACAAAAACAAAGCATGTGCAAACCGTACGCGAATTGTTTGATGAATATGCAGCCTCCATCGACATCGATCTGGCATTTCAGAACTTTGATCAAGAATTGATTCATTTGGAGGATATGTATATGCCACCGGAAGGCGCATTGCTTCTGGCAGAGCGTGATGGGATACCGGCGGGATGTGTGGCCTTGCGTAAAATGGACAGCTGGCGCTGTGAAATGAAGCGCTTGTATGTTCGGAAAAAATTCCGGGGCAAGGGTGTCGGCCAGGCACTTTGCCGGAAAATCATAGTAAAGGGGAGACAGCTTGGTTACAGGGAAATGTTTCTGGATACCCTCTCAACAATGGTTGCTGCGCAGACGCTCTACCGATCACATGGGTTTAAAGAAACAGCACCTTATTACCATAATCCCATACCGGAGGCACAATATATGTTGCTAAAACTGGACGAACCTGAATATGGATAAATCGCCTCAACTGGACCTGCCCTTTCCTGCCCTGCAAGACAAGGAAGACGATACGGTACCATCGAACCTGACCAGCATTATCGACAGCCATGTTCATGTTTTTCCGGAGCCTGTATTCAAGGCCTTGTGGGAGTGGTTCGAGAAATATGCATGGCCCATCCGCTACAAGGGCACGTCTTCGAAGCTTCTTGATTATCTCTTGAAACGGGGCGTTCGCCATATCGTTGCCCTCCAGTATGCCCACAAACCCGGGATAGCAAGAGACCTAAATCGGTATATGCTCAGCCTGTGCCGAAAATTTTCCGGGCGCATCAGCGGCCTGGCCACGGTGTTTCCTGGGGAAACGGATGCCGAGCTTATTCTGGAAGATGCATTTGATGCCGGGCTAAAGGGTGTCAAGCTGCACGCCCATGTTCAATGCTTTGACATGAACAGCCCCGATATGGAGCTTGTCTATGACGTCTGCTCACGAAGGGAAAAGCCGCTGGTTATGCACGTTGGAAGAGAACCCAAGAGCGAAGCCTACCTGTGCGACCCCTATGTGCTCTGTCGAGCAGAAAAGCTGGAACAGGTGTTGAAAAGCTTTCCTGATCTCAACATCTGCGTGCCCCACCTGGGCATGGATGAGTATGCAACGTATCAGCGTCTGATCGAAACATACGATAACCTATGGCTTGATACATCGGTGGCTTGTGCCGAATTTCTGCCAACGGGGCAGGTCATCCGTCTTGATGAGATGCGAATCGATCGTATTATGTACGGTTCGGACTTTCCCAACATCCCGTATGCCTGGGACAGGGAAATCAAACAAATCAAGAAAGTCCAACTTTCACAGGCATCCATGGCAAGGATATTCACTGAGAACGCCCGGCAGTTTTTTAGCATTACAGAATTGGGACGAAAACCCTGAGAAAAACATAGGAAAGAAGGCATTGGCGCGCACTATACGCAGGGCCTCGACAAAAGACCACGCGATCCTTGTCGATTTGAGCAGGCGTACCTTTGAGGAGGCGTTTGGACCTGAAAACGATCCTGAGGACATGCGGATCTATCTGGAAGCTTCCTTTTCACCGGCCCAGATTGGCCATGCGCTGAAAGACCCGGGGACAACGTTTCTATTGGCTTATGATCGGAAGACACTGGTTGGATATGCCAAGATACAGAGCGGGCCGCCTCCGGAGTGTGTTGGCGCTGATGAAGCGGTCCAATTGAGCCGGCTATACGTAATCTCACACTATATGGACAGGGGATTTGGGTCCCAACTCATTTTAGCCTGTATCGACGAAGCCCGTCAACAAGGGTACAAGACCCTTTGGTTGGGTGTCTGGGAGAAAAATCTATCTGCCCAGCGTTTATACGAACGTTCCGGGTTCGTCAGGGTGGGTGCAAAAGAATTTGTTCTTGGTAGCGATGTTCAGCAGGATGTGGTTTACACACGCTCTCTGGGAAATACGCTCTATTAATAATCTATTTCCCACCCATCAAGAATGGTGGACATACCATTTGCCCACTAGCGACATCGTCGCGTTTGATAAATCCTTTGTTGAGGAGGAACGATGAAAGAGACACTAAAACCAGGACTTCAATCGGATGGCATTGACATTGTCAGCAAGGGAATCCACGAGCGTTTTGTTATTGACGCGCAGACATTTATAAAGAAAATTGCTAAAAAAGCAACCCAAAAGGTGTCATCATGACATTGAAGAAATGCTATTTCAAAGGCAGCGGCGGCGACCAATTGTCGGCCCTATTGGATTTGCCCGCAGATGGCCGTCCCGAAGCCTTCGCCCTGTTTGCCCACTGCTTTACGTGTACCAAAAATCTCAAATCCATCAACCATATCAGTCGGGCATTGACCCGTGAAAGAGTTGCTGTTTTGCGATTTGATTTTACGGGTCTGGGGGAAAGCGAGGGCGACTTTGCGGACACCAATTTTTCGACCAACATCGCAGATCTGGTGGCGGCAGCGGACTTTCTTGAAACGGACTACGAAGCGCCCAAGATTCTCATCGGTCACTCCCTGGGAGGGGCGGCGGTGTTGCAGGCGGCCGGACAAATACCGTCCAGCAAGGCCGTGGCCGTCATTGGTGCACCGGCAGACCCCGCGCATGTCATGCGGCACTTCAAAGAGCACCAGCAAACGATTGCCAGAGAGGGTGAGGCGGAAATTGCCATTGAGGGCAGATCTTTTAGGATTAAAAAACAATTCTTGGACGATCTGGGCGCGGTTCAGATGGAGAAGGCGGTTCAAAATCTGAAGAAAGCACTTCTTGTTTTTCACTCCCCAGTAGACAACACGGTCAGTATCGAGAATGCGGCCAAAATCTTTCAGTATGCCCGGCACCCTAAAAGTTTTATTTCCCTTGATCAAGCGGATCACCTGCTCATGAATGCAGCCGACGCCAGGTATGTGGGTGCCATGATTGCGTCATGGGTCCGAAAATACCTCACCATTGAAAAACCGGAACTCCCAGAAGGCAGCACAGAAGAAAATCGTGTCGTGGCACGGATCGGGGACGCCGGTTATCGAACGGAAATCATGGCCAATGGACTCTCCCTGATTGCAGATGAACCGGTTTCGGTTGGCGGAACAAACATGGGTCCCACACCCTATGATTATCTCGTGGCCGGTTTGGGGGCTTGTACTGCCATGACCCTGCGCATGTATGCGGAGCGTAATAAATGGCCCCTGGAAGAGGTAGTGGTAACCTTGTCGCACAAGAAGATTCACGCCAAGGATTGCCAAACGTGTGATACAAAACAACCCATGGTCGATTATATCGAAAGGAACTTGGAACTGGTCGGGCCCCTGGAGGCCGCCCAGTCTCAGCGGTTGAAAGAAATCGCGGACAGGTGCCCGGTGCACCGTACCCTGGAATCGAAGGTGAATATACACACAACCCTGAAATCCGAAAGTTGAGAAAAGAATATGATTTTGGAAAACAACATCTAATGATTTGATCTCTCGAAACGTTTTCAAACAAATTGTTGAGGAGATTGTGACGAATGAAGCGAAAAGCATGTGAGGTGACAGACCCTGCGAGCATTGAAAAAATGCTTTCAAAAGCGTGTATCGGTCGCTTGGCAACCACCGATTCAGATGGATACCCATATATAACGCCGCTAAATTTCGTATCCCTTAAGGGGAATGTTTATTTTCATTGTGCATTAACCGGCGAAAAACTGGACAATATTGCACGCAATGACAAGGTGGGTTTCCAGGTCGACATACCATTGGCTTATCTGGACTCACAATTCTCCGACGATGGATCCCCATGCAAGCTTCACCAGTTTTATCATTGCATCATCATGCGGGGAACAGCGCGCATCGTTACTGACAAGCAACTGAAAACCGATGCCTTGAACGCCCTGGTCGAAAAACACGAAAAAGGCCGGTCTCTCGAAAATGTTCATGAAGACATGCCGGCTTACAAAACCTGTGCGGTCGTCGAGATCCGTCCGCAAAAGATATCCGCCAAAAGCGATCTGGCACAAGGGAAGCCAGAAAACGTGAGGGCGGAACTTGCTGCGTATTTAAAACAGCGGAACTGGCCAAAAGATCTGGAAACCGTCAAAGAGATGGGCATGGATCCGGGCGACACTTAAAACGCGAGCTCAGGGAAAGAGCCCCGGATCTGATTAAACGCTTTTCTAAGTTCAGGATGCCGGGGCCACATCCAATTTTTCACATTGTTAAGGGGAGCGTTTGCAACTGGGAGAGGGTCAAACCATGAAAGAATGTAGAGATTGTAAGCATCAGGTGAGCGAGCAGGCGTATACGTGTCCCAACTGCGGCGCCTTGCATCCAGCCAAGCCGAATTGGGATGGGTGGGGCTATGAATACAAATCAAAGGCCAATTTCCTGGGACTGCCGCTGGTGCATATATCCTTTAAGTACCGTATGAACCGAATGCCGGTGGTGGCCAGGGGTGTTATCTCCATCGGCCAGTTCGGGGCCGGGATTATCAACTTTTCTCAATTCGGTGTCGGCGTGATCAGCGTCAGTCAGTTTACCATTGCCGGTTACGCCATCGCCCAGTTTGCCATTGCCTATTCATGTATTGCCCAAATCGCATTGTATGTTGACAAGGGCTATGGCCAGGTCGTGCGCAGGTTTTCAGAGGTTTTGGGAGGTTTTTAACCCAGAAAGAAACATCTAATGGAACAAAAACATCTTACCCTATTGATAATAGACGGCATTATAAATCTGGTGCTGGGTATTCTGCTCCTGTTGGTTCCCTTTGGAATGGCATCTATCCTGGGGGTGCCGGAACCGGTTTCCTATTTATACCCTTGTGTTCTCGGAGCGGTTCTATTCGGCATCGGCATCGCCCTGCTTCTGGAGGTGTGGTGTGGCTCTAAAGGTATTCGTGGACTTGGTATGGGCGGGGCGATTGTCATCAATTTCTGTGGGGCAGGGATGTTGTTGGGATGGCTGTTGATGTCGTCACATGAGCTGCCCTTACGTGGACAGATACTCTTGTGGTCCATCGCAGTGGTCGTGTTGCTGATGGGTGTGGTGGAGCTGCTTACCAGGTCATGGCAAGAATTAAGAGAGTCAACAGGCTGAAAAAATCAAACAATAATGAATGGTTAAGCGAATGGATGCTGTCTCAGGGTGTCCCACTGTGGGGGGTTGCGGATATCCGGGCGCTTTGTTTCAGTAGCCGATTTTCCGCATAAGACAGCCGCTACCCTCTCAGGCGTGGGGTGGGTCGGTCGCCACTGCCAGTTGGTGACGCGTCCATTCGGACCCTGGGTGCGTCTGGGTACGGTCTTTACGGACATGCCCCTGGCCTATGGAATACCTCTCAAGCGCGGATACTGCGGCACCTGCCGCGCATGTGTCGATGCCTGTCCGGCCGGTGCTTTAACCGGTAACGCCTGGGAGAGCGGAATCGAAAGAAAAGAAATACTGGATGCGGGCGCCTGTGACCGATGGAAAAAGGAGCACTATGCTCAATTTCACAACGGGCATACCTGCGGTATCTGTTCGTCGGTATGCCCCTATGGATCCAAATCTAGCGTCAACGCATATATTAGCGCATGTCGATAGGAGGAAGCATATTCAGAAATAGCATTTACGTTTTTTTTTGATTTGTGCTATATATCATGTTTTTCAAGTAATTCATAACGGTTGTTATCAGATCTGGCTTTATGTATTTAAATGAGGTGAAAAGGTGAAAGATATCCTGGTAAAAGACGTCATGATTCCGATCTCGGACTATGTGAAGGTCAAGAAAGAGGACCGACTGGTGGATGTATTGAACGCCATCGAGGGGGCACGGGTAGACGATCAGGGGCATGCCCACAGAGATGCCATTGTTGTTGATGAAAACGACCGTTTTGTCGGCAATGTCGCCATGCTGGATATTTTTAGAGCCTTGGACCCTGGTTACCGAAAGATCAGGAAGGACCGGAAAGAAAAAACACTGACCAACGATTTCGTTAACCGGGCGGTCAAAGAGTTGAACCTGTGGATGGAACCGGTTGAAGACGTCTGCCATCGCAGCAGCAGGGTTACAGTAGCTGAGGCCATGCACATTCCCGAAAAATCAGAATTCATCAATGAAGAAGACACCCTTGGAAAAGGATTGAGCCTTTACGTCATGGGTGTTCATCAGCCACTGATCGTTAAAAAAGGCGATACCGTCACAGGTGTTCTGCGGTTTGGCGACATTTTCGAAGTTCTCCACAAACATCTTTTGACCTGTAACCTGGCGTAATTTGAAATGCCCGGTCGGTCTTTGATCCGGTCTGCTTCGATCCCTGAATCACAAAAACAACCGACCCGCAACAAGCAACGACAAGCCCGTAATTTGCTGCGGAGTTTTTCTTTACCCCAGGCCAGTTATACCGGTTGTCTGACGTTATTTGCCGGAGCGGTTTCGGAATGTCATAATGACAATCGAAAGACATCCAACCCAATGCCTGCTCTGAACTCTCGGCAGACCCCATATCAAAACAACTGCAAGCGAACATATTTTTTTCGGTGAACACCTTCGTTGGAAAAAAGACACGGGAAGAAAAGAAAAATGCACATCAAGATATTTACAACCGGCGGAACCATTGACAAGGTCTATTTTGATGCAACCAGCGAGTATCAGGTGGGCCCGCCGAACATTTCAGCGGTTTTTGAGGAGTTGACGCTGGGATTCACCTACACGATTGAATCTTTAATTAGAAAAGACAGTCTGGAAATCACCGTTAAGGACCGGACCTTAATTTACCAAGCCGTCGCAAAGGATCCTGCCGACAGGGTTCTCATTACCCACGGCACGGACACCATGGTCGAAACGGCCAAAAAACTTGCCGCCATCCAGGAAAAAACCATCGTTTTAACCGGGGCACTCAAACCGGCCCTATTCAAAACAACCGATGCGGTTTTTAATATCGGTTGTGCCGTTATTGCCGTCCAGACCCTTGCACCCGGTGTTTACATTGTCATGAATGGGTGTGTGTTTACGCATGATCATGTCAGAAAAAATGTTCGAAAAGGCATCTTCGAGACAATATAATGGCCGGAGAATGGACCCCAAGAGACCAGAAGGAAGCACCATGAGCCAATATTGGAGCCGAATTGTCCGCGAGCTGAAACCCTATGTTCCAGGGGAACAACCCAAGGAAAAAACGTTCATTAAACTGAATACCAATGAAAATCCCTATCCCCCTTCGCCCAGGGTTCTCGACACCATAAAAAAAACGGTGGACGCTTCCCTGCGCCGCTATCCGGATCCCGATTGTGGGGCCTTGAAGCAAGCCGTCGCAGACTATTATGGTCTTAAACGTGGAAATGTTTTTGTGGGTAACGGCTCGGACGAGGTTCTGGCACTTTCCTTCATCGGTTTTTTCAAACAGCCGCAACCCATTCTTTTTCCGGATATTTCTTACAGTTTTTATGAGGTTTATTGCAGTCTCTTTGAGATTCAGAAGATACGCGTTCCTCTGACAGAGGCGTTCGATATTTCCCTGGTGGACTACGAACAACCCAATGGTGGCATCATTTTCCCCAACCCCAATGCACCCACGGGAAAGCTGCTTCCGCTGACCCAGATCGAAAGACTGTTGCAGCAGAACGGGGAAACCGTTGTCATCGTCGATGAAGCGTATATCGATTTCGGCGGAGAAACAGCCATTCGCTTGATAGGAGAATATCCGAATTTACTGGTGGTGCAGACGTTTTCAAAATCAAGATCTCTGGCCGGCTTACGCGTCGGGACGGCCCTGGGATCCGTAGGGCTCATCGAGGGTCTTGAACGCGCCAAGAATGCCTTCAATTCCTACCCGTTGGATCGGCTGGCCATGGCCGGTGCCATAGAGGCCATCAACGATGAAGCCTATTTTCGATCGACCTGTAAAAAGGTAATCGAAACAAGAGCATGGACGGTTGATACACTGTCTCGGATGGGGTTTTCACTTGTACCTTCCATGGCCAATTTTATTTTCGTCAAACCCAGGGGAATGAAGGCTGTGGATCTTTATACCCGACTGAAAAATGAAAACGTTTTGGTACGCTATTTTGATAAGCCGCGTATCAGGGATTACCTGCGTGTTACCATCGGTACCGATGAAGATATGCAGGTTTTTTTCCAAAAAACCGCCCAGATTTTGGGAACAGGCTGAAACCCCTGTTCCTTTTATGCGCGATCACAAGCTCGAGCGATTGTTTGACGTTTTTTTTGCAGGCGTGATTTCGGAACCCAATTCTGACAATCACGACAGTGATTGAAAACGTGCGCAAAAAAACCATCTGCCCGCATGAAGACAGTGCAACCATCTGGCCCGCTGATTACGGGCTGGGTTCTGGAGAGATGTTATGGATATCTGGATTGTTTCTATTTTGCTGGTTGTTGCACTGGTGCTCTTTGTCACCGAGAAGATACCGGTGGCGCTGACCGCCATCGGCATCATGGTCTCCCTGGTGATAACGCGTGTTCTGGAACCCAAGGAAGCTGTGGCCGGTCTTGCGCACCCGGCGGTGGTGACCGTAGGCGCCATGTTCTTGATCAGCAAAGGACTGGTTCGGACCGGTTCGGTCGAATATATCGGCAGACGCATAGCCCGGCTTGCCAAAGGAAACCTCACCCTGGCAATGCTTTCGATCTTGTCAGCGGTGGCCGTGGCATCCGCTTTCATCAACAATACACCGGTGGTCGTTCTTTTTATTCCCGTTGTGATGACCATCTGCTGTGAATTCAACCTGAGTCCTGCGAAATTTCTGATTCCCGTTTCTTATGCGTCGATTCTGGCCGGCACCTGCACGCTCATCGGAACTTCAACCAATATTATCGTGAGTGACTTGAGTGCTCAGTATGGATTGGACCCGCTTTCGTTTTTCGAATTGTCCATTGTGGGCCTTCCGATAGCCGTCATCGGCATTCTCTTTCTGCTCGTCGCGGCACCGAAACTCATGCCCTCATTGGCGAATCCGGTCTGTCAGATCCAGGACAGCGAACATCGGCGCTACCTGGCAGAGATAAAAATTCCAAGAGGCAGTGGTCTCATAGACAAGCAACCAGGTTTGATATTCAACGAAAAATTTCCGACCGTCTTGGTCTTGGAATTGATACGTTATTCGCATATTTTTCATCCTGACAGAGACCCCGTCACGGTGGCAGCCGACGACATCCTGCTGGTAAAAGGATCTGTAAACGACCTTGTCGCTATCCTCGATCAGGAAGACGTGGCGTTGCCCTCTTCGGAAAAAGGCCTTTCCTTCGGCGTGGCCAAGAATGAATCATTGGTGGTCGAACTCATCATAACGCCCCAGTCCGCCATGTTGGGACAGCGGCTGATTGAAACGCAATTGATGAAGGATCCGGATGTTCATGTCATTGCCATCAAACGCAGCAACCTTCATTTTACGGAAAAACAGGTTCGAGACGTGAAAATCAAGAACGGTGATATGATTCTCATCTGGTGCTACGGCGACAAGCTGACGACCATGCGGAACGAAACGGATTTCCTCATCATTGAAGATGTTTACGAAGAAATCGTTCACAAGCGAAAAACGTGGATTGCCATGAGCGTATTTGCAGCCATGGTGGTTGCGGCATCCTTCGGGATCGCCGACATCATGGTTTGTGCGTTGGCGGCATCCTTTGTGATGATTTTCACGGGTTGCCTTCAGATGCGGGACGCCTATCGGGCACTCCAGGGAGATATTCTGCTGCTCATAGCAGGGACCATTGCCCTGGGGACGGCCATGGAGCAGACAGGAACCAGTCAGCTTTTCGCCAAGACGTTCCTTTCGCTTTTTTCCGGCCTGTCGCCGGGTTTCGTGCTTGGCGGTATGATTCTTCTGACCAGCATCGGGACGCAGCTCTTGAGCAATAATGCGACGGCGGTGCTCATGGTTCCCATTGCCATTTCTACAGCCGTGGGCCTGGGTGTGGATCCAAGACCGTTTGCGATCGGCATCTGTTTTGGTGCAAGCGCCTGTTTTGCTTCCCCGATCGGTTATCAGACAAATCTCTTGGTCTACGCCCCCGGCGGATATAAGTTCAGTGATTACTTGACCATGGGTATCCCGTTGAATTTTTTGGTGGTGATTTCGGCAACTGTATTGATACCCATGGTTTGGCCGTTTTAGGCCTCATTCACACGGCGAGCGAAATTCCCACCGCACGCTGCGTGGAATCTTCAATTTCGAACCACATTTATCAAATGAAAAAGAAAACATCCCTAAGGCCACTTTTTGATGTAATTTTCCAGGTGGTTCGATCCATTCCGGAAGGCACGGTTGCAACGTATGGTCAGGTCGCGGCGGTTGTCGGCCGTTGCTCACCGCTGATGGTGGGATTTGCCATGGCGGCGGTCCCTTTTGGCAGCGATATCCCCTGGCACCGGGTCGTGAACCATCAGGGTAGGATCAGTCCTCGTGGAGACGGTGATGGCGAACAAATACAGCGGGTCCTGCTGGAGGCTGAAGGTATCTGTTTCGATAAATCCGGCCGGATCGATTTAACACAGGTTCGATGGGAGTTTCCTGTCTGCTGAGGTTGTTTGGCTTTTAACCAGACGCCGAGCTATGGAAAATCGACTTTAGACAATCTCATGGATGGTAACGGTGCCTGACTTGTACATTTGTTGGTATTTCAAGACGTTTCTAATGAATGTCTTGGTTTGAAGAAAGGGCGGGATACCGCCGTAATATCTGACATAACGGCTGCCGGCATTGTAGGCTGCCAGGGCAAGCCGGGTATCCCCCTTGAAACGATTGAGCAGCTTCTTGAGATAACGAACCCCTCCATCGATGTTATCTTCGGGATTGAAGATGTCTTGGACACCAAGCGCTTTGGCGGTATCGGGCATCAGTTGCATCAAACCGCCAGCCCCTTTTTTTGAGACAGCCCGGTGGTTATACCGCGATTCCGCCATGATGACGGCTTTGACCAGCGCCGGATCGATCTGATGCCGTGTTGCTGCAGCTTCGATGAACGCACTGTAGAGTAGGTGAGGTGTGCCCAGGTAGATGGATACCGAACTTCCTATCTGTGAGAGGCTTTTATGATGTCCAACAGGACGGGCAATCTGGGAAGGTAGCGGCAGTTTTGCCGGTGGTATCGATGTATTCAGCTTGCCTAGCAGGACGGCACTTTGCTGGCTGCTGATGGCTTCCGGAACGCAAAGAATGCTGCAAACAAATAATAGGGCCAGTATGGTTTTGAGTGTATTCATTGGCTAAATGCGATACTGATTCAAAGAATGTAAGGTCTTTGGTATCGAATATGAATCTTTAAAAAAGCAAGTTTTATGCCAGACAAAAGCATTTATTTTTCATCATAATATCAGGCTGCTGTATCATCTGACGTCTGTTTCATATGTAAATGGGTTCACTTCAAATAGGTAAATAGCTATCACTATGAACAGTTTTACATATCCGTTTATCATCAACATAGTCAATCAGCAATAACGATGTGTCAAACATTTTAACCTAAAAAGACGGCATCGGGCCATCCTGCCGGTCAGCGGTTGTTTGCCATTGGATGGCTGCAAACCACAGCAGATAGAAAGGAGAAATAAATGGATTACCAGAATCTTATGGTCAACATCGGAGATGATTTTGTCGGCGAGATAACCCTTAACCGACCTGAACACCTGAATACCTTCAACTCGCCCATGGCACAGGCCCTGAACCAGGCCTTGCTTGATCTGGACAAGCAGAATGCCGTAAGGGTCATTGTTTTGAAAGGTGAGGGAAAAGCCTTCTGTGCTGGAATCGATGTCAGCGAATTTTTTAACAAGAGCCCCATGGCGTATCGTGACTGGGTCGAACGCATGGAAAACCCTCTGATAACCATCAGTCGTATCAGTAAACCCGTCATTGCACAGGTTCAGGGTGTGGCGGCAGCCAATGGTGCCGGACTTGTGGCGGCAGCTGACCTGGCCGTTATGGCGGCAAATGCCCGCCTGGGCCTGACCGCCATCAACGTCGGACTTAACTGTGTGGGTCCGGTGGTGCCTGTGTCGCGATCTGTAGGACGGAAGCGGGCATTGGAACTTCTTTTATTCGGTGAGTTGATCAAAGCCGACAAGGCCATGGAGATGGGGCTGGTCAACAGGGTCGTCCCCAAGGAGGATCTTGAGACCGAGACGCGGGCGTGGGCCAGGGTCCTGGCCAACAAGAGTCCCATTGCTGTACAGATCGCTAAAAAAGCGTTCTATTCAGCGGCCGATCTGGATTATTACAAGGCCTTTGATTACATGAATGAGGCCTTTGCAAGGCTTTGCAGTACCGAAGACGCCAAGGAAGGCATCAACGCTTTTTTGGAAAAGCGCATTGCCGAGTGGAAAGTGTGCTAGGTGAAGACGGCTTTTAATAGCCGAAACGTCTTAGGGCCTTGGTATCCCGGGTCCAATTTTTCTGGACCCGCACAAAGAGTTTTAAATATACGCTGGTTGCCAGCATCTGTTCTATTTCTTTGCGGGCCGCTTCGCCGATTTGTTTGAGCTTGGAGCCCTTTTTGCCGATGATAACCCCTTTTTGCGAATCTCGTTCAACGTGAATGGTTGCCGCAATAGACGTCAATCGACCGTTTTTCTCTTCCTTGAAGCTATCAATGGTAACGGCAACGGCATAGGGGATTTCCTGCCCAGTCAGTCGAAATGCTTTCTCGCGGATCATTTCCGCTGCAAGAAAGCGTTCCGGCATGTCGGTCAACATCGATTCAGGAAAGAGTGGCGGGCCCGACGGCATCGATGCCGCCATGGCAGAAAACAGGGCCTCCACCTGATCTTCTGTTTTAGCGGAGATGGGGATGATTGCCTGGAAGGGATAAACGTTATGCCAGGCATCGATTTGTTCCAGAAGCACAGGTTTTTTCACTAGGTCTGTTTTGTTGATGGCCAGAACCGCTGGATTTGTTTGATTTTTAAGCGCTTGAAGCAGCAAGCGCTCTGATATGGGATCGGGCTTGGATGCATCGACGAGCATGAGGACAAGGTCGGCGTCTCCGAGGGTTGACAGGGCCACCTCCACAATCCTCAGATTTAACGGTTTTTTTGATTGGTGCACACCGGGTGTGTCGATAAAAATAAACTGCGCTGACGACCGATTCGCGATGCCAAGGATGCGGTTTCGAGTTGTCTGGGGTTTTTTTGAGGTAATGGATAATTTTTGACCCAACAGTTTGTTGAGCAAGGTCGACTTTCCGACATTGGGCGCACCGATAATGGCCACAAAACCAGATTTGAAATCAATTGTATCTGTTTCGGTCATGGTCTTGGTTTCGCATCTATTATAAAGTGTTCAATGGCACGCCAGACTTCCATGACACCGGACCTGTTCCTGGCAGAAAAAAGGATCAGCTGATCCGGATCGATACCCAAAAGTTTCGAAATCGAAAACCGCTGCTTCATCTGGCGGGTTTTGGAAAGTTTATCGGTCTTGGTGAGGATAGGGATGCAGGGCAGGCCTTGCTCGGTCAACCAGTCAATGAAGTTGAATTCATGTTCTCTGGGCAGTCGCCTGATATCCATGATCAAAACAACACTGGTCAACGATTTGCGTTCGGAAAGGTAAATTTCGATCATGGGACCCCACGTGCGTTTGACGGCTGCAGGGACCTTGGCATATCCATACCCGGGCAGGTCCACCAGGGAAAGTGACTGGTTGACCAAGAAAAAATTTATCAGTTGGGTGCGACCCGGTGTTTTGCTGGTTTTAACCAGGTTTTTTCTGTTGACCAGTACATTCAGCAACGATGATTTGCCGACGTTCGAACGCCCTGCAAAGGCCACTTCCGGAAAGGAGGGTTCCGGGTATTGAGATGGTTTGACAGCGCTGGTAATGAATTGTGCAGAGTTGATCAACATTCCGCTTAGACAACCTTATTTAACGGGTATTCAATGATGCCTTCGGCGCCTGCCTTCAGAAGCACCGGGATCAAGTCTCTCACCACACCGATATTGACGACCGTTTCTAAAGAGAACCAGCTTGTCTCGTACAACGGTGCGATGGTTGGTGCATTCAGGCTCGGCAGCAGCGCAATGATCTTTCTCAGGCACGCTTCGGACACATTCATTTTCAGACCGACCAATTTTTCGCCGAGAAGGGCACCTTTCAGCAGCAGCGCGATCTGCTCGATTTTTTTCCTTTTGACATCGTTTTTCCAGACCTCGTGATTGGCAATCAACTGTGTATTGGTTTGCATTAACTCATGAATGATTCTTAATCCATGGGCTTTGATTGTGTTGCCTGTTTCCGTCACTTCCACAACGGCATCCGCCAGTCCGGACACCACCTTTGCCTCGGTTGCGCCCCAGGAAAATTCAACGACGACATCGATTCCCTTTTCAGCGAAATAGCGTTGGGTAAAGCCAGTCAATTCGGTGGCGATTTTTTTTCCTTTCAAGTCTTCAAGGGAATGAATACCCGAGTCAAAGGGGACGGCCAGTACCCATCTTGCCGGGCGGGAACTGACTTTTGAATAGATGAGATCTGTTACCACATGGACATCGGACGTATTTTCTGCGATCCAGTCTTTACCGGTGAGTCCGGCTTCAAGGGTTCCGTTTTCAACGTAGCGCGACATCTCCTGAGCCCGGCAGATGGCACATTCGATGCTGTCGTCGTCTATTTCGGGAAAATAGCTTCTACCGTTCACATTAATGGTCCATCCCGATCGTTTGAACAATGCAATGGTTGCGTTCTGAAGGCTTCCTTTGGGGATACCCAGTTTCAATGGTGACGTCATAGACGATATACCTCCTTGGGGTCAAACAAGGGTTTGCCGACGATCTGGATGGCGTCTCCGTCGACCCGCTTGAAAAAACAGCTTTTATAACCGGTATGACACGCAGCCCCTCCGGCCTGTTTCACTTTTAAGAGGACCGTATCATTATCGCAGTCGATGAAGATTTCTTTTACGTGCTGAATATTTCCGGAGGTAAGGCCTTTCACCCAAAGCGCTTGTCGACTGCGACTCCAGAAAGTGGCTTTGCGTGTGGACAACGTGGTTTCCCAGGCTTCTGGATTCATGTAAGCCATCATGAGAACATCTCCGCTATCGGCATCCTGGACAATGGCAGGTATCAAACCACCCATTTTATTAAAATCGAGTTTGTACATGCTGCCTGAATAACGACACCAAAAAATAAAGTCAAATTGTTTTTTGTGTTGTCTAATACGAGTACCTATTGTAAACATTATGTTTTTGTCTCATTATATTCAAGTGGAGCAAGATGACAACAGACACAGAGCGTTTATCATCATCCAACAACCGTCACCCAAAAAAGAACAGAAGTTTTATTGGAAAGCTATTTCGATGGGCGCTGGTGGCGGTGTTTGGATCCATGGTGGCAGTGGCAGCGGCTGTCGGCGGTCTTTATCTGTATCTGGGTAGAGACCTGCCCAAAATTTCCACGCTGTCAGAGTACCGACCGCCGACGATCACAGAAGTTTTTTCAGACGATAACCGCAAGATCGGTGAATTTTATTCGGAAAGAAGAATCGTTATACCCTTGTCCGAAATGTCCCAGACCTTAAGGGAAGCGTTTATTGCGGCTGAAGATGCCAGGTTTTTTAAACACAAGGGCATCGATTTCGTCAGTATCGTTCGGGCGTTTTTCAAGAATCTTGAAGCGGGAACCATCGTGCAGGGGGGCAGTACCATTACCCAGCAGGTCACCAAATCGTTTTTTCTCACGCCCGAAAGAAGCTACAAACGTAAGATCAAGGAAGCAATCCTTGCCTACCGTATTGATAAAACCTTTTCTAAAGCGGATATTCTGTACCTCTATTTAAATCAGATTTATCTGGGACACGGCGCCCATGGCGTCCAAGCCGCGGCGGAAAATTATTTTGGAAAATCCACCAGGGAGTTGAACCTGGCTGAATGTGCCATACTGGCCGGCCTGCCCCAGGCCCCGAGCCGCTATTCGCCGTTCTGGTATCCGGAGCGAGCCAAGCAACGACAAATTTATGTGTTAAATCGAATGGTCAGCGAGGGCTACATCTCAAATATCCAGGCCACAGAGGCTATCAATACGGAACTGGATATCAAGCCAAGACGAAACTGGTATATAGAGAAAGTTCCCGTATATACCGAGCATATAAGGCGCTATATTGAAGCGCAGTATGGAACGAACACCTTATTGAATGAGGGCTTGAAGGTCTACACGGCGGTCAACATCGAAATGCAAAAAACAGCCCGCACCGAGATTGAAAACGGACTTCGTGAGCTGGATCGCCGGCAGGGGTATCGCGGACCCATCAAACGGATCCCAGCGGAGGAATTCGAAGCGTTTTCCAATTCGATTGAAGAAATGCTCACAGAAACGCCTTTGGCACAGGGGCTACTGACCCAAGGCGTCATCATCAAGGTCGACAACGACCAGGGCAAGGCATGGGTGCGGATGGGTAAAGAGCAGGGCATTATCCTGTTGGAGGACATCCGTTGGGCACGCAAACCAGACCCTGATTTGGCCTTTTTCCGTGCCAAGGTCCAGAAGCCAAGTGAGGTTTTTCGTGTGGGGGATGTCATTTCGGTAAGCCTCGGGGAGCTGGATTCAGATACCAACCTATGGCGTCTTTTTTTGGAACAGACACCGGATGCGCAGGCTGCGTTGCTGTGCATTGAAGCTGAGACGGGCAACGTCAAGGTCATGGTGGGTGGCAGGGATTTTCTGGAAAGTCAGTTCAACCGGGCGGTACAGTCCCGGCGACAGCCCGGATCGGCGTTTAAGCCAGTCATATATGCGGCCGCCCTGGATAAAGGGTATACACCGGCATCTGTCATCATCGATTCTCCCATCGTTTTTCAGAACGATCAGATGGACTTCAAATGGAAGCCCAGGAATTATGGTCAGAAATTTTATGGTCCGACACTTCTCCGCGAGGCGCTTGAAGAATCAAGAAATGTCGTCACCATTAAAATATTGCAGGATATCGGTGTTCCCTATTGTATTTCCTATGCCAGGAGACTCGGCATCACGTCCGATTTAAGCAATGATCTTTCCATTGCCCTGGGATCTTCCGGTGTTTCGCTGCTTGAGATGGTGAACGCCTATTCTGTCTTTGCCAACCAGGGATATCTGGTTCAACCGGTATTTATTCAAAAAATCGTTGATCGCGATGGAAATATTCTCGAAGAGGCTGGTACGGTCAGAGAAAAGGTCTTAGAGAAAAATACCGCCTATTTGATAACCAATCTCCTGGAAGGGGCAGTTAAAAGTGGAACTGGACGCCGGGTCAAGGCATTGAAGCGACCGGTAGCCGGCAAGACAGGAACGTCAAACAACCTGTACGATGCCTGGTTTGTTGGGTATACGCCACGTTATATCACCGGGGTCTGGGTGGGGTTCGACGAAGAGAAGTCCCTGGGAGAAGGTGAACAAGGCGCCCTTACCGCAAGTCCCATCTGGCTCGGTTTCATGAGCGAGATCCTGAAAGGCCAGCCCATCAAGGTTTTTCAGGTGCCAGAAGGCGTTGTCTTCGCCAAGATCGATGCAGAGACCGGACTACTGCCGATTCCGGAGTCGAAGAAGACCATCTTCGAGTGTTTCAAGGAAGGCACGGTGCCCACGGATCACACCAAAAAGCCGGATGCCGTGACAGAGGCGGAGGATTTTTTCAAACTGGACATGTAACCGGGTCACAACCCATCACGTCCAAAGGTAACATGAGATTACGACTTATCATTCTGGTTCTTTCCTTGCTGGCTTTTTTATCGGCTTCCACAGGCGGCTATTTCTACTATAGTTCTTTAAAAGAAGCGGCCTTCAATGAAGCCGAGCGTCAGAGCATAACCCGCATCGCCCTGATTAAGAATAACCTTTCAGCTTATCTTTCGGAAAATATCAAGGCGGTCAGAGTGCTGGCCGGTATGGTCGAGATGCTCGAAATGCTCGTGCGCCCGGATGACACCGCCCAGCGTAATGCCAATGAGGTGCTGGATCTGTTTGCGGCGTCTCTGGAAACAGATGTCTGCTATCTCATGAACCACGAAGGTGTCACGGTGGCATCTTCCAACCGCAACGCACCCGACAGCTTTGTCGGCCAAAATTTTGCATTTCGACCCTACTTTCAGCAGGCGATTCATAATACCCCTGCCACGTATCTTGCACTGGGGACAACCTCCAACAAGAGAGGTGTCTATTTTAGTTTTCCTGTTATTGAAGAAGGTAAAGATACGCCTGTAGGTCTGGTGGTTATCAAGGGCTCTATCGATGAAATCGAGAAAAAAATTAGTTTTTCAGAAGACGAAATCGTTTTGGTGACAGACCCCTTGGGCGTTATTTTTATTTCAAGCCGCAAAGACTGGCTGTTTCGAACCACCCGGGAACTTTCTACGGTTGACGAGAATCGCATTTTACAATCGAGACAATTCGGTCTGGGGCCCTGGCTCTGGAACGGTCTGACCTTTCTTGCGAATTCAGAGGCAGAGGACAGGCAGGGAAATCAATACCGGGTCCATCGTGGTGAGATCGAAAACTATCCGGGTTGGAAATTTATTCATTTTCGAAACCGGAATGCCATTTCGAGGATTGTCTCTGATCACCTGACAAAGAGTATTGGGCCCATTGTACTTTTGCTGTGCCTCCTTATCGGGATGTCGGTGTTTATCCTCTACAGAAAAGCTTCCGGTGAGATATTACAAAGAAAATCAGCAGAAAATGCCCTCAGAAAAAGTGAAGAACGGTATCGGAGTCTATACCACCAGACCCCGGCAATGCTGCACTCCATCGATAAGGATGGTAACCTGGTGAGTGTCAGCGATTACTGGGCGGAAGTGATGGGATATGAAAAGAAAGAAGTCGTGGGAAAGCGCTTGACAGACTTTTTTACCGAAGCATCACGCAAACACGCAGAGGAGAATGTCTTCCCACTTTTTTTCAAGACCGGGTTCTGCAAAGATGTGCCCTACCAGTTCGTAAAAAAAAACGGGCAGACGATCGACATCCTGCTCTCTGCGATCAGCGATATCAAAGAGAACGGCAAACCTTTAAGGTCGTTGGCCGTTTCCATCGACGTCACCGAAAGGAAACGGGCGGAGGAGGCCCTGAAGCAGGCCAAAGAGGAGTTGAGCCGCTATTCAAAGGTGCTGGAGGCCGAGGTACGGGAACGGACGGCTGAGATCAGCAGCATATTAAAATATACACCGGACGTGGTTTCCATCAAAGACGAGCAAGGACGCTATCGTCTGATCAACACGCGCTTTGAAACCATTCTGCACATGACCAATGAACACGTTCGCGGCAGGTCCGATTTCGAGATTCTGCCTGCAGGCGTCGCCGAAATAATTCAGCAGCATGACCAGCTGGTGCTTTCCGAAGGACGCTCGTTCCAGGTGGAAGAATATCTGCCCCACGATGATGGCCTTCACACCTATCTTTCGGTAAAATTTCCTGTTTACGATGAACACGGGATCACCAGCGGTGTGGGAGCGATTTCCACGGATATCATGGAAGTTAAAAAGGCCCAGGATCAACTCCGACGATTGTCCGGCAGCATTATGGCAAACCAGGAGAAGGAGCGAGCCTATATCGCACGCGAGCTGCATGATGAACTGGGCCAGGTGTTGACGGCATTGCGGATGGATGCGGTCTGGTTTCAGGAAAAGATGAAAGAAACGGACGCCCCTGTGACGAAACGGGCCCAGGCCATGTGCCAGTTGATCGACAAGACCATCGAAGAGGTCCGCTTGATGGCCATCAGGTTGCGACCGGGTGTTTTGGACCATCTGGGGCTTGTGGATGCCTTGGAGTGGTACGCGACGGATTTTGAGCGCCGGACGGATGTTTCCTGTGTTTTTGAACATTCAACGATGCCAAAGATCAATGAGAACATTGCCATTACCGCCTACCGTATAACCCAGGAAGCGCTGACAAACGTTGCGCGGCATGCCGCAGCAAAACATGTGTTTGTTACCCTTCACGTGAAGAATGAAGAACTGACGCTGCAGGTGGCAGACGATGGCAGCGGCTTCGATCAAAAAGGACTTCAGGATGCGGAGGGACTGGGCGTGGCTTTCATGCGTGAAAGGGCGGTGTTGGTGGGAGGACAACTGGAAGTTGTTGCTGTGCCGGAGCAGGGGACAACCGTGGTATTCAGGGTGCCGATGACAGAACATCATCAGGGCGGAAACCCCGGCGCTTAGCAAACAATATAGCGTAAGATCTAAATATCTTGAGGTAATGCCATGATAAAAGTACTGCTGGCAGATGATCATAGCATTGTTCGCGAAGGGCTGCGCCGGATTGTTGAAGAGAGCGACGATATGGAAGTCGTTGCGGAAGCGTCCGATGGAAAAGAAGCCATTCGCCAGATCCGTAAGCGTCGGCCGGATGTGGCCGTGATCGATATCTCCATGCCCGAAATCGACGGGCTGGAAGTACTCCAGCAACTGCAGCCGGAATATCCGGACCTTCCCATCCTGATACTGACCATGCATGAAGAGCAACAATATGTTGTTCGCGCCATCGAGGCCGGCGCCAGGGGATACATCACCAAGAAGTCGGCCCCGGAGCAGCTCGTCAAAGCGATTCGGAAGGTGTATGCAGGTTCTTTGTATATCTCCGAAGAGGCCGCCGAAGCCCTGGCCTTGCGGGTGGCCAAAGGAACCTCGGGCCAGTCACCCCTCGACCTCCTGTCAACAAGGGAGCTTCAGGTGCTCAGACGTTTGGCGCTGGGGCACACCAATCGTGAGATCGCAGACAATTACAACATCAGTATCAAAACAGTCGACACCTATCGACTTCGCTTATTGAAAAAGCTGAACCTTAGAAACAACGCTGAATTGTCCCGATTTGCCATTCAAAACAAATTGATAGAAACATGACCCGTTTATTTGTAAGAAAAAATCCGACAATAAAATCAGAAATAGTCTAATTGACGGTTCCGTTACAGCCTTGTATGACATAAGAAGGGAACTCAGAGATTGGATTCTTCAAAACAGGACCGATTCCTGTTGCGAAACACTTGTTTCGCAGATGATCGCGAAATATTGGTTCTCCTTGACAATCCCATCTATTGGATCTAAACTCATCTGTACGCGGAAAATTAGAACTTGACTAAAATAATGACAAGTCACCCCCGCTTACCAAGGAGCGTTGCGCGGTCGCTGTTTTTTTATTCCGGAGCACGAACGATCCATCTCTCCCGCGTATTTTTCCAAATCCAAGTAAGTTAACGATCCTTAAACAACCCATCAAACCGAAGAAAGGAAAATTTCACATGAAAAAATTTCTATTACTCTCTATGTTGACGATAGCGGTTTTCGCCCTAACGCTAACCCCGTTGATGGCACAACAGTACAGTGTCAAAATCGGGGGGGGGCCCACAGGCGGAACATTCAACACCTTCTCCAACGGAATGGCTGTATACGTCCCGAAAGTGAACCCCAATATTCAGGCAAGTTCCGTCGGCTCGGGCGGCTCGGTGGAGAACGTCAAACGCGTTTCCAACGGCGAATCCGATTTCGGCCTATGTTATGCCGTGGACAGTGGACTGGGTTACACTGGAAAGCTGCCCCAGGATAAGGTTGCCTACAACAATCTGAGATCCATGGGCTACCTGTATGGGGCGCCGGCTCAGTTGATCGTAGAGGCAGACAGCGACATCAAGACCGGCTACGATTTGAAAGGGAAGCGGGTTGCGGTCGGTAACGCTGGCTCCGGCGCCGCCGCCAGCGCCGAACGATTTTTCCGTCACATCGGTGTCTGGGATAATTTCAAACCCCAATTTATGGGCTATTCAGCAGCGGCCAGTGCCTTCAAAGACGGCAAAATCGATGCCTTCTGGGTTCTGGTGGGCTATCCCAACAGCTCGGTTATCGAGGCCAGCGTGCAGGTCAAGATTCGTCTTATCGATGTAGGGGTAGACGCTGAAAAGAGTGGATTCTATGATGCCTATGCGTACTCGCCCGTCGTTATCCCTGCAGGCACTTACGGAAAAGGCATGCCGGAGTGCAAGTCCTTTCAGGATTCTACCATTCTAAGTACCCATAAAGATCAACCGGAAGATCTGGTCTACGCTGTCATGAAGACACTCTGGTCCAAAGAAGGTATGGAAACCATGGTCATGGCCAAAAAAACCTTCAAAGAAATGACCCTGGAAAATAATTTCTTAGGGTCTTCCGTGCCGCTACACCCCGGTGCAGTGAAATTCTGGAAAGAACAGGGCAAGACCATTCCCGCCAATCTGATGCCCTAACGCTTTTTATTTCGTACAATGCTGCTTGCAAGGGAAGGGCCGTTCGGCCCTTCCCTTGCACACATACGCTTCTTTTCACGTGGATTGAACGACGCATGCAAACCAAGCCACGGTTTTTTCATAAAGGAGAACGATCATGACGGAGCCCGATATTGCGGAGATCGCAGAAAAAGAAAAGCTTGAAAAGATCGTTACAAAAGATGCCAAAGCCGGACGAACTCTCGAAGGATTCTGGAATTATTTAACTTCTGGAATGGGTATCTTTATGGTCCTTTTTTATATGTACTGCGCTGCCGTACCGGTCGACACCCAGTATTTTTTAGGTTTTTATGTGCTGATCACCTATGTCATGATTTTCCTGATGTATCCCCTGTCGTCAAGTTCGCCTGTCAACCGGCCATCCTTGATGGACATGGCGCTTGCCGTCGTGGCTATCTTGGTGGTGGGGTATTATATCGTCGAATACGAAGCCATCAACTACCGGATGGGGTCCGAGACACGCCTGGATACGATCGTCAGCTTTGTGGGCATTCTTGTTTCCATCGAAGTCGCGCGACGGGTCCTGGGTTGGTCCATGACTCTCGTGGGACTGGGGTTTCTGATCTATGCTTTTTGGGGGAACCTGCTTCACTATGTGCCCATTCTCAAGTCCTTTGCGCATACCGGTTTCGCGTTTGACCGATCCTTGAACCACATCTATTTCAAACAGGAGGGGGTTTTCGGGATCATGGCTACCGTACTGGTGACCTATGTCATTTTGTTTATCTTTTTTGGCGCGTTTCTCAAAGCTTCCGGCGCCAGTCGCTTTTTTATCGATCTGCCCATGGCCCTGGCCGGACGATCCGTGGGTGGGCCAGCAAAAGTGGCCGTCATCGCTTCGGGTTTTTTTGGTTCTGTTTCCGGATCGGCCATTGCCAACACCGTCTCGACCGGCGCTTTCACGATCCCTTTGATGAAAAAGGCCGGGTTCAGGCCCCATGTGGCCGGCGCCATCGAACCCTCCGCATCCATCGGCGGCATGTTCATGCCGCCAATCATGGGTGCCGGTGGCTTTCTCATGGCCGAAATGACCGAGATCCCCTATGTCAAGATCATGCTGATCGCTATTTTCCCGGCCGTAATCTACTTTCTTTCCGTTTTTGTGATGATCCACTACGAGGCCAAGCGCTACGGTCTTGTGGGCATTAGGGACGACGATGCGCCGACGGCATGGCAGATTCTCAAGCAGCAATGGTTCATGTCCCTGCCGCTCGTGATCATCGTTATCATGATGCTGATCGGCTTTTCACCCGGGTATGCGGCCTTCTGGGCGATTCTTTCGTGCGTCGGCATCAGCTGGTTGACGCCGGACAAACGCATGGGTATTAAAGAGATTCTGAAAGCCATGAACGACGGGGCACGACAAACGCTTATTATCGGCGCCACCGTGGGCGTCATCGGTATTATTGTGGGGACCATTCAGTTGACGGGCATCGGGCTGAAATTTTCCCAGATTATCATCGAGCTGTCATTTGGATCCTTGCCCCTGGCGATTCTGCTGGTCGGTCTGGCGAGCCTGGTTCTGGGTATGGGTGTGCCGGTAACCGCAGCCTACTTGATTACAGCGGTTCTGGCCGTAGGTGCGGTGTCCAATATGATATCCCTCACCACCTTCGGCGTCTCTTTCCAGGAGCTGCAGCTACCCCTCGGGAGCCTTCTGGCCGATGATCCAAGGCGTCTCGAACTCATGGGGAAGGTCGGCTGGGCGCTACTGGCGTCCCACATGATCGTCTACTGGTTCAGTCAGGATTCGAATATCACGCCACCCGTTTGCGTCGCGGCTTATGCCGGGGCCGCCATTGCCGGCTCGGATCCCTGGAAGACCGGGTGGACGGCCTTCAAATTTGCCAAAATGCTGTATCTGGGGCCTTTTCTGTTCGCGTTTTCACCCGGATTTCTGATGGGAGGCCCGGAGCACTTCATCCCTTGGTTTCAGGTGGTGTCTACATGGGTTACCATTGTGCTGGGAACCATCGCATTTGGCAGCCTCACCATGGGATATTTTCTTTGCCCGACAAACCTTCCTGAGTGGATTGTCTCGGCCGTAGCCACACTGTTACTGTTTTTTCCGCGCATCGTTTTATGGGTCACCGGTATGGATATGCCGATTTTTCTTATCGATATAACAGGGGTTGGTTTGTGGGTGATCGTCTATTTCATGCAGAAAATACGGATTCGAAAAAATCCCGATTTGACCCTGCCGATTGATGAGCGACGCAGGAGAAAGAAAGCATCAGCAGCGGCCGTTGCGCACTAAGCTATGGACGCGTTATCGATAACAACAGGTCACATCGGAGGGCCTTATGGAGCCAATAAAAGTCAGTATTAAAAATATCCTATATTCGACCGATCTTTCTGAAAATGCACGCTATGCCTTTGCCTATGCCGTCAGTCTGGCGAATGTATACAAGGCCAACCTGATTCTGCTGCATGTTCTGTCGGAAGTGCCAGATGTCATAGATAAAAGCCTCATCGGTGGATACATCGGTGAAGCCCAATGGGAATCCATCAAAGAAAATAATTTGCAGGAAGCCAAAAACGCCCTTATCGGCAAGCGCCGGGATCATACCCTGATCAGCGGAGTTTTGGATGAATTCAGCGCTAAGGCCAAAGCGGATTTAGGTGAGCATGCCATTCCGTCTGACGAGGTCATCGTCAAACGAGGAAACCCTGTGGAGGTCATTTTAGAGACGGCGGATGAAAACCATTGCGACCTCATTGTCATGGGAACTCATGGCCGGGGCACCCTCACGGACGCCGTGATGGGTAGCACAGCCAGACGGGTGGTGCGACGATCAAAGAAACCTGTGCTGGTGGTCCGGCTCCCCGAAGACGAGTAGGTTTTTTTAGACCAGGTCGATGCCATTTGGCAATATCGATAGTGGCAGTCATTCTCGAGGCGCTTAATTATTTTTCTCCTACCTCAACACGGAGTGTTTCTTCTGAAATAGAGGCATCCGCTACCAATTCTAATTGAATCTATTTGAAAAATTGTCTTCAAGCGTTTGATGTTGGTGTTTTTCAAACCTCTCATTTTTGGGATGCTGTTTGGATGAACAAAAAACGATGTCTTGTGTAGACGTGTCGTTTCCAGGGCGAGTTCTGCGGCCGCCTTGTCGAAAAAAATTTCCGCGTGGACCAGATGGCCAAAGGCAGGATGATAAGGCCCGGCAATAACGGTTCCTTTGAAATCGAGGCTTTCTGAAGCCTGCAGGCCCATGCGAATAACCGGTATTTTTTTACCCCGCAATAGGCCATAGAGTTTTTTTACCTGGGCGACAGCCGCATCTATGGAAAGGGGCTTATAGACGCCCTCCCGATACCACGCCTCGAGGCGACTCTTTTTCAACACAAGTGTTGGATAGATACGAACAAAATCCGGATGAAGGCGGGCGATGTCAAGGGCCGTCGTCATGGCCGAGGACGAATCCTGGCCTGGCAATCCCACCATCATCTGGAGACCGATGGCATAGCCGCGTCCTTTTAAGAGACCGACAGCCCTGCGGGTGGCAAGAGCAGAATGCCCTCGCTGAGAAAGCCTCAGCACCGCATCATCCATAGACTGAACGCCCAGCTCAATGGTTCTGACAGGAAAGTGTTCAATCAGATCCAGCATCCCTGGGGTGATGGTATCCGGACGGGTTGAAAACCGGATGCTTTCGGCCTGGCCTTGAGAGACAAAACGCGTTGCAACACCGAGATACTCGAGAATTTTCTCTTTCCCGATGCCGAGGAAGGTCCCGCCGTAAAACGATATCTGGGCCGCCTCGTGGTGTGGCCGTTGATACGAAAGGAAACGCTTGATATCCGCTGCAAGCTCTTTTCGGGAGGGTAGTTGATCCGTGTGGTCCGCAATGAGAACCTGATTGCAGAAGACACACCGGTGAGGGCATCCGGCATGGGGAAGAAAAACAGGCACAATGAACGGACGGGAGCCCTTTTTTTGATACGGATCCATGTCGTCGCTCTTTTTAGCGTTATTGATAAGGGGCTTTCTTGTCAGGGCTTCAGGTCTATCAAGGCCTTTCGTGCGGCATCCTGCTCGGCAGCTTTCTTGCTTTTTCCCTTACCGATTGCCTGAATTTCGCCCACCATGGTCTGGACACTGAAGGTCTTGTCATGGTCTGGTCCTTTTTCGTCGATTATCCGGTACTCCGGCGCTGGTTTGCCCAGAAACTGAACCCTTTCCTGAAGCTCGCTTTTATAGTCTTGATATTGTACCCCTGTGCCGACGGCATCAAAAAGGTCAGATAAGTGCTCTTCGATCATGGCACGGGCAACGCCAAAGCTTCCATCCAGGTAGATGGCGGCAATGAGCGCCTCCATGGTATCGGCAAGAATCGAATTTTTACGGTGCCCGCCGGTGAGAAATTCACCCTTACCCAAGAGAATGTGGCTGCCGATGTCAAGGGAGCGGGCTATGGAGGCCAGCTGGCTTTCATTGACCATGTTGGAACGAATTCTGGTCAGATCTCCTTCCTTCAGATCCGGATAACGCTCCATTAAAATGTGTCCAACGGCGAGATTCAATACGGCGTCTCCGAGAAACTCAAATCGTTCGTTGTCTCGCATTTCCGGGTTGCCCTGCTCGTTCACGTAGGAGCTGTGGCGTAGCGCCTCTGACAGGATCCGGGGATCCTGGAACGTATATCCGAGCGGTTTTTCCAGTCTTGAGAGATTGTCAGGTGCGTGGGCGCTTAGCCGCAAGTTTTCAAATAAAGAATAGGGAACGTGCATGGCACCATATCCGGTGCCCATTTTCAATTCCGGCTTTATGGCCCCGTGAAAATCGGTTCCGCCGGTTACAAGTAAGTCGTGGGATGCGGCGATTCCGAGTAACCGTTGTATCTGCTGTTGTGTGTGTTCCGGATAATAAATCTCGAGACCTTTCAATCCCGTCTCCTTGAGAGAGACAATTGCATCTTCCAGATCCCTTTCCTGGTCGATATTTAGCAGGCCGGGGTGTGCCAGAACCGGAATGCCGCCGGCCTTTAATATGATTTGGATGGCCTTCCGGCAACTGAGCCGTTGCTTGTCCACATAGGCCGGTTTTCCCTGGCCGAGGTACAAATCGAAGGCTTCTTGAATGGAGTGGACGATATTTTTCTCAAGCAGGGCCGCTGCAATATGGGGTCTACCGATTTCACCATCATCCATACCTTTTGGAATATCTTGCAAGGTAATCTCGATGCCCATGCCCTGCAGACGCCCGAGGATCTTGTTGTTTCTCATTCGGCGGATTTGTTGAAGTTCTTCGAGTGTCTGGTTCAGGGCGCTATTTTCGATGTCGATAAAATAGCCTAAGATATGATAACTGTTGGCAGAATCGAATGCTGCCGTGGGTGCCGCGCTGATTTCGACGCCACTGACCAGCTCAATGGTTGCGGGTATGGCGAGGCGACACGCTTCCTTTGAACCGGCCAGTGTGTCATGATCTGTAATGGAAATGGCACCTAAACCGAGTTCATGTGCCATTGTGATAATTTCTGAGGGTGTCAGGGTGCCGTCTGAGGCGGTGGAGTGAATATGCAGGTCGATGCTGAGGTTGTTATTATAATCCAAGGGCTTTTTCGAATGTTTCCTCTTTTGTTTTACACTCGATACATTGGGTCGTTACCATTCTGGCCTTCAGGCGCTCTATCGAGATATCTTCCCCACAGGATTCGCAGATACCAAAGGTGTTGTTTTCAATACGCAGGAGTGCCTTTTTGATTTTATCGATGAGTTTGCTTTCCCGGTCTCGAATTCTAAGCATGAAATTCCGGTCTGATTCGAGAGCCGCACGATCCGTTGGATCCGGGAAATTTTCTTTGGGTGCTGTCATACCGGAAACGGTATCGCCAGCCTGGCTGAGAAGATCCTCAAGTTTTTGTGTCAATTGTTTTTTGAAATATTCAATGTCTTTCTTTTTCATCTTAACACCCCAGACGCATGGAACAAAATTTACTTAAAAGATTTAAATAGCATTATCAAAAAGGATTGTAAAGCCTTAATATTGATTCAAGGCTTGCAGGACCTTCTTATTGTTGTTTTCCACTTGCGGGATTGACCTTTCCGGTTTCTCATAAATTTTCATGCCCGTCCGCACACAAGTTTAGGTGATAATTAGGTATTGTCAGCACCGGCTGAATATCGTATAAAGAGTGAGACTATTCCACGATGTTGTCGGTTGACCGGATTGATATGGAGGGGAAACATGAATGCGAACGAAGAAAACTATAGTACAAAATACAAATCCATCACCGTCAGAACCATCGATGGCTCGACGTTTAATGGAAAAGTGAACATTTCACCGGATCAGCGGGTTTCAGATATTTTTACCAAAGGCGACCGGACATTTATTGTCATGGTGGAAGTCACATCTATCGATACGTCGGGAAAGACGCGTTTCATCAACAAAGACCACATCGTTTGGGTAGAACCGGATGACCTTTAGAGAACGGCCATAAAGAACGTTTCCAGCGTTTTCATATTGTTAACCCCGAATATCTGATGCGGATAGTCTGCCGGGATCGTTTTTTTCAACAGGCCGGCAAGAACGTTTCCGGGGCCCACCTCCACAAATATTTCTATTTCTTCTTTCATCAATTTGCACATAATGTCATACCATTTGACCGGATGGCACAGCTGTGTCACCATCAGCGATCGAATGTCACCAGGGTCGTTGGTTGTGTCGGCTGTAACATTATGCAGGACCGGTATTTTGGGCGTGTTGAACGGAATGCGTTCCAAAAAAGAACTAAAATCAGCTTCAGCGCCTTGAATCAGGGCGCTGTGCCAGGCCCCGCTCACCTTTAAAGGAATGGAGCGGCCGTTTTGGTTGGCGGCCAGGGCTGAAGCTTTTTGGACGGCTGCCGGTGTTCCCGTGATAACGACCTGTTCCTTGGCGTTGTGGTTCGCTACGGAGACGATGCCGTCCGATTCAGCCTTGCTGACGATGGCGTCAACGGTCTCGATGGGTAGACCGACGATCGCTGCCATGGCACCTTTTTCCCGGGTGGCCTCCCGGTGCATCAACTGGCCTCTTTTCATGACGGATCGAAAGGTGTCTTCTTTGGAAAGAACGGCGGCTGCGCATAGGGCGCTGTATTCACCCAGACTGTGACCCGCTGTGATATCGGCCCGAAGACCTTCCTTTTGCAGGACCGTCAGTGTGGACAGATTGATCGCGGTCAAGGCAGGTTGCAGATGGATGGTGGCGGTCAAGTCCTCCATAGGTCCCTTGAAACAAAGTTTTGACAAGTTGATTTTTACGAGTTCCTCCGCCATGCAGAAAACGTCTCGAACAATATCGAACTCCTGGTGAAACTCGTGGCCCATGCCAATGCTTTGGGACCCTTGGCCGGGAAACAGAAATGCCATTTTCTTCAAGTGACTTATCCTTTTTGAATTCGTTCGATGTATTTACTTGTCCAGGTTGAAAAGCCTCCTCACCAAATCCAGATAGACAGGCTTGTTGATGTGGTGCCCCTCCATTTTCAAAAGACGGGTGGGATCGTGCATCATCTTGTTGACCATGGTATCTGTCATTTTCTGCAATGCCTCTTGATCTTCCAAGGAGGTCTGTTTGAGGTTCGGAAAGGTTCGATCGACCTCTTTTTCGATAATTCCGCGCAGTTTGTTTCTAAGACCGACAATGGTTGGCACGACATCCAGGTTGTCGTACCAGTCCCGAAAACGAATAACCGCTTCATCAACGATTCGTTCTCCTTTCAAGGCCTCTCTTTTTCGATCTTCGAGATTTTCTTGGATGGTGCTCTGAAGATCATCGACATCATAGACATAGGCATTGTCCAAGCGGTTAATTTCCGGGTCGACATCCCGCGGAACAGCAATATCGATAAAAAACAATGGCCGATTGCGTCGAGCACGCATGGCAATTTTAACCTGCTCACGACGGATAACCAGTTCGAGAGATCCGGTTGAACTGATAATGATATCCACCCGCTCAAGCCAGTGTGGTATTTCCTCGAAGCGGACGGCTTGTCCCTTGAATTTTTCTGCCAATGAAACACCCCGTTCAAACGTCCGGTTGGCAACATAGAGATTCCCGACCTTTTGGCGGATCAAATGTTCGATCGCTATTTCAGCCATTTCTCCGGCACCGATCATCAACACTTTCTTTTTTTCCAAAGAGTCAAATATTTTCTTGCTCAGTTCAACGGCGGCATAACTGATCGAGACGGCCCGGTCTCCAATACCGGTTTCGGTGCGTACTTTTTTAGCTACAAAAAAAGCACGGTGCAGCAATCGGTTCAGAATCAGAGCGGATGTTTTTTTCTGGGTGGCAATTTGATAAGCTGATTTAATCTGTCCCAGTATTTGAGGCTCTCCAACGATCATAGAGTCCAGACTGGCGGCCACACGAAAAACATGCCTGACAGCATCATCGTTTTCCCAATGATAGAGAAGGTTTTCGAACTGTTCCAAGGGAATCTGGTGTATGGATGAAATGAATTTCTTTGTAACATCTACTGCAACGGGGCTGTTGTCGGTAACCAGCAGGATTTCAACCCGATTGCAAGTCGAATAGATCAGCACTTCGTCAATGGCCGGCTCCTGTTTCAATCGATCCAGGGCGACAAGGGTATCCTCGGGTGTAAACGCGATGCACTCCCTAATTTCAAGCGGTGCTGTGGTGTGATTCAGTCCTATTAATACGATGTCTGCCATGATGTTATATCAAACCATTACCGTCGAGCAGCTTACCATCGGGTGAAGTCACCGTGGTGTCCCTTCAGAAAAAAATTAACCCCAAAGAAAGTGAACATGAGTACGGCAAAGCCGATAATTGCCATAAAGGCTGCTTTTCTGCCGCGCCAGCCCAAACTGATACGGCCATGCAGCAGTGCTGCATACAACAGCCAGGCGATTCCGGACCAGATTTCCTTGGGATCCCCACTCCAGAAATGTCCCCAGACCGTTTTTGCATAGGCAAATCCGGTGATGAGACCGATGGTCAGCAAGGTAAAACCCACCACGATGCAGGCATATCCGGTGGTATCGATAAATTCGAGCGAGGGCAAACGCCGATAAAAAAAGCCCTGTGTTTTGGTCTTGATGGCTTGTTCTTGAACCAGGTAAAAAAGTCCGACACCAAACGCAAGGGCAAAGGCAGCATCACCCAAAAAAATCGTAACAATATGAAAATAAAGCCAAATACTGTTAAAAACCGCCGGTGCCTCAAAGACGGTTGTTGGTAGCTGGGTGCTGATGAACATGACAACGGCAGCCAGGGGAGATGCAAAGGCACCCAATACTTTGAGATGATAACGGATCTGGAATAGAATAAAGAGGGCGGCCATGGCCCAGGCAACCATGGACAAGGTTTCCTGCAGATTGTGAACCGGAAGATGACCGGCTAGAAGGGTGCCAAATCCGATGACGAATGTGTGCAGCAGGCAACCGGCAATCAAGAGGTAGTAACCGGCCTGATTCCAGTAGGCCTGCTGGCGAACAAGATATGTGACATATCCGATGGCGCTCAAAAAATAGATCAAGGCAATCGCATGGGTCAGTTGGTTCATGTCACACCCTTTGTTTTTGGCTCAGGCTGGCAATCGGGCTTCAATAATTCATCAAAGACATAGCCAGGACCCAGCACATCGACAAGCAAACGGTCGATTTTTTCGAATTGACGGTGTTCGATCCACGCTATAATGTCGCTATGAATTATTTTATGAAAAAGCGGTTTGTGCTGCTCCGGTGCATGTTTTTCCATGAGAAGGCGGCATCGAATGGCCCCCATTAACGCCAGAAAAACGGCATAAGCCTCACCAAATTGCAGTTCAAGATCTTTACGCAATTTTTTTGCAAAGGCCGGGCTTTTTCCAGATGTAGAGATCGCCATTACCAGATCGCCTCGCTGTACGATGGCCGGGAGGATAAAATTACAGGCGGCCGGCCTGTCGGCAATGTTACACAACAGGTTACGTTTATCGGCATCCACACCCAGCCGTTGATTCAAGGCCTCATCGTTGGTGGCGCCAATGATGAGGAATCTGCCATCCAGATCGGACGTTCTATAACTACGAGTGAAAAGGGTGATACGCTGATCTTTGGATAGCTGTTGCAACCTTTCGGTGGCATTGATGCTCACGACAGTGACGGCCGCACCGCATTCGAGCAGCTTTTCCACTTTTCGAGTGCCGACATCGCCACCGCCGACCACCAGACAGTTACGCCCGTTGATGTCCAGGAAAACGGGATAATATTTCAAACCGCTATCCTCATTAAATCCTCTGCAATCAGCAGGGGGCCCTGGTATGTCTTGCGGCATTGGGCCACCAAATCGACATGGTCACATTCCGGATACAAATGCGTTAGTATCAGTTTTTTTACATGGGCACGGGCTGCCATGTCTCCGGCCAGTGAGGGCGTCAGGTGCCCCGGGACTTTCAACGCATCCGGCATGGCCGATTCACAGATGAGAAGATCGGCTCCGCGAGCCAGGGAAACCAAATTTTCGGTGCTGTCAGTGTCGCCTGAATAGACAATTGACTTGCCGTCAGAATCCGTGATTCGGTATCCGATGCTCTCTTCCCGATGGTTCATGGGCATTGTTTCCACCCAAAAAGAGTCAAAAGACCGTTTGTCCGGCCCTGTTTTGTCGAATTCAAGAAAGTGTAGCATGCCTTCCGGGAGCGACATCCAATCCCCATAAACCAATTTCAACTCATTGATAAAATTGTAAAATCCGGTTCCACCGGCGAGGGTAAGGGGTGTTTTCCGCCGGCTGCTGTCCGGGTATTTGGTAGCGAAAATGAACGGCACCATTTCTCCCGTGTGATCTGGATGAAAATGGCTCAAAAAAATAGCATCAATATCAAATATCTCGATGCCGGCATGCAACAGCTGACGCATGCTGCCCGGCCCGGTGTCAAAAAGAAGTTTTTTCTGGCCGGTTTCCAGGAGAATGGCGCATGAACTGCGCTTCAGAGAAGGCACACATGTGCCGGAACCGAGAATGGTCACGTTGGTCTGGCTCATTTCTTTGTGTCGGCTGGGGTTGGCTTGGTTTTTAGCTTGACCTGGCTCATGATCCACCGAATAACCTTGTCGTCATCTTTATGGTTGATGAGGGGTCTTATCATGGCCAGATCGATCTCAGCTCTTGCCACGGATTTGCGGCCACCGGCAGACCCGAATTCAGCGAATCCTCGTTCTGCGATGCTGCCGGCATTTTTACGCAGACCGTCACTCCTGAAAATGATGACCAGTTTTTTCTGGTGATATCCGCCAACAATACTCCATTTGATGGTGTTGATTTTCAAAAAGAAATCCGCAATGAGCACACAGATGTCGGGGTTGGGCACTGGTCCAAGAAAGGCAAATATCTTTCCTTTTCGAACCCGTTTGTTTTCAAGCGCCTTTATGAAAAATTTCAGATAGTCCGGCCTGATCTCCGACTGTTCGATTTTTCGTACCAAATGTTTATTGGCATGCCGGAACAGATATTGGAAGGAACGCACATCTTCTACCAGTGTCTGCTGTTCGAAATTACCGGTGTCGTTTTTAATACCCAGCAACAGCGCCGTGGCCAGTTTGATAGCGGGCTTGATTTTTGCGGCTCTCAAATATTCCGTCATGATCGTGGCGGTCGCGCCATATTTGGGCCGAATATCCTGAAAGGGGATCTTACTGGCTGTGTCGGGATGATGGTCGATGACGATATCGATGGAAAACTTGCCAAACAATTCGTTGTGAGATGGCTGCGAGTCCACCATCACAAATCGATTATAGCGTTTTTCATTCAGATCCTTGATGTAGATGAGCTTGACACCCAGAAGCTCTACCATGGCGCAGTTATCCGGTCGATCGATGACATTGATATGGGTGATGGTGACATTGTTCACCTTGCGCCACAAAAGGCGCTTGACGGCCATGGCGCTTCCAATGGCGTCCGGATCCGCGTTGATTATGATGAGCACCCGGTCGTCGGGCGTGAACTGCTCGTAAAACTGCTTGAGCTTGTCTTTTGCTGCATTAAGCATATATGTTTATACCTTTACATGACATCTTGTAACCGTATGATGAGTCGCTGAATATTTCAATAATAAAAACAAGCTGCATTATTATTCAAGCACCTGAAACGCCAAGCTCTCCCCGGCAAGATCCACACTGATTTTGGCACCGGGTAAGATTTCTCCCTTTAACATTTTCATGGATAGGGGGTTCTCGATATGTTTTTGAATGATTCGCTTCAAGGGTCTGGCACCGTAAATCGGATCGTATCCTTTTTGGGCTAGAAACGTTAGCGCCTGGTCGGCAAGAACCAGTTCAATGCCTTGCTCTGCAAGACGGTTTTCAAGACGTCGCATCTGAATTCCCACGATTTTTGTAAGCTGATCGGGGGTCAGGTTGTGAAAAATGATGGTTTCATCGATTCGATTCAAAAACTCAGGTTTGAAGCTTGCCCGCAAGGCCGCGGTGACGCGTGCTTCCATCGCTGTCCGGTTTTCCTGTGCCAGTTCCTGAATATGCTGGCTGCCAACGTTCGAAGTCATGATAATGAGGGTGTTTTTAAAATCGACGGTTCTGCCATGACCGTCGGTCATCCTGCCATCATCCAGTATCTGAAGCAATACATTGAAGACTTCGGGGTGGGCTTTTTCGATTTCATCGAAAAGAACAACAGCATAGGGTCTTCTGCGTATAGCTTCGGTCAAGAATCCACCTTCGTCATATCCCACATACCCCGGGGGCGCACCGATCAGCCTGGATACGGCGTGTTTTTCCATATACTCGGACATGTCAATGCGTACGATGGCTTGCTCGCTGTCAAAGATAAATTCAGCCAAGGCCTTGGCAAGCTCAGTTTTTCCAACGCCGGTTGGGCCCATGAATATGAACGAACCGATGGGTCGGTTGGGGTCCTGAAGCCCGGAGCGTGCCCTTCGAACAGCATTCGAAACAGCGGAAATGGCTTCGGTTTGACCGATGACACGACACGCGAGTCTTTCTTCCATTCGAACCAGTTTTTCACGCTCGCCTTCAAGCATTTTGTTGACCGGGATGCCTGTCCAGTGGGAGATGACCTCGGCAATATCGTCTTCTTCGACTTCCTCTTTGAGCATTTTTTTGCTTTCTTGAAGTCGAGACAGTTTTTGCCTGGCTTCCTCGAGCTGTTTTTCAAGTTCGGTGGATATTCCGTAGCGTATTTCCGCGACCTTGGCCAGGTTACCTTCGCGTTCATATTTCTGGGCTTCGATACCCAGTTGCTCCTGTTTTTCCTTTATCTTCCGAATGGTTTGGATAGCTTCTTTTTCACTCTGCCAGTGAGCCTTCATTTGCAGCAGGTCTTCTTTAAAATTTCCCAGGTCGACATCTAATCTCGAGAGACGCTCTTTGGAGGCTTTGTCGGATTCTTTTTTCAAGGCTTCTTTTTCGATTTCGAGCTGGGTCATTTTACGCTGAATTTCATCGATCTCTGCCGGCATGCTGTCGATTTCGATTCTCAATTTGGAAGCACACTCATCGATAAGGTCGATGGCCTTGTCTGGCAAAAAACGATCCGTTATGTATCGATTAGACAGGGTCGCCGCTGCGACGATGGCGGAATCCTTTATCCGGACACCATGGTGAACTTCATATTTTTCCTTTAATCCTCGTAGGATAGAAATGGTATCTTCCACAGACGGTTCCCTGACCATGACCGGCTGAAAGCGCCGTTCAAGGGCGGCGTCCTTTTCGATGTATTTACGGTATTCATTCAAGGTCGTTGCACCCACACAGCGAAGGGTTCCCCGCGCCAGCGCAGGTTTGAGCATGTTCGATGCATCCATCGCACCTTCAGTGGCGCCGGCGCCTACCAGGGTGTGCAATTCATCGATGAAGAGAATGACATCCCCTTCCGCTTTTTCAACTTCCTTCAAAACCGCTTTGAGCCGATCCTCGAATTCTCCGCGGTACTTGGCACCTGCAATCAGAGCCCCCATGTCAAGGGACACGAGGCGCCGATTCTTGAGCGTTTCTGAAACATCACCTTCAACAATCCGCTGGGCAAGCCCTTCGACGATAGCGGTCTTGCCGACACCTGGCTCGCCGATGAGAACAGGATTGTTTTTCGTTCGGCGTGACAGGACTTGAACGATACGTCGTATTTCATCATCCCTGCCGATAACCGGGTCGAGCTTGCCTCGGCGGGCGCTCTCGGTAAGATCCCTGCTGAACTTGTCAAGGGCCTGATATTTTTCTTCAGGATTGGGATCTGTAATTCGCTGGGTTCCCCGAATGTCCATGAGAACCTTTAAAACGGCTTCACGCGAGACACCAAATTTGCGCAGGGTTTTCGAGGCTGCGGATTCCTTTTCATCCAGGATAGCTAAGAAGAGGTGTTCGATGCTGACATACGCATCCTTCATTTTGTCAGCCTCTGAAAAGGCGGCATCCAGAACATGTCGGGTGGCCGCTGAAAGGTAGACATCTCCTGCGCCTGAGACCTTGGGAATGCGCGCTATGGCTTGCTCGATATCAGAAAGAATCGTTGTTAAAGAGACGCCCAATTTCAGAAGGATACTGGTGGCGATGCCTTCTGGGGTTTTCAGCATGGTCCCCAGAAGGTGCTCCGGTTCGATCTGCTGATTGTCTTTTTGGCCGGCCAGAGACTGGGCCTGCTGAATCAGTTCCTGTGCTTTGATGGTGAGTTTATCAAGGCGCATATGTTCCTCCAAAACCAAGTTGGGTCAATGGTATCATGAGATGCTGTTCAATCCAGGACACCCTCGGCCGGCATATGATATAACCAATTGAAATAATGTATATAGTATGATTGAGTTCGTTCGTGTAATATAAGCATGTGCCATTTCATGTCAAATAGCGCTTGCACAAGTAAGGAAGGGGCGAGCAGAAGGTGCTGAAAGCGTTCAGTGCCACAGCCTCTCAGACCAATAGGTTCGAAGGGTTTCAAACAAAACAATTCCGACGGCCGTGGAGAGATTCAAAGAGCGGATCTGCCGCGTGATGGGAATAGAATAGACAGCCTTTGAATAGGCGTCGATAATGGATGGGGGAAGCCCTTTCGTTTCGGACCCGAACACGAGAAACATTCTTTTTAGAACCGGCATGGCCCAGAAGGGTTTTGGGCCGTTTTTGCTGAAAAGAAACATTTCATTCTTTTCAGGAGCCACGGTCGCAAGAAAGGATTGAAAATCATTCCATATTTTTAGATCGACACGTTGCCAGTAATCGAGGCCTGCGCGTTTGAGCCATCGGTTATCCAGTGAAAATCCAAGTGGTTTGATGAGATGGAGTGTCGTTCCGGTACCAAGACAGGTACGGCCGATGTTTCCTGTATTCCAGTGAATGTCGGGTGAGACCAGTACCACGTGGCGCTGGCATCCAAAGGGCGGAGCATGACGGTCTTTGGGCGAGTTTGGGGAGGGCGTTGTTAGCAATTGACCGGTTCTCCGCAGAAGGGGCAGTATTTGAAAGCCGGGTCCATGGCTTCGTTACAGCGCCGACATCGATAGTCAGGGAGGCTATTTAAGGCCCGGCGACAGCGTTCACAGGTCAACACGGGCACTCCCTTTTTAACCCGCAGAAGCGGGATAAAAAACAGGCTGAAATAATGATCGATGCGCTGGTTATGGGCTGTCTTGAAACCGCAACCGGGACAAATTCTGGCCTCTTTATCAAGCGTTTTGGTTTTGGGTTGAACACCGGCGATGAGAAACATGCGAATAGCGCTTATGTAAAAGACAATGTTGAGCTTCTTTTACGGATATTTAATGAAAAATTCGGGCTAAAACGATTTCGGCTTACACACCACCTCTCTGACCCGCAGGTCAAAAAGATGCGACTGATTGGCCGGCTTCAAGATCAATGCCGCATCGGCTCCTTTTCCGGTGCCGCCGATGGAGACGATATCCTTTCCGGAAAGCGCACCGCCATCGGTGGCCATGATGGCAACCTCAACGGCCACCTTGGTTCCCTGACCGAAAAGCCGAAGGGTATCGGCAATGATGAGAACAGGATAAGCACCTGAATATTTATTGAAAAGGGATCGTTCTACACCGGAGAGGGCATGGGTGGCGGAGATCACCGTGGCACCACTTTCCTCCAGATCCTTACGAACCGATACCGGCATAACCGATTTAAACGGTTCTTTAAATCCGCAGTGATAGGTGACGACCACCACCTTGAAACCTTTAAATTTGTCTAAGGCCTTGTGGGCTGTATAGCCTTTTGAAGAGGCCACCACCACCTCGTCGATACCGAGCGCTTTGGCTCGCTCATAGGCCAGTTCGAGGGTTTTATCTGTATTGTCGCGTCCAGGTTTGTCGAAGTGCATGTTGTCTCCTTTCAATGATAGCATCCGTTTTTGCATCCGTACCTTTTATGTGCACAGAACCATTTTTCACCAAGGGCACATATCTGTCAAGAATGAAAACCTGAACATAATCGCTTAGGATGCCGAAAACGAAATTCAGCACGGCAGAATCCGATTTCAATTGACAGCTAAAAGTTGACTGTAAACCCGTTTTACGATAAAATGGATTTTATTCGAAGCCCTGGAAGGGCGCGATCAGATGGAACGAAAGCTCAGCTACAGCATGCCCAGGAGTATCACCGCGGCTTTTCCGGCATTGGCTGCAGCCCGCGCCCCCAACACCCAGATCGAATTATGACCGCAGTGGTGAGCGCATTTCCCGAAGCTTGCTGCGAGGAATCTTTATCAGTGAGATAGCATCCGACAGCCATAGTGTCTTGGAGGAGATATGAAACAGTTTTGTGTGAAGGACCTGATGGTTCCGATTTCAGAATATGCGACCGTAAGCGTTGGATCGACCTTGTCCGAGGCTGTGGTTGCGTTGGAAAAAGCCCAAGAGGAATATTGCCATACCCAATATTCCCACCGTGCCGTACTGGTTCTGGACAACAACAAGCAGGTGGTCGGAAAACTCAGCCAGCTGGATTTCATGCGAGCCCTTGAACCAAAAGATGAAAAAACGGAAAGGATAAAGCATATCAGAAAATTTGGTTTCAGTTCAAAATCCATTGCGCTTCAGCAGGAACAGTACCGTCAGACAGTCCCGCCAAATAAAGACATTTATTCAACCGCTGCCAAGCGCAAGGTCGAAGAATTTATGCAAACGCCTTCCGAAGGCGAGTACATCAATGAAAAAACCTTACTCGATACCGCTGTTCACCAGTTGATTACCGGATACCATATGTCTCTGCTGGTGACCAAAAACAAGAAAATTGTGGGTGTACTCAGAATGTCGGATGTGTTTGCCGCAACCTTCCATGTCATGAAAGAAGTCGGCGCAACCGAAATAGATAAGGATATGCCATGAAAGAACTCGAAAGGCTTTTGGACAGGATTATCCTGCGCGTCAACATCAACTTGCGGGAGCTTGAATATGATGTCAATCCGCTGGTACGGAATCTTATTCCGCCCAACCAGATGACGAAATTTTATGCGTTTTACGGTATCTCGCCCCACCACCCCCTGAATTTTCAGTTCAGGCACTCCAATTTGTCCGGCAGTTATTTTCTGGGAAAATGCAGCGTGACCAATTCCCTGCTCTACAAAAGTGATATCAGGGGGGACGAACTCAAACAGAAAGCGGATTTATTCCAATACCATGAATTTGAAATCCCGGTGGCTGAAGACGAAGAGATCGAGATAAATGACAGCTTCCTGATCAAAACGCTGGTTCACAATTTTTCCCATGATCCGGAAACGCTGGAGACATTTTTTATCAGGGATACCATCGCCACCCACTATGCCAATATTCACGGCTCTCCCTCGAATGGGTGTTTTCTGGGTCCTTTTGCAACCGTTGATCTCACTACGATACGGGACTGCCTTATCGGAACATTCTCTTACATTCAAGCCGGGGAAGTGGGCCATCTGGACATCGAGCCCGGGACGGTGTGGGTGCGCAACCCTGAATCGTTCAACTTTCTGTACCGGTTTCCCCTTCAACGTTTGAGCAATTACATCTATTTTTCTGCCGGCAGTTCCCCCCAGGGTGTTTTTATCGATTTTGTAGAGGATCGCAAAGAGGCGTTTCAGCGGGTTTTTAACGTGGTCAACCTGGAACCTTCCGTGTCTGTTCCCCACAACGCATCGCTTGACCGCTTTGCCGTGATCAAACCCAAAACTCATATCAGCGAAAATGTACTGGTTTCCCAGCGGGCCTACCTCCAGAATGCCTGGTTGGGCAAAGGCGCCAACGCCCAGGAACATAGCTATATCATCAACTCACGCCTGGAAGGCAATGATATTACCGCCCATGGCGCCAAGATAATCGAGGCTACCCTGGGTAAGGATGTCTTTGTTGGATTTAACTGTTTTCTGCGGGGACGACCGGCGTCACGACTGATCATCGGCCAGGATAGCATCATCATGCCGCACACCATCATCGATGTTCGCAAACCGCTGAAAATTCCGGCAGGCCATTTGGTATGGGGGCTGGTGACGGATGAAAAGGAGCTTGAGCAAAACAGTATGTCCTTGAAGGCCTTCTCAAAAATAGACACCCGTTTTTCAAAGGGAGATCTGATTTTTGAAGGCAGCGGTGCAGAATTTATTACGGCCTTCAGGGAGCGAATTCAGCATATTCTGGAGGCCAACGGTGCATTTTTTAATGGCCACTCCAACAAGGGTCATGCACAGCGAAATCAGAATATTTCCTTCAACACGATCCAACCCTATCCAAAGGGAGAAAAGGAAGGGCTGTATCCGACCATAATAATTAGACCCTAAAGATTCTATAGTGATTGTCATAATAACGTTCCGATTGGGGTTTAAGAGGGGACCCTCTCATCTGTGAGCGTTATGCGGAACATATATATGACAACTGGTATAATCCGATGGCTTGCCTTGGATCTTCTGGTCTTTTCCTATTTAAAGAATGTCAGCAGGGCGTGCAGATTCGTCAGCGGGTGGGGCGGGCACCCCGGGATATAAAGATCAACCGGTATGAGGCTGTCCAGTCCTTCGGTGATTTCAGGACTGCCCCTGAAGGGTCCGCCTGTCAGGGTACAACTGCCCACGGCGATAACAACCTTGGGGTCGGGTACGGCTTCGTATGTTTTTAAAAGAGCTGTTTTCATGTTCCGGGAGATGGGACCGGTCACGACGATGCCGTCAGCGTGGCGAGGTGAGGCAACAAAGTTGATCCCGAAGCGGGCCAGATCGAAAAAGGGTGTCGCCAAAACATTGAGATCCGCTTCGCAGGCGTTGCAGCCGGCAGCCGATACTTGGCGTAACTGCAAAGAGCGACCGAAAAGCTTCTTAAAATGCTGCCGGGCATGTGCGGCCAAATCAGGCACTGATCCATCAGTGTGCAGGTGCTCTTTTTCGGACACGGCGATTTCGAAATCCTGGGTAAAGGTGACAAACGTTCCTTTTGACACGCGCTCACAGGTTCCACAGAAGACACAGCGTCCCATGTCGATCAATTTGTTTTGCGCATCGATGGCGTCCTGGGGACATGCCGCCGCACTGGCCAAGGCCAGTTCGCTCTGGGCCCCTTTATGGATCTGTGGGCGCCCGCGGTATCGCTTCCACAAATCGATTTTTTCCTGTGGATATTTGGTTGTTCTGTAGCCCTGTTCGAATCTGTTTTTAAGGGTGTTTAGCATAATGATTTCCCTAAAGATCAAAACCGCAATACGATAAATTATAGCTCTTGTTGTTGAGCGGAAAATCAGAAATTTCCGTATTCCGCAGAGACATGGACAAGCCATTCCAGTTATGAAAAGAGGGGTCTTTGATCTTGTAGCGCAGTATGTTGTTTGTCGTGTCTGTTAATACACAATGAGAAACTTCTCCCCGCCAGGCTTCGTTCAGGGTTACGACAAAGGAATCGGGTGCCAGGGATAGATTGCCCTGATCTGTGTAATGTGTTTTTAGCGGGTCTTTCAGCAGGGATTGAATGAGTTCGATGGACTGTATGGTTTCGTCTGCCCGGATCTTGGCCCGGGCATAAACATCGCCACTGTGTTCGGCATTTTCCGGAATATCGAGTTCAGAATAGTGTTCGCTGGGAAAACAGCGTCTGACATCGTAGGAAATACCGCAAGCCCGCCCGGCGGGTCCCACCAAACCTAAGTGCTCAGCATCTGCTCGGCTGACCGTGCCACAATCTTCGAAACGTGAACATACGCTGGATGTGGAAAAGAGGAGATCGATCACATGTTGGACCTGCGGTTTGATGTCAAGGATACGCTCGATCAAAATGTTCCGAATCTCGTCGTCCATATTGAAAAGCAAGCCTCCCGGACGGATAAAACCCTTGCTGAAGCGATTGCCGCAAAGCAGCAGTGACATATTTAAAAAGTCACCACGCATGCGACCGCAGTAGTTCATGGGCGGCAAAAAGGCAACGTCCCCGCTCAGTGCACCCAGATCACCGACATGATTCTGTAAACGTTCAAGCTCGAAAGCAATGGTTCGAATGATGCGTGCTCCCCTATCCGGTTTGACCCCTGATAAAGCCTCCAGCGCTTGGGCCATACAGAGGCTGTGACCCACCGTGGTGTCGCCGGCAATGCTCTCGGCCAGCAGGGGCAGTCGTTTGGCTTTCACTTTCGGAATAAGCGTTTCAATGCCCCGGTGCTGGTATCCCAACTGGATTTCCAGGTTCAGTACCCGTTCACCGATACAGTTGAACCGGAAGTGTCCCGGTTCAATCACCCCGGCATGTACGGGGCCGACAGCCACTTCATGGATCTCCGGGCCTTCCACACGGTAGTAATCATAGTTTCCGGGGATATCATCATCGTAATTGTTTTGAAAGACATCGGCCCTGTTTAAAAAATTGGGATGATAACGAACCATTTTAAGCCAGGGATGACCCTCGGGACGAATACCGAATTGTTCGGCAATTTCTCTTTCAAACATGTGGAACGGTTCAGATTGGCTGCTCATGGCCTGATAGGCGACGGGTGCATCACAAGCGGCCACCCATAGCTTGTCTGTGCGCAGTACCGCTATCAGTTTGACGGCGTTGTCATCCTGGTAGCCAAAGTATTGGACCACCTTTCCTCCGCTTTCAGCGATAACCAGCGCTTCCTGACGAAAGGTATCCATCGTAAGATTCGGGATTCGTTCTCTGGGAACGGCGACACCATTTGAAATTTCCAAAAATGCCGTGCGCATCAAAATCCTCCACTGACAGAAGTCACCGCACTCATTATCGTTTGGTAAAGGGTGTCCGGGATCCAGAAACACAGAACCAACGAGGTCAATAGCAGCGCATATTGAGGCCAAACAAGATTGGCTTTTTCCGTCAAACCAATCGTGGCATCTGACGGGTTAAAAGAAACTTTCATGGCCTGGTTGGCAAAACCGGCAATGACGGCACACAGACTGATTACCATAACAGTGACGCCAAGATAGTGACCGGCCTTAAAGGCCCCGAAGATGACAAACAGTTCACCGATAAAAATTCCAAAGGGTGGCAGTCCGGATATTGCGACGAACCCGGCGAAAAAAGCGACAAAGGTACGCGGCATATGTTTTGATAAGTTGCCTGTCTTTTCAATCAGCCGGCTGCCGTAGCCTAGCAGAATGTTACCGGAAGTCAGAAATAGTGATGATTTGATCAGACTGTGGTGAATCAGGCAAAGCATGGCGCCATAGGCACCCAGTCCGCCGACACCGGTTCCAAATGCGATAATGCCCATGTTTTCAATGCTCGAATAGGCCAGCAGGCGTTTATATTCTGTCTGCTTGAGAATAAAGGTGCCTGCTGCCAGAATCGAAACAAGGCCAAATCCCATTAGGAGTGTACCGGAGAAATCGCCCAAGCCGGCGGCTAGCATGAGTTTATTGGTTTTGAATATTCCCAGGTAAGCGCAGTTGAGCAGCACCCCGGACAAAAGTGCCGAGGCCGGGCTGGGCGCCTCGCTGTGTGCATCGGGCAGCCAGGTATGCATCGGCGCCAGACCCATTTTCGTGCCGTATCCGACGATAATAAAAACGAAACCCGCTTTCAGCCACACGGGATCCAGACGGGCTGCAACCGTTGTAAGTGCTGAAAAGGATACGGGTGCATCCACCTGGCCTACATCCATGGCAATTGTGATCAGAACCGATCCCAAGAGCGCCATGGCAATCCCCACCGAACAGATCAGTACATATTTCCAGGTGGCCTCAAGGGAGACGGATGTCCGGTGGGTGTAGATGAGCGGCGCACTGGCCAGGGTTGTGGCTTCAATGGCGATCCACATTACCATGATATGATCGGATAGGGTTACCATGGTCATGGTGGACAGAAACAGCAGCATGGAGCCGGTAAAAATATGCTCGGATTTGATTTTGGAGGCCTTGAGATAGGCTACGGTATAAATGGATATCAGAAAAAACAGCAGCGATATCACCAGAAGAGAGAGCATGCCTTCCGGTGCAACGGCAAAATAGGATTTGAACAGTGGTTCGGGCCGCCGGACCCACAACAAGACGGAGAGCGACAGATGAAGTGCTCCGGTAAAGACCAGCAGCAACCGTCCCAGATTGCGGGGCACAAAAAAGGCAAGCACGCCGGTGACAAACGGGGCCAGAAAAACGATTTCAACCATGAATCGAACACCTATTCCTTTAATGTCCTGAGCAGGGCGGTATCCACATCATCAAATGTCTGTTTGATATTCTGAAGGATAACGGCCATGATCATGACACCGGCCAGCACATCCAGAAGAATACCGAATTCCACGACGTGAAGGGCTCGCACCGAAAAGGTGGTTCCCACCAGATAGATACCGTTTTCCATCATGATATACCCCAGCACCATGGCAATGGCATTTCGTCGCGCCATCAGCAGGAACATGCCGGCCACCAGGAGTGTGATGGCGGTGGGTAGCAGCAGCACGCTGGTACTGATGGAAGGCGCATTGAACTTGTGGCTGACAACCGTGGCCGCCACGATCAAGCCCAGGCCTGCCAGCACTGAGGCGTGATAACCGACGATGGGCTCCACCTGTCTGCGAATGGCAACCTTTTTAATGGCAAAATATATGCAGAAAGGAATGATGATGCCGCGGATCGACAAGGTTACCAAGGTAAACAGAATTCCACCAGCGGTCAGATCGTGCCCGATTACCAGCGGGACGATAGACACGACCACGCCCTGAAATGCCAGAACCTTGATAAGGCCCGGCAGACGGCTGGAACCAAACGAAAAAAGGACCGACAGCAGTACAAGGGACAATATCATATCGACCGGAATGTTCATTTTATAAACTCCAGTGTGATAACAGTTGCAAAAAAAGCCAGGGCAAAGGAGGTCAGAAGAAATTTTGGTACCCGATCCATCCTGTAACGGGCTGTCACCGATTCCATGACGCCCACAGCCATATACACAACCAGCAAGGATATCGTGAATAGGCAGAGATTCAGTGCCGGAAAGCCTGATTCAAAGGGCACTATCAGCCTGGCGACAATGGATGCGTAGAAAAAGAGCTTACAAAAGGATCCCAGTTCGATAAATCCGAAGTCGGGTCCACTGTGATCCAGCACCATAACTTCATGAATCATGGTCAATTCCAGATGGGTGGCCGGATCGTCCACCGGCACGCGTGCGTTTTCCGCAAGAAGAATAACGAAAAAGGCAATCACCACAAACAACATGGGTGACCCTGCCACCTGCCACAAGCCAAAAGGTTGGTCGCCTGAAAAATAGGCTCCCAGGCGCAATTCACCGGTCAAAATATAGAACAGAATCAGTATCATGAACAGCGTGGCTTCGCAAATAATCGGGAAATAGGCTTCCCGGGCGGCGCCCATGCCCTCGAAGGGCGATGCCGTGTCCATGGCAGCTGCAATGGTGAAAAAACGGCCCAGTCCAAGCAGGTACAAAATGAAAAGAATATCACCACGGAACGAAAAAACCGGTGGGTGGCCCGCAAAGGGAAGAAACAACAGGGCCGTGACAGCGGCTCCCAGGGAGACCATGGGTCCCAGTTTGAAGATAAAGGTCGTGCTGGTGCTGTAAACCGAACCCTTTTGGAATAACTTGGAAAGGGTGTAGTAGTTGATCAGCAGCGGAGGGCCTTTTTTCCCGCCGAAAAAAGCTTTTACTTTGAGAATGACTGCTGAAAAAAACGGTGCCAGAAGTATAGCCAGAACCCAGAATAGAATAGACGTAATCATGACATCATCTCATTTAAACGAAAAATAAAAGCACCACAATGGCCAGCAATATGTAACCGATATACAAATGAATGTCTCCGTGCTGCATCCAGCGAAGTCTGTCGAACAGCCAAAGAACCGGATTGACGACCACCCGCGTCATATGAAGCTCGGCTATGTCATTGATATGGCTTCGGTAATGGGTATTTTGGGGAAAACGACCGCGAATTTCTGGGTGATCTTCCTGCAAAGGGGCAATCGGCTTGAAAAATTGGAGGATCGAGGCTGCGTAAGAAGTTCCGGTATATTGCATTTTAACGGTGGGTTGTGTGAAACCGCATCCCCAGGTTCCTGCGCTACCCATGGGTTTACCCCGGTAGAACACCAGACGCAGGCCAATAATCACTAAAAGAACAATAAAAAAAATAGAGGCAGCCAGGGTGATGTTTGCCGTCATCTGTGTAAAGGGCTCTATGGGAATCCGGCCATATCCCAACCCGGAAACCGGAACAGCCTTCAGTGCCATGCTGATAAACATCCGCGGAAAGACCCCTATGATGATGCAAATAGCAGCCAATATCAACATGGAAACCAGCATTGTGGGGCCTTTTTCATCCACGACTTCAGCACACGAACTCCTAGCCTCTCCCTGGAAAACGACCCCCACGACTTTGGTGAAGCAGGCCAGGGCCAAACCGCCGATAATGGCCAGGCTGACAATGGCCAGGATGCTTAGCACAAAAACTGTTTTGTCGAGGGACACACCTCTAAATCCCCCCAGATAAATAAAAAATTCGCTCACAAATCCGTTAAAGGGCGGAAGACCGGATATGGCCAAAGAGCCCACCAGAAACGTGATCCCTGTAATTTTCATGTTCTTGAGCAGCCCGCCCAACATGTCGATGGTGCGTGTGCCTGTTTTCTGGATGACCACCCCGGCGCCCATGAACAGCAGGGACTTGAAAAGCGAGTGATTCAACACATGCAGAAGCCCCCCGGAAAACCCCAGGACGGCCATGATCGGTTTGCCAGAGGATACACCCAGCATGCCGATCCCGATCCCGATCAGGATAATTCCGATATTTTCAACGCTGTGATAGGCAAGCAGACGTTTGAGATCGTGCTGACCCAGGGCGTAAACAACGCCTATAATACCGGAAACCATGCCCGCAACCAGTACGATTTCACCGAACAGTGGCGTATGCAGATTCAGCGAGGCATACAGGCGCACAATACCGTAAATGCCTGTTTTTATCATCACACCGGACATTACGGCAGAGATGTGACTCGGAGCGGCCGGGTGGGCATGGGGTAGCCAGACATGAAACGGAAACACACCGGCCTTTGAACCAAATCCGACAAAAGAGAGTGTCAACACCAGCAATTTTGCCGAATCAGGGAGGGTAGTGCCGGAAGAGAACAGAAAACTGCCGCTATAGCCATAGAGAATAGCGAAAGAAACCAGGATGAACATAGCGCCCACATGCGAAAAGACAAAATAGAGATAGCCGGCCTTCCTGTTTTCCGCAGATTCGTAATCATATATTACCAGAAAAAAGGATGACAGGGACATGATTTCCCAGGCTAGCATAAAGGTGATCATGTTGGCGGCAGTTACCACCAGGGCCATGGAAATAATCAGCAAAGAGAAAAACAGATAGTTGACTGCGGATCGGAGAGCCTTGTCGGGATCGTTCATATAGTGAAAACTGTATCCAGTGGCAAGCAGGCAAACGGCGTAGATCGTAATCAGGAAAAATGCCGACAATCCGTCCATGTGAAAGGAGAGGGAAAACAGTTTCAGGTAATCAAAAGATACGGCATACATTCCCGGGTGCAGCAGTTTAGCCAAAGCATCGAACAAGCCGATAGCGCATCCGACGCTGATGACGGAAACAGTGGCGACTTTCATTAAAAAAAATTGTCGCCATAAAAAAAGAGCGCCAAGACCGCCACCGCAGATAAAAGCGATCGACAAAAAAAAACTGTTCATAAAGGTTCCTTTTTCATTCGGCTATGATTGATGTTTGAAAAAACACGAAACCAAATAAATGTCAATCTTCATTTGGCGGGGGAGCTTGCAGGAAAGGTTGAAACTCCTTTTACGGAGTTACCGGAATGCTATTTTGACAAATGCTATTGGATCAAATCAGCAGGTCTTACTGGTCAGACCAGACAGATAGTTCATTGCCATTTGGGTCTGTAAAATGAAATCGCTGACCTCCGGGAAAGGAAAAAATATCTTTGACGATGGCACCACCACTGGATTCGACACTGTTTTTAGTTGCTTCCAGATCCAGCGCATACACGATGACCAGAACAGACCCATTTCGGGTTGAAGAGCGAAGGTCAGACCGGTAAAAACCCCCATTGATCTTCCCATCCGTGAAGGCGCGATATTCAGGACCGTAATCCGTAAAAGACCACCCAAACGTCTTTTCATAAAATGACTGGATGGCATCGAAATCCTTAGCCGGCAACTCGATATAGTCGACTTTTTGATCGGAAGGCATTTTTCGATCTCCTTTGGACAGATGAAACACGCAACGTTCTGGTTTCAATTAAGTAAGAGCGCAATGAATAACCCAATGGCGATTTCGCAAAACGTCAGGGGATTGTTCATCTTGTGTTCGCTGAATCCCGAAGGTTGCGTTATACCTTCAGGAAAATCTCTCCTGCACATTTCCCATTGAAATGCAGGTTGCATTTACCGATTTCAGGCTCGAATTGGTTTTCTATGTCAAGTGCATCCAGCCAACATCTTATTCTGTAGAGCACCCCGCACTCATACCTGTCTATGGCACCCAGTCTTTTTATGCCTTCATAGGCAAAGCATTTTCCCTGATTAAATGACCACGTCATTTGGTTTTCTTCAGGAAAACCGAACCTTGCATTCATAAAATCAGGCACCATTAAGTTGGCAGCTTCTCTAAAAAACAGCTTAAAAGCATCAAAGGTTTCAATCTTGTTTTCAATTCCGAGAAGATATTTGATTCGTTTTATTTCGATGGGCGCCAATGATTGAATAGCGGATTTGTTGATTTTGTTGGTTGTCTCGATGCCAAATGCCTGCAGGCAATGAAAAAACCACATGCCGTCATGCGTCATCCAACACTTACCCAAAAGATCAATGGTTTCTTTTTGAGAGACATCCTGAACTGACCGCAATGTGAGTGCCTTCTAAGTGTTTATTGTCAGAAATTTGCATCTTTTCATTCGAGCCAAACGCCCCGGTTGGCTCAGTGCGTTTTTATTGAAATCCGGTTCTTTCCCGCTATTTTACTCTCGAACAGGCAATGGTCCGCTGCCATGAGCAGCTGCTTCTTGTCACGGGCATCATCGGGAAAGGTGGCCAACCCAAAAGACGCTGTCACTTTGATGTGGACCTTCTCCTCTTGGAGGTAGGCGGCCGCACTGATTCCCTTTTTAATCGTTTCGACTTTCGATAGCGCCTCTTCACCGCCCTGGCCCGGAAGAATCACGATGAATTCATCGCCGCCATAACGGACAATATGGTCCTCGGGGTCGAGATACGAATGGACCTTCTGGGCCACTTCCTTCAACACCTTGGCGCCCAGTAAATGCCCTTGCGTGTCCACAACCTTCTTGAAATTATCCATATCAAAGAAAACCAGGGTCAATCTCTCAGCCTGGGCTGATGTGCCGTCCAGGAACCGGTCAAGAAACTGGTGCAGGAAGCGCGTATTATTGAAGCCGGTGACATCGTCGGTAATACTCTGTTCCTGAAATAGCGCATTCGTTCGCTCCAGCATGTCTTGATAATTTTTCAGCAGTTGCTGATTTTTTTCATGTAGCCCGATATGTCGTCGGAGTTCCAGCTGTGCCATTACCTGTCGTGACAAGGCGCCCAGAGCGTTTATCTGGGTGTCGCTGAGGGAGCGCTGGACCTGGTCGATGACGCAAAGGGTACCCAAGGCATCTCCATTCGGTGTGAACAGAGGGGCACCGGCATAAAAGCGTATCCACGGATCTCCGGTGACAAGCGGGTTGTCCGAGAAACGTTTGTCGGCCATGACATCACTGACGATGGTGATATCGGGTTGAAGAATGGCGTGCGCACAAAAAGCGTTGTCCCGGGCCGTCTCCGGAACGGTGAGACCCACCTTGGACTTGAACCACTGCCGGGTGCTGTCAATCAGGGACACCGCGGCCATGGGCGTACCACAAATCTCGGAAGCCAACAAGGTGATGTCATCGTAGGAATCCTCCGGCAAGGTGTCTAAAATCTGATAGTTCCGTAACGCCTCGAGACGTTGGGCTTCATTGCTGGGTTGTTCTGCTTTCACTGTTTGGTCCTTTTCCAATCTTAATTAAAGATGCACGATTGTTGAGAGTGTAAAATATAATAACCTGAAAAACGGATGTTTTCAAGTCTATGATCCTGCCCTGAGCATCCGTGTCCACCCACTCGATGTTATCGATGCCGAAGCCCAGCAGGGCGATCGCTTTGACAAATCCGAAATAGCGGCCACCTATTTGTGAAACGGTTGCTGGTGAGCCATATTGATGCAATTGCGTAATAATATCCTTGGTTTCATTGGGTCAACGATATGTTCAGCCGTTTAAAATGCTTGTCATTGTGCCAGCATCTATGTTTCCGCCGCTTAAGATGATCCCCACCGGGCCTTTTGGGACGACAGTCTGACTCAGCAGTGCTGCCAGCCCAAGTGCGCCTGATGGTTCAACCACTAGCTTCATTCGGTAAAACAGATACTGGACAGCCTTAATAATGGCTTTTTCTGAAACCGTTTTCATGTCGTCCACATACGTCAGCACCAGGGGGAAGGTAAGCTTGCCCAATGATGGCGTGCGGGTTCCGTCGGCAATGGTGGGGGGATTTTTAACATGCTGAAGGGTTTTTGTGTGAAAGGATCGCGTGGCGTCGTCGGCGAGTTCCGGTTCGATACCCAGGACCCTGCAGCCGGGTGATATGCCTTTGGCGGCGATAGCAGATCCGCTCAATAATCCGCCGCCGCCACAGGGGACCAACAATAGGTTCAGGGGGCCAATTTCCTCAAACATTTCCAAGGCGGCAGTCCCCTGGCCGGCGATAACCTGGGTGTGGTCATAAGGCGGAATCATCGTATAACCGTGCTGCTTTTCAAGTTCTTTGGCAATATCCTCACGGGACTCTTTTTCAGGATCGTATTCAACGATGGATGCGCCGTAATCTCTGGTAGCGGCGCGCTTGGTTGCAGGCGCATCATTGGGCATGACGACGGTTGCCTGAGTATTCATCATCCGGCCGACCAGGGCCACGGCCTGGGCATGATTTCCTGACGAATAAGTAATGATGCCCCGTGCTTTTTCTGCCCTGGAAAGCTGACAGATGCTGTTGAAGGCGCCCCGAAATTTGAAAGCACCCATCCGCTGAAAATTTTCACATTTGAAGAACACGTCTGCCCCGACGAGACGGTTCAATGTCCGGGAAGTCATCACCGGTGTTACATTGGCTTGGCCTTTCAATCTTTCCTTGGCCGCCAGAATTTGTGCGAACATGCGTTCTCCTACGTTTCAATTCGTGAAAAAATCCAATACATTTACCAGGGTACTTGTCTCCGTTATTGTGGCGGCTGTATCAGCGTCATGGCTTTTTCAGGACAGGTTTCCTGACAGCAAAAACAGGTAATACAGGTGTCCGCATCTACCACAGGTATGTTTTCCGTTTGAATTGATTGAGAATCAAAGTCTCCAAGACCCAAGGTTTTTGTAATAGCCCTTTGCTGCAGCCATCAGACCGGTTTTTTCAAAGCTGTTCTCATTGTCGCCATAATTGAACACGCCGGGATTGTCACCGACCACGATCTCAGTTGGGGACATTTCCTCCACTTTGTCCACAACAGCCCTCAATAATGACGGGTGCGTCACAATATGTTCTTGCATTGTGGATGCCCGGAGTACGTTTGGTTTGATGACAATTTTTTTTCGGGCGATCTCCTGGGGAAAAAGAGCAAAGGCCCGATCAACTGCGGATCGGCAGCTATCGTATGAAGCGGGGTGTATCATGACACGCTGCATGTTTTTTCCTTTCAGTAGAGTTCGTATTTAACCAGCCGGCCATCAAGTCCGCCGGCTTTGATCGGTTTTTTCCAGGTGGCTTTGAGACCAATTTTTTTTATATATATCCGATCTCCGAAATAAATGAAAGCGCTTGAGCCTTTACATTTCTGTTTCAAAAAATCGCCCAGGTTTTTGTAAAACAGATCAAGATTTTGGCCAGCCCCCATCCGGATACCATAGGGTGGGTTGGTGACAATGACATGTTCTTTAAGGGCCGGCAGTTTTCTGATGTCCAAGCGCTCGATGGTAACCCTGTTTCCGTAATGCAGACCCATCAGGTTTGTCCTTGCCGCCCTGACAGCCTCCAGGGAAATATCGCTGCCCGCGATCAGTTTTTTGGGCAGTTCCCGAATCTGTCCGCCGGCCTCTTTTTGCACCTGTTTCCAAACAGAGCTGTCAAAGTCGGGCAGGCGTTCAAAACCAAATCGTTGTCTGAAAATACCCGCCGGGATATGGCAATATTGCATGAGCGCTTCACACAAAAGGGTTCCCGAACCACACAATGGATCATATATAGGAACGGCGCCATCCCATTCGCTGAACCGTATCATAACAGCGGCCACGGTTTCCTGCATGGGCGCCGAAACAGCTTCCTCGCGGTAGCCTCTGCGGTGCAGTGCACCGCCTGATGCGTCCAGGCTTATGACAGCCGTATCGTTCCTAATATGAAGGTTCAGCAGAATATCGGGATTCTTCACCGATACGTCCGGACGTTGACCGGTCTTTTGTATAAAATAGTCGGCAATGGCGTCCTTAATACGGAGAGCGGCGTACTTTGAATGCGTAATTGCGCTGTCGGAAACAGTTCCCGACACGGCAAAGGTATCGCCGTTCTTAAAAAAATCTTCCCATCGGATCTGTTTGGCTTTCCGGTACAGGGTATCGGTATCTGGACACGTGAAGGATAGCAACGGCGCAAGGCAGCGTGAGAGGAGCCTGGTCTGATAAATAATTCGATAGAGGGTTGATTTGACCGCCCTGAAATGAATGCCGCTGTATTCAGGCTCGACATTCTCGGCACCGAGCTCCGCTAATTCCTGCGCGCCGGGTTCCTTTAAGCCGTCGGCCACCTGTGCAAAATATCGGGAATCTATCTGGTATTGATATGCCGCCGCTGGTTGTTTTTCTGTTCCGGAATGTATGACCTCGTCGGGTGATACCATTTTCAAAGCTTTCGTATTTGTCGTTGCTGGAAAGAACGATTGAAAGATTGCTTGATCATTTCAAGCATTTTAAAGTATTAGCAAGTATGCCTTAAAAGGAACACCGCCAGTGCTGAACCGGCTAACTATCGCAGGAGTTTGGGTGCAAAATCAACCCCAACATTTTGACCTTATTGTTTAATTGGATGAAAGCCTCTTTAATGGATACAACGGTTAAAAGCAGAACCCAGAAAAAAAAGGAAGACCAGGCCCTGCAACAAATAGGGGAGCAGCTGGTCGCCTTGCCGCCCAGCTTGCTTGAGATAATGGCCTTGCCGGACGAACTTCTGGCAGACATCGAATTCGCCCGCACAATAAAGAGTCATGGTGCTCGGCGCAGGCAGATTCGGCACATCGGCGCCATCCTGCGGCATATGGATTCGCAGCCCATCCAAATTGCCCTCGAGCGCATCCAATCGAGAAACATGCGCAAATAATGCCACCACCCTGAAACACACCATTCTGTAAATTCGCCCTTTTGACAGTTGGAGCTGAAATGAAAAAACCCAAAAAACAGCGCGGCCTGGTTCAGATGGATGCGTCCCTTGCCGGGCCGCTGTTCATGCTGTCTGCTGCGCTTCTGTTCACCCTGCTCAACCTGATCATCAAGACCCTGAATCCGGCGTTCACCGTATGGCACATCGGCTTTTTTCGGTTTTTCGGGGGCCTGGTTATGATTCTGATTATCTTCGGTCGTCACCACAACCCCTTTGTGGGCAACAACACTCGGCTGCTGATCATCCGCGGGTGTGTAGGCTCTGTGGCTTTCATCTCCCTCATCACGGCGCTGAAACTGCTACCCCTGTCCACGGCGCTGGTCATTTTCTACGCCTTTCCGGCATTTTCAGCGGTTTTTGCCTACCTGATATACAATGAAAAGATTGGCAAGCTCGAGATCGCCTGCATTGTTCTGGTCTTGGTAGGTGTGGGCGTGCTGTTCGATTTCAAGGTCGATGGCAGCCTTTTTGGGCAGGTCATGGCCGTAATTGGGGCCGTTTTCGCCGGTCTAACCGTAACGTTGATCCGCAGTCTGCGGGAAAAAAACGGCCCGGTGATTATCTACCTCTACTTTTGCAGCATGGGCGCCCTGGTCACAGCGCCCAAGTTCATCATGGAACCCATGTTGCCTGGCACGCCCATAGAGTGGGTCATGGTGCTGGGCATCGTCTTCACTTCCCTGACGGCCCAGCTCCTCATGAACCAGGGCTTTTTCTATTGTAAGGGCTGGGAGGGGGGGGTGTTCATGTCCAGCGAGGTGATCTTCACCAGTATCGTGGGGATTGTTTTTCTGGGAGACCCTGTGACCCTGAGATTCGGTATCGGTGGTATTTTAATCTTCGGCAGCGTGGTGGCCTTGAACCGTCTCAAGGCTTAGCCAACGATGTCACTGTCACGTCCCATATAAAAATGGTCTTTTCGTTCAAGCAAAATGACCTGATCGGTCACTTCTGTAAACGCGACATCGTGACTGATCAGAAAGAGCTGGTCGTACCAATGCTCCGTCACCTCTTCACGCCCCACATCGATGGCTCGGAAGGCATGGGCAAGATTGGCTCGGCGAGCTGCATCGAGATTGGATGTCGGTTCATCAAAAAAAGCGACTCTCGCGCCAATGGTCTGTAGCAAGGCCAATCGCAGGGCAACCACGGCGCTCATGGTCTGTCCACCGGACAACTGGTCATCGGTGCGCTCCCTTAACTTCCCATCCTGCATGTCCAGCAGAACGATCTGGTATCTAGCACCCCAGTGCAGTTCTTCATCGGTTTCGGCGATGTTACGGTAGATGTTATTCGCCCGTATGCTTATTTCTTCCCGGAAGCGTTCTGAGAGCTGTGTCGACACATTATTGAAGATCTTGTTCCGTAAAAATTTGATCAATGTTTCTTTGCCTTTATCGTTCTTTTTTCGGGCCACCAAATTCGTGATCGCTTTATCGATGCGGTTCATTTTCTTGATCTCTTCTTCGAGGCGGCGCCTATCCTTGGCGAGATCATTCAATTGCTGCTTTAGCGTGGCAACCGCTGCAAGCAGGTGTTCTTTTGTCAGGCGCACCTCCGCGTGACGCTTTGAATCGTAATCTTTTTCCAGCACCGTAAGCTTTTGCTGATAGAAAACGAGCACCTGTTTCAATTCCTCATAAAGCGCCAACATTTTCTTCAAGGACTTTTGCCGCTTGTTCAAATCCTTGGCGTCCTTTAGATTGGTAAAATAGGCATCTCTAAGGGCCTGGTGTTTGATCCGTAATTTTTCGATCTTTGCTATCTCAATATCCAGATCGCTATAACGCTTGAGGTCTTTCTTGCGCGACAGGGCTTTTTTTTCCGCTGTTTGCTGCTTTTTTTTAGCCTTTTCAAGGGCTTGCATGCGATGCGTGTATTCCTTTCGTCTATGGGAAAGATTGTGGCGTTGTTTCTCAATTTCTTGGGTTCGAATCTTGGTTGAATCCCGTTTTTGCTTGGTTTTTTCAGCCACCGCGATTGCTTGGTTCAGCGCATCCAGTTGTTTTTCAAGCACAACGTCTTCTTGGGTCAATACCGCCACCCGGGCACTAAAAACGTCCCTCGGGGTCTTGCCGGCAATGTTCAGACACGGCTCCTTGAAAAAGGGGCAGATACCTTCGGCCAGTTTGGCTTTCCCTTCTTGTAAGCCATCCCGCTGCCCTTTGAGAAGCCCTTGGGCCGAGCGAAGTTTTTCTACGTCTTTTCTCAAATCCGGCAACCGACGGACGCTTTTGTCTAGCATATCATCTGCGGCAAGGGCCTCATGATTGCGTTTGAGCTGGTTTTCTTCTTGCGTAAGTTGCTTGTCAATTTTTTTAATTTCACGCAATTCGTGTTCCAATGCCTGGGTAAGGCGATCGTTCTCTTTGTCCAACACATTGATATTGTGCTCGATCTCCCGCCGGTCCTGCTCCTGTTTTCGTAAGTTTGTAAGCCTAGCTTCAGCCGCCTCAAATGCTTCCTTTCCTGTGCGGCTCTTTTCAAGCGTTTCAAGGGCCAATTGAGCTTCAAAAACACGCTTGTTCTGGTCTGTGATTTTCCCTTCACCGTCACGGATGCGGTTTTCAAGAACCTGGATTTCTGACGTCACGGCATGGGCTGCTTTTTCCTGTTCATCGAATTTGGCCAGTTGCATTTCGACTTCGGCCAAGGTTTTTATTTTTTCTGCCAAGACGTTCTGCTGGGCTTTTACGCTTGCAGACAATTCGGCCCATTCATTTTTCCGATCGGGCAGGGCGGCGACCTGTTCGCGTTTGCCTTCTATCTCGACAGTCAGTACTTCAATTTTGCTTTTGATTGACGCCAACAAGGTGCTGGTGCCTTTGTAGGTTTTTCGCCATGCATCGATACCGAGGATTTCATCAAAGGCTTCCTGTCGCCTCGTTGGCTGCTTGATGACAAAAGGTCCCAAAAATTCGTTTTGAAAGGGGCCGATTACCAGTTTATATTGATCTGCAAGGGAACGTCCGTTATCAAGCCCTAGCAGTTCCTTGACCCGCGCTTCCGTTTCCGGGGCTCCGGTATGGTCCTCAACGTCAAACGTTCCGTTGATCTCTCTGGCCAACAGCCATTTGGAACCGGCTCCCACACTGCGGGAAACACGATAAGTATCACCATTGTCCGTTATAAACGTCACGGAGATTTCGCCCTTCTTGGCACCGATGGTGATGAAACGCTCAAGATTTCCCACGAAGTCACGGGCATCGACCCCGAAGAGGGCATAGCCAATGGCTTCGAAGATCGTGCTTTTACCCACCCCGTTATCGCCGGAAAGAACATTGATTCCTTTGACAAAAGAAAGTGTTTTTTCCTGATGGGATTTAATGTTTTTCAAAGAAATTGAGAGAATTTGCATCTGTCAAACCTTGGTCGAGAATAGCCCGAGCAATTCGTCGTCCTCCACACCACCTTTCAGGACCAAATCTCGGATAGCCAGGGACAGTTGGATCAGTTCCTGTTCACGGCCCTGGTACTTGCTGTGTGCCCCGATCAGCTCACGGAGCACGTCTTTTTCAATCTCGGCCAGCGATTTTTTGACAGAGATATCTCCAGTGGTCCTGGACACCAAAGAAAGGTGGTTTTTTATTTCAAGATGCAAGGGTGAAGCAAAGGCAGCAAGTGCCAGACGCAACCTTTCCCGGCCCAGCTCAAAGGGATGAAACCCGACCCGTCCAGTCAATTTCAGCGCCAACAACGGCGAACGCTCGTCGGACTGTTCAGTCAGTTTTTCCTTTACTTGTTCCCGGAAGCGGTCAAGGGCGTTATCGGCATCTGTTGTTCCATTCAGGTCAATGACTTCGACCAGCATGGGTCGGGGATCGGTGGCTCTGAATTCCGGTGAAAACCGGCCATCTTCGACCTTAACAAAATAGTACCCCTTGGCATAGGTTTCTTCGCCGAAGTTGACCCTCTCAGGCGCTCCGGGGTTGAAAGCGAAAGGCATTCCATCCGGGCTCTCGATAACATACGGTTTATGGCCGTGTCCAAGAGCAACGTAACTGAATTTTTCAGCCAGGGGGTGGGCCTCTTCAATCTTCATATTGCCAACCTCCACCGGTGAATATCTCCAGATGCCCACATGAAAAAGCAGCAAATTATTCTGGGTTGTTACGGCCTGGCAGATACGTTCAACATGGCTTCCGGCCTGGGCGCCGATGTACCCGATGCCGTAAATATTCAAACCATTGAGCGCTAGAAACCCACCCAGGCCAGTTTTTTCATCAAAGGGATCAAATCGATAACCCCCATCTTCGGTACGGGCAGGCCGCAACAAGCTGATATAGCCCATTTCGGAAAGGGCCTCCATCCATGAAATATTGTTTCGTCTATGAATCCAATCGTGATTGCCTTCGATGGCTACACAGGGAATACCCGCTTCTTTGAGTGGTTGCAGGGTTTCGATGGTGCGAGCAAACGTCTTGGGCAGGATTTGGCCGGTGTGGAACAGATCACCAGCGATCAAAAAAAAATCAACCTTCTCATCCAGGGCACTTTTTACGATATCCAACAGGCATCGGAAAAAATCTTCGTATCGTTTCGCTTCCCCGGGGGCGTTTCGGTAGGTTTTTCCCAGATGGATATCAGCTGTGTGGATAAAACTGGCCTGCATATCGGTATTCTTTATTTAGCACAACATTTTTTGAACTTTTTTCCGCTTCCGCATGGACAGGGTTCATTGCGTCCCACTTTCTTTTCGGCAATGACTGTTTTAGGCGGATTCAACAATATTTCTAAGTCGCTTATGTCCTCAGGTTTGTCGGGCTCCAATTCAATTGTGTAATACCAACCGTTTTCTTTAAATAGTGATTCTATTTCTTGCATTCTTTTTTTTGTTTTTACATGCACACTGGCTGGATTCTTTTCAGTGCCCAATTTAGCTGTTTTTTTACCATCAAATCGTCTGACCATTTTTTTCACCCTTTTGGTATGTTGATACTTTTGCTAGCTGTTGATTGGGGCTGTCCATAAGCGGTTGCTTTAACTCCCCAAGATGCCCTTATAAGAACATTTTTGAGGTCAAAGATAAATGTTTTATTGATTGTTTCAAATTGTTTTCGTGGTATGACCCGCGTTTAATGTGGTTATTGGAATATGTTACCGTTGTGCTTTAACCATCCGCCAACATGCCGACCACTTGGATCCTTGTGTGTCCAGTGGATAACACCACCTTTCGCATTCCATTCATATTCTCCGTAAAACGCCACCGTATCCTCCCTGCTCAAGCCCCTGATTCGGGGGGCTAAATCAATATTATGTGCCACGATCAATGTTTGGCCGCTGCTGAGCATCAAAACAAACCGTATAGCAACCAAGACAATGAATTTTTTCATGTGTTTCATAGGGAGCGCCTTTTTTCAGAACACCCTCACAATCACCACGGCATGAGCCGTCTTTAGAGAAAAATGATGATTTCTTGCTCAGGGTGCCTACTTTTTACAGGGGCCGGATCTTGACATCCTTCAGATAGGGGTTCTGGAAGTCGGATACGGCTCCAACCTTTGTCTTTCCATCCGACACAAAACGGGCAGACAGTGGTTTTTCGTACTTGTGAGAGAGTCTTTGGAGAAGATCTAATACCTGGAGAATTCTCTCGGGATTCTCATCGACACCAATCGGGTAGGTGTCTATCCCGAGCCCGGAGTGCAGGGCAAGAAAGAGGTTTCTTTCAATTGAAAATCGACCGGCTTCGTATTCATCTGCCAGTTCGAAATCCTCCAGACACGGCAACATCAGGCCGCACAGGCCAACGGGTTTTGGGTTTTTCGCGGATAGAAAGGCCGTGATCTTGATGAAAAAATCCGTGGTTACCGCATGTGAGAAATCTCCGCAGACGGTTTTTACGAAATAAACCAGGCTGCTTTCATTCCTGAACAGCGGCGCGATGGATGCGTCGATGCCCAAGAAGTTTTGGTTGTCATCCAGAATCATACAGATCTCAAGCCAGACCGTTTCCATGGCCGAGAACCACTCTGTCAAATCCGAACACCCTTCAGACAGGTCGGTGGGCTGAAGACCGATTGCAAAACCTGGGCGTTCAAACGTGGCTGAGGGAAAAAACGGGCTGGATGGTCGGTTGTGGAACGTGTAAGCGAAGTTAAAGGTCTTTGCCGGTGCTTGTCTGATAATCTGCAAAAGCACGTCAACATGATTGGCTGTAACACTATCTGTTAGATCAAGATTAAGGGACACATTGCCGGCGTGAAGAAAGTCTTCAAGTTGTTGTGTGAGCGATTCAATATTCAATGTACCGATGCTGAGATGAAGCGAGTTTTTGTTTTCCCACTGGCGCAGTTCATCGATGCGTGTTTTGCTGAAGCAAACGCGTTTCGTCTGCAACAGAAAACCGTGCCTGATGAGCTTGGTTTCAATTTCATTGAGCCGGTCCAACACAGCGGTGTTTTTAGGGGTCTCAGCAAACCAGCAAAGACTTCTTATGATTTTCTTCCTGATAGTCACCTCCATTGTCTATTTCGTTGACTGAAAAAATTTACTCGGCCCGCAGGGCTTCCACCGGGTCGAGCCCAGCTGCATGATGCGCGGGAAGCACACCGGCCATGAGACCCACAACCGCGGATAGGCCAAGGGCAAACAGGACGTAGACCAGAGGGGTATGTGTCGGTAGTGCCGGCACGAGTTTCCCCAGCAACCATGCACTGCCGGAGCCCAATACCAGACCGGCAAGCCCGCCGATGCACGACAGCACAATGGCCTCGGCAATGAAAATACTCATGATCTGCTGTCGACCGGCCCCCAACGCTCTTAAAAGACCAATTTCCGCCGTGCGTTCCCGAATGGCAATGATCATAATGGTCAGAATTCCGACACTGCCGACCAGTAATGAAATTCCGCCCAACGCCCCTACCGCGATGGTGAGAATGTTGAGTACCGAGCCAAGAACTTCCAGCATTTGGGTCTGGGTGATAACCGTAAAATCTTCTGACCCATGTCTGGCAGTCAGCAGCTTACTGGCGCGCCTTGCTATCTCATCGCCATCGCTTTCGGCAGCGTACAGGAGGTCAATTTCCATCAAGCTCTCCCGATCGAAGATGGCCAGCGCCCTTCCTACGGGGATGTAAACAGCATCGTCCAGATCAAAACCAAGCAGTTGACCTTTTGATGCCATGACGCCGATCACCCGGTAACGCTCACCACCGATGCGGATGCGCCGCCCCAAGGGATTTTTTGCGCCAAAAAGCTCGTTCTTGGCCTTGCTGCCCAGAACCGCAAAACCCCGTGCCGTTCGAGGGTCGTCATCGGGAAGAAAGCGACCCAGAGCCACGCTCAACTGCCAGACTGCCGGTGCAGAAGACCCGACACCGAAAATATAGCTTCGACGACTCCGGCTCCCGTATTCCACCGCCGCATTTCCCTGAACCACGGGCACGGTGGCGATCACACGGGGCAATTTGTCGAGGGCCAGCGCATCGGTCAAACTCAAGGGCCTGACATTGCTGATAACCGCTCCCGACATGCCCATGGTGGAGGTCTTTCCGGGTGCGATACCGATCAGATTGGTGCCGAACTGGGTAAACTCGGCCAGCACGAAACGGTGAACCCCCTCCCCGAGGGAGGTCAGCAGAACCACGGCAGCAATTCCCACGGCGATACCCAGCGCCGTCAGAAAACTTCTCATAGGCTGGCTTCGAATGCTTTGCAGAGCTAGAATCAGGATGTCACGAAAAAGCATGTCTGGGTCTTTTTTTGTCTAAACATCGATTCAACGCCTCGACAGCGCTGCTACCGGATCCATGCGGGCCGCTTTTCGTGCCGGAATGACGCCAAAAATCAAACCGCTGGCAAGGGCCACACCAACCGCCGACGCCGGTGACCAGGATGGTACCGTGATTGGAAAGGCAGGAAACATCCGCTGCAAGAGGAGGCAGCCAGCGACGGACAGCGCCAATCCGAGGACCGCTCCTACCAGGGAAAGAAAGGCAGACTCGGTTAAGAAAAGGCTTAATATCTGACGACCGGGTGCTCCAAGGGCCTTTAACAGCCCGATCTCCGTTGTGCGCTGGGATATGGCCACCAGCATCACATTCATGATCAGGATTCCCGCCACCACCAGACTGATGGCGGCGATGCCGCCAACGGCCAGGGTCAGGGTGACAAATATTCGATCGAATGTTACCAGCAGGGCATCCTGGGTGATGATGGTCACATCGTCTTCGCCGTCATGGCGGGCGCGAATAATTTCGAGCATCGCTGTTTTGGCGCGTTCGACAGCATCTCTGCTCCTGGCCTGAACCAGAACACGAAAAAGAGATGTCTGGTTGAAGAGCGCCGCCGCTGATGCGACGTTGATCACCACCACGTCACTCATGTCGAGCCCCAGAGATTGCCCTTTCTTAGCCAGTACGCCAACCACACGAAACCGCCGATCACCGATACGGACAAAACGGCCCAGGGCAGACGCATTGCCGAACAACTCGGTTTTAATCTTTTGGCCCAGCGTGCAGACGGCCTCCGCGCGCGTGACCTCTCCCTGGGAAAGAAACCGGCCCTGGGCCATGGAAAGGTCCCGAATCTCGAACAGTTCGGTTGTGGAACCCAAAATCGTTACTTCCCGCTCACGCCCGGCATACGCCACGGGGGCCGAACCTACCATGATGGGCGCCACCCGGAGAACGGTACTGCTGCGCTTCAAGGCCAGGGCATCTTCTACGGTCAAATCGCGTGGTGTTTCCCCCATCATGGGCGGAGGGCCTCCAGTGGTTTCGTTACGCCCCGGAAGAACGATCAGTATATGGGTTCCCAGAGAGGTGAACTGACCGGCCACGTACTGCCGGGCGCTTTCACCCAGCGCCGTCAGTACAATGACGGAGCAGACACCCATGGCCATGGCAAGCAGCATCAGGCCTGTTCGCAGCGGATAGCCGGACAATGCGCGATAGGAGAAACGGATAAGGTCCCGAACCTTCACATTGTCGCTCCACTGTCTGAGATTATCCGGCCGTCCACCATCTGTATCCGGCGCTGGGTACGATCGGCGAGTTCTGGGTCATGGGTCACCAGAACCACGGTCATCCCCTCACCATTGAGGGCTTCAATGGTCTGTATGACATCGCTTCCGGATGCCCTGTCCAGATTGCCGGTGGGTTCGTCCGCTAAAATGACAGCCGGGTTCATAATGGTTGCCCTTGCAATTGCCGTTCGCTGCCGCTGGCCGCCTGAGAGCTGATCCGGACGGTGTTTGGCCCGGTCCGACAGCCCCACCCGTGCCATGATATCCTTGACGCGTTGTTTCCGTTTGCCAGGGGCTTCGCCGGCCAGTATCAAGGGGAGCTCCACGTTTTCGGCGGCGGTCAATCTTGGGATCAGGTGAAAAAACTGAAAAACGAAACCGATCTTATGCCGCCGGACGTGGGCCTGCTGCCGGTCGTTCAACCGGGTTGTGTCGGTGCCCTCAAACCGGTAGACACCCTTACTGGGCCGGTCCAGAAGACCCAAAATGTTCAAAAGAGTTGATTTTCCCGAACCGGAGGGGCCCATAATGGAAATATATTCTCCTGTTGTTATGGAGAAGTTGATACTGTCCAAGGCCTGAACCGACTCATCACCCACCTGAAAAATCCGACCGATGTCTTGCATGTGAATCATTCTCGTAAGGCTTCCTTTAGACGCACAGCAGGCGCACCGTCTTTGAGACCGGGTTTGTCCACATTGAGCACGATCAGCTCCTGGGGCGAAAGTCCTTGTATGACTTCTGTCCAGTCCCAGTTCGATATGCCAATGCGAATTTCTTTTTCCACGATCTTTTTTTCAGCCGCCAGGAAGACAAACACCCGCTGGCCGTCCATGACCGCTTCGGTGGGGACACGAACCACATCCTTTCGCGCTTCCAGAATCACTTCGATGTCGGCGCTGTACCCTGCCAGCAGGTTTTCGACCTCAGATGGATTGTCAAAGGTAACTTCCACGTCCACGGTACGGGCCTGTTTCTCGATATCGAGCACGTAGTCGGCGATCCTGCGTACCCGACCCTCGAACTGGCGTGTGCCGAAAGCGTCCATGGTGATACGGGCAGGCATTCGGACACGGATAACGGCCGCATCCACTTCATCAATGGGGGCTATGACATAGAAACAGTTTCTGCCAATAATGTCCACTACGGGGGGTGTTGCAACACCCAGGGGGGATGGGGTGACATACTCGAACAGCTCCCCGTTTATTTCGGCGATGGTCCCATCAAAGGGTGCTGTCAGACGGGTTCGATCCAGATTGGCTTTGGCGATGGAAAGCCGGGCCGTGTGGACACCTACCTCGGCCTTGGTTCCTTCGCACTCTTCTTTCAATGCAATGGCTTCGGCTTCCGCGGTGTCCGTTCGTTCCTGTGTTCCGACCTTCATGCGGCTCAATTCCGAGAGCCTGTCAGCATTCCGCCGGGCAATATCCGCTCGTGCACATACGGATCTGACACGATAGCGGGCAGCGTCAATTTCCTGTTCCGCCAACACCACCTGGGCCAGCAGATCTTTGTTCCAAAGCGCCAACAACAGTTGTCCTTTTTCAACCGCGTCCCCCTTGTGAATGGGAAGTCTGGCGATTTGACCACCGATGCTGGGCGAAAGCTTGGCCCGGCGACAGGCCTTGACGGTGCCTGCCCGTGTATTGGAGACCGTTCGCTCCACCATACCGATTGTGACAGCATTTACAGCCACTTCCAATGGTTTGCTTCGTGTGTAATGCCGAATGCCAATAACCAAAGAAACGATGCTTATCAACAGCAGGCTGTATTTAACAAGTCGTTTGCCCATAAGCCACGCAGTATTTTCTGGTTTGCACGTTTATGTCTCGAGAAATGGGTAGTCGGTATAGCCCTTGGGTCCCGGGGTGTAGAAAGTTGCCATATCCGGTTCGTTAAGGGGTGCACCGGTTTTCCATCGAGCCACCAGGTCGGGATTTGCCAGGAACGGTCGCCCCACGGCGATGAGATCGCATCTGCCGGCGGTCAGGTCTTTTTCGGATCGCTTGGCATCATATCCACCGCTGAGAATCAACGACCCACTGAATAACTTGCGGAATGTCGCCTTTATGGTGTCGGGCACCGGTGGTGCGTCCATGGCCGAGTGATCCACCAGATGAACATAGGCCAGTCCGAGCGCATTTAGCTGTTGGGCCAGGTAGGTGTAATCCGCTGCCATGGCATCATAAAGCGGCATGTCATTGAACACGCCGAAGGGCGATAATCGAATGCCCACTTTGTCCTTGCCAATGGCCGCGATTGTTGCCTCGGCCACTTCCAGCACAAAGCGCGCGCGATTTTCAATGCCGCCACCATAGGCATCCATGCGCTGGTTCGTGTTTGGGCGAATGAACTGTTCGAGCAGATAGCCGTTGGCAGCGTGCAACTCGATACCGTCAAAACCCGCTTTCATGGCATTTGTTGCGGCCAGGACAAACGCTTCGATGCTGTCCTTGATGTCTGCCGCCGTCATCGCCTTGGGCACGGGATGGGGCTTCATGCCCTCGGCATCGGTGTACATTTCCCCCGCAGCCGCCAGCGCCGAAGGCGCCAATATGTGAGCGCCTTCAGGCAGGTTCAAGGGGTGGGCAATTCGTCCGCAGTGCATGAGCTGAACGACCATTTTCGCTCCCTTGGCGTGCACCGCATCGGTAATGCGTTTCCACCCTTGGACCTGGGCCGGGGAGAATATTCCCGGTATGCGCGGGTAGCCCAACCCATTGGGTGAAGGTGACGTGCCCTCGGTAATAATGAGTCCCGCCGTGGAACGTTGCGTATAGTATGTCTGCATGATTGGGTTGGGGGTATTGTCGGTTGCGCGGTTTCGCGTCATTGGCGACATGACCAGGCGATTCTGTACTGTCATTGGGCCGAGAACGGCTTTCGAGAATAGAGTTGACATGGATCGTCCTCCTTAACGTGTTTTGTTTAGGGGTTTTCTAAGTTACCCATTAACAATAACCACGCAAAACGCAAAATGTAAGCCCTGAAATCATTTTATCGTTTGTTTTTGGTTTTTAGAAGTGCTTTTTACAAGATCCTTATCCCTTGTCGGTGAGGATCTCACCGGTGAGGTTGTCAACAATCACAGGGCTTTCAAAGTAGGTCACTGAGGGTAGCGCACCATACTTTTTCTGTGTGTATTAAATTGATAAGCAATGAAAAAAGTGCCATGTTGGGCAAATACTGAAACGGATGTTTCTAACCAGTATTGAAAGCATGGAGCGGTGTCAAGTGAAATACGGAGGTTCTTAAGGCAGGTTTTAAAAGGAGGCCAAGGTGGCGCATAACGACACGGAATTGCAAATGTTGCTCAAAAAAGAGGTTGTGGAAATCGCCGAAAAATGGCATCCGACCTGTGAGATGCTTAAAATCACAACTTGACCCATGAATGAACGTGACGCTTTTGTTTGTTAAGGGATGCCTTATGATAATCGATTTCCACACCCATTTATTCCCCAAAACCATGCGCGATAACCGCCAAAATTTTTTTGAAGGCGAGCCGGCCTTCAGAATGCTCTATGCATCGAAAAAAGCACAGCTCATCGGTGGTGATGAGATGATTCAGGTGATGGACGATGAGCGGGTAGATGTCTCCGTTGCCTTTGGATTTCCCTGGAAAAACCAGGAATATTCAAAAATGCACAATGATTATATTATGGAGGTGGTGGCTAAATATCCGGAGCGGATCAAGGGTTTCTGCTGTCTAAACACCTGCCATGAAGGTGCTGCGGCAGAAGTTACGCGATGTCTTAGCGGCGGTTTGTCCGGGGTGGGGGAGCTGGCTTTTTACGAAACCGGAATCGTGTGCGAAGTGCGGGACAGCCTGGCGCCCATCATGACCATCTGCAAAGAAAAGAACCTGCCGGTCATGATTCACACCAACGAGCCGGTAGGACACATGTACCCGGGAAAATCAGAGAACACCCTGGCCCAGATATACGATATCATCAAACGATTTCCAGACAACAAAATCGTTCTTGCCCATTGGGGCGGGGGCATTTTCTTTTATGGACTGCTCAAAAAAGAGGTCAAAAACGTCCTGAAAAACATCTGGCTGGACACGGCCGCATCCCCGTTTTTGTATGACCCAGCCATTTACCGACATGCCATCGGCATTGTCGGTGTCGAAAAAATACTTTTTGGCTCGGATTTTCCCCTGATCAAACCGTCGCGGTATTTCAAGGAGTTCGAGGAGGCGGGATTGACGCATAAGGAGAAGGGGGCCATCAGCGGCAACAACGCCAAGGCCCTGATGGCGTTCTGAGAGCCTGGATCCCATGAATTAAAACCAAATGGACACTGTGGATTTCCAACGGCGCCAAGCTTTTTAAAATTGGGTCAGCTAGCAACAGAGGCTGTTAGCTTGCCGGAGCGGTTTCGAAATCTATTTTTGACAACGGGTATAAACTGTTTGATGGCCGCGTATTTTCATAGCGGACAAAGATGTCAGCAAGGGTTGAATCCGCTTCCGGTGCTCCGGGGGTATCATCAACACCGGCATGGGGGTGTTGTGGATCAATCCGTCTGCCGGTTCTTTCATTTCTTCTGATTGATAGGCTTCCCGGTTGTGCGGATCTTTCAGAAACAGGATGATGTCCACCAGGTTGCCGCTCATGCCGTCTTGATCCAGGTGCTCGATGAACTGATTGAAGAGAGTGGCAACGCTCAGGGTAAATTCATCCATGTCGGCGTATCCGGTTTCAGCGCAATTGGTTTTGGACATCATGCACCGGCAGCCAAAGGGCCGCATTGAATAAATGCGGCATTCTTTTTCGAACAAAAGGGGACAGGATCCCCATGCGGGGTCGATGACGTCTTGAGGGAGTTCCTGACCGGTCATGCAGCGACGAGCCATTCGGTTGGTGGTGATCTGCGGTTTGAAGCGTTTTTGCTCGGCAGCATCACACACCTGTTGCATCAGGGTTGATTTTGCCCTTGCATCCAGCAGGGATATGATTTTATATCCTTCCAGCGTGGTCAACGTCATGTTGCACGTGCAGCAGCTGGCGCATTGTTTTTTACAGGCAACATTTTCGGTGCCGGCGAAATCGTCAAACAGGCAATAAATTTGGTCCAGCAAGCTTAATTTTAATGCAATATCCATGAAGACGTACCCTATACCAAAGGAGATATCGATGTCGAGTGATGTTTTTTTTATCAATTTACGGGCAAGCATGAAGGAAAATTTGTTTCAAAAAATCGGCAAGTTGCTCGAGGCTGCGCATCTATCCGCGGTGGTCAGCAAACGCGATTTGGTGGCCTTAAAGCTCCATTTCGGTGAGAAAGGCAACAGCGCGTTTATCCGGCCCATATTTATTCGTGAAATTGTTCAGAAAATCAAAGAGGTGGGTGGAAGGCCATTTGTAACGGACGCCAATACCCTTTACAAGGGCACACGGGGAGATTCCGTCAACCACACCATCACCGCTATCCAGAACGGGTTTTCCTATTCGGTGGTGGATGCACCCATCATCATTGCCGATGGGTTGATGGGGCGCAGCCAGACCGGGATTTCCATCAATCAGAAGCATGTGGCGACCGCCTACATTGGATCTGAAATCGCGAATGCGAACACCCTCATTTCGGTGGCGCATTTCAAGGGGCATGAGCTGAGCGGTTTTGGCGGCAGCATCAAAAATGTGGGCATGGGGTGCGCCTCACGAGCCGGCAAGCTGGCGCAGCACTCCGGTATTGCACCCAAAGTCAAAGCAAAAAAGTGTATCGGCTGTGGGGAATGCATCGACCATTGCTCCCAGAGCGCCATAGGGCTGGTGAAAGAAAAGGCCATCATCGATCCTGAAAAATGTATCGGATGTGGGGAATGCATTCTCATCTGCCCCCAAATGGCCATTCAGGTGCAGTTTGATAAATCCTTGCCCGACTTCATGGAGAAAATGGTGGAATACACCATGGCGGTATTGAAGGACAAAAAAGGCAAGGCCTTGTTCATCAATTTTATCACCAATGTGTCACCGGCGTGTGATTGTTACCCGATGGCTGATGCCCCCATTGTGGGGGATATCGGCATCCTGGCATCCAGTGATCCCGTGGCCATCGATCAGGCCTCCGTGGATTTGGTGAACAAGGCGCCGGCCCTGGCGGATTCCTGCATGAAGGAAGGCCTGGAAGCCGGATCCGATAAATTCAGAACGCTGTATCCAAAAACCGACTGGACCATTCAACTCGCGTATGCAGAACAGTTGGGATTGGGCAGACGGGAATACCATATGGTCCAGATATGACACTTTTTGTCAAAAAAAGTGCCAAATTTTGTCAATTTTGCTTGAAAGCCAACCCACGACTTTGCCTGAGAAAATTGATTATCTGTATTAATACTAATAGGTTGTAAGAAAATTACGGTTTTGGCACACTAATTGAATACTATAATAGTCAAACAGCGGTTAGTATTTGCTCTTTGGCAGTTAGAGAACGAAAATGTCGCCCAACTTCAACATCGACATGAAAAAACCATGCGACGGCGTTCGCGCCTCCAAAGGTTAACCAATATAAATGAAAGTTTGAGGTGACATTTATCAAGGCTTCTCGGGTGTGCGTGCATCTTTTTCCGGCCCTCTTCAAAAAAAGAAAAAAGAGATGTGCCCTGGATAAACAACGGCATTTTTGGGAAGCCACTCTGGATCCACGGAATCGACGCATCACCGATTCCTTTTCATCAATACCTCCTTCTTTGACGGGGCGGCCCTCATCAGGCCGCCCTTTTTTTTCCAGGCGGCGGTTTACGTTTCCAACTCACACGAATCCTTGGCCTTTTTTGCTTCCACGTAGTGAGCCGCCGCCAGCGCTGCCACACACCCATCGGCCGCAGCCGTTATGATCTGCCGGGCATATTTTTCCCTGATGTCGCCGATGGCATATATGCCGGGAATTTTTGTTTCGCACTTTTCATCGGTGATGACGTTTCCCTCCACCGACATCTTGATGCCGGCAGGCACGATGGCGTTGTTCGGCTTAAACCCGATAAAGATAAATACACCGTCTACCGGCAATTCTCGTTGAGCGCTCGTTTGGGTGTCCTGCAGGTCCACGGCATAAACCCCTTCGTCATTGGCCTTGATGTCAGTTAAGACCGTGTTCCAGAGCATTTCTATTTTGCACTCATCAAAAACACGCTGCTGCAGGAGCATGCCGGCACGCAGGGCGTCTCTGCGATGCGCAATGTAGACCTTTTCGGTTATTTTGGCCAGGTAGAGCGCTTCTTCCGCTGCTGAATCACCACCACCGACCACCACGACAGTTTTGCCCCTGAAAAAGAAGCCGTCACACACCGCGCAATAAGAGACGCCTTTCCCGTAGAATTCGTTTTCTCCGGGGATGTTCAATTTTCTGGGATTACCGCCCATACCTAGAATCACGGCATGGGCCCTTAGCTTGGACCCGTCGTCCAGTTGAACGCTGTGAAATTCGGCGCCAGGTATGACGGCCGAAACTTCCCGCCCCATCACTTCCAGATCATAGTTGCTGGCATGCTGGCTGAACTTCATTCCCAGTTCGGCGCCGCTGATATGTTCGAATCCCGGATAATTTTCGACTTCATCCGAATTGAGGATCTGCCCCCCGGGTGCGCCTTTTTCGATCAAGACCGCACTCATGGCAGCTCTTTTAGCATAGATGCCGGCCGTCAACCCCCCCGGGCCGCCGCCTATGATAATGACATCGTAAATTGACTCTGACATTCTTTTGCTCCTTATTAGGGTTAACAGCTTGAACGCTCGGCCTTTTCTATTTGAAGGATTTCTGCACACACATCCTGGGTTGCCACGTGCAGTTTTGTGTTACAGTCATTCAACGCCAGACCGACCTCCTGCAAGGCTTTTTCAGGCGTGTTGTTGGTTTCGCTCAGGTGTGCCAGCACCACATGTTGAAGGCCAGCATGTTTTAAGGCTGTTACTAGCTTCTTGGAATCCTGATTGGAAAGGTGGCCGGTTCTGCTTTGGATGCGCTGCTTCAAGGGCCATGGATAGGGTCCGTTGATGAGCATATGCGGGTCGTGATTTGCTTCGAGAATGAGTATATGGCAGGCCTTGAGACGCTCCTTGACCATTGCGGTTACGACACCCAGATCGGTGGCGATGCCGATTTTCAGGCCATTGTTGAGAATGGTAAATCCAGCAGGGTCTTCTGCATCGTGTGAGATGGAAAATGGCGAGACAGTCCAGGTGTTGACTGTAAAGGGGTTCCCACATTCAAAATATCGAATATCTGCGATGTTACCCAACAGAGACCCGGCGAATTGACCGGTCATTTTGGAGATATATACCGGCAGGTCGAAGCGTCTGGCCAGAACGCCTACGCCCTGAATGTGATCCGAGTGCTCATGGGAAACGACAATGGCGTCCAATTGTTCAGGATGGAACCCTTTTGATTTGCATCGGCGTTCGATCTCGATACCGGAAAGGCCCGCGTCAAAAAGGACCCGGGTCTGATCGTTCGCCACCAGAATGGCATTCCCTTTGCTGCCGCTGGCCAGCACACAGACGGTCAGGTGATCGGTTGATGGCGGTGCGATTCCTGGGCTGAATTCATTTTTCGGGTCCATAAAAGTATGGTTCTTTCACTCTCTGCGATGTTGAAAATGGTTTTTTTCGCTGATTCCCTCGAAAGCTGTTATCACTTCCCCGTATGTCCAAATCCGCCCTCATTACGCTCCGTTTCATCGAGCTCAGCCACCAGCGCAATGCTTGCCTGGTACACCTGTTGTACGATCAATTGGGCAATACGATCACCCCGGTGAATGGTATAGGGATCTTGACCCAGGTTGATCAGGCCGATTTTGACTTCACCGCGATAGTCCGCGTCAATGGTACCGGGTGCATTGATAACACCGATGCCGTGTTTGATGGCCAGCCCGCTGCGGGGCCGAACCTGGACTTCGAACCCTTTTGGAATCGCAATGGCTATGCCCGTGGAGACAAGGGCTCTTTCTCCGGGTGCAAGCAGACGATCAGTCTCGACGGCTGCGCAAACATCCATGCCGGAGGCCAGGGGCGTCATGTAGGCGGGCAGGGGAATGTCGCTGTCCTTCTCGGGTCGTAGACGCCGAATTTGAATGATGGGATGATAATTCATGAATTCGTCAAAAGGTTCAGTACGCCGTCGTAGTCTGTTTTGTCTTGGATCTGGCCCAGTACGGTCAACGATGTCTTGCTGTTGCTGAGGAGCTTGCCAGCGATATCTTGGATGTCGTCCACGGTAACGGCATCGATCTTTTCCACCACTTCCTGAAGGGGGACCTGGCGCCCGAAATGCATTTCATTCTGGGCCAGTCGAACCATTTGATTTTCACTGCTTTCGGATGACAGCAGGAGGTTTCCCTTGATAAACTCTTTGGCGCCACTGAGTTCAGACGTCTTAACCCGATGTGTTTTAAGATGATGCATATGCTCAACCAGCAATCGAGCGGTTTCAGCGGCCCTGGAAGGATCTACCGCGGCGTAGGCACCGAACATCCCGCTGTCCACATGGGTGGATACAAACGAGTAGACCGTATAGGCCAAACCTCTTTTTTCCCGAATGTCCTGAAACAGTCGGGAGCTCATGTTGCCCCCCAATAAGGTGCTCATGAGAGAGAAACCATATCGAAGCGGATGACCTGTTGAAAGGCCGTTGACGCCGATACAGATATGAGTCTGCTCCAATTTTCTGGCGTAGAGATTGATGTTGGTGTTTCCGGCGGGGGTCTTTCTATCAGGAAAGTCATCACGTTTTCGAATGAATTCGAAGGCCGGACCGACAAGATCGACGAGCTTCTGGTGTTCCACGTTGCCGGAGGCTGAAATGATAATACGATCCGGCTGATAGAGACGCTGAAAGAACCGCTTGATGATTTCAGCGTCAAATCCAAGAATGTTTTCACGCGTACCCAGAATGGAACGCCCCAGAGGATGATCCCCCCAGAAGTTCTTTCCGGAAAGGACATGAATATATTCATCCGGGCTGTCTTCAACCATCCCGATTTCCTGAAGGATAACGGGCTGCTCCTTGAGAACCTCTGCTTCATCAAACAATGAGTTCAAAAAGATGTCGGACATGACCTCAACCATGGTGTCCAAGTGTGAATCCATCACCTTGGCATGAAAACAGGTGTTTTCCATGGTTGTAAATGCATTGGTCTGCCCACCAATGTCATCGAACGCCTTGGCGATTTGAAAAGCGGATCGCTTTTCTGTTCCCTTGAAGATCAGATGTTCGATCAGGTGAGACAAACCGTTTTCGGTGAGGGTTTCATCCCTGGCCCCGGCATTGACCCAGATGCCCATGGTCACCGAACGCAGATACGGCATTTGTTTGGTGATTATTTTGACGCCGTTGCTCAGATCGGTTTTGCTTGCCCCGGGGTAGCTATTCATCTTCCTTTACGGCTTTATGGCTTAGTCTGATTTTACCATCCCTTCCGACTTCCAGTACTTTGACCTTGAGGGTGTCGCCTTCTTTGACGATATCGGTGACTTTTTTTACGCGATAATTTGCCAGCTGGGAAATATGGACTAGACCGTCCGTGCCCGGCAAAATCTGTACAAAGGCACCGAAATCGGTGATTTTGACCACGGTGCCTTCATAAATGGCACCCACTTCCGCTTCCCTGGTAATATCCTTGATCATCGTCAGGGCTGCTTCCAGTTCTTCAGAGGATGCCGCGGCAACCTTAACGACACCTGAGTCATCGACTTCGATTTTGGTATTGGTTTCACTCTGGATCGCCCGAATTACTTTGCCTCCCGGTCCGATGATATCCCTGATTTTATCCGGATTGATTTCCAGGGCGAATATCTTGGGAGCAAAGGGGGAAATATCTTCCCTGGGCTTATCCAGGGCCTTCATCATCTCCTCCAGGATGTGCAGTCGGCCCTTACGCGCCTGTTCAAGGGCTTTTTCCATAATGTCTTTGGAGAGCTCAAGAATTTTGATATCCATCTGGAGCGCTGTAATGCCTTCTGCGGTTCCGGCAACCTTGAAATCCATGTCCCCGGTATGGTCCTCGTCCCCGAGAATATCGGACAGAATGATCGTTTGGTCCCCCTCTTTGACAAGACCCATGGCAATGCCGGAAACCGGTGCCTTGATAGGGACACCCCCATCCATCAATGCCAGGATCCCTGCACAAACCGTGCCCATGGAAGAAGAACCGTTCGATTCGAGAACTTCTGAAACGATGCGGATGGTATAGTCGAAGACATCCTTGTCAGGCAGGACCTTTTCGATGGCTCTGGTTGAAAGTCCCCCGTGCCCGATGTCCCTTCGGCTGGGGCCGCCGATGCGCTTGACCTCCCCCACCGAGAAGGGCGGAAAATTATAGTGAAGCATGAAGGGGCGAAATTCCTCTCCGCTGAGGGTTTCAACGCGTTGTTCGTCGGGACCGGAGCCCAGTGTCAAAACCCCCAGGACCTGTGTTTCTCCTCTGGTGAAAAGCGCGCTACCATGGGGTCGGGAGAGAAGTCCCACCTCGCAGGAGATCGGCCGGATTTGATCGAACTTGCGGTTATCGATGCGACGATTTTCCTTGAGGATGATATCTCTGCTGATGGATTTCTTGAGATCACCGAAAATTTTCGAAATCTCTTCTGCCCTGTCCGAATAATCATCTCCCAATGATGTCATGAGATTTAGTTTCACCTGTCTCAGGGCCTCAGAGCGGGGCATTTTATCCGGAATGACCAGTGCTTCGCGGATGTTTTCGGCGGCAGCTTCGCGAACGACCGCCACAAGGGCGTCATCTGTCTCGGGTGGTGTAAAAACCCTTTTGGGTTTTCCACAGGCCTCGCGCAGCTTTACCTGAATTTCGATCAGCGGTTGGAGCCCCTGATGTCCAAAAAATATCGCTTCGAGCATCTCTTTTTCACTGACGATATTACCGCCGCCTTCCACCATGACCACACCGGTTTGGGAGCCGGCCACAATGATATTGATGTCGGCCTCGGCACATTCGGCGATGGTGGGATTGATTTTGAGTTCTCCCTGAATTCGGCCTACGCGGACACATGCAATGGGGCCTGCAAACGGGATATCTGACAAGGTGAGGGCTGCCGAAGCACCGACCATGGCCATCACATCGGCGTCGTTCTCCTGGTCCATGGCCAGAACGGTGGCAATGACCTGGGTCTCAAAGTTATAGTATTTTGGGAAAAGAGGCCGTATGGGGCGATCGATCAATCGTGCTGTCAGAGTCTCCTTTTCACTCGGGCGGCCAATTTCTCGTCTGAAATAATTTCCAGGTATCCTCCCGGCAGCATATATTTTTTCTTGATATTCAACGGATAAAGGGAGAAACCCGACATTGCGTTCATCATTGGACGATACAGCGGTTACCAGAACGGTCGAGTCCCCATACCTGACAACAACCGACCCGGAGGCCTGTTTGGCAACCTTGCCGGTTTGAATACTAAGTGTCTTTCCGCCTACGTCTGCTTCTAATATATATTCCATCTAGTGTTCCTAACTCAGCTGCAAGGGCACGCCATCGTGAAACAAAGATGCATCGACGGGTCTGAGGCCCTAAACTGAAGATTTGTTTTTTTTTGACCTTACCGCCGAAGCCCCAGCGCTTCAATGATGGATCGGTATCGTTTAACATCGTTGTTTTTTACATAATTTAAAAGTCTTCGTCGTCGGCCGACCATTTTCAGCAAACCTCTCCTGGAATGGTGGTCCTTTTTGTGTACCTTGAGATGTTCCGTCAGGTAGCTGATGCGGTGCGTCAGAAGGCCTACCTGTACTTCCGGAGATCCCGTATCACTGTCATGGGTCTTATACTGATCAATCAGTTCTTTTTTGTTTTCTGTTGTAAACACCACTTTCTTTAAGCCTCCTATTAAAATTGTTTGTTGTGTAAAAATAGCATTAATAATGAATACACGAAATAGAGAAAGTTAAAAATAACATTTTTCCTTTATGACGTCATAAGCGTTTGAATCTCACGCTTCGTTTTTAGCGATGATCAGAAGCTGCATGCGTGCTGGCAGTGCGGCTTCAATTGAAAACACAGCAGTAATGGTATACACCAGCTGCTTCATTTTGTTCTATCACAGCCAGAAGCGCTTTGCTGCTATCGATAATTTTGATGAATTTGCCCTTTTCCGCGACATCTTTCAGGATAACATCCTGTTGCTTCAATGGAACACCGTTGACGATTTTTTTTTTCAAATCATTGTCAGCCGTCCATTCAGGCATGTGCTTGAGCGCTTCGGTCATACCCACAGCATATCGGGAAAATGCTTCACCGGCCGCATGTCCCTCAAACGCTTCCAGTGTCATTGCGTCGGCAATGGAAAATCCGGAACTTTGGGTGCGTCGCAATGCTTTCAAATGGCCGCCGCAACCCAGGGCCTTGCCGATGTCGGCGCCAAGCGTCCGAATATAGGTTCCTGCAGAGCAGGCTACCTCAAACCGGATATACGGCAATTGAATCGCGGTTATTTTCAGCGCCGACACCACAATTTGTCGCGCCGGTTTTTGAATCGGCTTTCCTCGCCGCGCGTGTTTGTACAGTGGAACCCCCTGATGCTTCAGTGCTGAATAAACGGGCGGCACCTGATCGAGAGGTCCTGTAAAAGAGCTAAAAACAGCTTGAATTTCAGCCGCTGAGCAATCCGGAACTCGGTGCTTGGATATCATCTGCCCGGTAGCGTCCTGCGTATCGGTTACAAGGCCTAAATGCAGCAGCGCTTCGTACTTTTTGTCGCCTCCCAAAAAAAACCTAGCCAAGCGGGTGGCACGGTTGACACAGCATATCATCACGCCGGTTGCAAAGGGATCGAGCGTACCTGCATGTCCGACCTTTTTGGCGTCGAGCGTCCTTTTCACATGCGACACAACATATGCTGAGGACATGTTTTTCGGCTTGTCGATTACGACAAATCCATGCTGATCTAGAGACATCTATCTTCAGTTGATTTCAGGAATTGCTTTGATGGTTTCCTTTATTTTCTTGATCGTCGACTCGATACTGAAGCCCGCTGCACTTGGATGGCCGCCCCCACCAAATGCGGATGCAATGGCGGCGACATCGACGGTTCCGTTCGAACGGAGGCTCACATGATATTTTTTTTCTGCCCTAGCATGCTTTCTGCCGTTGGCCTGCTCCTGTATCAACGCGGCCATTTTGACGTCCTTAATCCTGCGGGCATAATGGATTAGGCCGTCTGCATCTTCAAGTTGTGTCTTGGTTTCCCTTAGCATTTTCTGGGTCAGGGTCATCAAGGAAAGGTTGCCGTTATTTGATATTTCGATCGATTCGAGGGCCTGGTTCAACAGCTTGATGCGACCCAGGGAGTAGGGTCCATACAGATGCCGGGCAACGTGAATCGGTTTAACACCCAGCTGAACCATTTCCCCGCATATCTCAAAAGCCGAAGCGTTCGTATTTGAGAACCGGAAGGACCCTGTGTCGGTGACGATGCCAGTGTAAATGGATGTGGCCATGGCAATGCTGATGGGTATCGCCATCTCTTTCAGCAGACGAAAAACCAGTTCGACCGTGGCGCAGGCCTTGTCATCGATGAGATGGCGTTCACCGAAACGCGTGTTGGTGGCGTGATGATCGATATTGATAACCATGGGAATCTGGGTGACGATTTCGGTGGCGCGGCCGATGCGATCCAGGTTGCTGCAATCAAGGATGATCGCGGCTTCATAGGCGTGAACCCGACTGATCTCATTTTGAATGCGGCCAACCTCCGGCAGGAATCTGTAAACAGCCGGGATATCGCTTTCATTGAACAGGGTAACTTTAACGTTTAGCGCGTCCATGGCCAGACCCAACGCCAAAAGAGATCCTATGGCATCCCCGTCCGGATTGACATGCGAAGCGATCAGGACGCTACGACTATTCTTCAGTTGTTGAATGATCTGTTTCATTTTCAGGTGCCACCGATTTCAGTAGTTTCTCTATCTTCATGCCGTAATCAAACGATGTGTCATAGATAAATTTGAGTTCCGGCATATACCGCAGCCCCAGTTTGCCGGCAAGGTGACGCTTGACATACCCTTTTGCACTTTGAAAGCCTTTGGCCAGGTCCTCGTTTTCTTTTTCTCCCAGATAGGTGGAATAATAAACGTAGGCTGTCTTCAGATCCGGTCCCATTTTAACGCCTGTGATCGTTGCGTTTTCGAGCCGTGGATCACTGATGTCCTTGCGAAGAAGATCCGACAGGGCTTTTTGTATCATGCCGCCAACCCGCTCTGAGCGTGAAAAGGGTTTTATATTCATAGGTGAATAATCTCCAGCTCACTGTTGACGATTTCCGCCAGTCCTGACCCATCGAGCATATTCAAAATTTTATCACTCTTTGAGTTAATGACACGCTGATCGGTGCCCACCAGTGAAAAACCGATTTCCGCTTTTTGATAGATGTCATGGGCGCCCACCTCCGCAACAGATGCATTGAAATTATTTTGAACCTGGCGAACCAGTGACTTGACAATGCTTCTTTTTTCTTTCAATGACCGGCAGCCATGAATTCGAAACGTTATGACGCATATGCCGACAACCATATCGAAAACACCATACTTTTAATCCAATTCCGGCTTGATTTCTTCCGTATAGTAGCACTCCAGGGTGTCGCCGATCTTGATGTCGTTAAAATTTTCAATGCCGATACCACACTCGTATCCAGTCTGGACTTCTTTGACATCGTCCTTGAATCTTCTCAGGGATGCAAGTTTTCCTTCGAAGATGACCACACCGTCCCGCAGCAATCGAACCCGCTTGCCTCTTTCGAATTTGCCTTCAGTGACATAACTGCCGGCAATGGTGCCGATTTTGGGGATATGGAAAACATCACGAACATCGGCCCAGCCCTGCGTTTTGTCTTCAAACGTCGAAGACATCAATCCCAACATGGCATCGCGGATTTCTTTGATCACGTCATAAATGACATTGTGGTAGCGAATGTCGACCTGTTCTTCATTGGCCATGTCTTGAACCTTTGGACTGGGTCGCACGTTGAAGCCGATGATAATGGCATTGGATACGGCTGCCAGAGAGATGTCGGATTCAGTGATGGTTCCGGTAGCGCCATGAACGATGTTTATCTTGACCTCATCATTACTGAGATTGGAGAGTGAATCCCTGAGCGCTTCGATGGATCCGTGAACATCTCCCTTCAGAATCAGGTTGAGATCTTTTACCTCACCGGTTTTCATTTTTTCGAACAGGCCTTCCAGGCTCAATCGGCTGGTCTTGGCCAAATCCATCGAGCGCTGCTTTCGGACACGGTGTTGGCTGATCTGCTTGGCATCTTTTTCATCGGTAACGGAAACAAGCTCATCCCCGGCGGAGGGAACACCTGACAGGCCGATGATTTCTACGGGCAGAGACGGTCCGGCCGAAACAACCTGTGCACCGCGATCGTTCAGGATTGCACGAAGTTTTCCATAGTGTATGCCGCAAACAACGGAGTCGCCGGCGCGAAGCGTACCCTCCTGGATCAGAACCGTGGCAATGGGTCCCCGGCCGGCATCGAGTTTGGCCTCCACAACATGCCCCCTGGCCAGTTTGTCTGCATTGGCCTTCAGCTCCAGCATCTCCGTTTGAAGGAGAATCATTTCGAGCAGGTCATCAATACCTATATTTTTCTTGGCTGAAACCTTTACAAAGATGGTGTCACCACCCCATTCTTCCGTTACCAGTCCGTTTTCAGACAGTTCCCGCAGAACACGTTCCGGATCTGCATTGTCTTTGTCGATCTTGTTGACAGCCACGATAATGGGTACCCCGGCAGCCTTGGAGTGATTGATGGCTTCGATGGTTTGCGGCATGACGCCATCGTCGGCAGCTACCACGAGAACGACGATATCGGTGATTTTTGCGCCACGTGACCGCATCGCTGAGAACGCCTCATGTCCGGGTGTGTCGAGGAATACGATTTGCCCTTTTGGTGTGGCAACATTGTAGGCACCAATATGCTGTGTAATTCCACCGGCCTCGAGCTCAGTGACTTTTGTTTTCCGAATGACGTCCAGCAGGGATGTCTTTCCATGATCCACATGTCCCATGATGGTTACAACGGGGGGTCTGGTGGTGAGATTTTTTGGGTCATCCTCCACGGCTTTAAGCAAGTTGTCTTCTTCGAAGGAAGCCTTTTCCAGTTCATATCCAAATTCGGTGGAAACCAAAACGGCCGTATCAAAATCAATGGTTTGATTGACCGTTGCCATGACACCCAGGCTCATCAACTTGGCGATCATTTCGTTGGCCTTGATCCCCATCCGTTTGGCCAGTTCAGCCAGGATAATGGTATCATCTATTTTGACACGGCGTTTGATGGCTTTTGGCGTGGTAATCTGAGGCTTCAAGCCTTTATCCATTTTGGATCTTGGGCCTTTTTTTCCCTTGCGAAGGCGTTTTGAGCTGGCTGAATAAAGATCTTTACCCTCGACAACCTCTTTTTTTCGAAAGGATATTTTCTTTTTAAAGAACTTCCTGTCCGGTTCCACCGGCTCTGTTTTCTTGCGTCCTTTCTTTTTCTTGTCTTTTAAAGACGGTTCTTGATCGGGCGGCGCCGCTTTAGCGGTGACGGGCTTGAGAACCGATTTTTTTGGCTTGGCAGGAGCTATTTTAGCTTCTGCCGGCGCTGTTTCTTTGGGTGGCGGCGCTGGCTTGATAATTTTTGCCGGTGTATCTTTCTTTTTCTTCTTGGCCGGCTTGGTGGGTTCGGCTTTTTTTGCCTCAGGAGCCTCTTTTTCTAAAGGCTCGGCAACGGTGTCTTGCGCTGTGAGCGTACCCTCCGGTGCTTCAGCGGCAGCTTCTGCCGGCATTTCTTCTTTTTGAACCGGTTCCGCTTTGGTATCTTTGACGGCCACGGGGGGTGCTTCATCTGCAACCATTTCCGGCTGAGAGGTTTCCTCGATTATCTTGGGTTTTTTGACGGTTTTGACCCGGCGCCTGCGAATGACGGTTGGCTTGATCCGTTTTTCTACCAGCTTGGCCGTTTTCTTTTTGCCACTGAGTTTGGCCTTGACATCCGGCAGGTCTGATTCATCAATGGAACTCATGTGACTTTTTACAGGGTATTCAATTTCATGAAGCCTGTCGACCAGCTCGGCGTTGGTCATGTTTAATTCCCGGGCAAGTTCATATATCCTGATCTTTCCCATCTATCCCCCTTAACTTTCTCGAGGTAAAAATACACTTAATTATCTTGGGTGCTTTCCGCTTCCAGGTTTTCGTCTTTTTCTGTACCGGCCAATGAATCTTCATCGGCCACCGTTTCCGGGCTTTGGGACACGCTGTCGGCCGTTGCCTCGGCATCCAAGCGTTCTTGTTCTTTCTTAAGGGCGTCCTTTTTTTCCTTGGCTGCGGCTCGTTTCGCTTCAGCCAGATAGTTACGCGCATTCTCGATCAACGCGGCCGCTTTTTCTTCTCCGATGCCCCGTATCTGAGTGAGATCGTCTATGGAGACCTTGATGAGTTCCGCGGCTGAATAGAGCCCTTTTTCAAACAGGGAATCCGCCATGCTGGTGCCCACACCGGGCAGTGCAACCAGAGAGTCGTATCCACTTTTCATGGCTTCGCTGTAGCTGGATTCACTGTTGACATCCAGATGCCAGCCGGTCAGTTTGGAGGCGAGTCTTACATTTTGACCACGCTTTCCAATGGCCACGGAGAGAAATTCATCCGGAACGATCACTTCCATGGCTCCGTTTTCTTCATCGATAATCACCCTGGATATCTCAGCCGGAGCCAACGCGTTGCACACGAATTTGGCTGCATCGACATGCCAGGGGATGATATCTATTTTTTCTCCGCGCAGTTCCTGAACGACATTCTGGACACGGGATCCTTTCATGCCGACACAAGCACCCACAGGATCGATATCCGAATCGTTGGAAGCAACCGCAAATTTCGCTCGAACACCGGGCTCACGAGCGGCTCCCTTGATCTCTACGATGCCCTCACTAATTTCAGGTACTTCCGTTTTGAACAGATGGACCAAAAAATCCGGGTGTGTTCTGGACAAGAGGATTTGCGGGCCCCGCGACTCGTGCAGAACATCCAATATCAGCGCGCGAATCCGATCGCCGCGGCGATAGGACTCTCTGGGAACCTGTTCTCGGTTCGGCAGAACACCTTCCGTATGGCCGAGGTTGACGATGATGTCACCACGATCGACCCGCTGGACAATGCCATTGACAATGTCTCCTTTGCGATCGATGAAGCTGGAATAGACGACATCCCTTTCGGCATCCTTCATTTTTTGGATGATAACCTGCTTTGCCGACTGGGCGGCAATTCGACCAAATGTCGTGGCATCCATTTTGGTGCCCAGGCTGTCCCCGATTTGACAATCGGGATCAAGTTCGCGGCCCTCTTCCAGGCTGATTTGGATTTCCGGTTCGGTCAAGGTTTCCACAACCTCTTTGAACTGGAACACTTCTATTTCGCCTGTTTCTTCATAGTACTGCGCTTCGATGTCGACCTTGTTCCCGAACTTTTTCTTGGCAGCCGACCTCAGGGCCTCTTCCAATGCCTTTATCAACACTTCGACGTTGATGCCTTTTTCCCTGCTGATTTGTTCGACAACTCGTTTGATATCTGCAATAAACATCAGTTTTCTCCAGAATAGTTGATGAGTCGTGCTTTGGTTATGTCATTAAAAGGGATCACCACCGACCTTTCCACAACCGTCAGCGTTACAAGCCCATCCTTAATGCCTGTTAACGTTCCTTTAAATTTTTTTTGTCCGTCAATCGATCGCGAAGATTGTATTCGGGCCAATTGACCTTTAAACCGGTTGAAGTCGTCCGATTTGGTAAGCGGACGATTCGATCCCGGTGAGGAAACCTCCAAACGATAGCGATGGTCGCTTTCAATGTAAATGTCCAGCAAATCGCTCACCTGACGACTGATGGCGGCACAGTCGTCAATGCTGATGCCGTCGGGCTTGTCTATATAGAGGCGAAGCACTTTCCCCCCGGGTTCCATCTGATATTCCGTATGGATCAATTCAAGTCCTTCCGCATCACAAACCGTCTCTGCCAAACGGTTTACACGGGCGAGAAACCCGTCGTCCGACAAGGCAGCAACAGTCTGCTGTTGCGGGTCTTTCTTTTTAATTCGGCTTGTTAGCTTCTTTTTTTTCATGTCCTGCAACGTTAAGCATCCAATAAAAAACGGGCCAAAGCCCGTTTCTCCCCATCTATGAAAGTTTTTCGTTCGATAAAATCTTGTCAGTTCATAGCCATAACCATTCGAAAAAAATTACACAACGTTCATAGACAAAAATACTTTTCCTGAAATATCTTGGCACCTTGGAAAAGCCGAGCATTCTTGGAGCGGGCAACGAGATTCGAACTCGCGACACCAAGCTTGGGAAGCTTGTACTCTACCAGCTGAGCTATGCCCGCTTTTCAGAAAAGAATATCTAAGACAAAAAGTTTAAGCTGTCAATGATTTTTCTTAATAACGGGAACTATTTAATAAGTGCCCTGATCTGTTCAAGCTCGTGGCGAAGTTCGTTGACGGATAATGTTTGTGAAAGCGCTTCTACAAAATCCTGTTTGCTTTTTATATGCTGCCTGGCACCGGCTATGGTAAATCCCTTCTCATAGAGGAGATGTTTAATCTTGATAATAAACGCAACGTCCTTTTTGCGGTATAAACGTTGACCCGAAGAGGTACGCTTGGGCTTGATTCTCTTGAACTCCGTTTCCCAGAAGCGTAGAACATGTGTCGGTAGTTCGAGAAGTTCGGAGACTTCTCCTATCTTGAAGTAGAGTTTGTCAGGGATTGAAACCTTTTTCTGTCTCATCGGGGTCCCTACTCAGGCAAAGCGGCATTAAAATGATCGATCAACCTTTCCGACAGTCGTTTGTGGATTTCGTTTACCGTGCTGTCTTCCAATGTCTCTTCATGGGAGCGATAGACAATCCTGAAAGAAACACTTTTTTTACCGGCCGGGATAGGATCCTCAGCAAAGACATCGAAGATGCTAAGCTGCTCCACCAGCCCTTCGTTCAGGTTCCTGATAAAAGCCAGCAGGCGACGGGACTCGATGCCTTTGTCGATGATGACGGTCACGTCACGAGTCGTTGCAGGGTACTTGGGTATCGGTTTTGCCTGCGGGCTTTCGAATATCATGTCATAGAGCCGGTTCATGTCAAGTTCAAAATAGAATACGGTTTGCTTCAGGTCATAGTTTTTAAGTACTTGGGGGTGCAGTTCTCCCACCATGCCGAGGATCGCATCGTCAAAATCGATCTGAGCGGCAAGACCCTTTTTTACATAGGCACAGGCATCTTCGGGCATGCGGGTGAACGAGATATCATTGAGTTTCAGGGCCTTGAACAATCCTTCCACAACGCCCTTGAGATCGTAGAAATCACAGGCTGTTTCAGGAACATTCCACAAGGCATCGCTACGCGACCCCGTCCAAAGCCCTGCCAGTATTTCGATTTCGTCCGGCAGATGGATGTCCCCCTTGCTGATAAATACCTTGCCGATTTCAAACAGCCGGAGGGTCGTTGATCGCTGGGAAACGTTTCGATGCGTCGCTTTCAGAAGTCCCGCAAGCAGAGTAGAGCGCATGACGGATTGGTCTTCCGTCAGGGGGTTTAAAATCTCCACCACACGCCTTCGATAATCACCCGCATGGAGCAAGAGATGGTCACAATCCCTTTTGTCCATAAAACTGTAATTGATGGCTTCATCGAAGCCGAAACCGTTCATGATGCTTTTGACCTTACGTCGATGGTGAATCTCGGGCTGTGGGCTTCTTGCTTTGGCAGGGATCAATGGATAGGTGGTGGGTATGCGATCGTAGCCTGAAAGCCGCGCCACTTCTTCCATAAGGTCCTCGGGTCTTTTGATATCCACCCGAAAAGAGGGTGCTGTGACCAAAAGGGTGTCCGCCTCACCCTCACTGATGTGAAATTCGACGGAAATCAGAAAATCCCGAATTTCCGTCCGGCTGAAGTTTGTACCGAGAAGCCGGTTGGTTTCTTTGGCGCTCAGTTCAAGGGTCTGTGGTTGCGGTAACTGCCCGCACGCATCAATAACCCCATCTATGACCTTGCCACCGCCCAGTTCGGCAATCAACCGGGTTGCCCTGTCCAGTGCGACAAGGGTTCCCTCAGGGTCGATACCGCGCTCGAATCGATGGGAAGCGTCGGTGTTCAAAGCGAGTTTTTTGGAGGTCTTACGGATGCTCACCGGATTGAAATACGCGCTTTCAAGGAGAACGTTTCGGGTGTGGGGTTCAATTTCGGAGTTCAACCCGCCCATGACACCTGCAACGGCAACGGGTTTTTTACCATCACAGATTAACAGCATGTCTTTTGAAAGAACTCTTTCCTTATCATCCAGCGTGGTAAAGACCTCTCCCTCATCTGCGGCTCTCACCACAATCCGGTGCTCTTCCAGTTTGTCCAGATCAAATGCGTGCAAGGGCTGGCCGTATTCCATCAGAACAAAATTGGTGATATCCACGATATTGTTGATCGGTCTCAAACCGACGGAGCGAAGTCGTTCCTGGAGCCAGAAAGGTGAAGGCGCTACACGGATGCCTTCGATGATCCTGGCGGCATATCTAGGACAGAGATCTGGCGCTTTCACGCTTACGGATGTTCGTTCGTGAATGTCTTTTCCTGCGGTCGGCAGGCTGGGATCCGGGCGGTCCAGTTCTTTTTCCAAGATGGCGGCGATTTCACGGGCAGTTCCAATAATACTCAAACAATCCGGTCGGTTAGGGGTCAAGTCGATTTCTATTGTCGCATCCGAAAGATGCAAGGCTTGGCTAAGGCTTTGGCCCTTGGTGAGCGAATTGTTCAGGGACATGATGCCGGATGTGTCCAGACCGAGTTCTAGCTCCGCTTCACTGCAGAGCATTCCCTCTGAAACGATCCCTCTGATGGTGCCTTTTTCAAGGACCTTGTCGTTTGGAAACCGTGTGCCCGGAAGGGCGATTGGAGCGAACATGCCCTCTTTGACGTTTGGGGCACCGCAAACAACCGTCAAGGTACGTTCGCCAATATCAACGTCGCAGACTTTCAACCTGTCGGCATTGGGGTGCGCTTTGACGGTCGCAACGCGACCGACCCGCACGTTCCTCAGGTATTCAAACCGATCGAACACGGCTTCCACTTCGAGCCCCGCCATGGTGAGAGATGCCGCCAATTCGTCGGCTGTCAAATCGATGGGAACAAATGTTTTCAGCCAGCTGAGACTAACTTTCATTAAAAATCACCTGCCAATAAAATCATGCCATGATTTTATTAGAATTGTTGTAAAAAGCGGGTATCGTTTTCGAAAAACTTTCTGATATCGTCGATGCCATATTTGAGCATGGCGATTCTTTCGACGCCCACTCCGAAGGCAAAGCCGGTATATTTTCCCGAAGGATAGCCCACGTTTTCATACAGGGCAGGATGTACCATCCCTGAACCCAAAATCTCCAGCCATCCTGTCTGGGAACAGATCCTGCATCCAAGGCCCCGACACATGACGCACAGTATGTCCACTTCCGCACTCGGTTCAGTAAACGGGAAAAAGCTGGGTCGGAAACGCAGACGGATGTCTTTGTCGAACATCTGATGAATAAAGGTGCTGAGAATCCCTTTTAGGTCCCCGAAGGAAATATCTGTGTCGACCAGCAGTCCTTCGACCTGATGGAACATGGGTGTATGCGTGATATCCGAATCGCAGCGAAACACCTTCCCGGGCACCACAACCCGAAGCGGGGGTGTTGTTTTTTCCATGATGCGAATTTGCAGGGGTGATGTGTGGGTTCTCAGAACAATGTCGTCCGAAACAAAAAACGTGTCCTGCATATCCCTTGCCGGATGATTTTTTGGAAAGTTGAGGGCCTCAAAATTGTAGTAGTCTGATTCGACTTCCGGGCCCTCGGCCACATCAAAACCGAGCCGGCTAAAAATATCACAGATTTCTTGCTGGATCTGCGATACCGGATGCAGGGCCCCCTTTAAGGGTGAACGGCCGGGAAGCGAAACATCGATGGCGTCTTCAGGGGCTATGTTTTCGGTGGCAATTTTCCGCAAGGCCTCCTGAACTGCCTTGTCTACAGCTAATCTGACCTGATTGGCTTTTTTCCCGGCCTGCGGGCGTTGCTCTTTGGGGAGTTGCGAGATGCCTTTTAGAATCTGTGTAATGAGGCCTTTTCGACCCAGGTATTGTACTGAAATCGCCTGGATTTCCAAAGCGTCCTTGGCATTGTTAAGACTTTCCAGAACGTCTTGTTGGAGTTGCTCGATATGTTTATTCACGGTGACTCTGATTGACTGTGCTAAAGTTGTTCAGCGGCAAGTCCGGCGATTTTAGAAAAACCGGATGGATCCGAAATGGCCAGATCTGCCAGCACTTTTCGATCCAATTGAACACGCGACAGCTTCAAACCATGCATAAATTTAGCGTAGGAAAGATCGTTCATGCGTGCGGCGGCATTGATTCTTGTGATCCAGAGTCTTCTGAAATCACGCTTCCGGACCCTGCGATCCCGGTAGGCATACATCAGGGCCTTGTCCAACGCATCCGCTGCCGTGCGAAACAGTTTGCTGCGACCGGCGCGATATCCGCGGGCCAATTTTAACACTTTGTTTCTTCTTCTTCTTGCTTTGAAACCTCTTTTAACGCGCATTATTGAATGTCCTCCTGTATACGAAATAGATCATCAACAGATTTTATCCGTTGGGGAGCAGCAGTTTGATCTCCCTGAGATCAGATTTTTTGATGATCTGGCCCTTTCGTAACGATCGTTTCCGCTTGGTCGATTTTTTTGTCAGTATGTGATTGCCATGTGATTTTGAAAATGTGAATTTGCCTGTGCCTGTTTTCTTGAATCGCTTGGCAGCTGCGCGATTTGTTTTTATTTTTGGCATGTTAACCCCTTTCATTAAAACAGATGGCGTGAACACGGTGACTTTCTTCGTTCACGCCAGTTTTTGACAACAAGTTATGATGGCTTGATTAACACAGTTACCCTGTGACCCTATCCCCAGAGATGTGTTATTTGGGTGCCAGCACCATGGTCATGGTTCGTCCCTCGAGCTTGGGGTATTGCTCAACGCTGGCATATTCGCTGGCTTCCTGTGCGATGTGTTCAAGCAGTTCCCTGCCTCGATTGGAAAGCGTAATCTCGCGACCCCTGAATACGACGGTTACCTTGACCTTGTCCTTATTTTCTATGAACCGGTTGATATGGTTCAATTTTACCTGGATATCGTGTTCACCTGTTTTGGGCCGAACCTTGATCTCCTTGATTTGGAAGGTGCTCTGTTTTTTCTTGGCCTCCTGCTGTTTTTTGGTCTGTTCGTATTTATAGCGACCATAGTCCATGATTTTACAGACAGGCGGACTGGCATTCGGAGAAACTTCTACCAGATCAAGACCGAAGTCGCCGGCAATGGCGAGGGCCTTGTAGGTCGGGACAACACCCACCTGAGTTCCTTCCGGATCGATGACTCTGACTTCTTTTGCTCTGATGTTTTTATTGATATTGGTTCGGTCCGTTTTAACGTATCTGTTTGGTCGTTTTGGAAAAGCTATACCCCCACCTCCTTGGTCGGCATTTGGTACAAAAACCGCTTAAAAAAAAACTTTATATGCGGTACTGCAAAAAATAAATTATTCAGCTACCCTTTTTGGGGTAGTGGATTATAAGACAACATTAAGAAATGCAATAAAAAAATGCAATAAAAATAAAATCCTTATCCGATTTAATGCGAAAGTGTGTAGCTTTCCAGAAGACTTCCATTCCAATACGTATTGTTCGGGTTTGAGAAAAAAGTTTTAAAAAGCGCGCGGCTTTGGTCCCTGAAGATACCCGAAACGATTGAAATGTCATTTCGGGTATAAAGCGCCGGAAGTGTTGAAAGATCGCATCCGGTACCCCCCCCCATGACATCTTCGTAGGCATATACGATATGTCCGATGCCGTGAAGCAGCATGGCGCCAAAACACATCAGACATGGTTCAAGGGTACAAAAGGCCGTGATTCCGGCGCGGTCAACATCCAGGCCTAAACGTGTCAGTTGCCTGAGTGCCACTATCTCGGCATGATCTGTTTCATTTGGGACGCTCCCCGCCGTACCTTTCCGGGATCCGGTAGCGACGACGCTGTCACGGTGAACCAGAACGCACCCGACTGGAAATTCAGCACATGATAATGCCTTTTCAGCTTCATTCAAGGCGAGTCGCATAAAATATTCGCGGTTCATATCCCTTTCCCGGCAACATTAGAGGCGCTGTTTTGGATATTTGGCACGGATTCAATGAATAATCAAGAACCCTTGAAAGGTTATCGGGGTTCAGTCTGTAGACCATTGGGTGCCGCCAGCTTGTTGCTTGCGGCGACCCTTGAACCCCCTATTATAATTTGCATATGTTATCATCACACGGACAGCTGTCGTCAACATCGTAAGCATATAGGATTCTCTGTTCGGATTCGATCCGTTCCGGGGCGATGGGTACTTTGACTTCCGTTTGGCATCGATCCAGAAGGGATTGCCTGTTTGGGATGGCATCGATCCCTTTGGAGAGGATGCGGCCGGTTTTTCCATCGATGATATCTGCATCGATGCCGTTGGTTACGACGACCAGGGGAATCTGGTAAGCGGCCACGACGCGTGATGCTGCAATGGCTGGGCGGTGGCGGGTTACCAGGGAGCCTGGTCCGTATCGAATGAGCATGGCGACCGTGTCGTTCAGAACGACGGTGAAGTCGATTTGAATTTGGGCGCGCTTGTCACCGGCTGCGACAATCAGCTTTGTGCGGGGCAATATTTCGGAGATGTCATAGCCTTTTTTTTCAACGAGCAGTTTTGCCAAGGCCTGGCGGTACCTTTCGTCATGTGTGTCCGCAACGGTCTCCCCGGTGAGATAGTCAACCTGCTGGCCAAGAATAAGATGGTGTCCAGTCATTCTAAGATCCCTTTGGGTGGCAATGCATGGTCCTGTCGGGTGTATACTTTGGTCTTTACAATCAAACCTTCTTCTGAATAAACTGACCCTCCCAAGTTAATACGCGCCAAATTATTTGTAAAGCGGGTGTATGGTATGAAAAACATGATCTCCATTCGAGAAAATTTTGAAAGGCGTGAAAAAAATTTTATGTCTCCTTTTGGATGCCAGAGCGCGGATTCCAAAGGTAGGGATGTTCCCGAGAAACCCTGCCCCATTCGAACCGCATTTCAGGTGGACCGCGACAGGATCGTCTATTCAAACGCATTTAGACGGCTGAAGCATAAAACCCAGGTTTTTCTTCGACCATTGGGAGATGATTATCGAACCCGTTTGACGCATACCCTGGAAGTGGCTCAGATTGCCAGGGCCATCGCCAGGGCAATGTTTCTGAATGAGGACCTGGCTGAAGCCATCGCGTTGGGTCACGATCTGGGACACACGCCTTTCGGGCACAGTGGAGAAACGGTTCTGCAAGAGATATTTTCCAAAACGTTTTCCCATCACGCGCAGTCTCTGCGTGTTGTAGAAGTCCTGGAAAACAATGGCAAGGGTCTCAACCTTACCGTCGAAGTGCGGGATGGAATGCGAAAACATTCCAAGGGTTACGGAAAAATTATTCCGGAGGATGCGGCAGAAATGGCCAGCACCCTGGAGGGCCGTATCGTGAGGATTGCCGACATCATGGCCTATCTGAATCATGACCTGGACGATGCGATTCGGAGCGGTGTTGTGAGGGCGGATGAGATTCCTTCCTCCTGCACCGACATTCTGGGGAAAACACACTGGGAACGTGCCACCAATATGATTACCGATCTGGTATATTCGAGCGATCTCGAAAAAAACGCACCCGTCCTGAGCATGAGCGACAGGGTATATGGGGCCATGACACAGCTGCGAAAATTTCTTTATCAAAATGTGTACCGTTCGCCCAAGGTTCACGGGGAATTTGTCAAGGCAAAAAAGATTCTCACCGAGCTCTATGCCTATTTCCTTGAAAATAACATTATGCTGCAGGAGGAGATCGCGAAGATGGAAATGAGTGGCCTATCTGAAAATGGCGACTCAAAGGAGCGACTTGTCTGTGACTTGATTGCCAGCATGACGGACCGCTATGCCATGAACCTATACGAAAAGATTTTTTTCCCTAAACCGATGGTGTAGCGATGGAAGGGTGGCGGCTGGGTGGGTCGCTGAAAGCAATCAGTCATTAGCGATCAGCGCCTAACAGCCTGCAGTCTTAGCACTGAATAGCGTGATCGTCAAAAAGGCTAACAATCGTTACAGTTTCGGACGCTGGACAACAACATTCGGCAATGACATTATGAAATCCATCAAAATTGAAGACATTGAGCAAGTTCCTGGGAAAAGGTTGACGGGAGCGGACAATTTTACGTTTCAGTGCCGCCCAGAACTCACCTGCTTCAACCAATGCTGCCGGAATCTGAATCTGTTCCTGTACCCTTACGATGTACTTCAACTGCGGCAAGGACTGGGTATTTCCGCTGACGCATTTTTAGAAGACTATGTCGATGTGGTGATGCGAAAGGGCAATTTTTTCCCGGATGTGCTTTTAAGGATGTCGGACCACGAAGATCGTGCCTGCATTTTTTCTCGCGTCTCAGGGTGCCGTATATATAAGGACCGGCCTTACACCTGCAGGACATTTCCGGTGGAATACGGACTGCGGTATAGCGCACAAAGCCGGAAACCGGCGCTGATCGGCTTTTTCAGACCCCCTGAATTCTGTCTTGGCCAATACGAGGACCATGTATGGACGCTTGAGACCTGGTCCGATGATCAAGAGGCGACAAAGCATCAGCAGATGGCCAGAAAGTGGTCCGAGGTCAAACAGCTGTTCCAGAAGGACCCCTGGGGCCGCGAAGGCCCGCATGGGAAGCGGGCAAAGATGGCCTTCATGGCCAGCTATAACATGGATGCTTTCAGAGCGTTTGTATTTGAGAGCAGCCTGCTGAAGCGTTACAAGGTCAAGCGCGACCTGCTCAAGAAAATTCTAAGAGATGACGTTGAATTGATGCTTTTTGGTTTTGATTGGATCCGCTTGTTTGTTTGGGGGATTCAGACCAAGAAAATTTGGCCCCGTTAACTGGCGGTCGTGCCTGACATTTTTTTAACCACACGGGCACGTGAATCATGGATGGATGGATTTTTTTGCGGCCGGAGAATTCCCTGCCTTTGCGGCGATAGAACGGAACAGCTTTGATTTTATCCATGCATATCCAATTGTTAGCAATAGCTCGTCGTTCTGTCTGGCGTGCCTCAGCAAGGCTGTCTGCACGGCAAAATCAGATAAAAGCCCATCCTCAAAAATTTTCCTGCGGAAGGTATCCAGATCGTACAGCGCCAGGTGAAACATTCTGCCGGAGGCGAGATCGAGCGGGCCCGGTTTCAAACGGTTTTTCAATGCGATGATCTCCATGAGCCGATCATTCTGATCGTTGTACGGGGTCAATCCCTGCCTGTTGATCCATTCGTGAACCGTCTGAAATTTTTCCTGTTCATGGCCAAGGCAGTGGGATTCTTTCAGACAGGCAAAATGTTCGCTAATGGCTCCGGTTTCACGGGATCGCGTTATGGCGCGTGCCAAGGGATAGATGCGACAGGAAGAGGGGCGGTCTGTGTAGACGCTGCAACCGGATGTCGACACAAAGGGACATCGCAATGCAACGCTGTCGACGGGTTTGAGTGCAAGCACCGGAAAACCTGTCTCAGGGCCCGTGTGTTGTGCGGTGTACGTTTCCAAAAAACGGTTCGACGTCAATGCCAGCCGATTTTTCAGTCTCAGGATATCGTAAGGCGTTAAAAACTGGTTCAGATTCCGGCAGCATTCATTGAAACAGGCAAGGTCAGGCGAACAGGCAAACCTGAAGGCTTGTTCGAGTGCCATGGGTGTGATGTCGGGTTCCATTTTCGCATTTTGAAGGATGGTCCTGCTGGATGTCAACCAAAAACGACCGCATGCAGATTCACAACCCCACAGGGATCATGATCGGCTTTAAACCGTTCTCATGGGGCTTTAACAACAACATATGGTGTATAATCAAATAAAAAAAACAACATATTGAACAAAAAAAAAAGGGTCGCCAGAATTTAAACACTTTGGAATCTGGTGGGTCGAAAGTTCTTGACAAGCAAAATGCTGGGTGATATGGATTTTACCTTGGTCGTGGGTATCTTGCTGAAATCTATAGAGATATTTCGACCTATAACCCGCTGAAAAACAAATGGAAAATGAGATGGACCCGCTGTGCGAACCCCGGTAGTTTGCCGGGAGCCAGTATAGGCGGGTGCATGCTTCGCAGGCTGTAAACGCACACTGGAGATCCTGATTAATGGATATCCATCGCGGCTAACCAGCCGCGATGTCAAGGGAGAATTGAATGATATAAAAAAATACTAATAAGAAAGAAGGGAGGTGCGATTATTTAGAAAGGGTTTAGTCAAACAACGTCGAATGAAATTTAATACGAGCAGTAACAATGCTAACTTAGGAGGTGCATTAAATGCCAAGTTTTGTAATTTCGGAAAAATGTGATGGCTGTAAAGGCGGGGACAAAACCGCATGTATGTATATTTGTCCCAATGACCTTATGGTTCTCGAGCCCAACGAAATGAAGGCTTACAATCAAGAGCCGGATCAGTGCTGGGAATGTTTTTCATGTGTAAAAATCTGCCCCACCCAGGCCATTGAGGTGCGAGGCTATTCAGATTTCGTACCCTTGGGAAGCAGTGTAATGCCGATGCTGGGTACTGAGGATGTTATGTGGACCTGCAAATTCAGAAACGGAACCATCAAACGCTTCAAGTTCCCCATCCGGACAACCCCGGAAGGTGCTGCCAATGAATATTCAGATCTGAAAGGCAAGGACATTGAAAGTCAAATGCTTTCCACCGAGGAAGCCGATGGATATGTCATGCCGACACCTAAGGCAACGGTCTAAGCGTTGTTCGATGTTAAGGTATTCGTAACCAATAAAAATATGGAACCTATCGTTTAAGGAGGATACAATATGGCATTACCGAACAAACCTATGGGAGAACTCAAGGCTGTAAGAGATCCCGAAGTTGAAGAGCGAGACGTCGACGTATTGATCGTGGGTGGTGGTATGGCGGCTTGCGGTGCGGCTTTCGAGGTCAAAAAATGGTTGGGAGACGATCAGACCGTTCTGTTGTGTGACAAGGCCGCCATGGAGAGAAGTGGCGCCGTTGCACAGGGTCTGTCCGCCATCAACACCTATATCGGCGACAACTCGCCGGATGATTATGTCCGGATGGTCCGCAACGACCTGATGGGAATCGTGCGCGAAGACCTGATCTTCGATCTGGGTTGTCACGTGGATGACTCGGTTCATTTGTTCGAGGAATGGGGTCTGCCGGTCTGGAAAAAGACAGATGATGGTAAAAACCTGGATGGTAAAAAAGGCCAGAAAATGGGTACGCTGAAGGGCGGTGCCAGTCCTGTCCGAACCGGTAAATGGCAGATCATGATCAATGGTGAATCTTACAAGCGAATCGTTGCTGAAGCCGCTAAAAAAGCCATTGGTGATGACAACGTCCTGGAGCGCTGCTTTATCGTAGAGCTTCTGCTGGACGCTAAAAAAGAAAACCAGATTGCCGGCGCCATCGGTTTTTCTGTCCGTGAGAACAAGGTTTACATTATCAAATGTAAATCCATGATGGTTGCTTGTGGTGGTGCGGTCAATATCTATCAACCGCGATCCGTGGGCGAAGGCAAGGGCCGTGCCTGGTATCCGGTCTGGAATGCGGGCTCCACATACACCATGTGTATGAAAGTCGGCGCCGAACTGACCATGATGGAAAACCGTTTCACCCCTGCGCGTTTTAAAGACGGATACGGTCCGGTCGGTGCATGGTTCCTGCTTTTCAAGGCCAAAACACTGAACGGTCTCGGCGAAGCTTTTGCCGGAAGTGATGCAGCCAAAGCAGAGCTCGAGAAATATGCACCCTATGGCACCGCTGCCATTACACCGACCTGCTTGCGGAATCATCTAATGCTGTTCGAAATGAAAGAAGGCCGTGGACCCATCATCATGGATACCGTGACCGCCCTGGCAGAGCTTGGAAAAACCATGGACAAGAAGGAGCTCCGGCACCTTGAATCCGAAGCCTGGGAAGACTTTCTTGACATGACTTGCGGCCAGGCCAACCTCTGGTGCGCCACCAACACCGAGCCGGAAAAGAAAAATTCCGAAGTTATGCCGACGGAACCCTATCTGCTGGGATCCCACTCCGGCTGCTGCGGTCTCTGGACGTCAGGTCCGGATTATGACTGGGTGCCGGATTCGTATAAGATCAAGGCAGACAACGGCAAGGTTTACAACCGCATGACCACCGTCAATGGGCTTTTTACTTCAGGTGATGGTGTTGGCGGCTCCGGTCACAAGTTCTCTTCCGGGTCCCATGCAGAAGGTCGCATGGCTGTCAAGCAATGCGTGCGCTATGCAAAAGACCACGCCGATTACGCTCCGGCCTTGGCCCAGTCCAATGCAGAACTGGTAGACCTGGTGTACAAACCTGTCAGGACCTACCTGGACAACTATCAGTACACGACCATGGAAGATGTCAACCCGGCCTATATTAAACCTTCCGGGATGGCCCTGAGACTCATGAAAGCCACTCACGAGTATGGTGGTGGAACGGCTACCTACTATCTGACCACCAGCAAAAACCTCGAGATCATCATGGATCTGCTTTTGGTGATGCGTGAGGATTGTGAAAAATTGGCGGCTGGCGACCTTCATGAACTCATGCGTTGTTGGGAAATCTATCACCGTATCTGGACAGTAGAATCCCATCTGCGTCATATCCAGTACAGGAAAGAGACCCGTTATCCTGGATTCTATTATCAGGCAGACTATCCTGGCCAGGATGATGAGAACTGGTTCGCATTTGTCAATTCCAAGTACGATCCAAAATCAGGAGCATGGGATGTATTCAAGAAAGATTACGTCCAGATCATTCCCGATTAATCACAGGCCGATCGTGATTTAGTAAAAAAGCAAACCTCCAGGCATCGTGAGATGCCTGGAGGTTTTTATTAAGATCCCCTGGTTCAGATGATATCCAAAGGTTTGAAGACAGCAAATAACGCCTGGAATCATCCTGAGAAGCGTGAAGGGTGTGTTGTGTCACCCGAATTGCTTCCAGCCGTTATTTGTTTTTTCAAAAAGGGTATCATCTGAAGCCATAAAGACGTCAAGACCTTTGAGATAATCCAATCAGAAACCACCATTGCACGGAGGGATAGCATGACAGAAGACAGAGGAGCCCCTACTAGTGAAAGTATCATGGTCGTGGGTGGCGGCATCAGTGGGCTGACCACAGCCATAGAGGCCGCCGAAGTGGGGTACGAAGTGTTCCTGGTCGAAAAAAATCCTTACCTGGGCGGAAGGGTATCGCAGTTGAATCAGTACTTTCCCAAACTGTGTCCACCTTCCTGCGGCCTGGAAATCAATTTCCGGCGGATCAAGGACAACCCCAAAATCAAGGTTTTTACGCTTGCAGAAGTAGACAGCGTAAGCGGTACCCCCGGAGATTACGATGTCTCGATCAAGTTGACACCCCGTTATGTCAATGAAAACTGTACCTGTTGCGGTGACTGTGCGGCGGTCTGTAAAACAGAAATTGAGAGTGATTTTGATTTTGGCATGCAGCAGATCAAGGGGGCGTATCAGCCTTTTGAAATGGCGTTTCCTGCTCGATATGTCCTGTCACCCAAGATCATCGGCACGGATGATGCCGTGCGCTGTAAAGAAGCCTGTAAGTACGATGCCATCGATCTCGAGATGGAAACCAATACCGTGAATCTGAAGGTTGGCGCGGTGGTCTGGGCCACCGGATGGGAGCCGTACGATGCATCTAAAATCGACAATCTTGGTTTTGGTCAATATGAAAACGTGATTACCAACATGATGCTGGAGCGACTGGCTTCCCCCAATGGGCCCACCAAAGGCGTCATCCAGCGCCCGTCCGACAAAAAAGATATCGAGAGCATCGCCTTTGTCCAATGTGCAGGGTCAAGGGATGAAAACCATCTCCCTTATTGTTCTTATATCTGCTGCATGGCTTCCCTCAAGCATGCCACTTATATCCGCGAAAGATATCCGGACGCCAAGATATACATCTTTTACATCGACCTCAGGGCGCCTGGCTACCGGTATGAAAAATTCTACAAGCGTATAAAAGAAGATAAGAATGTTTTTTTTATCAAGGGCAAAGTTGCCGAGGTCAATGAAGACCCGGAAACCAAAAACATAACCGTGGTTGCAGAGAATGCGGTAAGCGGTGAAAAAATTCACCAAACTGTTGAGATGGTGGTCCTTGCTACCGGCATGCAACCGACGGCGGCCAATGCAAAGCTTCCTGCCGAGCTAACCTATACCGAAGATGGATTTATCATCAATGACTTCGAAAAAGGCGGTATGTTTGCAGCCGGTTGTGCCAATAAACCGGCGGACGTTGTTTCATCGAATCAGAATGCAACCGGAATGGCTTTGAAAGCGATTCAAACGTTGGTGAACAGGTAGGAGGGTCTCCATGGATAAAAAGGTTGGTGTGTATATATGTGAAGGTTGCGGCATCGGGGATGCCCTGGACATGAAAGCATTGTGTGAAATTCCGAAGGAAGAGGGTGTTGCGGTAAAAACGCACCCCATTCTGTGTGGTAAAGACGGTGTCGCCCTTCTTAAGAAGGATATCGATGAAGGTACCAACACACTCGTGATCGCAGCATGTTCGCGGCGGGTGAATTTTGACGTATTCCGGTTTGAGGGTTGTATTGTGGACCGGGTAAATTTGCGGGAACAGGTGGTCTGGTCTCACCCTCGCACGGCCTTTCCGGCATTGACGGAAGATCAAAAGGGAGATGATGAACATTTTGACCGCTTGGAGATGCTAGCCCAGGACTATATTCGAATGGGCATGGCGAAAGTTGAAAAAATTAACCTGCCGGAACCATACAAACTGGACAATTTCAGTCGAAAAATTCTGGTGATCGGGGGTGGTGTCACCGGTATGTCGGCGGCTCTCGATGCGGCCAAGACCGGTTACGAGGTTACCATTATCGAAAAAAGAGAGCTGTTGGGCGGTCATGCCAATCACTGGCGCAAGCAACTGCCGTTGAAAAGCCCCTACGAAGAATTGATTACACCGGTTGTGACCAAGATGATACAGGACGTGGAATCCAATTCGGCCATCACGGTAAAAACGGAGACCGTGGCGGCACGAATTGCCGGCGAGCCGGGAAATTTTATCGTCACCTTGAAAAAGCCGGGTGAAAAAATTGAATTCGATGTGCCCTATCCCCTTCCAGACGAAATGAAAGTGGATGACAGCGGAAAAGAACTGAGTGCTGAGCAACTGCATGAAAAGTTCATGGAATACAACGTGGGGAAGAATGATATCCTCAAGATGGATTCGAAGGGAGAAGCCTTTGGTGCCGTGATTCTGGCGGCAGGTTGGCGGCCCTATAAGCCCAAGAAAGGTGAGTTTGCCCATCTGGGATTTGGAGAATTGCCGGATGTTGTGACCAATGCCGAATTTGAAGCGATTGCCAAGAAAGGTAAAATTGTCAGACCTTCAGACGGCAAGGAGGCCTCGTCGGTGGTCTTTATTCAGAGCCCGGGGGGCGGCGATGACAGTGACTTTGAATATGCCGGATCGGTTACCAGCCTGGTGGCGCTGAAACAGGCCAAGTATGTTCGGGAAGATTTTCCCGAAGGCAAAGCCTTTTTGTTTTATCAACATATGCGGACGCCCGGCCTGAGCGAGAATTTTTACAAGAGCTTGCAGCAGGACCCGGGTATTTTCATGACAAAGGGTGAAGTGACCCAGGTCTCCAAAAACGGCGACGGTCTTATCGTGGAAGCCGAAAACACACTATTGGGAGACAAGATCAAGGTCAAGGCAGACATGGTTGTACTCGGCACCGGTATGGTGCCGGTCACCAAAGACGACCCGGTGGTCAATCTGGCCTATCGTCAAGGCCCTGGGTTCAGGGACAACGCAATATTCCAGGACTATGCGGATTCGAACTTCATCTGTTTCCCATATGAGACCCAGCGGACCGGTATCTATGCCGCCGGCGGCATTCGGCGTGCACTCACCGTGGAAGAGTCCATTGAAGACGCTTCCGGGGCCGCCCTAAAGGCGATTCAATGCATTGATTCGGCCAACAGGGGTGTTTCCGTTCATCCAAGATCGGGAGACATGACCTTTCCGGACTTTTTCTTCCAACGCTGCACCCAGTGCAAGCGCTGTACCGAGGAATGTCCTTTTGGTGCGCTGGACGATGATGAAAAGGGCACGCCAAAGCCGAACCCGACCCGTTGCCGGCGCTGCGGTACCTGCATGGGGGCCTGCCCGGAGCGGATCATCGGTTTTGCCGATTACAACATCGACAGTGTGGGCTCCATGGTCAAAGCCATTCAAGTGCCCTCCGAGGATGATTACGACGAACCCCCCATGAGAATACTGGGACTCGTTTGTGAAAACGATGCCTACCCGGCCCTGGATATTGTGGGTCTCAACAGGATGTCTTATTCTGCAGAGGTCCGATTTATTCCGGTTCGCTGTCTGGGATCCGTAAATGTCATCTGGATAAAGGATGCCTTGTCACAGGGCATGGACGGCGTCTTCCTGCTCGGGTGCAAACATGGCGATGATTACCAGTGCCATTTTGTCAAGGGTAGCGAACTGGCGGAAGTCCGTATGAAGAAGATCGGCGAGGCCCTGTCGAGTCTGGCTCTGGAAGAGGAACGTGTTGCGCAGTACCAGATAGCCATCGATGAATACGACAAGATTCCACAAATCGTGAATGATTTTGCAGAAATGATCGAAGACCTTGGCCCGAACCCGTTCAAGGGCTTTTAATCTGGATGGTTTGCGTTCATTGTTTGGCGAACGTGAAAACGTCATCGAAAGAGGAGGTACTCATATGGCGGATGCATATGTTATTGAGCCTGACATAGGCTTTATTCATGCGGTTAAGGGGCTTGGCGGCGGTGACTTGAAAAAATGTTTTCAGTGTGCCACCTGCTCAGTGGCCTGTGCGATTTCTCCTGACAACCGACCGTTTCCCCGAAAGGAAATGATCGCGGCCTCATGGGGATTGAAAGATAAGCTGGTCGGCAATGGCGATATCTGGCTGTGTCATAATTGTGGCGACTGCAGCACGCTTTGTCCTCGCGGTGCAAAACCCGGTGATGTGCTGGCAGCCATTCGGACCTATGCCATAGCAGAATACGGTCCCGTAAAAGCAATAGGCAAAATGATCAACGATCCCAAGATGCTGCCAGTGGTTTTGGGGATTCCGGCGGTGCTTTTTCTGATCGTCGGCCTGATCACGGGTCTGCTCGATTTCACCCCCGAAGGGGACCGCATCGTACATGCTCATTTCTTTTCCACCTGGCTGGTGGACATCGTCATGATTCCAGCAGCCATCTGGACCGTGGCCACCTTTGCCATCGGTCTGAAACGGTTTATCGCTGATATGCATCAGAATGCGCTGAAGGAAGGCAAAACCGACATCGAGAAGATCGATCCCAAGGGCATGATTCAAGGCCTGATCAGCATCATTCCTACGATTATCAAGCATGATAAATTCGACGAGTGCACCGAAAACAAGGAGCGTTCCAGTGCCCATATGATGGTCCTGTTCGGATTTGTGGGCCTGTTTATCGTCACCAGCATTTTCTTTGTGGCGATTTATGGCCTGCAGCTACACGGTCCTTACTCCCAGCTGAACCCGGTCAAATGGCTCGCCAATGTGAGCGGTGTGGCCCTTGTCATCGGCAGTCTTTTGATGATCCGCAGCCGTCTGGCGAAAAAAGACCAGGTCTCGGCCTATAAGGATTGGTGGCTGGTGGGCTGGGCCCTGGCGCTGGGTCTGACTGGCATGCTGACCGAAATCACGCGGCTACTCGGTTTGGCGGTACCGTCCTACACCTTGTATTACATTCACCTGATGTTTGTCTGGAGTCTGTTCTTTTTTATTGCGTACTCCAAATTGGCCCACTTGGTGTATCGCACCACAGCCATGACATACAACGCCTACATCGGCAGAAAATAAACCGCCAGGGCGGTTCTATTTTCTGCAGCAGCGGCTTTGCCGCTTTTAATTACAGATAAGAAAAGGGGGAAACGAATTTGGTTTCCCCCTTTTCTATTATTAAAACGTAAAACCTAAAACCGGGTTAGTTGCCGGTAGCGGCTTTGTGGGTTTTGATCTCGACCTTTTCGTCCAATCCTTCATAGTATTCTCTGAGAATCGCCACGACTTCGTCACGGCCGAAGTGATCCGGCAGTTCCTGACCTTCGGAGAGCATCTTTCTCAGCATGGTTCCGGATAGCAGCACACGGTCTTCCTTGGCATGCGGGCAGGTTCGCAGGGAAGCCATACCGTCGCATTTGAAACAATAGAAGGTCCAATCGATTTTGAGCGGTGTACAAAGAAGAGCTTTCCCGGGTTCTGCGGGTGTCGGAATCTTTTCAAAAATGGTCTGCGCTTCGAACATGCCGTAGAAATCGCCCACCCCGGCATGATCGCGTCCGATAATCATACGGGAACATCCATAGTTCTGGCGGAAGGTTGCATGCAGCAGCCCTTCCCTGGGGCCTGCATAACGCATATCCAGTGGGTAACCACCCTGGATGACATTCTTTTCGACAAAATAGTTTTTCACCAGGGCATCGATACACTTCACGCGAACCGAGGCCGGGATGTCGCCGGGTTTCAGGTTGCCCACCAGGGAGTGGATGTAGACGCCGTCACAGACCTCGACAGCGATCTTGCACAGATATTCGTGTGAGCGGTGCATGGGATTTCGAAGCTGCAAGGCAGCCACGTCGCTCCATCCTCTTTCTTCGAACATCTTGCGGGACGCTTCAGGACGCACATAAACGCCTTTGTAGCGGGTGGGATATTCGGCTTCACTCAGCACCTTGACCGGGCCCGCCAGGTTGACCGCTTTTTGGCCCATAACCATCTGGACACCGGGGTGATCTTCCTTGGCTATTTTCCAGAAGTCCGCGGGGGTAGGGGTTCCTTCGCCCATATAGCATTTTTCACATTCAAAGGTCTTGTCTGCCTCGGACATTTCAAATTTTTCGGTGACCTTCATGGTTGCCATGATTTCTTTGCCTTCGGGATCGTACAGGGCAATCTCGTCGCCGATGTTGATGGCATCCGCATCTTCCTTGGAGGCATCCATGGTGACGGGAATCGGCCAGAAAGTGCCGTCCGCCAGCAGATAATCTTCGCAGACACCTTTCCAGTCGGCTTTGGTCATAAAACCGGTCAGCGGGCTGAATCCGCCGATACCCATCATGATTAAATCACCTTTTACCCGTGGGGAAATCTCGATTTTCTTGAGGCCTTCCGCTTTTGTCTTTTCCGCCGCCAACGCAGCGCCTTCAAGCAGGCAGCAGGTCAGACCTTTTCCACCGTGAGGGGGAATTAATTGAGCCATTTTTTTTCTCCTTTCACTCTGTTTTTAATTAATCTGTGAACACAGATATCTAATCCGATGATAATCAAAGGCTATGAGTTATAAAGGACGAATGAATTTGTCAAGACTAATCGGATCATGCGTGCATGCTGGCGGCACATTCGTTCTTGCCCAGGTCCATGTTGTCCGCCTCCTCGGCATCGACCTGAAGGAGGCCGGCGTTGATTTCACGGATCTTGGCATATTCTTCGGGCTGGGGCCGCATGTTGGACTGGATGAAATTATAAAATGCGTTTTCGTCGCTGATGCCGTAAATGGAAGCATTGATTTCTTTGATTTTTCCGAGAGTCTCGGCAAAAACGAGATCTTGATTGGCCTCTTTCCAATCCATGTAGTGACCGGGCAGCACCAGGATCGAATCATCCAGGGTCATGATTTTTTCGGTCATGGTTTGAAACAGCATTTTGGACCAGGCTTTTACCATACCCCCCAGATCCGGACGACCCATGGAAAAAATGAAAATGGTGTCGCCAGACACGATAAACGCACCATCGATCAAGTAGGACGTGCTGCCGGGGGTATGGCCGGGGGTGTGAATGGCTTTGACAATCGGACCACCGTTGGAGAAACCAAACTGGTCGCCGTGCGCTGCGGGGGTATAATCAAATAGCGCGCCTTGAAAATCTGCTGGCGGGGCGAGTATTTCCGTTCCCAGGGCCTGCTGAAGCATGGGACTCCCTGAAATATAATCGGCCTGAAGGTGGGTTTCAAAGGTTTTGGTGATGGTGTATCCCCTTTCATCCGCAAAGCGTTGATAGGCGGTGATATTTTTGGCCGGATCAAAGAGCATCATTTCTTTGCCGCAAATCAATCCATAGCTACAGGAAGCTTTTCCGGGTCTTCGGAACTGGTACAGTTCATAGTGGTCCCCGGCAGCAACGCGAACAGGGGCCAGGAAATTGCCCCAGGCTTTGATACCCACCAACATATGGGCCACGTCCGTGTGACCATGGTTGACGAGAATTTCACCCACATATTTGGAAGAGCCTTCCTTGGCGCAGACGATACGCAGTTTTTTCCCTTGGGGCACTTTTGCGACACTCTCTTCTTCATGTTCAATGAACTCCATGTAGGGAACATTGATCATCTCGAAGGGATAGGGCCCCTCCACCTTGAACCGGCCGAATTCTTCCTCGTTACGGACGTCCAGCAGTAGAAAGGTTTCTTTGGCAACGAGCCAATCAAATAGGTCCTGGGCTGTAAAAGATGTTACGGTCATGGATGCACCTCATACGAGCGACAATTTCATAAAGCCATGAAATTGTCTGGTGTTAAGTGTTACGTTTTAGGTTTTATGATATGGATAAAGCCAAACACGTCCAATGCAATATTTTCATAGAAAAATGTTTATAAATGGAATTTCGCAGAAAATCGACATTGAAACAAGAAAAAAATTAGGGAAAGGCAGTCTGCCTTTCCCTATAACGAATCCAAAAAGTTTTGAACCGCAAAAGCGAGCGCATTCCCCGTAGCGTGCAGCGGGGTTAGCGAGCGAATCTAAATTAGAACAGGACCGTAAACCCGAGACTCACCGAGTCTTCTTTCAAAGTGGATTCCAGGGTTGCAAAATTGCCGGCCGAGGTTTCTGAGATGGTTTCCTCGAAGCCGTGCATGTAGGATACATTGACGGCCATGTTGCTGGTGAATTTGTACCCGGCGCCCATGGTCAGGTGGTGTTCGATGATGGCCGGGAAACCGACGATGCGGAAGAATTCATAGTTCATGGTGGGGACGTCTGTCCCCTGCAAATTGGTGGTCCCCATGGGATTGAAACCGTCATTTTCCTTGACCGGGTTCTTGCCGTAATTGTAGCCGATTCTCAGGGCAAGGGCCTGGGTGACTTTGTACTGGGCGCCCACGGCAAAGACCCACTGGTCTTCCCAGTCGAAATCCTTGTATCCGTCGGCATCCGACCAGTTGATCCACTTGGTGTCGAACTCCACCAGCAGGGAATCGTTGGGCTCGGCTGACACGCCGAAGGCCAGGGTCTGGGGCGCTTCCAGATCCAGGTTGTCGAAATTGCCGTCGCCATTGAAATCAAACACATTTTCATGGGTCACCTTCTGAGGTGTGGTGTAGGACAGGCCAAAATTGAATATATTATAATGGTAAAGTGCGCCGAGCTGCGCACCATACGCATACCCGTGTGCACCGCCGGTCCCCAGATCGAGGTTCTGGTAGCTGACGCTCAGGGACGCACCCACCGAGAAATCATCTGTGATCAGGTAGGCTAGGTTGGGGGCAAATTTCATGACCTCCAGCTTGGTGTAAAGGTTCTGGAACTGGGGGTCTTCCTCTTTGTAGTTGACGCCCATGCCCGACACGCCGTAGGCACCCACACCAAATCGCAAACGGGTGGACAGGGGCGTGCTGATGCCGATGGCCGGCACCACAAACGGGTCCATCTGGCTGTTCGATTCTCCGCTTCCCATGCCCATGTTAGAAAAATCCCCTTTACCGTCCACGGTGGGGCTGAAGAACGTTCCGGCGAAAGTGGCCTCGGACCCCGGGCAATAGGCGCCGAAACACATGGCCGCCGGGTTGGCGAATATGGCACTGATGGAGTCCTGGGGGCTGGCCACGCCCACGCCTCCCATGGACCTCGAGATGGGGCCGACGCCGATGAGATTGTCGCCGTTGGTGGCCAGGGATGGTCCGGCACTCATTGTGATTAAGGCAAATAAGGCAATAATGATACTAATTCTTCTCATGATAGTAACTCCTTTATTCAATCTATTTCGTATTTCGATATTCGAATTTAGAATTTCTCACACGCTGAAGGTTCCTAATAAAAATCCCTTATAGGGTTAAATCAGTGCCGGACTTTTTGGATCCGGGTATCTACTCCTGAATCAGGGCATCGGCGATCATGGAGGACAGAAATTTCACCTCCACATTCATCTTGTAATGGCTGTTGAGATCGCTGAGCTGGGAATGGCAGTTTTCACAGGCGGTGGCCAGAATCTTGGCCCCCGTCTTTTTGACCTGATCCACCTTGACACGGGCCGATTTCATACGAAAATCGATGGTTTCGTCCCCCAGCGCCACCAGGCCGCCGCCACCCCCGCAGCACCAGTTGTATGTCGGGTCGGGCGACATATCTCGGAAGTCCTTGGTTAGCTGACTGAGGATATAGCGAGGCTCGTCCATGACACCGCCATTGCGGGCCAATTGACACGGGTCGTGGTAGGTGATGGCTGTATTGAATTTCTGCGGATCAATTTTGATGCGACCCTCCTTTAAATAGCGGGCGTGGACTTCCGTGATGGCGGAGACCTTGAAGGGCTGCTTTCCGGACAGTTGCTTCATGACCCTGAACGCGGTGCCGCATTCGCAGATACAAACTTCTTTGACCTTGAGGCGCAGGGCTTCGTTGATAATTCGATCCAGTATGAGCTTGGTCTTGGTGGGATCGCCCACGAAAGCGCCGAAGTTGACGGCCTCGAAGAAGCTGAGGGTCCAATTTTCTCCGGCAGCGTTGAAAATGGCTGCGGCCGGAATGATGGAATGGGCGCCTGCCAGGGCCACGTACAGGATGTCCGCCCCCACGACATCGACGGGGATAACGCTCTCGCCGGCTTCTGTTTTCCATTTCTTGACGACGTCTTTCTCCAGGTTCTTGAGGCCTTGGAGGAAACCTTCCTTGAAAAGATCGATGGATTTGCCTTTTTCAACGGATGTGTCCGCCAAAAGGGTCAGGATTTCCGGCTCGGTATTGGCACCGATGAGCAGCAGCTTGGCAATGGACATAAGCATCTGGGTGTCGATACCAAAGGGACAATAGACCATACAACGCCTGCAGCCGGTGCAGGAATATGCCGCTTCAAAAAGTTCTTCCAGCGCCACGTCGGTCAATTCCTTGGATTCGCTCAGGGACGGCCAGAGTTTGCCTCTGGTTTTGAAATATTTTTTATAGAGCCTGCGGACAATTTCGGCCCGGTAGGCGGCGATATGCTTGACCTGTCCGGTCGATGCGTAGACGTGGCACGCTTCGATACAGACACCGCAGCGGGTGCATGTTTCGAGGTAAAGTCGCATGGCGTCACTTAGCTTGCTTCTAAAAAGCTTTAAAAGTTCGTTTCGAGTATTCTGGTCCATCGGTTTAACCTCTCCGCAGCTTGTTTATCGGGAGCGATAAAAAGGCGTGCATGCTTTGGCTGAAAGGGAAAAATATGAGAAACAAATTGGCAAGAAAAACATGCAGTATCAGCATAAAAGAATGGCCTGAAAACGTTGCGTTGTAAGGCAGTTCGGGTCTGAAGGTTATCAAGCTCATGAAATAGGTTCGATAGTCTTCCAGAGACAGTTCACCATAGTCATACCACCTTCTGGCCCAATCCATTTGACTACCGAACAGGACGATTAAAAAGAGCAGGATGAGCAGATAGTAGTCTTCGGGAACGGACAGTTCCCGCACTGGGGAAGAAAATCGACGAAACAGGAAGAAAAGCAGCGAGACCACGAGTGTCAGACCGACCATTCCTTTCCCGAGAAACGGTTCATGGGGGATAATCTGAAACAGGCTCAGGTCCCAGATCAATTCAAGATGACCGATGAACAGCAGCACCAGGCTGGCATGAAACAGAATCAGAAACACCCACAACACCGGCGCGTGCCTTCGTACGGTCGGAAAACTGAATGTGTCATACAGAATCCAAAGCCATTTGGCTTTTTTCTCAGGATAGATCTGAAGCGTGGTGGGGTGTTTGGGTCCCTTGAAAATTTTGACAATCCTGACCAATGTTCCCAGGGCGAAGATACCAACGGCAAGGTATACCATGGGCACCAGAATGATGTAGTAAACGGTTTGCAAAACACCTCCTATCCATAGAATGCGTCACGGGACGTCATGGTGAGCAACCTTAAGCGGCTCGATTTAAAGCGCCTGAATGCAGGTTTATTTTTTGCGTTGAATATAAAACTTGATTTCGTTGCCATCCTGTTCACTCTTGAGAATTTCATTCCCGCTGGTCTTTGCCCAGGCCGGAAAGTCGGTCAAAGATCCTGGGTCCGTGGTTATGGCTTCTATAATCTGTCCGATTTCAACCTCTTTGATTCCCTTGCTGACTTTGACGACCGGCATGGGGCAGGCCAGTCCTTTCAGATCCAGTGATTTGTCGACTTTGATGTCATTACTCATGCTATGTACCTCCGGTTGATATGTATGGGTTTGTTGGCTAAACAACTAAACTGAAACAATTTGATTCGGCAGTCAGATATCTTGCCGGGCCCTTACAGGAACAGTTGAATCCTACTGTCGTTGGCTTCGGCCAGAAACGTGGCCACGCCGACATACTGGACGCCTTCGTAGTCGATCATCTCCTCGCGCTTGAATCCCATGAGACCCATGGACATCTCGCAGATGAAGATTTTGACCCCCAATTCCTCTGCCAGGGCGATCATCTCCTCCAGGGAGGCCACGTTTTTTTGTTTCATGAGGGCTTTCATCATGGCCGTTCCCATGCCGCCCATATTCATCTTGGACAGTTTGACCTTGCTGGCGCCTTTGGGCAGCATGGCACCGAACATTTTTCCCATGCTGTCTTTACCGCCCACGGATTTGTTTTTGTCTCTCAAGATCGGGGTTCCCCAGAAGGTAAAAAACATCACCACTTCCATACCCATTGCCACAGCGCCGGTGGCAATGATAAAGGCTGCCAAAGCCTTGTCCAGATCACCGCTAAAAACGATCATGGACAGCTTGTTGGCGGGTGTTTGGTTTTTCATTTCGTCCAGTTGAGATTGCAGCCGGGCAACCTGCTCTTCTAAATTCGACATGACGGACTCCTCTAAATGTTTATGGATCAAATTAAGTTTACTTATTAAACATAATTAGTTATAGGTATTTTTTTGCTATATTGGGACTCAGTGTGAACCATTTCCATCTTTTTTTTAGACCATGAGCTCTTTGACGGATTCCATGGAGGCTTTCAGAAGTTCGAGATTGGTGATCATGGTTTTTCGCTGCTCGGGCTCTATCTGACGCAAGACTTCCATGTGCATGTCATTTAAAAATTCATTGATATCGTTGAGTTTTTTCTGACCGTCCGGGGTCAGGCTCAACAAGGTAACCCGTGAGTCTTCAGGGTCGGAAATTTTCTGGATCAATTTTTTGCGGACCAGACCCGAGACAATTTTGGATATACGGCTTTTGACGAGATTCATTTTCAAGGCGATCCCTTTGGGCGTCAGATAACGTTCTTCGCCAAACAGGGTCAAACAGCGCAGCTCAGCGTCCGGAAGTCCGAACCGTTCACACTGGTATTGCAGCCGTTCTTGACAGCACTGAAACAATTTGGATATAAGTCCTTGAAATTGAACAATTTGATTGTCCGATGCCCGATTCTGATTGCTGTCGTACTTAAGGTTCATAGTATGAACTATATCGCAGAGAAAAGAGATGTCAAGTTTTTTTTGAAGCCGATCAAAAAAAATGATGCGCCTGCGGAAATCAGGTTGACCTGGCCCATGAAAGGGTTGATAAAATTAGGACAGGGCGTATATATGCGAAGCATATCCCGAACATTTCATGAAACATTCGGGATAGGGGTTCAATTGTGGTATTTCAGGGTCATTGCTTCAAGGGGAGGGTGGTATGAATAACGGCTGTATGGGAAAGGTTCTCTGGGTCGATCTTAGCCGCAAGGAGATTCATCCAGAATCGATCCCTGAAGACCTGTACCGGCGGTACTTGTCAGGCATCGGTCTGGCGTCAAAACTCCTTTACGACCGCATTCCTGCAGGTGCCGACCCTTTGGGGCCTGAAAACATTCTGGGATTTGTTTGCGGTCTTTTGACGGGAACCGGGAGTCTGTTTGCGGGTCGCTGGATGGCGGTGGGAAAATCCCCCCTGACAGGCACATGGGGGGATGCCAATTGCGGCGGCAATTTTTCCCCGGCCATTAAACGCTGCGGATATGACGGCATCTTCTTTTCGGGTATCAGTGATACGCCCGTCTACCTGTTCATCGACAAAGGTGGAGCGTCTCTGCGTGATGCCTCCGGCATCTGGGGCCTGGACACCAGGGAAACCGAAAACAGACTGAAAAAGCAGGCCGGATGTACCAACGCCCGAATTGCCTGCATCGGTCAGGCCGGTGAAAAATTGTCTCTCATTTCGGGCATTGCCAACGATGGCGGCCGAATGGCGGCCCGTTCGGGACTGGGTGCCGTGATGGGGTCCAAAAGATTAAAGGCCCTTGTGTTGTGTGGGGCCGCACGTATTCGATCCCACGACGGCCAGGCCATAAAAAAACTGAGCCAAAAATGCAACGAATCCATACAGTTCATGCCGCCATTTCCACCCGCTTTTGTACTGTCATATATGGGGGCCTTCTTGAGAGCCTTGCCGGCCCAGCCCAACACAGAAGTGATGCAATTTAACACGATCTACAAAATCATGCTCAAAAAGTGGGGCACCGCCAGCCTGAACCAGATCCTGATAGAGATCGGTGATTCACCCATCAAAAACTGGCAGGGCAGCAACGAAGATTTTAAACCACAACGTTCGGCGCGGCTCAACCCGGAAGTATTTTCAGACTGTGTCGTGGTCAAGTACCATTGTTACGCGTGTCCATTGGGCTGCGGCGGCCTATGCAGCAAACCGGGAAAGTTCGAGGCGACGCACAAACCCGAATATGAAACCGTTTTAGCCCTGGGCGGCCTGTGTATGAATGACGATCCGGACTCTATTTTTTACCTGAACGAAAAACTGAATCGTGCCGGTATGGACAGTATTTCAGCCGGGGGCACGGTGGCCTATGCGATTGAATGCTTTGAAAATGGCATTCTCTCGGAGCGTGACACCGGGGGCTTGAAGCTGACATGGGGGAACCATGAGGCGATGATGGCATTGGTGGATATGATGATTGCAAGGCAAGGCATCGGAGATGTGCTGGCGGATGGCGTTAAAAAAGCTGCCCAAAGAATTCAGCAAGGATCTGAGAAATACGCGATTCACGCCGGCGGCCAGGAGTTGGCCATGCATGACAGCCGTTTCGATCCGGGATTTGCGGTTCATAATTGTGTGGAAGCGACGCCCGGAAGACACACCCTCGGGTCTCAACTTTATTATGAGCTGTTTCAACTCTGGGAACACATAAGCACACTGCCGAAACCGGATCTTGTCTATTTGAAACGCAGCAAATACGAACCAGACGTGGACAAGGCTCTGGCCAGCGCTGCTTGCAGCAAGTTCATGAACATTATGAACGGTGCCGGAACCTGCCTTTACGGCGCCATGCTGGGAGCAGACAGTTTTCCCCTGTTTGGATGGCTGAATGCGGCAACGGGCTGGAACCTTGCAGCCGAAGACTATATGGAAATCGGCGAGCGGATACAGACTCTGAAACAACTGTTCAATCTAAAACAGGGTATCGATCCTGTTCAAATCAGCATGACCGATCGGGCGCTGGGGCGTCCGCCCCTTGAAACGGGAGCCAACAAGGGCCGGCGTGTACAGATTGAAAAGCTGCGGCATGATTACTGGGCGTCTTTGGGCTGGGATCCTCAGACAGGAAGACCCACACCCGCTTCGCTGAAACGATTGGGACTGGAATGGCCTTTAGCATATTGAAAGAATGTATCGGATGCGCTGTGTGTACAAAGGTGTGTCCGGTCAATGCGATTTCTGGTGAACGTAACCAAAGACACAAGATCGATGCAGCGCTTTGTATCGACTGCTATGCCTGCGGCTACATTTGTCCGCAGTCAGCCGTAAAAGATTCCCGGGAACAGGTGGTACAACGCATTCGCTTTCGCAGAAACTGGCCCAAACCCAAGATCACCCAGGAGGCGTGCATGTCCTGCACCATATGCCTCGATTCATGTCCGACGGGATGCCTCAGCCTGATATTTACCCAGGACACCTCAGACACCAGAGGGTATCCGGATTTAGCCCGTCCAGGCGATTGTATTGCCTGTGGTTTCTGTGCCGCTGACTGCCCCGTGGATGCCATAGAAATGATTAATCCCAAGGCTTTGAGTTCTAAGTCAACTTTCGGAATTCAGCGAACGCGAAATGGATAATCCCCTGGCGCTTTGCGAACTCGCCATTGGATCACCCATTTCGCTCTAGTTATGGCTTGTAGCTTATTGCTTTAAACCACCCTGGGATCCTGGAATCCTTGGCTCCTTGAACCCTTTGGTTAAGTCAATTACGCGTATACGTCGGCATCAAGAGATTCTTGTCGTTCAATTCGACCCGGGTGGTTTGGTCGTCGACCACGGTGACCGGAACCTGCCAGGCCACCTTGTAGTCTTTGACCATGGCAGGGAAGGTGACAAGCAGGTAATAGGTTCCCGGGGAGACGCCCGGAAATTGAAAGACACCTTCCAATGTCGTGAGGGTGCTCTGTATCACGAATGCAGGATCGGACATTTTTTCCCTGGCGGCGATAAAAAATGTCATGTGAAGAGCCCGAATGGTTTCCATTTTCCGATAGGGGTTTGTCTCTTCTACCTCCGAAAGATCGGGAACCGCCACTTGTGATCGTACCAGCAATATGCGGATCCATTCTGCCGAGCGGATCCGGCCATCCGGCATTGTCAGGGATATGGTTCCGTTGATAATGCCGCTGGCATGGGCCGGAGGGCTTAGCAGCAGGAACGGAACCAGGCAGATTAATATGAAAAGCCGTTTTTTCATAAGAGAATAGGGCTTGCAGTCCGATTTCATGGAATTGCTTTGAGAACGAGCCGGCAATCCGCCACGGTTGCACCCCGGCCTTTTTCATGGGTGATGAGCGGGTTGATATCCAGTTCCTGGATTTCCAAATGGGTTGTCACCATATCCGAAAGGCGAACTAGGGATTTTTCGACTTCTTCCAGATCGATCCTAGGCCGCCCCCTGAATCCGTCCAGCAGTTTGAAGCCTTTGATCTGCCGGATCATCCGTCGAACAGAATTACGGTTTACCGGAGCCAGGCGAAAAACGACATCCGCAAAGAGCTCCACAAAAATGCCCCCCAGACCGAACATGATCAGCGGACCGAACACCGGATAGCGGTTCATGCCGAGTATTACCTCTTCGCCCTTAGGGGCCAGTTTCTGAACCAGCACACCGGGTCGGCATGTAGATAACGCAGCAGGTCGAGTTCATCCACATCTGCTTTGTTACCGATGGAGATGAACTTCGAGAAACCAAAGTCCCGGTCGGCGGCAAAGTCCAGCACCGCTGTACAGAGCGCACCACTTTGCGAAATGAATGAGACATTGCCTGATTCCGGCATGCGGGCCGAAAAGCTGGCATTGAGTCGTGTGTCGGAATTCGGGTTGATCACGCCCAGGCAGTTGGGGCCCACCACCCGCACACCGGCTTCCTTGCAGAGGGCCACAATCCTGTTCTCGATCTCGAGTCCTTCTCCTCCCACTTCGCGAAACCCGGCCGACACGATGACGAGTCCTTTGACGCCTTTGTCGATGGCGTCCTGAGTGGATTTCAGGGCCAGGTGCGGTGGCAGGATGATCATGGCCAGATCGATGTCGTCCGGGATGTCGGTAAGGGTCGGATAAGCCTTTACGCAGGCCACCGAACGTGCCTTTGGATTCACCGGATAAAGTGTGCCGGTATATTTGCCATTCAAGATATTGACAAAGATGTCGTGCCCCACCTTGCCGGGTGTTGTGGACGCACCCACAACGGCAAGTGATTTCGGTGAAAAAATAGCATCCAGTCGATCCATTCATATCTCCTGTTTTTGAATATACCTAATTGGTCTTTGATACGGTCATATTATCTTAAACCTGCCGGTGTATTGCAAGCACTATCCAAATAAAAACGGGCCCGTTTTTGGGGCCCGTTTTTATTGAAATGGCGGAGAGAGAGGGATTCGAACCCTCGGTGGAAGTTTCCGGCCATGAAGAAGGTAGCCGACATCCTTGATGAACCCAAATCAAACAACCTCAAAGTGGTCGACAAGCAATAATTCCCTCCTTCCATCATACCTGCTGAAACAACAGTAAAATAAATATTACTTGACTATGACTTTATTGGGTAATAATATAACCAAATGCAATACGAGGTCAGAATCAAAAAGAAAGCCCTTCGTAATTTGAAAAAACTGCTGATCAATGTTCAGAAGTTTCTGTTTTTGTTGATTGAAGACCTCAAAGCAGCCGGCCCGATACAAAAAAGTTGGCGCAATTTTTCACCCTTGGGTAAAGAAACATACCACTGCCATTTAAATTATCGCTATGTGGCGTGCTGGACTTCCAGACAAGGGGAAATCATAATCGAGGTGTATTATGTTGGCTCTCGTGAAAAAGCCCCGTATTGAGATATCGCTCCAAGGTGAGCATGTTGACGAGCTCATAGAATGGATCAGTAAAAAATTCGAAATAAGCATTCTTACTTCCGATCATTCTGATAGTGTTGCGATCGAGAAGACCGATTTTTGGAAAGAAATGCAGTCAAACAGAATTGGCAACCTTCTTTCGGCTGCCAGGCTTAAGGCGGGTCTGTCACAATCTCAGCTCGCCGAAAAGCTTGGCATCCGCCAGAATATGGTCAGTGACTATGAACGGGGCAAGCGTCGGCTCTCTTCGGCAATGGCCAAACGTATGGCCAAAATACTTAAGATTAAGGTTGATAGAATTTCATAGCTGGACTTCCTTTTTGATTTTATCCAACGACGTATCTTGAGCTACATCAAGATCATAATCCATTTGAAGCCCAAGCCAGAAGGATGCGGAATTGCCGAAAAAGGTCGACAGACGCAGAGCAGTGTCTGCGGTGACACTCCTTTTGCCGTGGACAATTTCATTGACACGTCGCGGAGAGACACCAAGTTCTCTGCCAAGCATATTCTGGCTTATTTCCATCGGCTTGAGAAACTCTTCAAGCAGAATTTCGCCAGGATGAACTGGGGGTATTTTCTTTGCCTTCATTTTATCACCTCAATGATAATCAACTATTTCAACATCATACGCATTACCGTTTTGCCACTTGAAACAAATTCGCCATTGATCGTTGATTCGGATGCTATGTTGTCCTTTTCTATTACCAGACAGAGCTTCAAGCTTGTTCGCAGGGGGAATTCTAAGGTCCTGGACAGCGGAGCTTCGGTTTAGCATCCTGAGTTTTCTAAAAGCAATCTTCTGGATATCGTGCGGCAGCTTTTTAGAAAACTGCCGGTGAAATATTTTTTCAGTTTCACGACACTTGAAGCTCTCTATCATAATGAATGACACTATAACGCATAACGTTATATGTCAAGAACATTTTAGGGTGAAAAAAGTTTACACCTGTCGAAACAATCCCAAAACACCGATTTTCTAAGCGCATCATAACGATTTGATAAACTGATACGCCAAAAAGAAAGGCCTCCCTTGTTCAACACTTAAAATTTGGGCGATGGTCTGCTTCTCATTTCACAAAATCGTGCACCCATCTCAATTTCGACTTAATGAGATAATTTCTCATTAAAAGTTGACATTATGTCTTAATTGGATTAATATATCTTTATTAATGAGAATATTTCTCCAAGGAAAAGAAAATGCTAATTAAGTTTACAATCAAAAACTGGATGTCGTTTCGGGAAAGTGCAACTTTTTCTATGGTGGCAAGCCGTGAACGCCAACATGGAGATCGTATTTCTCGGGTAAAAAAATATCAAATGCGCGTGTTGCCTGTCGCCGCTGTCTATGGCGGAAATGCATCAGGAAAAACCAATTTCTTCAAAGCGTTGAGTTTCGCAAAGAACCTTGTTTCCAAAGGAACTCAACCGGAAGGATTGATTCCGGTAGAACCCTGCCGTATAGATTCAAACGGTACAACTATGCCGAGCCGGTTTGTGTTTGAGTTGCTGATCAATGAAAAGGTATATGAATTTCGTTTTGCTGTAACACGCAAAGCGGTTCTTGAGGAAAAACTGACCGAAATTTCAAGTGTGAATGAGCGGGTACTATACGAAAGAATCGGCAAAGATATGTACTTTGAAAAGACATTAAAAAAAGATCAATTCTTAAATTTCGCCTTTCAAGGAACACGTGACAATCAGCTATTCCTAACAAACTCTGTAAATCAGAAGGTAAATAATTTTAAGGCAATATACGGATGGTTTCGGGATGATCTCGTTTTGATTGCACCGGATTCAAGGTTTGAGCCTTTTGAGCAATTCATTCAAGAAGACCACCCACTTTATGTTACCATGAATCAGATGCTTCCTAAGTTGGATACTGGGATAGCTCATTTAGGTGGTGAAGATGTACCCTTCGATAATTTGCCATTACCGGAGTCCTTAAGGGTGAAATTACAAGAAGATGTCACTGAGGGGAAAACGGTCCGGCTTCTCACAGATCCAATGGCTGAACGTTTTGCAATTACCCGTAAAGATGGAGAACTAACAGCTAAAAAATTGGTTACATATCATCAACAGCAAGACGGGCATGAGGTCAAATTTGAGATGCGCCAGGAGTCAGATGGTTCTCAGAGGGTTATCGACCTTCTTCCGGCATTTCTGTCAGCCGCGGCGACAGACTCCTCAAAGGTTTACGTAATTGACGAGTTAGATCGAAGTCTTCATACTCTTCTGACCCAGCAACTGCTTGAAGGGTATCTTAGCTGTTGCGGGGCAGATACGCGTTCACAATTGCTGTTTACTACCCACGATGTGTTGTTGATGGATCAGAAACTGTTTCGCCGTGATGAAATGTGGATTGTGGAACGAACGCTTCAGGGAGAATCCTCCTTAGTACCGTTCAGTGAGTATAAAGATGTGCGCTATGATAAGGATATTCGAAAAAGTTATCTCCAGGGGCGTTTGGGAGGGATACCGCGCATTTTGATAAGCGGTGCATTCGTCGATACATGCACATCATCTGGAGAAAGCCACTAATGCGGCACAAAAAGCGACGAAAATTCAAACGGTCACTTGGGGCTCGCCGCTATCGGAAGATGTTTATTTTAGCCACGGAAGGGGCAAAGACGGAACCTCTCTATTTCAACATGTTCAACAATGGCAATACAGTGATCCATGTGAAGTGCCTTAAGGGAAATAAACAAAATTCCCCCGAACATGTTCTCAAACGTATGAACGATTATTTAAAGGGCAATCGTTTAGAAAGTGGGGATGAGGCTTGGTTGATTGTAGATCGGGATCAGTGGCGTGAGGGTCAGATCAATCAGCTTCATGAATGGAGCCAGGCAAATATCCGTTACGGCTTTGCTGTTAGCAATCCTAAATTTGAATATTGGCTTTTGCTTCATTTTGAGGATGGCACAGGAATAAATAGTTCCAGGCAATGTACGGAGCACTTGAAGCGTCATTTGCCACATTTTGAAAAAGGGCATGTTGAGGTGAATAAGCTGCGGCCGGGGATTCACGATGCAACCAAGCGAGCCAGGTTGAAAGATACGCCACCCTGTGTTGATTGGCCCAAGATTACAGGTACAACTGTTTACCGCCTCGTAGAGAAATTAATACAAACGAATAACAGTTGACCGTTGATATACTCCAAGTCAAAATACACTGCTATTTCTATGGAGCATATTCTCCATCATGGGGTCAAAATGGCGGGGTTGTTATCAATAATGAAACCCTCATGATATCTTTAAGCGTAAAAATCTTTGATAAGTCTGACTTATCTCCCCTTTTATCATTGACCACATGAATCAATGGATGCAGTTGCCACAACAATTCTCCACGCACTATCCCGAATAAACTAACCTCCCTATTTGAAAATCGAGAAGAAACAAAAAGCTATAAAACAAACTTGCTAACATTTTTATTGCACGATAACATTGATGATGTAAATGTGCAAAAAAATTGTAAACAGGATGCAATTATGGATCAGCTTGCAATCAGCTTTAAGCGCTACCCGTTGAAACAATCCCCAAACACCGATTTTCGAAGCGCATTATAACGATTTTTATAACGATTTGAGAAATCAGCCCACCAAAAAGAAAGGCCTCCCTTTGTTAAAAGGAGGCCTAACTTATTGATATGGCGGAGAGAGAGGGATTCGAACCCTCGGTGGAAGTTTCCCCCCACACTCGCTTAGCAGGCGAGCGCCTTCAGCCGGCTCGGCCATCTCTCCGGGTTGCTGATAAATCAGCATACCATTAGCTATTTGCTATTGGCTGGTAGCTTTAAGATCTTAACTTGTTTCGAAAGGAAGCAAGCTGTTTTACCAAATCGTGAGCCTTATTTTCAACTTCCTGATTTAAACCTTCATCAACATAGCCGTATAAAGTTGCCAAGTCAAACCCAGCAACGGTTTCATAAGCTGATCGGATCGAAATACCTAAAAATCGCGCAAATTCGATGTCAGATTTATCTGCAGACCCTTCTGCAATGTTTAATACAATTGAAATTAAGGCTCTGTCTATTTGACCTGCCAGATTCCTATCGACTTTTTCGATGTGGGATGAGGTGATAGTTTTACAAAACAAACAGTATTCCTTGGCTTCTTGGTAGACCCTGAATTCTTTAAAACGGAATTTCATGCCGGACCACCCGCAACCAAAAGCTACCAGCTACTTGCTATCAGCTAAAAGTGAAATTCAATCCCTTTGAATTTCTTGGCGGAGGGAGTAGGATTCGAACCCACGGAGCTTTCACTCAACGGTTTTCAAGACCGCCGCCTTCAACCACTCGGCCATCCCTCCCAACGTGAATCGCATCGATACCATTTTGAAAAATTTGGGTCAATATTTTATTTGGATATTGACATGCCCTTCTATTTATGATTTCCGGAGTTCGTTGACCCCGAACCGAAACAGCAGGGGCGAACCCCGCGGCTTGCTGCAAGGATCTTCAATTACCCGTAATTGGCCAGATTGATATAACCCAAAGGATCGAACACAACGGCAAAAGGGGAAAGGGAATGAAGCAAAAATACACCATACACAAGGATACCGCCAACAAAAGACTCGTCATCAAGGAGTATGCAGAACTTGACAAGGAGATTCTGTCACTCCTTTGTGAAGAGTCATATGACGATGCCTGGGTTACGTCCGCTATTCAAAACAGTACGGCCAGCCTCATCAGTGTATTGCGGACACGCAACATGTATCCACCGAGCGCCATTGTCAGCAAGATTGCCGCCGCGGTGGTGTCCCTCTATGATGCCGGGGATGAACAATCCATCGAAATCATGTTTGACGACAAGGAGCTTTTTGAAAAAGAGGCCATGATTGAAGAACCGGAAGCAGTTATCGATGCCGATGAAGAGGATATTGACGATCTTCTAGACGATGAAATCGATGATGATTATGAAGACAAAAAGCTGATAAAGGACTTGAAGTCTTCTTTGAAGGTGGCTGATGATGAGTCTGTCGATACAGAGGATGATGTCTAATAGCCAATAAACCCGGCCCATCGGAATACTCACCCTGCTTTGCAGGCGTTGAACCCCCCCGTCTTTTTTTATGGGCGCTCTATTTATCAAAGCAGAGTGCTCCCATCAAGCAGGTCTTCTCAATACAACACCTCGTCGATGGACATCGCAAACCGGCGACGGGCCTGATGCCGGGTATCGCTTTTGCCTTGACACACCTTCCAAATTACCATAAGAATTAAAAACACCTACCAGAATGAACCCATTTTTTCCAAGAGCGTCTGAGATAAATTAACAACAACAGCATCAGGAGGTGCCAATGGACAAGGAAAGAAAAGCGTTTTACGAGAAATTGGAACGTAAGGGGGTCTCAAGGAGAGACTTCATGAAATACTGTACATTCCTGACTGCGAGTATGGGACTTTCATCCTCTTTTATTCCCAAAGTTGCGGATGTCTTCGCAGCGCCCTCCCAGCGACCGCCGGTGGTGTGGCTCCATTTTGCAGAATGTACGGGATGTTCTGAAGCCGTATTGCGATCCATGTACCCGTTTATCGACGAGCTCGTTCTCGAAATCCTGTCGGTGGAATACCATGAGACCATCATGGCGGCAGCAGGGCACCAGGCCGAAGAAGCCCTTCATGCTGCAGTAAAGAAGTATGAAGGCAAATTCATCTGTGTCTGCGAGGGCGGGGTTGCAACCAAGTTCAACGGTGGTTACGGAAAGGTGGCAGGAAGGACATTTCTGGAGATCGCCAAGGATGTCGTTCCAAAAGCAGCCGCCACGATAGCTATCGGGTCCTGTGCTGCCTACGGCGGCATACAGGCAGCCAAACCGAATCCAGGCGGATACAAAGGTGTCGGTGATGCCATTGGTGTAAAAACCTTGAATCTTCCGGGATGCCCGCCCAATCCGGTTAACTTTGTCGGAACGGTTGTGAATTATCTCCTGCTGGGCAAGCTTCCTGCTCTGGACGAGCTCGGCAGGCCTCTCTTTGCCTATGGCAAGACCATTCATGATCAATGCCCCAGAAGAGCTCATTTTGAAAATGATGAATTCGTTGAAGAATTCGGGTCGGAAGAAGCGGCCCTGGGATACTGTCTCTACAAGGTTGGCTGTAGAGGACCCGAGACTTACAACAATTGTCCGATTGTCAAGTTCAACGACGGAACGAGCTGGCCGATCGAAGCGGGCCACCCCTGCATCGGATGCAGCGAACCGAATTTCTGGGACACCATGAGCCCGTTTTATGAGGAAATGTAAGCGACCGTGAATGATGCAAATTATCCTTTTTAAGAGAGAGGGAGGAAACATATGGGCAAGAGAATAACGATAGATCCGATTACACGAATAGAGGGCCATCTTCGTATCGAGGTTGAGGTTGAGGGTGGTAAGGTCAAAAATGCCTGGAGCTCCGGCCAGATGTTCAGGGGTATCGAAATGATTCTCCAGGGACGGGACCCAAGGGATGCGCACCATTTTGTGCAACGTTCGTGCGGGGTCTGAACGTACACACATGCCTTGTCCTCGGTGAGGGCAGTCGAAGACGCCGTTGGCGTAAAGATTCCAAAAAATGCACGACTTATCAGAAATCTGCTGCATGGGGCACAATTCCAGCACGATCACATTGTTCACTTCTATCACCTGCATGCACTGGACTGGGTCGATATCGTTTCGGCCTTGAAAGCCGATCCAAAAGCCACTGCAACACTATCCGACAATGTCAGCAACGCCCCCTGGGGCGGAGCCAATTATTTTAGAAATGTCCAGCAGAGACTGCAGACCTTTGTCGACAGCGGTCAGCTGGGGCCTTTCACCAATGCCTACTGGGGTCATCCAGCGTATGTTCTGCCGCCCGAAGCCAACCTGATGGCGGCGGCGCACTATATCGAAGCCCTGCGGCTCCAGGCCAAAGCGGCCAGGATGCACGCCATTTTCGGTGCCAAGAATCCGCACCTGCAATCCCTGGTAGTGGGGGGTATAACTTCCGTCAAAGACCTGACACCCGATCGAATTGCGGAATTTTTGTATGTCACCAAGGAAACACAGTCCTTTATCGAAAATGTCTACATTCCGGATCTACTGGCTGTGGCCTCTTTCTACAAGGACTGGGGGGCCATCGGTGGCTGCTCCAACTTCATGGCCTGGGGTGAATTTCCCATGAACGACAACGAGCCGGAAAGCCTTTTCATGCCCAGGGGTGTCATCATGAATCGTAATCTTGGCGGCATGAAAATGGCTGCTCAGGAGAAGGTGACCGAACACGTCTCACGGGCATGGTACCAGGAGGGGGCACCCCTGCATCCCTATGAGGGTGAAACAAAGCCGCTGCAGGAAGATCCGCAATATCGACCCGGCGGCGGTAAGTACTCGTGGTTCAAGGCCCCCAGGTACGAAGGTGACCCCTGTGAAGTGGGTCCCCTGGCAAGGGTTCTGGTGGCCTATGGTGCCGGCAAGAAAGAGATCAAGGCCCTCGTGGACAGCACCCTGCAGAAGTTGGGCGTACCAGTCCAGGCGCTCTTTTCCACCCTGGGAAGAACGGCAGCCAGGGGCCTCGAGACGGTCGCCATCGGCCAGGCCATGCCAGGCTGGGTCATGGAGTTGGTGGAAAACCTGAAAGCGGGTGATACCAAGACCTATCAGTCCTGGGAGATGCCGAATTCCGGTCGCGGTGTCGGACTCAACGATGTCCCCAGGGGATCGCTGGGACACTGGATTGAAATTGAAGACAAGAAGATCAAGAACTACCAGTACGTCGTACCGTCCACATGGAATCTTGGGCCTCGGGACGAAAAGGGCAAACTAGGACCTGTTGAGGAAGCGCTTGTTGGCACACCCATAGCAGACCCGGCACGACCGCTCGAGGTTTTAAGAACCGTACACTCCTTTGACCCCTGTATCGCATGCGGTGTGCATGTGATCGATCCTGATTCAAACCAGGTCTATAAAGTCAAGGTGTTATAGTCGAAATCATCTTTCCGGCTTCCCCTTGGGGGGAAGCCGGAAAATATCCCCGAAGTCATGCCTTCCAGATGAAACACACGCCAGATTTGTCTTTTATCTCCTATCCGGCATATCTCGATTTGAGGGGCTGGTATGGTTTGTCTGGCAGCGAAAGATCCGGGTGATAGGCATTATCAACACAAACAGTGAGGTTGGAAACGTCTGACGTGAATTCCCCGCATATCATGATTCTGGGTGTCGGCTGTATTCTGTTGTCGGATGAAGGTTTCGGCGTTCGGGTCATTGAAAAGCTTGAAGAAATGTATACATTTCCGGACAACGTTACGGTTGTGGACGGCGGCGTTTTAGGTGTCAATCTACTGGGGGTCCTGTCACTGGCTGACCAGCTGATTGTCGTGGATGTCATCCGCAACCAAGGCAAGCCGGGTGATGTATACCGGTTGTCTGGTGACCAGATTCCGGAACGTATTCGGGCCAAAAATTCGATTCACCAGATCGATTTTCTGGAAGCCCTGACATTGTGTCAGGCGCTCGACAAGGTTCCCGAGACCGTGATCGTCGGTGTGGAACCACTCGATATGGAGACCCTCAGCCTCGAGCTGACACCCGTGACAGCGGCCAAGGTTCTGCCCATGATCGATATGGTCCTGTCAGAACTCGATCGATTGAATACCCCTTACCATAAAAGGAAAGAGATCTATGTGCCTCGCAATCCCATCTAAAATCGTCAAGATAGAAGACGGCATGGCAACCATCGATGTGGATGGCGTTCAAAGAAAAACAAGTCTCCTGCTTGTGGAAGATGCCGGCGTCGGAGACTACGTGATCGTTCACGCCGGTTTTGCACTGCACAAAATCGATGAAGCGGATGCCATGGAATCCTTGAGAATATTAAAAGAAGCGGCGTCTTTTGTCGATAAGCTTACCGAAGATAACATCGAGTCACCCTAACATGCAAATGGAGCGTTCGGCCAGGCAAGCAAGAAAGCTCAGGGTCAAAGGAATTGTTCAGGGTGTCGGCTTCAGGCCCTTTGTTTATCAGCTGGCAACGGCATTGCATCTCAACGGCCAGGTGGTCAACACCTCCAGCGGCGTTACCATCTTTATCGAAGGTCCTCTTGACGATATCGAATCCTTTATTCGACGCCTGACCACCCAGAGCCCTCCCCTGGCCCACATTACACACGTAGCGGTCGATTCCCTGGCCCCAACGAATTACAGCGACTTTTCCATTCGCCAAAGCCAGGAAGATACCCAACGCTTTGCGTTAATTTCACCTGATGTATCCATTTGTAATGATTGCATAAAGGAGCTTTTCGATGCTGGTGATCGACGCTATGGTTATCCCTTTATTAACTGTACCAACTGTGGTCCGCGATACAGCATTATCGAGGACATTCCCTATGACCGGCCCAAGACCTCCATGCGACATTTTAGAATGTGCCCGGCGTGCCAGGCAGAATACGATGATCCGCGCAACCGTCGATTCCACGCCCAGCCCAATGCCTGCCCGGTATGCGGACCGCAAGTGGTTCTCCATGATCGTGAGAAAAAACGGATTGATGCCAAGAATGCCATAGCAACAACCATTTCCCTCTTAAAGAGCGGGCATGTTGTGGCCGTGAAGGGCTTGGGCGGTTTTCACCTGGTGGTGGATGCCGAAAACGAAGCAGCGGTGGCAACGTTGCGGCAGCGTAAACATCGGGAAGAAAAACCCCTGGCCGTGATGTCCGGGAACTTAAAGACCGTTCGCCAATATGCGCAGGTCAGCCAGGACGACGAAGCCTTGCTGAGTTCCCGGCAGCGTCCCATCGTGTTGCTGGAGAAAAAGGATGCCTATACCCTGGCTCGGGGCGTTTCTCCGAAAAATCGCACGGTGGGGGTCATGCTGCCCTATACCCCGCTTCATTATCTGTTGCTGAAAGACCATTTTACAGCGCTGGTTATGACCAGCGGAAACTTGAGTGAAGAGCCGATTGCCATTGACAATGCGGAAGCCTTTGATCGTCTTCGGGATATTGCCGACTATTTTCTGATACACGATCGGGATATCTACCTTCGAAGTGATGATTCAGTTATCAGAGTCGTGGACAACAAGCAGCGATTTTTAAGACGTTCCAGAGGCTATGTGCCGGTACCCATTTTTTTGAAAAGCCGTTTGAAGCCGATCCTTGCGTGTGGTGCGGAGCTCAAAAACACGGTTTGCCTGACCAGAGAGGACCACGCTTTCTTGAGCCAGCATATCGGGGATCTTGAAAACCTGACGACCTATGACTTTTTCGAGATGACCATTGCTCATCTGAAGCGCATCCTGTCCATCGAACCGCAATGCATCGCCCACGACATGCATCCGGATTACCTGAGTACCCGCTATGCCATGCAACAGGACCAGATGCCTCGGATTGCGGTTCAGCATCACCATGCGCATATCGTGAGCTGCATGGCCGAAAATCATGTTGAGGCGCCTGTCATCGGCCTCGCCTTCGATGGAACCGGGTATGGAAGCGATGGTAGCATCTGGGGGGGGGAGGTTTTGATCGCCCGTCTCGACCGCTTTGAAAGAGCGGCACATCTCGCCCACATCCCCATGCCCGGGGGCGCTGCAGCAATAAAGGAACCCTGGCGAATGGCCGTCAGTTTTCTTTACGGGACCTATGCAAAAGATCTCTTCAATCGCCGGCTGCCTTTTCTCGAAAAACTCGATCAAAGCCGGCTCAACATCATCGTCGAGATGATGGAAAAGGACATCAATTCTCCCAAAACATCGAGTCTGGGGCGTTTTTTCGATGCGGTCGCCGCCCTGCTCGGTATCCGGAGCCAGGTTGCCTTCGAGGGGCAGGCCGCCATGGAGCTGGAAATGATGGCGGCGGTGCCGGCCGACGATCTTTACGAATATACCTGGTCGTCGGGAAGTCCTGTACAGATCGATCCGCGTCCCATCGTCACCGGCGTTGTCATGGATATTGAGAAAGGGATCACGCCTTCGGTTGTCAGTGGGAAGTTTCATGCCACGCTCATGGCATTGTTTACGGACCTGTGTGTGGTGCTCAGAAAAGAGACCGGTCTTTCCAGCGTGGCGCTCAGCGGCGGCTGTTTTCAAAATGCCATCCTTCTGGCGGGACTCACAAGACGTCTTCATGACAGGGGTTTTCACGTGCTGACCCACGAGCGGGTTCCGGCCAACGATGGGGGTATTGCGCTGGGACAGGCGCTGATTGCCGATGCGATATTTTCTCGGTAATCTAACGGAAATTACACTATCCAAATAACAAAAAAGATCAAAGACGCTTCATAGATATAAGTATTAAATATAAATACATCTTTCGGTGAAACAATGACAATAAAACACATGCAAGAATACCGGGATGCGGACATTTCCCAGGGCCTGGTGCAAAAGATACGGGCCTCGAGCACCCGCAAGATCCGCCTGATGGAGGTCTGCGGAACCCATACGGTTTCCATTTTCAGAAGCGGCATCCGCTCCCTGCTGCCGGACACGATTTCCCTTCTCTCCGGACCAGGCTGTCCGGTGTGCGTTACCGATCAGAAAGAGATCGATGCATTTATCGCGCTGGCCCGTTTCGAGGATGTGATCGTGTCGACCTTTGGGGATCTCATGCGTGTACCGGGAACCGAGACATCACTCCAAAAGGAAAAGGCCGAGGGCTGTGACATCCGGGTGGTCTATTCCACCATGGACGCCATTGAGCTTGCTGTGAAGCATCCGGACAAGAAGGTTGTTTTCCTGGGGGTTGGGTTTGAAACCACGGCACCCACCATTGCTGCCGCCATCCAGACCGCCAAACAGATGAACCTGAACAATTTCAGTGTGTTCTCTGCTCATAAAACCGTTCCACCGGCGCTCGAAGCCTTGATGTCCATGGAAAACGTGCAGGTTGACGGCTTTATTCTACCCGGACATGTTTCCGTTATCATCGGCCGGGATGCCTATCAACCTTTTTTCAATCGATTTCAGATACCCTGCGTCATCGCCGGTTTCGAGCCGGCGGACATTCTTCAGGCTATTTATTTGCTGGTGTCGCAAATTGAAACAGCATCACCGGAACTGGCCAATGCCTATGGCAGAGCCGTTACGGACAAAGGCAACCCGACAGCCGAAAGATTGATGCAGGATATCTTCGAGATAAGGGATGTCGCTTGGCGCGGCATCGGGGTGATCCCCGGGAGCGGGTTGAAAATCAACCCCAAGCTTGGGACGTTTGATGCAGAAAAGCAATTTTCCATTGACGTTCCAGTATCCGAGAACCCCAAAGGATGCGCCTGCGGGGACATTCTCATCGGTACCAAACGGCCATTCGAGTGCCCCTTGTACAAAACGCGCTGTACGCCCATGGATCCGGTGGGCCCCTGCATGGTGTCCAGCGAGGGGACGTGTGCTGCGTACTACCGTTACCACCGGTAGTACACTATTGGCTGGTAGCCAATAGCCGGTAGCTGACGCTTAAAACTTAATCCTGATAATTATGAAAACAGACAAAATATTACTCGACCATGGTGCGGGTGGCAAGATGTCGCAGCAATTGACGTTGGATATTCTGCTGCCCGTCTTTGACAGTCCCCTGCTGGCCAACCTGGACGACGGGGCGGTCTTTGAGACCGGTGGACAACGAATGGCCTTTTCAACGGACACCTATACCGTGGACCCCATTTTTTTTCCGGGCGGAAATATCGGGGACCTGGCCATCAACGGTACGGTCAATGATATTGCCATGTGCGGGGCCTCGCCCCGCTATTTGAGTGTCGGGCTGATTCTTGAAGAGGGTCTTCCCATTGAAGACTTGACGGCCATCGTGCGGCGAATGGGCCTGTCTGCAAAAGCGGCGGGTGTCAGTGTCGTCACCGGAGACACCAAGGTGGTTCCCAAGGGCGCGGTGGACAAGATTTTTATCAATACCTCCGGTGTGGGTGTCCTCTTTGACGGTGTCGATGTTTCCTGTAAAAATGCACGACCCGGTGATATCGTCATTCTCAGTGGCAGCCTTGCCGATCATGGGGTGACGATCCTGGCAAAACGAGAGGGCCTGAGTTTCGATATCCACGTGCAAAGCGATTCAGCACCATTGAACCACCTGACGCGGCGCATGTTTGAAGCCAGTCGACTGATTCATGTGCTGCGGGACCCCACGCGGGGAGGGGCGGCAACGTCGCTAAATGAGATTGCTGGGGCGTCGGGTGTCGGAATCAGGCTTTTCGAGGATAAGATACCCGTTAAACCCGCAGTGCTGGGCATGTGCGAACTCTTGGGGCTCGACCCGCTCTATCTTGCCAACGAGGGCAAGCTGCTGGCCTTTGTGGATCCCCGGGATGCCGAGGTGGTTCTATCTGCAATGAAAAAAGATCCCGTGGCCCGGGATGCCTGCATTATCGGAGAGGTGATCCCGGACCATCCCGGCCGGGTCTTCATGCAGACACGCATTGGCGGGAAACGAATTGTGGATATGCTGAGCGGGGAACAACTGCCCCGCATCTGCTGATGAGGCTTGTGGAAAACATCCCCTTTTGCTCAATTTCTGTGTCAGGTTCAGATTTTAATCCTCGAAATACGCCGAGTATTCCTCCGGGTCAAAATCCGAGCCTTCCTTGAACTTGAACAAAATTGACTATTTTCCACAAGCCTCATATCATTTATAAAGATGGGTATATATCGCTTTTAAAGCTATAAGCGGTTAGCGGCTTATTGCCTTCAGTTTAGCGCTTACAGCTCCACAGAACAATGGTTATGAAAAGGGGTCATATAACGATACATTACATCAAAAAAGTTGCTCCTTGCCTTCTATTGCTGTTTTTCCTGAACGGCTGTGGTGCTGAAAAGGAAGTGGTTTTTGACGGCACCACCATGGGAACGACTTACCAGGTTAAAATCGTTGCCGGGTATTTTAAAAGCATGTCCGGATTAAAAGAAAAGATTGACAGCCAACTTCAGGCCATTAACCAGAGCATGTCAACCTATCTCCCGGACAGTGAAATCAGCCGGTTCAATGCCCTGCAAGACACACGGGAAAAACTGGCCGTGTCGAATGACTTTCTTCAGGTCATGCTGGCGGCCAGAGATATATACGAGAAAACCGCTGGTGCCTGGGACGCTACGATTAAACCACTGGTAAATCTCTGGGGCTTTGGCAATGTCCGTCAAGAACATCACGTACCGGATGCGGACGAAATCCAAAAACAGTTGCAGTATATTGGATTTCAGCACATCGACATTTTTCCTGATGGCTATCTTCAAAAAAAGAAAAACACGATCACCCTCGACCTGGCCAGCATTGCCAAGGGATATGCCGTTGATCAGGTCTCACGGCTGCTCCAATCTCGGGGATTGGAAAACTTTCTGGTGGAGATCGGCGGGGAAGTGTTTGCCTCGGGGTATCGAAAAGATGGCCGACCGTGGCGCGTGGGAATCAACCAACCCTCCATAAGCGCCTCAAAAGCCGATGTTTACCGGGTCGTGCCCCTCCACAACCGCGCCATGGCCACCAGCGGCGATTACCGAAATTATTTCGAAGTGCAAGGGCAACGCTTTTCTCACATCATCGATCCAAAAACCGGCTATCCCGTCAGCAACGGTCTGGTGAGTGTTTCCATCGTGGCTGGCGACTGCATGTTTGCAGACGGTCTGGCAACGGCAATCATGGTCATGGGACGCGAGCAGGGGATGGCTTTGATCAATTCCCTGCAAGACGTGGAAGGGTTTATTATTGTTCGGAAATCCGACAATGAATATGCTCATTATGCCTCCGAAGCTTTTAATGTTCTGGCACAATGAACCCTGATCATATTGTGTTATTGACAGTCTTTTCAACTTTGAGTAAAAAATTAGATTGTTATAGTGATTGTCATAATAACGTTCCGCTTGGGGTTTAAGAGGGTTCCTTATTTTTTCAAAAAGACATATCAACCCATGCTTTACCTTGTGCCCGCCGAATGGATGATGAAACAAGATCGTTTGGTGATAACATAAGACCGGGGAAACATCATCCATACCTTACTGATTCAACTTTCGGCTTTCACCATAAGCTAGAGCGAAATGGGTGATCCAATGGCGATTTGCGCTGTTTGAGCCGCTTAGGGCACCTTAGAACAGCGCATGTTAATGAAAATCCAACATGAAAACATGGTCATTTGTCAGCCATGCCTGTTTAACAATATGGCCGGCGCTGTTGTTAGGTGCCCTTGGGGCGAGTTCGCAAAGCGCCAGGGGATTATTCATTTCGCGTTAGCTGAATCCCGAAAGTTGAATTGCTGATTAATAGTGTCGGATATTCGCAATCAAATTTCATGCAAGATTCAGGAATGAGATTCTTTCTAGCGGTCAATCTGAAATCAAACCAATGAAAGGGTCCTTATCATGCAGAAGCAATTGCTGAGCAGGTTCTCACCACAGCGGCTTGTCGAACAGGTCATTAAGCACCCCCTCATTGCTATTTTGATTGTTCTAATCGCAACCGCTGCGCTTGCCTGGCGTATTCCGACCCTATCTTTCAAAACGACCATCTACGATCTGATCATCGAAGATCTTCCGGCCACCTCTCGTTATGAGGAATTTAAAACCATTTTTGGGTCGGACGAGATTATTCGGGTGGTCATCAAAAGTGACGATATTTATGATGCTGCCACATTTAAAAAAATACAGGCCTTGTCCGATGCGGCGACTAAAATAGAAGGTGTGCGAAGAGTGATCAGCCTTCCGGAAGTCAAAAAGGCCATCGATTTTTCCGGGAAATGGGATATGAGACAGTTCTCGGATGTCATTAGCCATGTGGATCTATTCAAAAAAAATCTTTTCTCGAATGACCACACGGCAACCGTTTTGACCCTGGTGCTCTCCAATGATACCAATGCTGAGATGGTTATCGCCGCTGTCCAGCGGCTGATCGACACAGCGCCAAAAACACTCAGTCTTTATCAGATCGGAATGCCCCTGGTTTCGCAGGCCCTGGCGCAATTGACTCAAAAAGATTTTTCCAGGCTGCCGGCCATCACATTCATCCTGATCGCAATTGTGCTGCTGTGCCTTTATCGCAAGATACTTCATGTGGTTCTTCCGTTGACCTGCGTGACCCTCGCCCTGGTCTGGAACTTTGGGCTCATGGCGCTAACCGGCATCCCCCTTTCCATCCTGACCATGATCGTGCCGGTTTTCCTGATAGCGGTGGGGACGGCCTATTGCCTGCACATCCTTACCGAGTATCGCAGTCAGGCTGAAACTGAAAAAGACGGCCAAGCCGCTGTGACGGCAACGTTCGAGAACATTACCTTCCCAACGGTATTGGCAGTGGTAACAACGGTTATAGGGCTGGGGTCTTTGCTCGTCAGTCGTATAACGGCGATTCGGGAGTTTGCCATATTCGCCTGTATGGGCATTTTGAGTTTTCTCGTCATTTTGCTGACCGTGATGCCGGCTGTCATGTCGCTATTCCCGTTGCCAAAGAAAAAGGCTCCCCAGAATGCTTCCGGTTTCAACCTGTTAGACCGTATGATCGATGGCATCGCAAGCATCGATCTAAACCACCAGAAGATAGCGCTGCCAATCATCGGCGTTCTGGTCCTGTTCTGTATCGTGGGTATTTTCAAGATTCCGGTTGAAAGCAACCCTGTCGGGTACTTTAAAAAGGACACCCAGGTAAGCCGCAATTTTCACGACATCTACCAGCATCTTTCGGGCAGCTTTCCCATCAATGTCACCATGGGAGGTGATGCCGAGGACTATTTTCAGCAGGTCGAGACCATCGTCAAGCTCGATAAAATGCAGCAATATATCGACACCTTGCCGGGAATCGACAAGACCATATCCTTTGCCGACTACCTGAAGCTGGTCAACTATGCCTCCAACCAGTTCAATCCTGAATATTACCGCTTGCCCGAAGAAGCCTGGGAGCTGAGAATGCTCATCAACAGCTACAAGATGATGCTGGGCGAAGACATGCTGAATCGATTTATGAACCCGGATTTTTCCAGGGCCAACATCCTTCTTTTGACGCACATTTCCAGCTCGAGGGCCTTTCTGCAGGCAAGAAAAAACATTCTTTTGTACGCGGGGGATACATTTTCCAAGGAGGTCCAGTGGGATGTCACCGGGTTCGGGATGGTGATTTCAGAGAGCAGTCACCAGATAACGAGCGGTCAGATCAAAAGCTTGTCCATCACCATGGTGATTGTTTTTGGTATCATGTTCATGCTCTTTCTTTCCATCAAGGTGGGGCTTATTGCCGTCATACCCAACCTGTTCCCGATCATCATCAATTTCGGTATCATGGGATGGTTCGGTGTCGAGCTGTCCATGTTTACCAGCCTGATCGCCAGTATCGCCATCGGCCTGGCCGTGGACGACACCATTCATTATCTGGTTCGCTACAACCGGGAATTCAGAAAGGATTTGAACGACAGGCGGGCGCTTAAAGAAACCCTGCGTCATATTGGACGGCCCATCATATTTACGACCTTGACCATCAGTATCGGGTTTTCCATCCTGGCCCTGTCAAGTTTCAAACCCACGGCAATTTTCGGGATCATGATGGCGATCACCATGTTCTCGGCGCTGGTGGGGGACCTCATTATTCTGCCGTCGTTGCTGTTGCATGTGGAGCTGGTGACCTTGTGGGATTTGGTACGCTTAAAGCTGGGAAAGGATCCGGAATTCGGCATTCCCTTGTTTAACGGTCTGTCACGAACCCAGATTCACTATATTATTATGGCCGGGACGTTGAAAAAGATTTCGGCGGGGCAGATATTGTTTCACAAAGGGGAGTCGAGCGACTCCATGTGTGCCATCATATCCGGTGCCATGGATGTGGTGGAGCCGGAAAACGATGATGAAAAAATAAAGGAGCACGGGATATACAAACAGATAAACCAAGCCGGAGAAGGAGATGTTTTGGGCGAGATGGGTCTTCTGAGAGGTGTTCCCCGCTCTGCTACCGTCATCGCAACCGAACCCTGTGAATATCTGGAGATTAACCTCAAAATGATTAAACGGCTGCAGTGGCTCTATCCACCGACAGCAAACCGATTTTTTATGAACCTCATGACGATATTGTGTGATCGTATCGAAGCGGTCACCAACAACTTTGCGTGTGAAAGTATCGTCGATGACCTTACGGGCTGGTATAACCGGCGTGGATTTATCAATATACTTGAAACGGAAATCCATCGATCCAGGCGTTATCAGGAGCACCTTGCCCTATGCCTCATGGGGATCGATCTCGAGGTGTCGGATAAAAGAATGCGCTTTGAAATCAAAGACAGGAATTTTCGATTGATCGGCCAGACCCTTTCCACCCTGATTCGCAAAAGCGATTATCTCGGACGTCTTGACGCGGAAACGTTTGCGCTTCTCATGCCGCAAACGTCCGCCCCAAAAGCGGAGCCGGTTTGCAATCGACTGCGAAACCTGCTCCTCAAGAAAAATATAGATACCGACGGTATCCGCCTGGATGTCGTTCTCAGTATTGTGGGATTCGATCATCAGTCCAAAGAGACAGCCGTTCAAATGCTCGAACGGTCCAGAAAATATGTCGTGGACAAAAGAAAGCCTTAAAATCCAACCCGGCAATTTATCCGCCTTCGCAGAAGACCACGGGCATGCCCGTGGATGAATGCCAAAAAAATAAGTTAATTGCTTCGGCGCGATGTCACCCCAGAAATAAGGCGGATAACCACGGCGTAGCCGAAGGCGAAGACGGGTATTTTAATGGGACCACGGGTTTACCCGTGGGGATCCATTTGCAGACAGCCAGATTATCATCAAAATACATTCTATCTTGAAATGCTATACGCTTGACACCGAACACGCCATAATAATATAGATTCATATCCAATCGTTCAGATATACCCGTTCTAATGAGCCTGAATTTCGCATTCGTCCAGTTTTCCATCGTGTAGGGTGAGTAGCGCTCACACCTGTCCTCATATTAACGATTTCAATGGGGGAACTGCCATGAACCGACCATTTTGTCATCTGTTTGAGGGCGTTTCAGAAATTCAGTTTGAGCGTCTTAATACGTTGATGGAAGAGATCGCCGTTAAAAAAGGCCAACAGCTTTTTCGAGAGGGGGCGGCAGCTGAACGACTCTACTGCATTAAGCAGGGCGCGGTAGAGATGTTGACATCAATTGACAATCATATCGAGTTGCCCATCACGATTTTGAGATCGGAAGGAAGTTATTTCGGCACGTCATCTCTGGTTCCCCCATACATCTACAGCCTTTCCGCCAGAAGTTTTGAAGATAGTATCCTAATGGTCATCAAACGAAGTCGATTGATGGAGCAGACAAAACATGATCCTGAAATGGGCTTCATCATCATGTCGAACCTCGCAAAAACTTTTCTGGACCGCCTTAAAGAGACCCGTCAGGAAGTCAAAATTCATTTTAAAACCCTTTTCAAGGTCATGCAGTTTTAAAATCAGCATGATCGTCATGCCGGTGTCTGATGAAACTTAGAGAAGAAATCCAGCGGCTTAAATCGGCTTTAAAGGCGTCGGAAGCCGTTCAGGCAAACCTGGACCGGAAAGTGTTTCATCTGAAGACACTCTATGATGTGAGCCGTGATATCTATAGCTGTGTCGAGTCGGAAACAATCATGCGCAATTTTCTGCTGATGGCGATGGGAACGTTTGGCGGCAAACGAGGATTTGTGGCGCTTTCATTGCAACAGGCAAAAAAAATAGACAGGTTTGAATCGCTTGGATATTTGCAGGTCGAGAAGACAGCTGTCACCCAAACAATCGAAAAGATCATTTCAAGGCAAAAACAAAGACAGGGAATTGAACATACAACAAGCTTAAGAAAACAAGGTCTCATTCCTCCAAAAGCAAATTACTTTTCTGTTTTCTTTATCGAAGATCAATGGCAGGGTTTTTTAGGCTTGGGCGACAAACTTGTGGGAGACGGGTATGACGAAAACGACCAGGAGCTGTTGGACACACTGATCAACAATTTGATTGTTGCTCTAAAAAATGCAAAATTATTTGAAGAAATTTGGACGGTCAATCTGGATCTCCGTGATAAAAACATTGAACTTGAAAAGACACTTGATGAGCTGAAAAGTGCCATGCGGAAGGTTGAGATTCTTGAGAGTGTCAAAGAAAATTTGAGCAAATTCGTACCCGTTACAGTTTCACGGATGATAGAACAATCTCCCACCGGGAACATCCTGGAACAAAAAAGACAGGATCTGTCGATCTTGTTTCTGGATATCGAAGGCTACACGCGATTGTGCGAAAAACTCGGCGGCGACGAGGTGAACGCTATCATCGAAAAACATTTTTCTGTATTTATGGATGCCATTCACGCCAACCGAGGTGATGTCAACGAAACTGCCGGTGACGGGTTGATGGTGCTGTTTTTAGATGAAGACAAAAAAAAGAATGCCATGGATGCCGCCCAGACGGCCCTGATGGTTAAAAAAGAAACCCAGCGTATTTTTCACGAAATAGGCACCCTTTACAAACCGCTCGAAATAAACATGGGCATCAACTCGGGGACGGCTTTGGTGGGTGCGGCCAAGTTCGACAGCTATACCGGATCTCGGTGGACTTACACAGCCAGGGGAGGTGTTGTCAATTTAGCCGCCCGCATCGGTGAAATGGCAACCAAAGGCGGTATCCTGGTTTCACGACGAACATCAGAGCGACTGGCGGATCATTATAACACCAAAAGCCTGGGTTTGTTTAAATTGAAAAACATAGCCGAGAAAATTGAGATATTCAGTTTGACTTGAACCGAAACAGCGCTCGCTAAGCACGTGGCTCACTGCGGGGTTAGCAAGCGAATTTAGATTATCGCAGTTGTCCTAAGTATGTTCCGGAGCGGTTTCGGAACCTTATTCTGACAACAACTATTGACAGCTTTTCGTAAGGGAATTTTCATTCATGACCGAATCGACAAGCGGTGAGTTCGACAATCTGTTTCAGTTGAAAACCCTATACGACGTCAGCAAGGAGTTGTTTGAGGCAAGGGACACCAAAGCGGTTTTGCAAAACTTTTTACTCACCATTCTCGGTTCCATGGGGGTGCTTGAGGGACTCATCGCTTTGTACGATAAGCATTCGGGTCGCATCACACCTGTTATCGACAGAGGGTTTGACGATGACGCACTGGCTGTGTTGACATCCGGCCTGCACCCAATATTTTAACACCAATGGTTTTCAGGACATCCAGCGTCCCTTTTTTGAAAAAAACACAGGCACGTTCCCCGAAACGATTAAAACGGTGATTCCTTTTGGCCTGGATAAAGAAACCAAGGGCGTTCTGCTCCTGGGAGAAAGGATCAATACGAGGCATTTTACAAAAAGGGACATCGATCTGCTGCTGACACTGACAAACCATCTCATCGTTGCCTTGAGAAACTCTCAATTTCATGCAGCGCATGGCGTCTCTCAACAAGGATCTGCAAAGAAAAAATCTGGATCTGAAAAATGCATTTGAAGAGCTGGACCGACGGGTCTATCATCTCAAGACCCTGAACGACATCAGCCGGGATATCTTCAGTACGGTGGAGTTCGAGACCATCATCAATCATTTTTTACTGATGATCATGGGTAATTTCGGGGTGATGCAGGGTGTTGTCATGCTGACGTCCAGGGAAACGGATGACGTCACCTTCTTCAAAGCCATGGGTTACGATGAAGAAGAATACAACGCAATTGAAACGTGACGCAAAACGTCTCGTTCGAACCAACACACACCGGATCATGGATTGAACGGTCATTCCGTCCTGGTGAATCCTGAGGAGATGGAATCCCTGGGTATGTGTGCCCTGACATTCCAGGTGACGGATGACTGTTGCGGGTTCATGGGGCTGGGTGCCAAAATTATCGGCCAACCTTTTAATGAAGACGATAAAGAGCTCATGGGGACCCTGGTCAACAGCCTGGTGGTTTCCTTGAAAAATGCCCTCTCTTTTGAAAACATCAAACAGCTCAACCAGGATCTTCTGGAAAAGAACACCCAGCTCGAAAAAGCGCTCAAGGAACTCAGGGCCGCCCTGAGAAAAGTGGAGCTTCTGGAGAGTATCAAGTCGAACCTGAGCAAATTTGTGCCCACGGCGGTAACCCGATTGGTGGAAAATGCGTCTTCGTCCGAAATTCACGAGGCCCAGGAGCAGGATATATCCGTCCTGTTTCTCGATATCGAGGGTTACACGAAAATTACGGACAAGATCGGCGCGACAAAGGTAAACACCTTGATTGAAAAATATTTTTCTGTTTTCATGGATGCCATTTACTGCCAATGACGGGGATGTCGTCGAGACGGCGGGGGATGGGCTGATGGTCCTTTTTCTGGCAGCAGACAAAACAGAGAATGCCCTTCAGGCGGTACGTGCGGCACAGACAATTATGGAAAAGGCCTGCTCTATAAACGATGACTGCACCATGGATTCTCAGCGGTGTCTCGTGAATGTCGGGGTGGCTTCGGGAAAAGCCTTTGTGGGGGCGGCAAAATTCGAAAGCATCATCGGTTCGAGATGGACTTATACGACCCATGGAACCATCGTCAATATTGCCGCCAGGCTCTGCGGAAAGGCCAAGGGCGGAGAAATTCTGCTGGCCGGAGAAACGGTTCAGCGGGCCAAAGGCGTATTTCAATTCTCGTCACTGGGGAAATTTGCCCTTAAAAATTTATCCGAGGATGTGGAAGTTTTTTCCCTAACCAATTGAATGTAAACCGGTTCGGCTTGTCGGCTTTTAATTTTAAGAATATTGGCTGCCAGAATATTTATTGCATGCAGAGCGACAACGTCGCGTTTCATAAAATCGTTACACGATTTTATTTTTTATTGACTTGCGGTTTCCCATTTATTATCATCGGTAACTATCTTAGTATTTGCTAATGAATCAAAGTCTTAGCTGAGCGGATCCTGATAAATATGTCGGAAAATAAAACGGATAGCACAGTAGAAATCATATTGACCAGTCAGCTTGGTTATGAACGCATCGCCATGGCCTGCTCAGCATCTTTTGCAGAAATGTTCGACTTTCCCAAAGATCGCATCGAAGACTTAAAGACCATTGTGGCGGAAGCATCCATTAACGCCATGCAGCACGGAAACAAAGGGCGGGTGGATGCAAAAGTCATTGTTTCCATGATCTGTCAAAACGACACCATTCGGGTGTGTGTAACTGATGAAGGAGATGGTATCAAAGAAAGGCCACCCAGTCCCGACATCGATAAAATAATCGAGACAGATGAGATTTTGAGCGGTTTCGGCTTATTTTTAATAGAGCGACTGGCGGATCAGGTGGAATACAAAAAGAGCGCGGATAAAGGTCATGTGGTTGAAATGGCCCTTAAAATGAAAGCATAGGCTGAATATGCAAAACAAAAATGAAATAGCACTCGAAAAACACGGGTCAGTTGTCATTTTGAAGATACAGGGAGATGTTACTTCCTTTTCCGAGCCGTTTCTCAATCAAGCCTACAAAGATGCCAATGACCAGGGAACCGAAAAAGATATTACTCAATCTTGAAGAAGGTGCCTATATCAACAGCGGCGGCATTGCCGTCCTGATCCAGATTCTAGCCCAAACCAAAAAGAACAACCAACAGATCAGCATTACGGGTCTGTCCGAGCATTTTAAAAAAATATTCAACATGGTGGGTATCACCAAATTTGCCGATATTCACAATGATGTTGAAAGTGCCATCGCTGCTATGTCCGAATGATCCATCCAGAAATCTGTCTACGTCTTCATTTGCTGAATCAATTGAAGTTCCATCAGATAGTATCCACCAATAAAAAATAACCCTTTAGTCTATCAAACACCCAGATTCCGTAGGCGATTTATAGGCAAAAATTGGGACTTGTCCCATGGTTGTATGGGTGCAATACTTCCAATTCCTTAACCTGTATTAAAGAACCTCGCAGCAGGCGAAGCACTGCCGAAGGGCGAATCCATCGGGAATACACTCGCTGTTGCGGTTAATAAAGTTTGCAATGATCCTCTTTGGGTATGCTATGGGAGGTCAAAAGGGCATGGACAGGGTAAATGTGTTGGACGGAAAATGGCTGTTGATCGTGGACGATGAACCGGATGTCCTGGAAACCCTAACAGACATTCTGGACATGTGCCGCATCGACACGGCGTCTACCTTTGAATCCGCTGAAAAATACCTGCTCAAAAAACAGTTACGATGTCGCCGTGTTCGATATCATGGGTGTCGATGGCTACAAGCTTCTGGCGATCGCCAACCAGAAAAACATCCCGGCCCTGATGCTCACCGCCCACGCCCTCTCACCGGAAAACCTGATCTTATCCATCAACAAAGGGGCCCGGGCCTATCTCCCCAAGGATCGCATGATCGATATCGAATCCTTTCTGGTGGATTTGATCGATGCACCGGCGATCGAAAAAAAGAAAAAATCAAACTGGTTTTCGAAATTGAAACCGGATTTCGACCGGACCTTTGGAAAGGGATGGCGGGAAAAAGACCGCCCGTTCTGGCAGGAATTTGACAAAACCCTGGTTCATACCCGGGAAGAACTGGAGAAAATATTATAATTGTTATGAAATAAACTACTTATCAATTGTGATATTTTTTCTCCAAATACAGTCGCCATGATGGGCGAAGAGATCCAGATTGGTTATAACTGATTGAGAATACACAAAAAATAAATTATCGAATTGAAACCAAGCTGTGCATGATTTTTGCATTTCATTTTAAGTTAAATTTAAATCGGGTTCCATTGCTGCGCCACGTGACACCACACCTCAAGATGGTATCGCATACTATTCTCTTTTGAAGCGCTGAAACAAAAGAGTTCAAATAACGAGTTCCTTTCGTTCCTGATAATAAATCTAACCAAGTCGAGCGATTGTCGGGCTTGCCGCAGATGCGGCCGGATCGGCGATCAAAGGGGGTTTTCGCTTCAGGGAATCCTAATCGACATTACTCGGTTCTAATAAGACCAAGGCGGAGGTATGCGATGAAACGATCACGGCAATTTTTTGGGTTTCATGGAATGTGCGTTGGCTTTTTGATCGTATTCCTAATGGCCAATGTTTCCTTTGCGGAGACAGTGTGAGCAGTGGGTGGCAAAAGCGGTTTCAGTGGAAGGAGATGTCGAAGCCAAAAGGGCGGGTGAACCGCTGTGGATGCCGGTCGCTTTGAACAGCACCTTTTGTGCGGGGGACACGATTCGGGTGCTGGAAAACAGCCGGGCGGAACTGTCGCTCGTTAACCAGCCCATCCTCCGCCTCGACCAGAACAGCACGATCACCCTCGGAGGCGTCAAAGAAGAGCGAACCTTTCTTGTCGGTCTGATCCAAGGCGCAGCCCATTTTTTCAGTCGCACCCCACGAAGTATCGCAGTGAATACGGCTTTTGTAAATGCCGGTGTCGAGGGGACTGAATTCTTCGTCAGGGTGGGAAGCGATGAAACCTTTATCTCCGTGTTCGAGGGCAGTGTTTTGGCCTCCAATGATGCTGGATATCTCAGAATCGGCAGCGGGCAATCAGCCGCAGCCAAAGCAGGACAGGCGCCGGTCGTGCGTGTCGTTGCAAAGCCCAGGGATGCAGTACGTTGGGCCTTGTATTATCCACCGGTTTTAGGTGTGCCGCCGGAAAAAATAACGGCCAGCGATTCATTCGACACGGGTTACCTGGCAGCCCGGGCTTCCTCCCGACTCGCGGTGGGCCGTGTGGATGAAGCTAACAGCGATATAGACCGAATCCTGCGTATTGATCCGAACAACAGCGATGCCATGGCCCTGCAGTCCATCATCGCCCTGGTGCAGAACGACAAGGCCAAAGGGCTTGCCCTGGCCCAGAAGGCCGTGGAGGCCGACCCGGAATCCGCCACCGCCCAGGTTGCGCTCTCCTATGCCCAGCAGGCGGAGTTTGATCTCGAAGGTGCCCGGGCAACCCTTGAGAAAGCGGTCAAGCAGACGCCGGACAATGCCCTGGCCTGGGCCAGGCTGGCGGAAATCCACATGTCCTTCGGCTGCGCTGGACAAAGCCTTGGATGCGGCTGAAGAAGCGGTGGCTTTGAACCAGGATTTGTCAAGAACACAGACCGTGCTGGGCTACGCCTATTTAACCCAGGTCAAGACAAAAAAAGCCAAAAAAGCATTTGAAAAGGCCATAGAGCTCGATCAGGCGGACCCGCTCCCGAGACTGGGACAGGGCTTGGCAAAGATCCGGGAGGGTGATCTGGCGGAAGGCAGAAGAGACCTGGAAATCGCCGCCGGTCTCGACCCCAACAATTCATTGGTCCGCAGTTATCTGGGCAAGGCCTACTTTGAAGAAAAGAACGACAAGCTGGACGGACGCGAGTATGCCGCGGCCAAGGAGCTCGATCCCAACGACCCCACCCCCTGGTTTTACGACGCCATTCGCAAGCAGACCCTCAACCGCCCGGTGGAGGCACTGCAGGACCTGCAGAAAGCCACCGAACTCAACGACAACCGGGCGGTCTACCGGTCAAAACTGCTGCTCGATTCAGACCTGGCAGCCCGCAGTGCCAGTCTGGCGAGGATTTACAGCGACCTGGGATTCCAGCAGCGTGCCCTGGTGGAAGGCTACAACTCAGTCAATACAGATCCCAGCAACCATTCCGCCCACCGATTCCTGGCCGACTCCTATTCGGCCCTGCCCCGTCACGAGATCGCCCGGGTCAGCGAGCTGCTGCAATCTCAACTTTTGCAGCCGAACAACATGACACCGATTCAACCCGGTTTGGCAGAGAGCAACCTGTTTCTGATCAGTTCCGGGGGCGCAGCCAGGCCATCATTTAACGAGTTCAACCCGATGTTCAACCGGGACCGCATCGCCGTGCAGACCAGTGGCATGGTCGGTGAAGACGACACATGGGGCGGTGAAGGTGTTGTGTCTGGCATCTACGGTAAATTATCTTTAAGTGCGGGCTACAGCCACTTTGAAACTGACGGATGGCGAGAAAATGCCGACCAGGACGACGATATTGCCAATGTCTTTGCCCAGTATGAACTCACCTACAAAACCAGCATCCAGGCTGAGTATCGCTACCGCGACAATGAAAGAGGTGATCTTGAAATGACGTTCCTTCAAAATGATCTTCTTCCGTATCTGCGTCAGGAAGACAAAACCAAGTCATTCCGTTTGGGTTTTCACCATGGCTTTGCACCAGGCGCTGATCTTATTGGCAACTTCCAGTATTCAGATGGAGAGCGTAGCGTACATGACGAAGATCCAGATCCTGATTTCGTATATCCCATTTTCAACTATGACCTCGAGAACGACGACGAGAAAGCCTACAGCGGTGAGCTTTCATATCTTCACCGGTCTAAATACCTCAATTTCGTCATAGGCGGGGGACATTTCGATATCGATTCTGAAGATCAAATATCATTCATGCTTGATTTTGGTGCACCGCCACCTATGGTACTGGATGAATACAGTGTCGACGCCGATACCAGCCACTCCAATGTTTATCTTTATTCCTACATCAAACCATTCAAAAGTCTCACGGTTACAATCGGAGGAAGTGGCGATTTCTTTGAAGCTGATGATGAACTGGTAAAAGATCAGGACCAGTTCAATCCCAAACTGGGCGTCACCTGGGACCTGGCCAGCGGTACAACCCTGCGCGCAGCCGCGTTCAGGGTTTTGAAACGGACATTGATAAGCGACCAGACGCTTGAGCCGACACAGGTGGCCGGGTTCAATCAATTTTTTGATGAGCTCAATGCCACCGATTATTGGCGCTACGGGGGGGCTATAGATCAGAAATTCTCGGATAGCATATTCGGAGGCGTGGAATATACCTATCGGGATCTGAATGTTCCCTATACGGATCTCACCGGCCTTGACCCGAAACTGGCCAACTCGAACTGGGAAGAAAAGCAGGCGCGTGCTTACCTGTTTTGGGCGCCATGCAATTATGCCTCACTGACAGCCGAATATCGATATGAGAAATTAGATAGAGATGAGCAGGGAAGCTCGGGTACCACAGATGCCCGGACGCACTTTGTGCCATTGGGAATCAATTTATTCCATACCTTGGGCCTGAGCGTCTCGCTCAAAGGCACCTATGTCGATCAGGATGGAGAGTTCGAGAGCAAGGATGATCGCGGTGTCTTTGAAGACGGTGATGACAATTTCTGGCTGTTCGATGCCGCCCTCAATTACCGTTTGCCCAAGAGACACGGCTTTATCACGGTGGGTGTTAACAATGTCTTTGATGAAGAGTTTGATTATTTTGATTCTGATTCCGAGAATCCCCTGATGCAGCCGGGGCGGCTTGTTTATGGCAAGGTCACCATTGCCCTGCCTTAAGAATCTAAAAGTAAAATTTTAAATAAAGAAGTGAGAGGTTAATATCTAATTTTAAAACCAAGTATCGATAAAGGAGGGAAAAATGAAAACCGTAATTAAAATTCAAAACTTACTTTTCTTGGCTCTTTTTATTTTCATGTTAATCCTGATTGGGCCAGTTACCAGTTTTGCCTGTGATGACTGCCCTGAGACAACTGCAGTGACCTGCTCTGAGGAATGTACTGCAGAGGTCTGGACTAAAATATCTAAAGATCGCTGGCCGTATTTTCGATTAATTAAAGAAGAATATCAAATTGGTATAATTCCAGATGACAAGGGTCAGTGGCCTGTTGTTGTAGAAACAGAGGGGAAGTATAGCTGCGGTGACACAGCTAACTACCCTTGTCTTGCCTGGCCATATCAAGTCAATGGCGGAGATGGAGATTTAGATAAAGTGAACAAAATAAGCATATTAATACCGAACTGTTGTACCAAACCGATTAAAATTTTAAAAACGTCTCAAGAAGGTGATCCCACAACCCTCGACTGCCTTAATTGTGAAAGTGCTTTTGAAAATATTTGCAGTGGTTATGAACTTCAAATAACGGATATTCTTGAAGACGGTTCCTTTTGGTTTACCACACTAGCAATCAAAGCACTTCTACAATTGACATGAGATTGTCGACTAATAAGAGCCCGGGTGCCTGTTTGACCGGGATAAAAGGGCCTGGATGCTCTAACCAAAAACCATTGGTGACAGTTGAACCAAGAACCCAATGTTTCCAATTTACGGCTGCCAATCAACCGAGTGGCTGCGAAAACTCAGCCAAATCCACATGGGTTGTAGAATACGACCCGGAAAATGAATGTATCGTCTATAATGTATGGGGAGCTTATCACAACGATGACCGAGAGTGGACTTGCACCGATGTTCAGATTGACGCGAATAAAATTGAGGCCATTCCTTTGAAGGATTCATTAACATTGCAGTTTGATGACGGATCAAAAGCGCTATCAAGTATTCTTACTGTTGAAGAGTGTGATGTGGGATGGATTCAAGCGGTTGACTCGGATGGCTGTAATGCAAGATGCTACAAAATTGCTGGCAGATTATATTGCCGTTAGTGTGGAATAAAACGCTAACTTGCAGTTGCAGAAACATAGCCCCGATGGAATGCGGTTCAGGTTTCCATCGGGGCTGTTTTTTTAACAGTTTTAAAATGTTTGAATGGATTGCATATGCGGTGATATACATGAAGCTGTGATGACATCATATTAATGGTTCCGTTACTGTATTGCTTGACGCTTGCATTTCTACCAGCCTATATTGATGGCGTACGTTTAGGCAATAACTACTTCTTTTCTGGAGCAGATTTATGCCATCCCGCCGTCTGGTGAAAGCGATTCTGTTTGGTCTACTCATCGGAATATTAGGACTGTTGGGCGGGTATTCCCAGACAATGTCCAGGCTCGACGAAAATTCGGGCTTGGGACTTCTGTTCAAGCTGCGGGGCCAGCGAAATGCCCCGACTGATGTGGTGGTCGTCAGCATCGACAAGGAGTCTTCGGACGAACTGGGTCTGCCCAACAACCCCGATAAGTGGCCCCGATCTATTCACGCGCGCCTGGTACCCATACTGGAAAAAGCTGGGGCCGCGGTGGTGGCCTTTGACGTTCACTTTATCGAGCCTAAGACCCCCGGCGACGACAACCTGTTTGCCGATGCCCTGAAAAATGCCGGTAACGTGGTCCTCTGCGAACCCATGGTCGCCAAGGAGATCCCCCTCACCAACAAAAACGGGGTGCGCACAGCGGTTCACAGTATTGAAAAGCGCGTCAAACCCCTGGCGCTTTTTGCCGATGCCTGTGTTGACACCGCCCCCTTTGCCCTGCCCAGAATCCCCTTCAAGGTCAACCAGTACTGGGCCTTCAAGACCGGTGCCGGGGATTCCCCCACCCTGCCGGTGGTCGTGTTTCAGCTTTATACCGCTTCAGCCTATGAATCCTTTCTTGACCTGCTCAAAAAGGCAAGCCCGGAGTGGGCTCCCAAACTGCCTGGGGATATCGAGGCCGTTATGGAAAACAATGGGCTGAAACGTCTGATCAGCAATGTCAGGGGAATTTTCAAAACCGATCCCCAGGTTGAAAAAAAAATGATGACCGCCCTTGCGCAATCCGGCGATCTTGCGTCCGATGAAAAAAAGAGCGGCATGATCCAATCGCTGATTCAAATGTACGGCGGCGACAACCGTCAATATATCAACTATTACGGCCCCCCGCGCACCATCACCACCATCCCCTACCACCGGGCCCTTCAACTGGGCCAGGACAGCCAGGGTGCTCCCGATATCGACCTGACAGGCAAAGCCGTGTTCGTGGGTCTTTCCGAGGTGCTGCTGGCGGAGAGAAAGGACAGCTTTTACACCGTGTATTCCCAGGCCAACGGTGTTTTCATCAGCGGTGTGGAGATCGCCGCCACGGCAATGGCAAATATCATCGAAGGCAAACCTGTCCGGCCCATCAACACATGGGTTTATGTTGTGTTTATTCTCCTGTGGGGAACCGGGCTGGGGATTGTCTGCCGCCTGTACCCGGTGCTGATCAGCGCTTCCTGGGTTGTTGGGTTGAGTGTTCTGTATTTTGTCAGCTCCGTGGTGCAGTTCAAATTTTTTCACCTGTGGTACCCGATTATCATTCCCCTGGTGCTGCAGGCGCCCCTGGCCTTTTTGGGTTCGACGGGCATCAAGTACGCCTGGCTCTTCAAGGAGTTTCTGGTCAAGCAGCGCATGGAGGAGGACCTTACCAGCGCCGGTGGCCTTCAGGAGAGCATGATGCCGGCCGAGTGCCCTGAAATCGAGGGATATCAGATTGCGGCCAAGTCGACGCAGGCCCGGGAAGTGGGCGGCGACTTCTTTGATTTCATCGAGGCCAGTGAGGACAAACTGGGGCTGGTCATCGGCGACGTCACCGGAAAAAGCGTGTCCGGCGCCCTGGTGATGTCGGCTTCGCGAAGTGTATTCCGCATGCTCTCGGAGCAGGATCTGTCTGTGGGCAACATCATGATCCAGGCCAACAAGCGCTTGAAGAAAGACATCAGAAGCGGTATGTTTGTGGCCCTCCTGTTTGCCAGTTTGGATATCAAAAAGAAGATCTTGACGCTGTGCAGTGCCGGGCAGACCCAGCCGATCCATTACGTGGCAGAACACCGGTGAAGCCACCCTGGTGGAGACGGAAGGTGACAGCTTTCCCCTGGGAATTCTGGATGATGCGGATTATCAGGAAACAAATATTCAATTCGAGCCGGGTGACAAAATTATATTTTACACCGACGGCATCGTGGAAGCCATGAATGCCAAAGAAGAGATGTTCGGGTTCGAACGCTTGATGGAGATCATGCAGCATGCAGGCGATATGGATCCGGAATCGCTTCTCAATGAAATCGTCGATAGCGTCAACGCATTCGCAGGCAACGTGGCCCAGCATGATGACCTGACCATCATTGTGCTGGGTGTGTCCACTTAATATTGACGATTTCGTAAAAAGCCCAACTTCCGCGTTGTGCTGAATTTCGCAATCATTCAACGTACAATAAGTACGCCTCATGATAGCAAAATTTGCACGCCTTGAATTTGAACTTTTTACAAAACCGTCTAAATAGGACTTTTTGCAGTTTCATCAATAAATGAATACCCCACACTTAAAAAAGCTCACCGGAAAATTTTACCCCGGTGCTTTTAGGGCGCGTCTGAAGTGAATCCTGTAACTTTCGGCATCGGATTCCAACATGTGGGCAAGGTAGGTCATGGCTCGCTCGATGGCAACCTGGTAAAGATCTGCATCGATTTTCCAGCGAACCCGGAAGTGATTCTGAAAAAAACGGTGTACACTGTCCAGTTGCGTTGATAGACGTGCGTTCATCCGCTCATTGAACAGGGTCGCATCTTTGATGAGATCGAGTGCACATTCATAATTTCCAGTGCCAGCTTCTTTAAATTCACGATACAAAAGCGGAAGTTTTTCAAGATATGTCCGGTCGGATGTTTGCGCCAGCAGGTCTGCAGATGCCAGCATTTTCCCGATCAGTTCACCGGATGGGGACTGAAAAGGTATCGTGTTAAGGGGTTTTTCTATATCGGTGCACAAAATGGCCTGTTCACAGGTAAGGACGCTGTTTCGTGAACAGCCTTTCTGTGTCAGGAGGTGGTCCATGAATTCGATGCTGCGGTCTACATGCACAGGTGCCAGTTTGGCACTGCTGTCGTAGTTTTCGGAATCTTTTTGAATATAACCGACGTCGTGCATGAGTGCGGCAACCAGTCCCATATTGGCATCCATCGCACTTAAAACCACGCCCTCAATATGGGCGCCGTGGATGAGCCGTGCCATGGCAAGAAAGACATCCGTGGTATGTTTGAGGTTGTGGTAAGGTGTGTCGCAGGGTTTGAATCCTTGAAATGTTACCGGAAAACAAGGCAACAACATCTTCAAAGACAGCCGACAGAAATGTAAAATCACCGCTGTTGAACATGTCCTGAAAAATGATCTTAACTTCTTCCAAAACCCTGTCGGGATCACTGCGTGTCCACAAGCAGGGATAACTGTGGAGAGGAAGGACTTTTCTTTTTTGTGAATCCGTTGACATTTGTTGCCCTATACATGAAATATTCGCTTAAAGCAATTCTATGCATTGTGAGGGAGAGTTAGGTGTGAAGGAAGATTATCGAAGGCAAAATGAAGCGGAAGAGTCTGAGCTCCATAAAAGAATGTTTCATTTGAAAACCCTGTGCGATGTCAGCCACGTGCTTCTCGATCAGGGAAATATTGACGGCACCTTGCGAAATTTTCTCTTGATGACCCTGGGCAGTTTTGGTGTTGTCGAAGGGTTTGCATTCATCGATCGAAGAGAAAGCCCTGATTCCCAATAAATTGATTGCCGTCGGAATCGATGAAGAGACACGCCCGCTAATCGAAAAGGGTTGTCATAAACTGCTCGTCGCCTATGATTACATCCCAACCATGGAACATATAAACGAAAAGCAACGGTTGTCGCTTTTCCCTCCGTTTATTGCCTATGTATCGATTTTTAATATCGCATATAATTGCAATGGTATTATGGGGTTGGGTGCCAAGATTGTCGATGGTCCCTACACCACTGACGACACGGAACTGCTGGAAACACTGTTAATTAATCTGGCTGTTACCTTGAAAAATGTTCGCTCTACCCTGGCATTGAAATCGGCTTTTCGAGAGGTCAACACGCTTAATCAGGCAAAAACCAAGGTTATTAACCATCTTTCTCATGAATTGAAAACACCGATATCACTTCTGACAACGGCTCATTTCCCTTTTGCGAAAGACCACTTTCGGCGATACCGGAGAAAAAATGGATCCGGACATATGACAGAGCGGAAAGGAGTTTAAAGCGGTTGTCGAGCATTCAGCGGGAAGTAGAGGACATTATGCGGGACAGGGCATTTCCACACCATCGTGATGCCACGATGCTGTTTCAACGAATGCACCGATATGATAGAGGCGTTGAGCCGCAGAGCAGGCGGGCGAAGGCATCGTTGTCGAAAAGATACAAAAGCGTATCGATGAACTGTATCGTCCCGGAAGAACAGGTTGCGGCGGAATCGCTCGACTCTGGGACGATATTTGAGAGAAACCATGCAGCGGATAGAATCGGAGATCGGGCACAGAAAACTCGACATGCGATTTAGATCTGAAGACCATCGAAAAGGGTTTCCATTCCCAAAAGAATTCTCTCTTCGATCGTATTTGGACTCATAAAAAATGCCATCGAAAACACACCGGATGAGGGCAGAATCGATATTTCGGCGAAGGATACGGAAAAAGGTGTAACACTTGACGGTTCATGATTTTGGAACCGGTATCGTGGCCAGGCATCGCAAGTATCTGTTTGAAGGCTTTTATCCAACGCAGGACACGGATGGATATTCGACAAAAAAGCCCTTTGATTTCAATGCCGGTGGAAAAGGGACAGATCTCATGCGCATCAAAATATTTTCCGAACGCTATCATTTCAACATGGATATGACATCGTACAAGATGCTCCACATATCCCGAATTCCACTGACATCTGTCCAGGAGAAATTACAAGGTGTGCATTCTGCAAAAAACCAGTGGATTGCCACAGTTCCGGCGAAACGATTTTAAACCTCATTTTTCCTGCGACATTTAGTTAAGCTTAAGGTAGTAGACGGTTCAATGTAATGTAGCGTAGGTCTTTAGACCTGCAAAAACATGTACAGGCAGAGCTGAAGCTCTGCGCTACATTTTCAAGAAGAAAAGAAAAAATATTCTTTACGCTGTGGTCTCTGTGAGAGATATTAACTCCTTATTATCATAATTCTTATACAATCGCGGATCGCTTAAGAGCGGCACAGCCGCGTCTGATAAAATCGTGTAACGATTTTATTTGACAATAAAATCGCAGTTCTGTAGGAATCATCATTTGGAAAGCACAAATATATCTGCTTGTTATAAGTTGTCATCATTGGCCAAATTAAAAGGAGGCATCCGCGTGGACGTATTGGTACTGTTAAAACAGGTTCCTTCGACTGAATCGATAATCGAAATAGCAGGAGACGGGGTCTCCATCAAGATGGATGACCTCAAGTGGGTCATCAACCCCTATGATGAACTCGCCGTGGAAGAGGCGCTTCGTTTGCGGGAGGCCCATGGCGGAAGCGTAACGATCCTGACCGTGGGGCGTGAAAAAGCGGCCGAAGCGATTCGAACGGCACTGGCAATGGGTGCCGACAAAGGGGTTTTGATTTCAGACCCCGTCCTGGAGAGCTGCGACCCGCTGACGACGGCCAAGGTGTTGGCCGCGGCGGCCAAGGAGATACCTTTTGACCTGATCATTGCCGGGCAGCGGGCCGTGGACGACGATGCCTACATGGTCGGTTCGGTCGTCGCCGAGGTCTTGGGGATCCCGAGCGTCACCATGGTGATAAAAGAGGAGATGGTTGAAAATGGGATCCGGTGCCACCAGACCATCGATGGGGGCGTGGCCGTCGTGGAAGCGCCGTTGCCGGCGCTTATTACGACCCAGCGCGGGTTGAATGATCCCCGGTACGCTTCCCTGCCGGGCATTATGAAAGCCAAGAAGAAACCCCTGGAGCACAAAACGTTGGCTGATCTGGGTTTTGATCCCCAGACCTTTTCGGCGCCGAAGATGAAAATCGTGGCCCTGAAACCGCCGCCGGATAGAAAAGGCGGTCGGGTCATCGAAGGCGAGACAGCCCAGGAAAAGGCCCGGGAACTGGTGAAAATTTTGCACGAGGAGGCAAAAGTTATCTAATAAATTTTTATCATATCCGGTCTTCTGACCCGGGTAAAATATGAGGTGAAATATGTCACAGGGAATCATGGTGGTTGCAGAGCAGAGCGACGGTGTTTTTAGAAAAGTCGCTTTTGAAATGTTGAGCCAAGGAAAACGGATTGCCGACAAGCTGGGGCGTCCATTGACGGCCGTTGTCCTGGGCGCTGATATTGGCGAATGTGCCCAGGCGCTTCAAGCCTATGGCCCCGACAGGATTCTGGCGGTTGAAGGCTCACATCTCGCCGAGTACCTGACAGACGCCTATACCAATGCCCTGTCAGCGGTTATAGAACAGGAAGAACCGGGCATCCTTCTATTTGGTGCCTCGGTACAGGGGAAAGACCTTTCCGCACGTATTGCGGCGCGATTCGATGCACCGCTGGCAACGGATTGTGTGGCCATCACATGCGATGACGGCGGGTTGACTGCCACACGGCCCATCTATGGTGGAAAGTTGCTGGCGGAAGTTGTTTTGGAGGGAGATTGCCAGATATTTTCAGTGCGCCCAAATATAACGGAGATTGTAGAAACCGGCGGTGATGCTGTCGTGGAAAAGGTATCGGCCGAGACCGGCAAGAAGAGCATGACTTTTATTGAAAAAAGAATGGAAACCGGCAAGATCGACTTGATCGAAGCGAATATTGTTGTTTCAGGCGGCCGGGGCATGGGAGGAAATGACTATTCCCTTATCGAAGCCTTGGCGAAGGCCCTCGGTGCAGCCGTGGGGGCATCCCGGGCGGCTGTTGACGAGGGGTGGCGGCCGCATTCAGATCAGGTGGGCCAGACTGGCAAGGTTGTGTCACCCGGACTCTACATGGCTTTTGGCATATCGGGTGCCATTCAGCATCTGGCCGGCATGTCATCCTCGAAGGTTATCGTGGCCATCAACAATGATTCGGAAGCACCTATCTTTGCCAAGGCCGATTATGCCGTTGTGGCTGATCTATTTGAAATTGCACCCTATATCACCGAAGAGATTCGAAAAATATCTGGATGATTTTTCATGTTGCCAGCCTCGGCTGTGCGCGCAATCTCGTCGACAGCGAATCCATGACAGGTCGACTGCTGGCTGCCGGGCACGATATGACGGAGAACCCCGCCGAGGCGGAAGTGATCGTCGTCAACACCTGCAGCTTCATCGAACCGGCTATCAACGAGTCCATCGATACCATTCTCGCCCTGGCAAGACAAAAGACGCATGGGGTCTGCCGCCGAATGATCGTTACCGGCTGTCTTCCGGAGCGGTTTCGAGAAGCGATCGTCAGCAGCCTGCCCGAAGTCGATATGTTTTTGGGAACCGGCGCCTACGACAGGATCGTGGAGGCGGTTGTCGCGCATGCGGACCGCCCTAAGTGCATTCTGCCGGATCCGGATGAACTGGCGAGCACCAGCGAGGTAATGCCAAGAGCCGGGCGACCCTTGGCCATGTCCTATCTCAAAATTGCGGAAGGATGTGACCGGCACTGCACCTACTGCATCATCCCCAAGCTGCGTGGTAGACAAAAAAGCCGCCCTATCCAGAATATTGTTCAGGAAGCCACAGCCCTCGTTGAATCGGGTGTCAAGGAATTGGTGCTGGTGGCGCAGGAAACAAGCGCGTATGGGATGGACATCGGTTTGCAAAACGGCCTTTCCCGCCTGCTGCAGCGGCTAGCGGCCATATCGGCGGACATCTGGATTCGGGTGCTTTACGGGCACCCGGACAGTATGGACGACACCCTGGTTCGAACCATGCACGAAGCGGGCAATATCTGCTCCTATTTTGATGTCCCCATCCAGCATGCCAGCAATCGGATATTGAAAAAAATGGGGCGGCACTATCGACAAGAGACGCTATTCAAGCTGTTTGACCGAATCCGTTCCATTTCCAGTGACGCCTGTCTGAGAACGACCGTCATTACAGGGTTTCCGGGCGAAACGGACTCAGACTTTGATGCGCTGTTCAATTGCATCGAAAAAATTCAATTTGACCACCTAGGTGTTTTTATTTATTCTGATTCAGAGGATTTAGCGTCACACGGCCTGGGGCAGCATGTGCCGGAGGACATTGCCATGGCACGTCATGACGCGATCATGGCGCGACAGATGGATCTGTCAGCGGCTAATAATAAAAAATATCTGTCTCAGACGCTTCCGGTGCTCATCGAAGAGGCACCCGAAAAAGGACTCTACATCGGAAGGACCGTTTTCCAGGCGCCTGAGGTAGACGGCATCACGTTTGTCCACGGGGATCGACTTCCGGTTGGGGGATTTGCAGATGTCCGGATTAGCGATACGCTGGAGTATGACTTGACCGGAGAAGCATTATGAGCGATCTGAAAAACAGAATCCTTTTGCTGGTCGAAGATGATCTGAAGGGTATCGAAGCCGCATTGCTCGAAAATTTGCACCCGAACCTGGAACTGGTTTCCAAGGTGGCCCATCACATACTTTTCAGCGGCGGAAAACGTCTTCGACCGTTGTTGATGGTACTCTCTGCGAGGCTGTGCGGGTACCGTGGTGATTATGACAAGACGTTCTCTGTCATTTTTGAGTACCTTCATGCCGCAACCCTCTTGCACGACGATCTGGTGGACGGTGCTGACTTGCGCCGCGGAAAACCTGCCGCGCATGCTGTATTCGGAAACGAAATTGCTGTGTTGGTGGGAGATTTTCTTCTGGCCCGCGGCCTGGCGATTGCCGCAGAAACACGTAACCCCAGAATCATTAAGATTATTTCCGAAATCACTGAAAATATGTCACAAGGTGAAATTCATCAGCTTGACCGCAAAGGCAAGTTAGACCTGACCGAAGCAGAGTACATGGATATCATCAAATGCAAAACAGCCGTGCTCTTTCAAGGCGCTTGTCGTATCAGTGCCCTTCTTGCCAAGGCTTCTGAAGAAAAAGAGACGGCGCTGGCACAATACGGCTACCACCTTGGCATGGCCTTTCAGATGGTGGACGACCTGCTCGACTACACCGTTGACACGCAGGGTCTCGGCAAGGCAGTTGGGGCTGACCTTCGGGAGGGGAAACTGACGCTTCCCGTTATCATTGCCTTAAAACAGGCCGAGACAGGCGATCGCGATTTGATGGAGACAATCATCTTGAATGAAACCTTTACCAACAATGATTTCAGATGGCTGGTTGAAAAAATATCCGAACAGGGCGGTTTTGAATATACCAGAGCATTGGCGCGTAAGCACACCACAAACGCCTGCCAGGCGCTGGGGTTGTTTCCTGAATCGCCCACCAGGGAAATCTTATTAGATATTGCCGGGTATGCACTCGAAAGAACGCACTGAACCGCAACAGCGAGTGTCGCTGAGTCAGTCAGAATTTTTTACGGTCGCTGCGAAGTACTGCCGTACGGCAGAACCTTCCTGGTTGCTTGCTGCAAGGTTTTCCAAATGATAAGAACCGTTTTAAGAAAAGGTGAAAGACGCATGGTTATCGCTTTTAAATCATTCAAGCGAATGGGTTTTCTACTGACGGCTGTGGCCTTGTCGTGGATGTTGTGTTGCCCCGTTATAGCGCAGGAAGACGCTACCGTAAGTGTTGTCTCAGTTGTTGGATCCAGCGCCGTTCATGGCAACGACATGGCATCTGCCCGGGAACAGGCCATTTCTAACGCCTTGGTGTCTGCAGTTGCCACCGTAAGTACTGAATTTCAATCGTTTCAGCAGCAGATAGATAAATTCAATCTTTTTAACGAGCTTCTTTATAATAAGACCGAACAGTTTATCCAGGGTTACAAGGTGTTGACGGAGTATCTCTCCGGAAACACCTACCGGGCCATTGTGCAGGCCACGGTGATGAAGGAAAGAATCAAGGATACCCTTCTGAGCGCCAATCTGGTCACGCAAAGCCATGTCATGCCAAAAGTTCTTTTTTATCTTGCAGAGAAAAAAATGGATGACATTTTACCGATTTACTGGTGGGGCGAAGACCTCGTGTTCGTTGTTCCCCTATCAGAAGAGGCTATGGCGCAGACGCTTAAGGATACGGGTATAACGGTGATCAACCATGCCGGGATCAAGGAGCCCCTGAACTATCCGCTCGACATCTCCCTTGAGGATGCCATCGATCTGGGCAAGCGCATGGCAGCTGACATCGTAATTATCGGAAAAGCAGTGGCTGAAAAGACCACCAATGTGATGGACGGCAATGTTAAATCTTTTAAAGGCTCTGTAACTGCAAAAGCGTATCGCACGGAAAGTGCAAAGGAAATTGCCTTTGCGGCCAGAACGGCTGTTTTTGCAAGCGAAGATGTTGAAAAGGGCGGGCGCGAAGCCTTGTTCAATGCCGGCATGCTCGTCGGCCAGGAAATGATCCTGCAGCTGTCATCCGCCTGGGAGAACGAGTCCAGCCGGCAATCCCTGGTGGAAATCAATATTCATGGTACTCGGGAGCTGACAAATTTTATCAAGTTTCGCCAAGCGCTGGGAAAAATTCCCGGCGTGACGGCGATACACATCAAGGTCATGAAAGCGGATGAGTCGATTATTTCCGTGGATTACCAAGGAACCGCCCAGTCTCTGGCCGATGAATTGTTGCTCAGGACGTTTGAATCATTTGGTATCGATATATACGAGGTGTCACCGGGGCGCTTGGGTATTGAGCTTGTGGCCGGATAGCCCGAAACGAATTTCATAAAATCGGGGAACGATTTTATTATGCCTATCAATTTGCCCAACCTGCTGACGATCATGCGGATTTTGCTCACACCGCTTTTTGTGATCGTGCTCCTGAGAGACCTTTTTGGTCCGGCCTTGCTGATTTTTACCATTGCGGGAATCAGTGACGGTTTGGACGGGTTTATTGCCAGATATTTCAATCAGCGGACAACACTGGGTGCCTACCTCGACCCGATTGCCGACAAACTGTTGCTGGTGTCAGCATTTGTCAGTTTGGCAATATTGAAAATTGTGCCCAGCTGGCTCACAGTCATTGTTATCAGTCGGGACGTTTTAATCGTTATGGGCATCGCCATTTTTACCATAACGGAGAAATCTTACAAAATTAAACCGAGTATTATCAGTAAAATTACGACGGTGGCCCAGATAACGACGATCATCTTAGCACTGGTAAACATCGGCATGGCGGGATATCCCGTCCTTATGGGAATTTTGTTCTGGGCCACGGCCGGACTCACCACTGTTTCAGGGTTGCATTATATCTATTTTGGCATGAATATTCTCCAAAATGGTTCCAGAAAGAAAGAACTCTAGTACGCACCCGCCTGTTTTCATTTTTCTTGACAGCACCCCAAGGCGGTGGTATCCAAAATGCTTACCTAAAGGCACGTAGCTCAGGGGGAGAGCGCTACCCTGACACGGTAGAAGTCGTTGGTTCAAATCCAACCGTGCCTACCAGTAATATCAAGAGGTTACCGTTTCGACTGTAGCCTCTTTTTTTGTTTCAAAACAATAGGGGACGGGTATTCATATATTACTTGACGATAGTCTTTTCTTAAAATATAGATAATCTTATGCCACGAAAAGCACGCATAGATGCGCCCGGCGCACTCCACCACATTATGGCCCGTGGAATTGAAAAGAATGATATCTTTTATGATGATTTTGATCGGAATACATTCGTAGATACGTTTGGGCACCGTAATATCAGAAACCCAAACAGCTTGTTTCGCGTGGGCATTAATGCCAAATCATGTTCATTTGCTTATCAGGACAGGGCAACACACCACTTTCCACTGTGATGCAGAGACTTCTTACAGGATATTCGGTGGGTTTTAACCGACGTCACAAGCGCCATGGTCATGTTTTTTATAATCGGTTTAAGTCAATATTGTGTCAGGAGGAGATCTATCTACTGGAACTGGTTCGGTATATTCACTTAAATCCAATACAGGGCCGGTTTGGTGATGGAATATAAAGCCTTGGGCACGTATGCTTATACCGGACATACAATTATTTTGGGAAAGTACGCGAAGCGATTGGCAGGATACCGGATATATTTTGGGATTTTTTGGCAAAAAACCTGCGATTGCACGTAACATTTATGAGGACTTTGTAAAAAAAGGAATCGCCGACGGACAGGAAGCCGGAACTTGTTGGGGGCGGATTGATTAGAAGCCTAGGTGGGTGGGCGCATGTAGGAGAACTTCGTGAAAAAGGAAATCGAAGTAAAGGTGACGAACGGATACTGGGTGATAGCGACTTTGTTGAAAATATATTGAGTCAAAGTCAAGAACGGATGGAGCGAAAATATCTTTATCAGAACAAAGGCTATGATTACGAGTGGTTAGTTGGAATGGTCGCAACTAAACTCGATATCAACAAAGAAGAACTAACAAGATGTGGCAGATATTCAAAGCGTGTAGAAGCACGAAGTGTTTTATGTTTCTGGGCCTCAAGAGAACTGGGTATGAGTACGGTCACCTTGTCAAGGCGTCTGGGTGTTTCTCAGCCGACGGTGAGCCAATCCATTCGAAGGGGCGAACGAATTGTGATAGCAAAGAAATTGAGCTTAAGGTAATAGGCAAAAGTAATATATGAATACCCGTCCCCTATGGGAGTTGAGACGAAAATGGAAAAAAAATTACGGGAAGTGATGGTTGCTTATGGCAGATTGGTGTATGCGCAGGGTTTGGTATCGGGTTGCAGCGGAAACCTGTCGGCGCGGGTAGATGAAGATCACATCCTGGTAACACCGAGTGGCTGCCACAAGGGCATGCTCGATGCAGCGGACCTGCTGCTTTACAACCTGAAATCCTGTCAGACAGTGGGCAAATCCGAGGGTAAGCCATCGAGTGAAATTCGCATGCACGCCTATGTGTATCAACATCGGTCAGAGGTTCAGGCAATGATTCATGCCCACCCGCCGTACGCCGTGGCCCTTTCTGTAGCAGGGATATCGCTTCAGGCGGTTGTCGTGCCCGAAGCGATTCTGGCTCTGGGGGTGATTGCGGATTGCGGGTATGCCACACCCACCACAGAAGATGTTGTCCATGCAATAAAAGCGCCGGTTCAAGAAGGATGCAACGCGCTCATCCTGGCACGGCACGGCAGTCTGACACTGGGAAAAACCATGCCAGAAGCTTTCTGCCGCCTGGAAACCCTCGAGCACGTGGCCAAGGTCACGGCCATCGCCCGATCTGTCGGCAAGATCTCTTTCCTGCCCCAGAAAGAAATCGACAAACTGAAAAAATTAGGCGCCTTAAAAATGGCCTAGCGATTTTATTTCAGTTTGATCTCATGAAATTGAACCCATATCACGGCACCCAATTCGACGTCCTTGTCTTCCCCATCGTGTTTCAGTGTGAAGTCGGCGCTGTTCAAGGCCGCAAACCCCCACCAGCCAGCCACGGGTGCGGCATAGGAAAACAGGCCGTTGGCATCGGCTTTGATGGTCTGGGTAACCATATATTCGGTGGGGGCCGTCAACTGCCGGTCTTTGTTGTAATACTCGACTTCCACTTTTGCAAAGGGTACGGGTTTGCCGTTCAATTTGACGATTCCCTGAAAGATATTACCGGCATACAGGCCATAAGGCTTGGACAAGGGCAGAATTTCCGTTTTCAACCCGATCTCTTGATCCCAGCCTTCATCGTCGCCAAAGGCTGTTAGCACTGTTTTGGTGTAGTGGACGATAAACGCATCTTCGGCTGGTTCCCAGTAGGGTTCCGGCTCCACCAGGAAGGTATAGACACCCGGTCTGGCAATCTTGTAATCGAGAGACCATGCCTTAGCGCCCATGACAGATGCTGTTTTCAACAGGTCCTTCAGGTCAAGCATGTTCCCATTGACCATCACACGGCACATTCTGGGTTTGGCCATTTCCATGCCGATGCCTTCAAACGGGTGCGAGAATGAAACCTGCACACGCACGGTTCGGCTGTCTTCCTGCATGACCATGCTGTCGGAAGGGATGAGCATACCGAAGTGCGCCTGGGCAGACAGGGTGAATGAAAGAAGACCTGCCAGGATTATTATGGTCATCATTGTTCTATGATTCATCTGAACCTCCAATAAAAAAACCACGAATGCGTTGGCACCTTCAAATGCCATTCTTTTCGTGGTTCGTTATAATAGCAAGACGTCGAATGTACAGGCTTCAACCTGTGATTTGTTACCCCCTCCTGTCTAATATACCCCGGACATCAAGTCAAGCGCAAATCAAAGCCCCTTGACTTGTTTAATAAAAGCCATTATTCCCTTCACGTCGACAGAATAAAGTTGCCTTACAACCTTTTTTAAGGATCAACGTACAGAAGGTTTGGGAATATGAAACAAAAAGTTCAGGAACTTATCACCGATGCCATCCATCAGGCCGTCGCAAAAGGGATTTTTTCGACACAGGAATTACCGCAAGTGGAGATCGACATCCCTAACAATGAAAAGCATGGTGATTTTTCGGCCAATATTGCCATGATTATGGCGTCGGCCCAGAAGCGGTCACCCCGAAAGATTGCCGAACAGATTATTGAGCATATCGACGATCGAAGAAACATGCTTGCAAGAACCGAAATCGCCGGCCCGGGGTTTATCAATTTTTTTATCAATAGCAGTGCCTGGCACGGTGTGCTTCAACGCATCCATGAGCAGAAGGAGCTGTATGGGGCTTCGGATATCGGGAGAAATGAAAGGATTCAGGTCGAGTTCGTGAGCTCGAACCCCACGGGCCCATTGCATGTCGGTCACGGCAGGGGCGCGGCAGTCGGCGACAGCGTCGGAAACATTCTGTCTTTCTGCGGGTACGATGTTCAGAAGGAATATTATATCAATGACGCCGGCAGACAAATTGAAACCCTGGGACGTTCTGTATTCTTGCGATACCAGGCGCTCTTAGGAAAGGAAAATTCGTTTCCCGGGGACTGCTATCAGGGAGCGTATATCAAGGACATCGCCAACCTGCTCAAAGAAGCGCATGGCGAGACACTCAACGACAAGCCGGAGCAGGAGGCCATCGCGTTTTGTGCCAGGGCAGCTGCGGGTCTTATCATCAAGGGCATTCGCCAGGACCTTGAATCGTTCGGGGTGTCATTCGACGAATGGTTCAGCGAACAGAGCCTATTTGACTCGGGCAGTGTCGATACGGTGATACAGGACTTGGAAGCCAGGGACATTGTTTATCACAAGGAAGGTGCCGTCTGGTTTAAAACATCTCAATATCAAGATGAAAAAGATCGTGTGGTGGTTCGGAAAAACGACCAGAAAACCTATTTTGCATCGGACGTGGCCTACCATCTGAACAAGTACCGGCGCGGTTTTGATAGGGTCATCGATGTCTGGGGAGCGGACCATCATGGTTACATACCGCGAATGACGGCCGCGATCGAGGCGCTGGGCTACCGGCGGGATCAGTTCGAGGTCATTCTGGTTCAGCTCGTCAATTTGTTGCGGGATGGCGAGCCGGTTGCCATGTCGACACGGGCAGGTGAATTCATCACCCTCAAGGATGTTGTGGATGAGGTCGGGAGAGATGCGGCAAGATTCATTTTTCTCACCAGGCACTATGAAAGTTCGCTCGATTTCGACCTGGCATTGGCCAAGAAAAAATCCAATGACAACCCTGTTTACTATGTTCAGTATGTGCATGCACGAATTTCCAGTATTTTGAGAAAAGGCGCAGCGCAAGGGATCGACAGTGATGCATGGGACGATACCACCATGAAACAGCTTGTGGAACCTGAAGAGATCAACCTGATAAAAGCCATGGATCAATATCCGGCCGTGGTGGAAAAGAGTGCCGTTTTCAGGGAACCCCACCGGATCACTTATTATCTGATGAGCCTTGCATCCACGTTCCATTCCTATTACAATAAACATCGTGTTCTGGCCGACGACCCCGTGGTGACGCAGGCCCGACTTTCCCTCGTTCTGGCAGTTCAGACAATTATTCGAAGCGGGTTGACCCTTCTGGGCGTTTCCGCACCGGAAAAAATGTGAATGAAGAAAATGACAGAAAAAAATTTAGGCGCAAAAAACAGAAAAAAATACTTGCTGCAGTTGACAGGAAAAGGTTTCTTCCTGAGTCTCTGCCTGCTCTTTCTGATCTCCGGATGGATGTTTGTGTTGGGGGTATTGGTTGGCCGTGGAACGGCTCCGGTGAATTTTGATATACAGGCACTTCAGAAAGAACTCCTGGCACTCAAAGAATCGATGGTCAAGCAGGAAAAAAGGGCCATGGAAATCGATGCCGCCAAAACAGGAGCCAAGTCCTCCCTTGAGTTCTACGAGGCCCTAAAGAAAAAAGGTAACAGACGAACAGATCCAAATCATCGAGAAAAAGGCGCCCCCCCAAGCGCCGCTTAAAAGCCCTTCTGTGGCAACGCCCCCGTCGCCATTGACGTCACAAAAACGGGTTTCCAAATCAAAAGAGACCCAAACCGAGAAGAACGGTTTAGCGGATGTCAAGCCGCTACCGACAGGATCCCTGGCCGTTCAAGTGGCATCCACCAAAGATGCCGCTTCTGCAGAAAATCTGGTGAATAAGCTGCTGCAAATGGGATATGCCGGATTCAGCACAATGGCCGAGATACCCGATAAGGGAACCTGGTATCGTATCAGGGTCGGCCCTTACCGGACAAGAGCCCAGGCCGAGCAAATGCGCCAGGAACTGACCAAAGACAACTTCAAGGGAATTATCGTTAGAGAATAATTCGTTTAAAGATATGCTTGCCAAAGGTGTATGATGAAAATTACCAAGGAGGACGTCGTTCACGTTGCCGACCTTGCGCGCCTGGAATTGTCCGAAGAAGCCATCGAAACATTTGCCGGCCAGATCGGCGAGATTCTAGAGCATGTCGATTCGCTCAAACGTGTCGATACCCAGGGCGTTTCTGCCACAACCCATGCTATTTCTCTGACCAATGCCTTTCGTGACGATGACACGCCTGTTGCGGCAGACCGGGAACGTTGCATGGCCAATGCCCCTGAATCCGAAGATGGCAGTTTTGTTGTGCCGAAAATAATTTAATTTCTTCGAAGTTAAATCATGGCGCCCAACGCCGACAGGGCGTGAAAAGACCATTTATTGATGGGCACTAGTTCGTGTCTGTCCAGATAAATGAAAGCCCGCTGGTTCAACAACCATGTGTGTAAAAATGAAGAACCAGTGTTGAGCGTTTGGATCGAGCTTTATTGGACGTAATCAATAACCCGACAAAGACTCAAAAAAACTATCCGTTTGAAAACGGTATTTTGACAAAAGCTCTGAGGGAAGGATATGCCATTACACGAACTGACCATTCAAGCGGCACACAACCTGCTCAAGGCAAAGGAAATTTCATCCCGGGAATTGACCCAGGCGGTTTTGGATCGCATCGAAGCGGTCGAGAGCCGGGTGGACGCTTTTATAACGGTGACGGAAGCGGAAGCGATTCAAGCGGCCGATAGGGCGGACCAACAGATAGCCAAAGGGAACATCGGTCTTTTGACGGGTGTTCCCATCGGGGTCAAGGACCTCATCTGCACCCAAGGGATCAAAACCACCTGCGGATCGCGGATCCTCGAGCATTTTATTCCGCCCTATGATGCAAGCGTGGTAAAAAAACTCAAGTCCGACCATGCCGTCATCATTGGCAAAATGAATATGGATGAATTTGCCATGGGGTCGTCCACCGAGCACTCCAGCGTAAAAATTACCCGCAACCCGTGGGATCTGAGCCGCATTCCAGGTGGTTCCAGCGGCGGCTCTGCGGCAGCGGTTGCGGCCGACATGTGCCTGGGTGCCCTGGGGTCGGATACGGGCGGTTCCATCAGGCAACCGGCCTCCCACTGCGGTATTGTGGGCATGAAACCCACCTATGGCCGTGTGTCTCGATTCGGGCTGGTGGCGTTTGCATCCTCCCTCGACCAGATCGGTCCTTTAACAAAAAACGTCACGGACTGCGCCATGATGCTGAATACGATTTCAGGATATGACGCCAGTGATTCCACCTCGGTTCCCGAGCATGTGCCCGATTTCAGGTCCTTTCTCACGGAGGATCTTAAGGGTGTAACCGTCGGCATCCCCAAAGAAGTTGCGGCCCTGGAAGGCCTCGATCCAGACGTCGCGTCCGTTGTTCAGGAGGCTGTCCGTGTTGTTGAGAACCGAGGGGCTCACTGTATCGACATTTCATTGCCGCATACCGAATATGTGGTAGCGGTCTACTATGTCATCGCACCCTGTGAGGCCAGCTCGAATCTCGCCAGATATGACGGTGTCAAATACGGATACCGCAACCGGGATCAGGACACCTTGATGGACATGTACCGAGCTACGCGGACGGCTGGATTCGGGTTGGAAGTTCAGAGGCGTATCATCATCGGCACCTACTGCCTGTCTGCCGGGTACTACGATGCCTACTATGGAAAAGCTTCCCAGGTTCGTACGTTGATTGTCGAAGATTACAAACGCGCATTTCAGGCATGCGATGTCATTCTCTCCCCGGTGGCCCCGACGCCCGCATTTAAGATCGGCGAGAATGTCGAAGATCCTTTGAAGATGTACCTGTCGGATATATTTACGCTTTCGGCGAACCTGGCCGGCATTCCGGGTCTGTCGGTTCCGTGTGGGTTTTCCACCGATGGGTTGCCCATCGGTCTTCAGATATTGGGGAAGCATTTTAATGAGGGCATGCTGTTAAAGGTGGCGTACAGTTTTGAACAGGGGACGGAACATCATAAGAAGAGGCCCTTGATTTAAAAAGAATATCGAATATCGAACAAGGAATTTCGAATGACGAAGGACTGTCATGAGTATGATATTGAAGATCGACTGATAGGTTTTGCGGTTCGAATAATTGCCTTGATTGAATCATTGCCCAAAACCATGGTCGGTAAACATATTGGTGGGCAGTTACTCAAGTCTGGAACATCACCTTCAGCAAACTATGGCGAGGCACAGGGCGCCGAATCTCGCTCTGATTTCATTCATAAGATGAAGATATGTCTTAAAGAACTTCGTGAGACAAGGGTATGGTTGAAAATTATAGGAAAAACAAAACTGATAAGGCCGGAAACAAAGCTGAAGACACTATTAGAAGAAAATAATCAGTTGATATGCATCTTTGTTGCGAGCATAAAAACAGCGAAAGCGAAAAAAATGAAAACTTCTTAATTCAATATTTCTTGTTTGACATTCGATATTCTCACTAAAATGATGCTGATGCTGCTTAATTTACATGTATGCATTCTGTAGTTAAGGAGGCAATCCCATGACCACCATCCAGCCTGATGGCGAAATGATTCGCAAAGCCGTGAAATGGATTTCTGAAGAACGACAGACCGATCAATCGAAGAAACATCAACAAATGATCGAAGAAGCCGCCATCAGATTTAATCTGTCGCCCATGGAGGTTGAATCTTTGAGCAATTTTCTAAAGACTGAAGAATAGAAGCAGTCCTATCACGAAAACACGCACGAAGTATCCATAAGGATAAAGGAAGAAGATCAGAATACACCAGACGTTAAATTAAGACACATGACGATCATCCGCATACTGCCCGAAATATTGTCCAACAAGATTGCCGCCGGTGAGGTGGTGGAACGACCGGCATCCGTGGTCAAGGAACTGCTGGAGAATTCCCTGGATGCGGAGAGCACCCAAATCGTCGTGGAGATCGAAAAAGGGGGCCGATCCCTGATCCGGGTATCGGACAACGGGATCGGCATGCGGCCTGACGATGCCCTGCTCTCCATCGAACGCTATGCCACCAGCAAGATATATAAAAATGAAGACCTGTTTTCCATCCGGACGCTGGGTTTCAGGGGCGAAGCCCTGCCCAGCATCGCTTCCGTGTCCCGATTTTCGCTTGTCACCCGGCACCGGGAAACCGATACCGGCCTCGAGGTTCTCATGGCGGGCGGCAAGATTGAAAAGGTGACCGAATGCGGCGCGCCGGTCGGCACCCAGGTAACCGTGCGGCAATTATTTTTTAACACACCGGCCAGGAGAAAATTTTTAAAAGGCGTCCAGACCGAAACGGGCCACATCGCCGACGTGGTCACGGCCATGGCCCTGGGACGGCCCGCTGTTCAATTCAAACTGCTTCATAACAAAAAAACCGTGAAAAACTGGGTGGCTGTTGCCAATCCTGCAGACCGGGTGATCCATGTACTGGGATCGGAGTTGAAAGCGGGAATCATCAGCGTTCAGCACGACGACGGGTACCTGCAGCTGGAAGGCTGGCTCTCTTCTCCGTCGATCACGCGCAAAACATCCCGCAGTATGCACATCTATGTCAATGGCAGGGCTGCCAGGGACCGCGTGATCCAACATGCCCTGTTTGAGGGCTATGCCGGCCGACTCGTCAAAGGCCAGTTCCCCATGGCGGTGTTGTTTGTCCGCTTGCCATTTGACAGGGTGGATGTCAATGTGCATCCCGCAAAAAACGAGGTGAGATTCAGCGACCAGAAATTGGTTCACGACACGGTCCGGACAGCGGTCACCCATGCCCTGCAGCAGGACGATTCCCGAAGGTGGGGCAGACGGTTTCCCCAGGAAAATATGCATGTTATCAGGCAAAAGGCCGAAGATTATCGACCATCAGGCGCATGGACCTCATCGACGACCGGACAAGACCGGGGACAACGAAACCCCCGTTTGGCCCCCATCTGCCGCACTGTCCCGGCCATCCCTTTCGAAAGCATCCAAACCACACGCTGCCGCCCTCCACATGAACGACCGGCGTGGGTTGTCAACGCCGGTTTCGGCCCAGAAGCAACTCTGGGACCAGACACGTTTCAGCGAATTGAAGGTCATCGGCCAATTCCAGGATATCTACATTGTGTGCGAATTCGACGCGGATCTCATCCTGCTCGATCAGCATGCCGCACATGAACGGATTGTATACGAAAAGCTGCAGCGATCCCGGAACGGCAAAACCGCCTCCCAGGGCTTGCTGATACCCGAAACCGTCGATTTGAACTACCGCGAGGCAGGGGTGCTCACCAAGTTTCTACCCGCGCTTTCGGCCCTGGGCCTTGAGATCGAGCCCTTTGGGGGTGATACCTTTGCCATCAAGTCGGTGCCGGCGCTGCTGGGTGGGCGTGAGATCAAGTCCCTGGTGCTGGAGATGGTAGAAAAGTGGGTCCAAGACGGCTGCGAAGACGTGATCGAAACGGCGCTTGACGACACCATCAAACTCATGGCCTGTCATGGCGCTATTCGGGCCAACCAGCGTCTTACGGATATGGAAATCAAAACCATGCTGGAACAGCTGGATGCCTGTGAGGATCCTTCCAACTGCCCGCATGGAAGACCTACCTGGATCCGGTTGAGCAAAAACTATTTCGATAAGGCTTTCAGACGGATTTTAGCTTGACAATCGATTATCGTTGGTGCTTATCCATCTTTACTTTTTTTTACGGAAGGGCGTGGCGAGAGGCTACAAGTTGGGTCATGCAAGTCTGATGTATACCATATCTCGGGTTATCAGCCCAAGCCATCGGGAATGGGTGAAAAATCTTGACTTATATTTTACAAATTGTTATAAGTAACGCTATTTTATAGCATAATTATTAACAATTATATGTAACTAACAACATCGAGACGTTTGAAACAGGTGCTTATCGCGATACATCGATGGCCTTTTCAAATGTCTTATTTCCCAAAAGGGGGTGGTCACGGAATCGATTGAATGACGTGAAACAATTGTTCGGCAAACAATTTAATGTAAGTGAATACCTATCTTAAGGAGGAAACAAGGATGAAAAAGTATGTTATACTAACGATTGCACTTCTGTTCATCGCAGGCATTGCCTACGCTGAGGGTGAAACCTTCTCAGCCAGTGGTCAGTACCGCATGGAGGCTTATGATTTTAAAGCGTTGGGCAACGATGATGAGGACGCAAACCATCAGACCTACATCGACCAGCGCTTCCGGGCCCAGTTTAACTGGATGCCGGCAGATGGTGTCAAGGCCATACTGCGCGGCGACTTTGCCGAAGATCAATGGGGTGATATTGGATACCGCCCGAATCCGGGACATGACACGATCATGATCGACAAGGCCTATGTGGACCTCACCAAGGAGATGGTCAACCTTAAGGTCGGTCTTTACGGACATGGCGGCTTCGGTAACGCAATCGTCAACGACAACCAGGGTACCAATGTTTGGATCACGGGCGATTTCGCGCCGGTAACGGTAGACGTTCTGTATACCAAGTTGAGTGAAGGTTCTGCCCTGACCGACGATGCTGCGGCCGACGATTCCGACAAAGACAACGATCTTTATGGTGCCCAGGTGAGCTTTGCAGCCGAGGCTTTCAAAGCCGGTGCTTTCTACGTCACCATGATCGACGATGCTGCGGAAGACACCAAGAACGCCATTGGTCTGTTCGGATCGAGCACCTTGGGAAAAATTTCCTTCTGGGGTGAAGTGGATCTGTTCAGCGGGTCAGACGATGCAAACGATGTGGATTACGTGGGTACCAACGTGACCTTGAACGGTCAAATGGCCATCATGGAAAAACTTATGGCCGGTCTTGACCTGTTCTGGGCTGCCGGCAGCACCGATGACGGTGAAGAGCAAATCGCGTGGCTGACCGATGACTGGGGTTATACGCCCTTTGATTACGGTCCGTTCCAGTGGATTCAGAGCACAGGCATCGACAATCACGAGATCGAAGCCAATGCCGGTTCTATGGGATTCAATGTATATGGCAGCTATGGCGCCATGGAGGATCTGACCCTCTATGCCAACGTAGGCTACATCCTGCCCAGCGAAGAAGATCCCGATGACAACGATGTCTACGTCGAGAACTACACCGTATTCGGCTTAGGTGCCACCTATTACTTGCTGCCCGGCACCTCTTTCAACCTGAGATACGAGAATGTGAGTGTGTCAGGAAACAATATTGCTGATGATGCACAGACGAAACTCATGGGGATGTTGAAGGTTAATTTCTAAACCTTTACATTCACATGTAATCCAAAGCCCAAAAAGAAACCCGCCTTCTGGCGGGTTTCTTTCTTTAAATCAAATGGCCTAGCCCGGAAACTTCACAACCCATGATGCATCACACTTGCCGTCAAAAACGAACCGCCGTTGCCTTGCTCATATGCATCGTTCTGCTGCTGTGTTCAAGTGTCGGCATGGCTCAAACCGCCCGTATCGCCATCTTTCCGCTGGTCATACATGCCGCTGAAGATCTCGAATTCATGCAGAGCGGTATCTTCGAGATGCTTGCCAGCCGACTCGGATCCGTTGACAGCGCCACCACGATCATCCCCCGGCAAGTGGTCCTGGATCAGATCGCATCATTGCCGCCGGCCACTCTTACAGCCACGATTGACATGGCCCAAGCGTTGCGGGCCGACTATTTTGTTTACGGCAGCCTCAGCGCTTTTGGTCAGCAAATCAGCACCGATGTCAAATTTGTCGATACGGCCGCAGGCACAGCCCTGGTTACGTTCAGCCAGACCGGTACAGGACACGGTGATGTGATCGCGCATATCGACCGCTTTGCGACCCTGGTCAACCGCAAACGCATGGACCAGGCAACGGGTGACGCCGCACAGGATTCAGGGGCCCCGGACGGTCAACCAGCGGCAGAGGTCGAACCCCGGTCTTTGTCGGGCCCGCCTCTTCTGGGCAAAGGAACTGCGGGGACGGAAATCAGCGGTCTGGTGGTGGCCCAGGAAGACAGGGCCGCCGACGGCCGCTGGCAGAGCGACACCTTTAATACGCATCTCAAAGGCGTGGCGGTGGGGGATGTGGATGGTGACGGATCCAATGAAACCGTGATGATCGACCGTAACCGGATCTATGTCTACCGGTTTGAGAAGGGCCATTTTAGCCAGCTGAGCGAATTCCAAAAAAGCCGGAACTCACTTTTCTTGAGCCTGGATGTCGCCGACATCAACGGCAATGGTAAAGCCGAAATCTTTGTTACCAGCTATGACACCGTCAGCGAACGGTCCAGCGTCTTTGTTTTCGAGTCCACCGCCAACGGTATCGGCCTGCTGTCGGAAAAAATCGACCAGTTTTATCGGGTGTTTTCGAATGCAGACGGCCACCAGACCCTCATGGCCCAGGAAAATGTAATGAATCCAAAATATTCAGATACGATTCAGGTGCTTGGCTTTGAAAAGGGTCAATATGTGAGCATCGATACGATAGCGGCACCAAGGAGTCTCTCGCTCTACGAAATGACCGTTGCACCCAAGACCCCGGAGCGCGAGCGTATCTTTATCGGTTACGTGCGCAATCATGAAATCGCCGCCCTTAATAGCGGGGGCGAAACCCTATGGGACACGGGTGAAGCATTCGGCGGCAGCCTCAACTATCTCGAATATACCGACCGGCAGCTCAAAGAAGTCGTCCGCTACTACCTTCCGAAACGTATTCTGGTGGCAGATACCGACCGCAACGGCAAGCAGGAAATGATCGCCATCCGGAATATCAATTCTCTGCCCGGGTTCATGCTCAAGAGCAGACGCTACAAGCGCGGCTATATCGCCTGTATGGAATGGGATGACAAGTACGCGTTGCAGCCGAAATGGAAAACCATCGAAGAACACGGCTACATCAGTGACCTGGCTATCGCCGATGCCACCAACGACGGCAAGCCGGATCTGGTGTTCTCTGTGGTGTCCGATGTCAAGACCCGGATCGAGAAATCGAGCGCTTACCTGGTCATCCAGCAGCTGCCATAAATTTAGCCGATCCCGGGTTGTGGTTGCGGGTTCATTTGGGCTGACAGGTCACCAGGTAACTCCGGCCTTTGCTGAAAAGCGTGCTCTGTTTTGCGACCGCTGAAAAGACGATTTCATTCTGGCCGTCGTTGTTCAAATCACCGATGACATAATCGCTAATATAACCCGCGATCTTGCGGGTCCGCCACTTGAGCTGGATGCCGATGTCGTCGTAGGACAAACAGTCGATATGCCCTTCGTTGAAGGCCTTGATACGGGATAACAGCGGGGCGGCATCGTGGTTTTTGAGCAGGATGATTTCGTTCAACCCGTCGCCGTCGATGTCGGTTACGTGGATGCGCTGGGGCAGGTAGTATTGGACGTTCTTGCGGACATCATCGATCTCCGGCACTTCGAAAAACAGCCGGTTCCCACCATAAATTTCGTTACTCTCCCAGACAACATCTCCGTCCGGGTCATAGACGCTGATATGGTCGTTGCCGGAAAAGGCCACGATCTCGTTCCGGCCGTTGTTGGAGGCGTCGCCGAGCGCAAAGTCGTACAGCGCCAGCCCCTTTGGCAACACATAGGGAGCTGCGGGCAGATATTGCCCGTCCTGCCACGTCATTTCACGCACATCGCGGTCGAACAGGGCGTCCTTGATTGAGACGAGGCTCGAACCCGGTCCCCGTTTCTGGCCCAGCAAGAGCGGTTCCGATGCCGGTGTTTCGAGGATGCGCAGGTACCCGTCAATCCATTCAAAGATGATGTCAAACGCCTGGCCGTTCCATTCCAGCACCAGCGATTTCAAGCGCTGCTGGCTGGTGATAAAATCGGTCAAAAAGATTTCAGCCTTGCCGTTGCCGTTGATGTCGGCCGTGTCCACGCGGATGAGCCGGTTGAAAGACCCAAGGCTGAATGTTTTGATTTCCTGGTGTTGGTCACCATCCGCCTGGTATCGGTGGACATGGACCTGCTTGCCTTCGATAAAAACGGTTTCGTTAGCGCCATCCCCGTCGACATCTGCAATGGATACGCCCTGGATCGCCACTGAAAAATCGTTGCTTTTCCAGTAGGAAAGGGAGGCGTCGCCCTTGTCGGCTTGCGGTGCGATAACGACGGCGGGTGCCGGTGGTGCGGTCGGGGGCGGCACTTTGGGTTGGATGCCCGGTATCTCCAGTTTTTCAGGGTGGATGTAAATTTCATCGGCGCCCTTCTTGGCCACCGGTGGTGTCTCGGCGGCTTTGGCGACACCGAAAACAGATGCATTGATTTGGGTGGCCAAGTGATCGATGTGGGTAATGATGTCGCCCGGGTCCTGACCCACCTCGCTGAATGTCAGCAAGGGCTTTGCCAGGGAGACGTCTAGAACACGCGCATCCGTGCTGATCATCGTTCCCAGAAAGGTGATGCTGCCGATGAGAACATAGTCCAGCGCTTGCGCCCGGCCCATGGAGATGGCCTCCTCGCTTGAGACAGGATCTGTCTGCGCGACCATCGTATGAACCACGACGGTGCGGTTTTCAGCGGAAAGACGCGTGTAGAGCATGTCCGTTACGGCCGGCCTCAGAAAGGACTGGTCTTTTTCGGCATGAATGTCGAACGGAACGATGAGGATGCTGGGCGGGGTCTCTGCAAAAACAGGCGTCGGGGCGATCAAGGCCCAAGCGATGATTATCAAACCCAGGTACCGTTTTGAATGCAAGATATGTCTTTTCACCTTAGTCACTCCCTTATCATGTGTTGTCTCAAACGCTTTTGAAATGGGTGCCTGACCCTATTACCATGCCGGGTTGCGCTTTTAAAGCCTTTAGGTGGAAATTTTCAGTATAGCCACCGGTATTTACACAACATAAAACCTTAGGATGCTTTGAAAACCCGCTCTTTGGGTGTCGTTTCCCGCAAGTTCCACCATATCTGGCGTTTTATGGCCTGGGGCTTCCCTTAGGGCCTAATGACTTGACTATTATGGACTAACTTGATATAAATGTCCAAATTTGTTTTATTGTTATGTCTAATTATGTTTATTTTGGTGTAACTTAAAACAGGAAAGGAGGTGGTGAAACGGATCGGGTCATTCAGCACGCCGTGAATTGCCTGATGTGACAAGGTTGGTTGATTACAGGTGATAGTCATTTGACACTACTCTTGAGGAGGAGACTTTTAAGATGAAAAAACTGTTTATCGCTACACTCGCTGTCCTGTTCGTTGCAGGCGTTGCCTATGCCGGCGTTCCAACCATGGATTTCACCGGTATGTTCTATGTCAGGGGTTCCTACATCTCGAACGATTCCGGTGTGGAGGAAGATGCCGGCAACTACATGTACTATGATCAGGAGCTGGACGCGGACTGGAAAATTTCCGCGTCGGACAAGACTTTTGTGTCCGTCAACTTCGAAGCCCGCGATCAGAACTGGTTGGCCGCTGATCCTGATGACACCACTCAAGACGGCGCATCCGATCTGGATGACAACCTGGAGATCAAGCGGCTTTGGGGCCAACACACCTTTGATTTCGGTACGACCCTTAAATTCGGTCTCATGACCGGTGGTGCCTGGGCAACCGGTTTCGGTGACAATGCCAACGGCCGCTATCGGTTGTTTTTCCAGCATATGTTGCCGCCTGGTATGCCGTTGATTTTTGTCATCGAAAAGAATGCGGAACTGGGTATGATGTACAACAGCCCAGGCTATACGGCCGGCGGGGTCGATCTTCCGGCGGATGCTGAAGCCGATGATTTCGATGCCTATTATCTTGCAACCGTTTTGAAGTTCGGCGATATTTTCGTCAAACCGCTGATCGGGTATGCTGCCTTTGGTATGTATGAATTGGATGAGGAAATCGACTTGGTCCAGACCGCGTTTTTGCTAGGTATTGACGGCAACCTGGGCATGTTCGCTTTCGAATCCGAGTTTAACTATAAAAACTATGCTTGGGAAACCGACATCCCCACCTCGGAAGATTACAGCACCTATGGTGTGTACTTCAAAGGCTGGGCCAACCTGGACGCCTTCAAGGTGGGTGCCCTGGTTGCCTATGGCTCCTATGACGAGGACGGGGGAATCACCGGCAGCGGTGAAGGCTTCGGCTTCGGTGAAGACTTCACCCCCACCGTGTTCGGTGCGGATTGGGCCGGTTTCGGCAGCACGGGCAATTTCGAGTACTTTGCCGTGACCATGTTCCAGATCTTCGGCGAGTACGCCCTGAACGACGCCCTCTCCTTCACTGCCAGTTATACCAGTATCACCTCCAACGAGAAGGACACCATCTGGGAAGATGCCACGGGCTATGAAATCGATGCGGGCTTGGAGTGGAATGTTTCCGATGCGGTTACCTACGCCATCGCGCTGGGTACCGGCAGCTGGGACATCGACGACGCTGACCTGGATTCTTTTACACGTGCCTATCACTATATCATGATCGAGTTCTAAATCTGACACGATCCTGATAGCACTGTTGAAAATAAAAAGAGCCTGCCGTTTGGCAGGCTCTTTTTATTTTGGTTTTACCGCAACGGGTTAAATATCCTGGATTCCCGCCTGCGCGGGAATGACCGCGAGAAAACGTAAAAATACAGGAAATAGGTCTTTATTCTCCCGCCAGCTTGGCCCGTAATATGTCGTTCACCATCTGGGGGTTGGCCTTGCCCTTGGTTTCCCGCATGACCTGGCCTACAAAGTATCCCAGGAGCTGGGTTTTGCCCTTGCGGTAGGCGCTGACTTCCTTTTCAGAGCGGGACAACACCTTTCGGACCACCGCGTCGATGGTGCCGGCATCCGTGACCTGTACCAGGCCTTTGTCGGCCACGATCTTCGGGGCGGGTTTCCCGGAGGCCGCCATCTCGTCGAAAACGGTTTTGGCCATCGTGTTGCTGATGGTGCCGTCCGCGATGAGTTGCAGCAGCTCCGCCAGTCTTTGCGCGGAAATGGGGGTGTGGGAAATATCTTTGGCCTGGGCGTTCAGCAACCCCAGCAGGGGCCCGGTTATCCAGTTGCTGACCGGTTTGGGCTGCTTGAAGTCTTTCAAGCAGTTTTCAAAATAATCGGCCAGCTCGCGGCTGCCGGTCAACACCTCGGCGTCGTAATCCGAGAGCCCATAAGACGTCATAAACCGATCGCGCTTGTCATCGGGCAGCTCCGGAAGGGCCTGCCGGACGCTGTCGATCCAGGCGTCGTCGATCACCAGGGGCAACAGGTCCGGGTCTGGAAAATAGCGGTAGTCATGAGCATCCTCTTTGCCCCTCATGGAAAAGGTCCTGCCCTGGTCGGCGTCCCAGAGGCGCGTTTCCTGAATTACCTGGCCATTGTCCAACAGGATTTCTTTCTGGCGCTCGATTTCGTACTGAAGGGCCTTTTCCACGTGTTTGAAAGAATTGAGGTTTTTTATTTCCGCACGCGTACCGAATTCCGAGGCGTTGAAGGGCATGATGGAGACATTGGCATCACAGCGGAAACTGCCTTCTTCCAGGTTGCCGTCGCTGATCTCAAGATAGCGGACAATGGCGCGCAACTGCCGCAAATAGGCGCCGGCCTCCTGGGGGGATCGAATATCCGGCTCGCTGACGATTTCCATCAGAGGGACACCGGTGCGGTTGAAATCGACCTTGCTGACGGGTCTGTGGGGGTCATGGATCAGCTTCCCGGCGTCCTCTTCCATGTGTATGCGGGTGATGCCGATCCGTTTCCGGGCGCCGTCGAGTTGGATGTGAACAAATCCGTGCTGGGCAATGGGGAGCTCGTACTGGGAAATCTGATAGCCTTTGGGCAGATCCGGATAAAAATAGTTCTTGCGGGCAAACCGGCTTTCCCGGTCGATGGTGCAGTGGGTGGCGACGGCCATGCGCAGGGTGAAGTCCACCACCTTTTTGTTGAGCACCGGCAGCACGCCCGGCATTCCGAGACAAATCGGGCAGGTGTGTGTGTTGGGGGGCGCGCCGAACTCGGTGGAGCAACGGCAGAAAATTTTGGTTCTGGTTTTCAGCTGGGCATGGACTTCCAGCCCGATGACGGGTTCAAATTGCATCTGGTTTCCTATTTTAAATTTTTCAGATCGATCAGATTTACTCTTAATCCCTCTATTTCTATCGCTTCCAGCGAAGCATAACAGGTATCGACATCGACCCCTTTCGGTGACGTCATGATTTGGGTTTCCAAACGTTTAACTCTTTAGAATATTATAGCATATCACTCGAATCCTGGGCCCCTGGACCTCTCGAATCCTTTATTTATCATCAACGCCGGCGCTTGTAAAGATTAGAGCTCTTTATGAATTTCAGGAAAAATGAAGGCTGGAAGATGAAGTGCTGCTGTCGCATTTGGTAAACCCTTCAACGATTTTATTTTGACAAAAAAGGACTCCGGACGTTATAGAAAACGCTTGCAGGTTCAATGGACTTTGAACCGCAACAGCGAGCGCATTCCCCCTAGCTTGCTGCGAGGTTCTTCAATTTTCGACAACCAGCGTAGCAAAAAGAGGCTGAAAATGAACTTTTTTCTGTGCGTTATCGGCATGGTCATGATCGTTGAGGGGATTCCCTATTTTGCATTTCCGGACAAAATGAAGATCTGGGTGCGAAAGGTGCTCGACATGCCGGATTTGCATTTGCGGCGAACCGGTTTGATTTTGATGGGTATCGGTCTATTTTTGGTGTATATAGGCAAGCGGTCGAGTTAAACAAAAATACGTTTATGAAATTGATTTTCAACGATCCTGTCATAAGTCCAAAATCCTGGGCCGCCGCTCGAAAAGCAGGGGGTTTTCGCTTTCAGGGGAATAACGCTAAGGGGTAAAATTAAATTTTTACGAAACCGTCAATCGTGAAACAAACACAAAACACCCAATACGAAAACTCAAGCCCTCAACAGCACATGTTTTCCATAGACGATTATCACTATCATCTGCCTGAACAGTTGATTGCCCAGAAGCCCCTGCCGGAAAGAGATCAGTCCCGGCTCCTGGTGATGGATCGCCGCACCGGGTCCCTTTCCCATCGGGTGTTTCATGAGCTGGAATCGTTTTTGAAGCCGTCTGACGTGCTGGTGATCAACAATACCCAGGTCATTCCCGGTCGAATCGTGGGCAAAAAAGAGAGCGGTGGGCGCATAGAAGCCCTGATATTGAATTATGCTTCAAGCCATGAGAATCAGTTTGATTGTTTACTGAAGTCCTCCAAACAGACCCGCATCGGTAGCCGGCTCTTTTTTTCAGAGGGCGTAACGGCGCAGGTATTGGAAAGACATGACGACGTCTACCGGCTTTCCTTTTCGTGCGAGGGTGATTTTCGACCGGTTCTCGACAGGATCGGGCAGACCCCCCTGCCGCCCTATATCAAGCGGGATGTGACCCGGCCTGATCCGGAAGATGTCAACGCGTACCAGACCATCTATGCCTCTCAAAAAGGCGCCATCGCCGCTCCCACGGCTGGATTTCATTTTACCAAAGCGCTCCTAGAGCCGTCTCGAGGCAAAGGGCATTACCCTGGCGCCGATTACCCTGCATGTGGGGTATGGGACCTTTTTGCCTGTCCGGGTGACGGATATTCGGGCGCATCGCATGCATTCAGAATGGTTTTCGATCCCGGAAGAGACGGCCGCCGTGGTTTCGCGTGCCAGGAAGGAGGGCCGACGCGTGGTGGCCGTGGGGACGACCTCGGTTCGGACGCTGGAGTTCGCCGTGGATGAAGACGGCAACATGAGGGCCATGAGCGGCCCATGTGACCTGTTTATCTATCCTGGTTACCGGTTTCGGGTTGTGGATGCCATGATCACCAATTTTCATCTGCCCAGATCGACCCTGCTCATGCTGGTGTCAGCCTTTGCAGGCAGACACAACATCCTTGCCGCCTATGAAGCCGCGATTCAAGGAGAAGTATCGATTTTACAGTTACGGGGATGGGATGTTGATCTATTAGCGGTTTTAGGTATTAACTCAACTTTCGGGATTCGGCGAACGCGAAATGAATAATCCCCTGGCGCTTTGCGAACTCGCCCCAAGGGCACCTAACATCAGCGCCGGCCATATGGTTAAACAGACATGGCTGCCAAATGACCGTGTTTTCATATTGGATTTTCATTAACATGCGCTGATGTTATACCAGTTGTCATATATATGTTCCGCATAATGCTCACGGATGAGAGGGGACCCTCTTAAACCCCAATCGGAACGTTATGATGACAATCACTATAGGTGCCCTAAGCGGCTCAAACAGCGCAAATCGCCATCGCTTGTGATATTGGTATATTTAACAATTCTGAAAAGATTGAATTGACTGCCGAAGCAAAAAGTATTTACAAGATGTTGCATGCTCTCATCAAATCGTTGAGACATTAAGACTATAACCAAAAAATATGCTCTCTTTTAAAATCATAAATAGATCCAAAGAAACGAACGCCCGCACCGGCGTCATCGATACGCCCCGGGGAAAAATCGAAACACCCGTATTCATGCCGGTGGGCACTCTGGGAACGGTCAAGTCGCTCACGCCGGAAGAGCTGTCTGCCTGCGGTGCACAAATCATTCTGGGCAATACCTACCACCTGTATCTCAGACCGGGATGTGACATTATCGATCTTTTTTCAGGACTCCACCGCTTCATGCACTGGGAGGGGCCTATTCTGACCGACAGCGGCGGGTTTCAGCTTTTTTCGCTGGCCAAGCTGGCCAAGATAACAGAAGAGGGCTACGCTTTTCAGTCACATCTCGACGGCTCCCGCCACCTGCTTTCCCCGGAAAAATCCATCCACGTTCAGCGCTGTCTTGATTCCGATATTGTCATGTGTCTGGATCAGTGCACCCGGTATCCGGCAGACAGGGATGAAGCCCTGAAAGCGCTTGACTTGACGACTCGCTGGGCCCGGCGCTGTAAAGACGCCTGGGGCGGTAGCAACGCCAAAGGCGCGTTGTTCGGTATCGTTCAGGGCGGCATGTACAAAGACCTGCGTAAAAAATCTCTGGCAGATCTGATGGAAATCGGGTTTTCAGGTTATGCCGTGGGGGGCTTGAGTGTCGGGGAGCCCAAGGACCTTATGCGCGGAATGTCCGCCTGGACCCTTGCGCTCCTCCCGGAAAACCTGCCGCGCTATGTAATGGGGGTAGGAACACCCGAGGACATCGTGGCGCTCGTGGGTATGGGCGCAGACATGTTCGATTGTGTCATACCCACCAGAAATGCCAGAAATGGGCAGCTTTTCACCCAATCGGGCACAATTAACATTTGCAATTCACGCTTTAAGTACGATACAAAACCCATTGACAGTCAATGCCCATGTTATACCTGTACGCATTATTCCCGAGCGTATCTCCGGCACTTATATCAGGCCCGAGAACTGCTGGCATACCGATTGAATACGCTCCACAATCTTCGCTACTATCTGGATCTGATGAAGCAGATCCGCCTTGCTGTTCAGGCCGACAGCTACGAGCTGTTTAAAAAGGAATTTTACGGGAAACGGCAATCGGATTAAATACATGGGATCACCCATTTCGCTCTAGCCAGGGTGAAAGCCGAACGCTGCCTTAACAACGTTCAAAGGGGTGCTAAACAAGGGAGGGTTTCATGAAAGAAAAAGTCGAAAAAGTGCTGAACGAGATCAGACCCATGCTGGTCAGGGATGGGGGTAATGTAGAGTTGGTGAGCATTGAGGGGGGCGTCGTCAAAGTGAGACTTCAAGGGGCCTGCGCCGGGTGTCCCATGTCACAGATGACGCTGCGAAACGGTATCGAGAAGGTTTTAAAGGACAAGATCCCGGAGGTGACGGCGGTGGTTCCGGCAGACTGACCCTTATTTCTCATGAGAAATAAGGGCTAGCGTTATGTTATATAAACGGGTCATACAATTGCTGTCACTCCCGCGCAGGCGGGAGTCCAGATCGATAACACCTGGATTCCCGCCTTCGAGGCTGTGTCGCAATTCGCCCAAACCAGTCATTCCGAACGAATGCAGCAACGCGGAATGAGATCCGGAATCCAGGAAAATGAATATAAGCAAGTACTTCTGGATCCCGGCTCGCGCTTCGCTTCGCTACGCTTGGCCGGGATGACGAATTGCGACACAGCCTCCTGCGCGGGAGTGACTGAAGGGTGAAGCCCCCGGAATGAAGGTGAATGTTTCGTCAGATGAATCATCTTCTATATTTATATAAGCGACAAGGTCGCGTCAAATAAATTCGCGCGGCGAATTTATGGAGGTTACGTCTCATGACCATTTCCAAGAAGATCGCAGCATTCATGACCAAGTCATCCTGGATTCGAAAAATGTTCGAGGAGGGCGCCCGTCTGAAGGCGGAGCACGGGGCTGAAAATGTGTTTGATTTCAGCCTCGGGAATCCAAACCTGGAACCCCCTGAAAAATTTAATGAGATTCTCGGGAGAATTGTCAAGCAAACGGGCGGGCATGGTTACATGCCCCAGGCAGGATATCCGCATGTCAGAGAAAAGATTGCCGCATATGTATCCCTGGACCAGGGGGTTAGCGTTGGGGCGAACGATGTGATCATGACCTGCGGCGCTGCCGGTGCTTTGAATGTCATTCTCAAAGCCTTACTGGATCCGGGTGATGTAGTCCTTTCACCCAAACCCTGTTTTGTGGAATATCAATTCTGGGCCGACAACCACGGGGGTGTGTTTCAAACCGTTCCCACCGGCGACGATTTTTCACTGGACATGCAAGCCATGGCAGCGGCTGTCACCGAAAAAACCAAGGTTCTGCTGATCAATTCACCCAACAACCCCTCCGGGCAGGTCTATTCCAAGGAGAGTCTCGATAGCCTGGGTCGCCTATTAAAGAAAAAAAGCGACCAGTTTAATCGAAGCATATACCTGGTGGCGGACGAGCCGTATCGAAAAATTGTTTACGACGATGTCCACGTGCCCTGCATCTTTGACAGTTATCGCGACAGCATTATGGCAACATCCTTTTCAAAAGACATATCCATACCCGGTGAAAGAATTGGCTATACCGTGGTCAACCCCGATGCAACCTACAAAGACGACCTGATGAACGCTATGGCGTTGACCAATCGCATCATCGGTTTCGTCAACGCCCCGGCGCTGATGCAACGCGTGGTGGCAGAAATGCAGGGAACGAGTGTGGATGTGTCCCAGTACAAGCGTAAACGGGACCTTCTGTGTGACGGCCTAAGGGACTGCGGGTATGATTTTATGACACCTCCCGGTGCATTCTATCTTTTCCCCAAGACACCCATTCCCGATGATGTGGCATTCGTGAAAGCGCTCCAGGAAGAACGGATCCTGGTTGTTCCCGGGAGCGGCTTTATGGGTCCGGGTCATTTCAGAATCGCCTTCTGTGTGGAAGACGACACCATCGTCAAGGCCATGCCGGGGTTTAGGCGGGTGATGGAACGACATTTGGCTGCGCCGTAATTTGCGGTAATTAGCTTATCGAACAGAGAGTGTATGATAGAGAATAGAAGATAGGAGCATGTCTAATGAAAATTTTGAAAATCGACCATCTCGGTATTGCGGTAAACAGCATCGATGAGGGCAAGAAATTCTGGGCAGATACCTTGGGTCTTGTGTTTGAAGGTTCTGAAACCGTGACCGAACAGAAAGTGACCACCGCTTTTTTTCCCATCAGCGAAAGTGAAGTGGAGCTGCTTGAATCCACGGCCCCAGACGGACCGGTGGCAAAGTATATTGAAAAAAAAGGCGAAGGAATTCAGCACGTTGCATTTCGTGTGGAAAATATCGAAGCGGCCCTGGCCGAACTGAAAGAAAAGGGCATTCGTCTTATCGATGAAACACCTCGAATAGGGGCAGGGGGTGCTAAAATAGCCTTTCTTCATCCCAAAGCCACCCATGGTGTGCTGGTGGAGCTGTGTGAACGATGATGAGGGTTGAAGGGGCCAGGGGTTGAGGCGGGCATGTCGTGTATCGTAAAAGCGTGTAACGATTTTTTGGGTGGAGGGAGATTGAGATGTCGGAAAAACCTGGAATAAAAGAATGGGAAGCGCTGGCAGCCAAGCAGTTGCGGGGGAAATCACTCGACGATCTTGTCTGGGAGACGCCGGAGGGCATATCGGTCAAACCCCTTTATACGGCCAAAGACTTGGAAAATCTTTCGCATGTCAACAGCCTGCCGGGGTTTGCACCCTATGTCCGCGGGCCCATGGCGACCATGTATGCGGGACGGCCCTGGACCATACGACAATACGCAGGGTTCTCCACTGCCAAGGACTCGAATGCGTTTTACCGACGAAACATCGCTGCTGGACAAAAAGGCTTATCGGTCGCATTCGACCTGGCAACCCACCGGGGGTATGACTCCGATCACCCCAGGGTTTTGGGGGATGTCGGAAAAGCCGGCGTTGCCATTGATTCGGTTGAAGATATGAAAGTCCTTTTCGACCAGATACCCCTCGATCAGATGACGGTGTCCATGACCATGAACGGTGCCGTCCTGCCCATCCTTGCGGGATACATCGTTGCGGCAGAGGAGCAGGGAGTAAAACAGGAACAATTGGCCGGTACGATTCAGAATGACATTCTGAAAGAATACCTGACCCGTAACACCTACATCTATCCACCGGAACCCTCCATGCGAATTGTATCCGATATCATCGGATATTGCTCCCAGCATATGCCCAAGTACAACACCGTCAGTATCAGCGGATACCACATGATGGAGGCCGGTGCCAATTCGGTTCTCCAGACGGCTTTTACCCTGGCTGACGGTCTGGAATATGTCAAAGCCGCCCTGGCTGCCGGTCTTGATATCGATGTGTTTGCACCGCGGCTTTCTTTTTTCTTTGGCGTGGGCATGAATTTTTTCATGGAGATCGCCATGCTGAGGGCGGCCCGCTTTCTGTGGCACGAACACATTCGTCGGTACCATCCCAAGAACCCCAAATCGTCCATGCTGCGCACCCACGTCCAGACATCCGGGTGGAGCCTGACCGAACAGGACCCTTACAACAATATTATTCGGACAACACTGGAAGGGCTGGCCGCCGTTCTGGGTGGCACCCAGTCGTTACACACCAACTCCTTTGACGAAGCGGTGGGCTTGCCAACCGACTTTTCGGCAAGAATTTCAAGAAACACCCAGATCATCATCCAGGAAGAATCCCAGATATGCCATGTGGTCGATCCCCTTGGGGGTTCGTATTATCTAGAAGCCCTCACCAACGGTATCATCGAGGAAGCACGAAAAATCATCGATGAAGTGGAAGCTTTGGGAGGAATGGCAAAAGCCATTGAAACCGGTATGCCGAAAATGCGTATCGAAGAATCTGCCGCGCGAAAACAGGCGCGCATCGATCAGGGACTGGACGTTATCGTGGGGGTCAACAAACATCGGATCGAGGAAGAGCCCCTTGACGAAGTTCTGGCGGTGTCAGAGACGGTTCGCGACGAGCAGATTCAAAGACTGAAGGCGATAAAGGCTTCCAGAGACAGCGGGTCGGTTCAGCAGGCCTTAGACAAGGTTAAACATGTGGCCGAAACAGATGGCAATCTTCTAGAAGCCTGTATTTCTGCTGTACGTGCTCGGGCTACGGTGGGTGAAATTTCAGATGCCATGGAATCTGTTTTCGGCCGGTTTGTTGCAACCACCCAGTGTATTTCCGGGGTCTATGCGTCGGAGTATGGAGACAGCGAAATCTTTGCATCGGTCAGAAAGCGAACCGATGATTTCATGAAACGGGAAGGGCGACGTCCCAGGATTCTGGTGACAAAAATGGGGCAGGATGGTCATGACAGAGGTATCAAGGTTATTGCGACGGCTTTTGCCGATCTGGGTTTCGACGTCGACATCAGCCCCATGTTTCAGACGCCTGAAGAGGCGGCAAAGATGGCGGTGGAAAACGATGTTCATGTCGTGGGTGTTTCCAGCCTGGCGGCCGGTCATAAGACCCTGGTGCCGCAACTCGTATCAGAACTCAGAAAAAAAGGGGGCGAGGACATACGGGTCGTGGTGGGGGGCGTGATACCCCCGGCTGATTACCAGTTCCTTTATGATGCCGGCGCTGTAGGCATTTTCGGTCCTGGAACGGTGGTAACGGAGTCGGCGAACAAGATCCTGAACGAACTAGAGTGAAACTCGATTATTTAGGCTGTCCAAAGAGCGAGATTCCGGTTATTGCTCATTTGAGCATGTGGCTTAAATCTGACTTCCGCCGGCAAAACGCGAAAAACCCTATTTCTGGACAGACAATAGCAGTATGCCGTTACTATGAAAATGATGCATGGGACAAATGAGCTCAAAGAGCTAGCCTATTATACCCGGGGTGTCCGGCAACGGGATAAGCGAATTTTGGCCAAGACCATTACGCTTATCGAAAGCGCACGCCATGAACATCAGCAACTTGCCCGAAGGGTTGTCAACACGCTTCTGCCATATACCGGAAAGGCGGTGCGGCTTGGTATCAGTGGTGTTCCAGGCGCCGGCAAGAGCACGTTCATCGAAACCCTCGGTATGCAGCTGGTGAACCAGGGGCATCTGGTGGCCGTCCTGGCTGTCGATCCGAGCAGTCAGCGCAGCGGCGGCAGTATCCTGGCGGACAAGACACGCATGGAAAAGCTCTCCACGGCCGAAAACGCTTTTATCCGCCCCTCGCCTTCTGGGGGAACCCTCGGGGGTGTGGCCAGAAAAACCAGAGAGACCATGCTAATTTGCGAGGCGGCCGGCTTTGATGTCATGATCGTCGAAACCGTGGGCGTGGGCCAGTCAGAAACCACGGTGGCTTCCATGGTCGATTTTTTTCTGCTGCTGATGATCGCCGGTGCCGGTGATGAACTCCAGGGTATCAAGAAGGGGGTTCTGGAGGTTGCCGATGCCATCGCCATCAACAAAGCAGATGGTGACAATATCGACAGAGCGAACACAGCCAAAAAACAGATTGAAGCCGCTTTACACTATCTGATGCCTGCATCTCCGATCTGGTCACCCAGGGCCTTGACCTGCAGTTCGTTGAACCCGGAGGATGAGGGCATAAGAGCCATCTGGTCCACCGTTCTGGAGCACCGCGAAAAAGCTATCGACAGCGGTGAGCTGGAAAAGAAGCGGCGGCGGCAGGCTGTGGACTGGATGTGGTCTCTGGTGGAAGAAGGTCTCAAGACGCGTTTTTATCAACAGCCTGAAATCGAATCACGCCTCGGGGAAATAATTCGTCATGTGGCAGCCGGTGAGATGGCTCCCACGGTGGCGGCGGATGAGTTGCTTTTTTCACTTGACAATAACAAAACGGTTTAGAATGATAACTTTTTCAGACGTGTATTTGGCGTTTCGTATGTGGGGCCAACGGATGCATCAAAAGGATCTGTCCGATAAACAGGCGCCCAAACATTTCATGGGTGTTGATGTTTTATTACCAGAGCGACAACGTCGCGATCGATAAATTCGCCAAGCGAATTTATTATGAAAGGAACCGGATATGGGTATCGTTGAAGATAAGATAAAGGATCTCAAAGAGCGCCAAAAAAAGATCCTGGAGATGGGCGGCCAAAAGGCCGTTGCAAAACAGCACGAAAAGGGCAAATTGACGGCAAGGGAACGGATCGGCCTGTTGTTTGACGCAGGGACATTTCGTGAAATCGACATGTTTGTCAAGCATCGATGCGTCAATTTCGACATGCAGACGGTGGATATTCCTTCCGATGGTGTCATTACGGGACACGGTCTCGTGGAGGGGCGCCCTGTCTTTGCGTTTTCGCAGGATTTTACTGCCCGGGCCGGCAGTCTTGGGGAGATGCACGCCAAAAAGATCTGCAAGGTGATGGATCTGGCGATCAAAGCCGGTGTACCCTTTGTGGGAATCAACGACTCTGGGGGCGCCCGGATTCAGGAGGGTGTGGATGCACTTTCCGGCTACGGCCAGATCTTTTATCGAAACTCCCTTGCCTCCGGTGTCATCCCCCAGATTTCCGCTATTATGGGACCCACGGCCGGTGGGGCTGTCTATTCCCCTGCCATGACAGATTGGGTGTTCATGGTAAAAAACAGCGGCTACATGTTCATCACCGGCCCGGAGGTGATCAAGTCGGTGACTGGGGAAGACATCACCTTCGAGGACCTCGGCGGCGCCATGACCCATAATGTCAAAAGCGGTGTGGCCCAGTTTGCCTGTGACAGCGATGAAGACGCCATTACCGAGATAAAGAAACTGCTGTCGTACCTGCCTTCCAACAACATGGAGGATCCACCTCAGGTAAAGATGGATGACGATCCCTCACGGACGGCGCCGGAGCTCGACGGCATTATTCCGGACAGCCCCAGCAAGTCCTACGACATGAAAGCGGTCATCCGCTCCTTGGTCGACAAGGGTGAATTTTTCGAGCCCCACCAATACTTTGCCAAGAACATAATCGTGGGGTTTGCCCGTCTCAACAACAGAAGCATCGGGATCATCGCCAATCAGCCACGGGAATTGGCGGGGTGTCTGGACATCAATGCGTCGGACAAGGCCACCCGGTTCATACGGTTCTGTGATGCCTTCAATATCCCCATGCTGACCATCGCCGATGTTCCGGGCTATCTGCCCGGAAGCAACCAGGAATGGGGAGGAATTATCCGTCATGGCGCCAAGCTCCTTTGGTGTTACTCGGAAGCGACCGTGCCGAAACTCCTGCTGGTGACACGCAAAGATTACGGCGGGTCCTACCTGGCCATGTGTTCCAAAGACTTGGGCGCCGACATGGCCTTTGCCTGGCCAACGGCGGAAATTGCGGTGATGGGAGCCGCCGGCGCGGCCAATATCATCCATCGCCAAGAGATCAAGCAATCCGACGACCCCAAAGCAAAGCGGGAAGAGAAGATAGCGGCCTATGAAGAACTTTTTTCAAATCCGTATCGTGCCGCCAACAGGGGATACATCGATGCGGTCATTGTTCCCAGCGAGACGCGGCCGCGCTTGATCGAGGCACTTGAGATTATGTGCAGCAAACGGGAAATCAGACCCCCCAAGAAGCATGGGAACATTCCCGTATAACTGGCCCCTGGGGTACAATTTTTAGGCCGCGGCCTTGCCGCTCAATTTACTTTTTGCAATGGGGAAATGCTTAAATGGATGATAAAAGAAAAATAGCCGCAATGTCTGCAGTGCTTGCCTATATCAAAGAAGAAGAGGAAATTGCCGCGGCAATGGCCATGCAGGCCCAAACCGGTATGCAGGAAGCGCAGGTTTCGGCGTTTCAACCGGCGAGCTTGTGGGGCTTGAGCGGGCGCCAGACACAGATGCAGCTGCGCAGCATGATGCAGCTCAAAACGTTTCATGGATTGAAGAATCGATAATGCAAAAGCGGCCGAGCCGCATCACATAAATTCGCCTCAGGCGTTTTTATTTTGAGAGGAGAACGCGCAAAATGACCGATCATAATCAAGTCAAAATGACAAAGATGGATTACAGCAAAGACAGGCCAAAGGCAGAAAACCCTGTCAAGATAGAAGACCTGACCCTTCGCGACGGTCATCAATCCCTTTTTGCTACCCGTGGAAGGACCGAAGACATGATACCGGTAGCCGAGATGATGGACGAGGTGGGGTTTTGGGCCGTCGAAACCTGGGGCGGGGCAACCTTCGACACGATGCACCGTTTTTTGAATGAGGACCCATGGGAACGAATCCGCACCCTGAAACGCTACATGAAGAAAACACCGTTTTCCATGCTGCTGCGGGCCCAGAACCTGGTGGGATATCGGAATTATGCCGATGATCTGGCGCGGGTGTTTGTGGAAAGGGCCGCTGCAAACGGTATGGACATCTTCAGGACCTTCGATGCACTGAACGATTACCGTAATTTTGAAACCGTCGTTCCCGTGATCAAAGAATGCGGTAAGCATTTTCAAGGCTGTATCTGTTACACCATGACGGAACCACGCATGGGTGGGGAGGTCTACAATCTCGAATATTATGTTAAGAAAGCCAAAGCCCTGGAGACAATGGGTGCCGACAGCATCTGCATCAAAGACATGGCCGGGTTGATTGCCCCCTATGATGCCTATGAAATCGTCAAGGCCCTCAAAGCATCGGTCAAGCCGCCCATTCATCTGCACAGCCATTTTACATCTGGCATGTCACCCATGAGTCATTTAAAAGCCATCGAGGCCGGTGTGGACATTATCGATACCTGCATGTCCCCTTATGCCTATCGCACATCGCATGCCGCCATCGAACCACTGGTCATGACACTCATCGGTACGAGTCGGGATACGGGCTTTGACATCAAGCACCTGGCCGGCATCAACGAAATATTGGAAAAAGAGATACTGCCCAAGTACAAACATCTTCTGGACGATTCCAAGGTGTCGATCATCGATATCAATGTTCTGTTGCACCAGACGCCCGGCGGGATGTTGTCGAATCTGGTCAACCAACTGCGACAGATGGATGCCCTGGATCGAATCGACGAGGTCTACAAGGAACTGCCGCGTGTACGCAAGGATCTCGGGCAGATACCCCTCGTGACCCCCACCAGCCAGATTGTCGGTATTCAGACCGTGAACAATGTTCTTTTCGACGACGAAAACGAACGCTACAAGATGATCACCGACCAGGTCAAAGACCTCTGCTACGGGTTGTACGGGAAAACAGCCGTGCCCATCAATGCGGAGGTCCAGAAAAAGGCTTTGAAAGGCTATTCAAGGGGTGAAAAGCCCATTACCTGCCGACCGGCCGAGGTGCTGGCGCCGGAACTTCCCAAGGCGCAGGAAGATGTCAAAGGCCTGGCCGTGGATCTTGATGATGAAATCATTTATGCACTCTATCCGGTTACCGGGAAAAAATTTCTGAAATGGAAATATGGCAAAGAGGAGCCGCCCGAAGAGGTCAAACCAAGAACCCTTGCGCAGGCCAAAGCCGAAGATGAACTGGTCAAGAAAGCCAAGCAGGGTCTGCTGTTCGAGAAGCCGTCCAAGCTGGCACCTGAAAAAAGTGAAGAATTGCGGACATTCAATGTTTTCGTAGACGATGCCTATTTTGAAGTAGGTGTTGACGCCTTAGGCGAATCCCCTGTCATCGATTATATACGGCAAATGCCGGCCCAAATGCCGGGGACCTATATGCAGCCCATGGCGGCGGCACCCAAGCCGGCGGCAGCCAAGGCGGCCTCAACCAAATCAACGACGCCGGCAGCAGCAGCGGAAAAGGCACCTGAACCACCACCGGCGGCCGTGGAAGGTACAGCGCTCAAGGCGCCCATGCCCGGTATGATCGTGAACTACCTGAAAAAAGTCGGTGACAGCGTCGTCGCGGGTGAATCCGTCGTGGTTCTCGAGGCAATGAAGATGGAAAACGCGCTTCCGGCACCTGTGGGCGGCAGCATCAAAGCCATTAATTATGCCAGCGGTGATTCGGTAGCTAAAAATGACATTCTGCTGGTGATCGGATAAGCGTCATGAAAATTCATGAATATCAGGCAAAGGCGCTTTTCAATCAGATGGGTATTGCGGTCCCGAAAGGGCGTGTGGCAGGCAGCGCTGCCGATGCTGCAAAGGTGGCAGAGACCCTGGGAGGGTACCCGGTGGTTGTCAAGGCTCAGATTCATGCCGGTGGAAGAGGGAAGGGCGGCGGCGTTAAACTGGCCCATTCCAAAGAAGAGGTCATGTCCTTGGCAGGCGACATCATCGGCATGAACCTGGTGACCCACCAGACAGGTCCAGGCGGGCGGCGGGTTCAAAACGTGCTGGTGGAACAGGGCCTCGATATTGAAAAAGAACTCTACCTGGGCATGGTTCCGGACAGGGCCACTGCAAAAATCGTCATCATGGCCAGCGAGGACGGCGGGATGGACATCGAGAAGGTTGCGGAGAAGACCCCGCAGAAAATCATCAAGGTCGCTGTTGATCCACTGGTGGGCATTCACCCCTATCACTGCAGAGAAGCAGCCTTCGGCCTGAATCTGCCCCCATCGATCATAAAACTGTTTCAGCAGTTGGTGAGTAATCTCTACAAGCTGTTCATCGCCTACGACTGCTCCCTGGTGGAAATCAACCCGCTGGTCATCACGCGGGACGAAGGCCTGGTGGCCCTGGATGCCAAGGTCAACATCGATGACAACGCACTCTTTAGACACAAGGAGATATGGGACCTTCGGGATTTGAACGAAGAAGACCCCCTTGAGATTGAAGCCTCCAAACATCATCTCAACTACATCAACCTGGATGGTAATGTCGGCAACATGGTGAACGGTGCCGGTTTGGCCATGGCAACCATGGATATCATCAAGCTTGCCGGAGCTGAACCGGCCAATTTTCTGGATGTGGGGGGTGGGGCCAGCGCAGAAATGGTGGAAAACGGGTTCCGAATTATTTTGAGCGATGAGAATGTCAAGGGAATCCTGATCAATATTTTTGGCGGCATATTGCGTTGTGATGTGCTTGCGGAAGGGGTCGTTCAGGCTGCTAAAAAGACCGGTATCAACGTACCGGTGGTCATCCGTATGGAAGGCACGAATGTCGAGGAAGGCCGCAGGATACTGGCTGAGTCGGGCTTGAATCTGATCACTGCCGTGGATTTGAAAGATGCCGCTCAAAAGGTGGCGGAGCTGGTGGGATAAGCTTATAACCTAGCAAGGAATTTATTGTGAGTATCTTCGTCGATAAAAACACACGTGTTCTGGTGCAAGGCATCACCGGTAAGGAAGGGCAGTTTCACACCCGGCAGTGTATCACTTACGGCACACAGGTGGTGGCAGGTGTCACACCCGGAAAAGGTGGGCAGAAAATGGATGCGGTACCGGTGTTCAACACCGTGGCCAAGGCCGTAAAGGAAACCGGCGCCGACTGCAGCATGATTTTCGTGCCGCCCCCTTTTGCAGCAGACGCTATCATGGAAGCGGCAGATGCTCAGATGCGTGTCATCGTGGCCATTACGGAAGGAATCCCGGTGCTGGATATGATGAAGGTCAAGAACTATCTTCGGGACAAAGCCTCGCGCCTCATCGGTCCGAACTGTCCCGGGATCATTACCCCTGGAGCGTGCAAGATCGGCATTATGCCGGGGCCGATCCATAAACCCCACGGCCCCATTGGTGTTGTGTCCCGATCCGGAACATTGACATACGAAGTGGTGCACCAGTTGACCCGCCAGGGTATCGGGCAGTCGACCTGTCTTGGCATCGGCGGAGACCCCGTCAACGGGACCGATTTTATCGACTGTTTAGAGGCCTTCGAGATGGATGATGCCACCCAGGGGATCGTCATGGTGGGCGAGATAGGCGGTACGGCCGAGGAAGAGGCCAGTGCCTATATTCAAAGCCATATGACCAAACCGGTGGTGGGCTTTATTGCCGGTCTCACAGCACCGCCGGGTCGACGAATGGGGCATGCCGGTGCCATTATCAGCGGCAAGAGCGGTACCGCCCAGGGCAAGGTGTCCGCCATGAAAGCCAGCGGGATTCATGTATGTGAAAATCTGGGTACGCTTGGCGAGTTGTGCAAAAAAGTTTTCGAATAGCATTCCATGGTGTTAACTGATGGCCCACTCCGTCGGCTAAGCCAAAACCTAAAACATTATGTCTAAAACCTCGTCAAGAACGGATTCAACGGTTCAATCTAACCTATCAACAGCGTTATAAAATACAACTCGTGGAACCAGAACCCGATGCACGAAATGGGAATTGCTTTACAGATTATCGAAATCGCATCTGCTTCGATACCCAAGAGTGACGTTCCCGTCCGGGTTGAGAAAGTGAATCTCAAGGTTGGAAAAATGGCAGCGATTGTTTCGGACAGTCTGCGGTTCTGTTTTGACATCGCCGTCAAAGACAGCTTGCTGTCAGGTGCAAAGCTCCATATCGAAGAGGTTCCGGTGCGAGCGAGGTGTAAGGAATGCGAGACCGAGTGGACGATCCATGAACCGGTGTTTCAATGTCAGCAATGCCGCAGCGGAAAGCTCGACATCATATCTGGCAGGGAATTGAATATCGAATCCATTGAAATCGCTGACGAGGAAACCTAACAGCATGTTTCATTTCAGAAAAAATCAACTGGCAAACCATCATAAGGCGTTTCACAAGGGCTCTAAAGCCCATACCCACGATGAAACAGCCGTCCATACGGTCAAATCCGGCACCCGTGAAATCAAAGTCATTCGGCGTGTCCTGGATGTGAACGACCAGATGGCGACGCAGAACAGGCGGCTGTTTGCCGACCTGGGTATTTTTGTTCTCAATGTCATGAGTTCACCTGGATCGGGAAAGACCACCACACTTGAAAAAACGCTTGCCGAGATCATGCCCGAAGTGCGTTGTGCCGTAATCGTCGGGGATATCTGTACCACCAACGATGCGGATCGGCTGGCCGTGTCCGGTGTACCCGTGGTGCAGGTCAACACCGATGAATTTGGTGGTGATTGTCATTTGGCCGCCCACGTCATTGAAAAGGCTCTCGGGGGCATCGACCTGCAGGGTATTCAGTTATTGATTGTCGAAAATGTCGGGAATCTCGTTTGTCCAGCCGAATTCGACATCGGCGAAGACGCGCGTGTCGTCATTCTCAGCGTGACGGAAGGAGAGGACAAGCCCTTAAAATACCCCCTCATGTTCCGGGAATGCGATGCAGCGATTCTGAATAAAATCGATCTGCTGCCTTATCTGGATTATGATGTTGCCGAGGCACTTAAAAATATTCAGCAGATACATCCTGACATGCCCGTATTTGAAATGTCATCCAAGACCCAACAAGGAATGGCTGCCTGGTTGGCATGGTTGAAACAGCAAATCGACAAGAAACAAAAGGCCTGAAAATAGGCTCATTTCCTATTTCGTTGTAGTAAATAGGAGCGCTGAATGATTTCAAAGGATTGAAGGGGTCCAGGGGCCAAGGATCCAAGTGATATGCTAACAGATACCCGTAGTATTCCGTCCTGTATATGCGTTGAAAAATGATCGTTACTCCCGTTCAGGCGGGCGTCCAAGAAACCGAAGCCTGGGTTCCTGATCAAGCTTTGCCCGCACTGGTTGCGAGGCAGGAATGACGAACTAATTTCTTCTGTGCGCCATCTCTTCTGACTATCGCTTCCTGAAATATGACACGAGCGGATTCGTGTTTCATCGATTAATATCACCAAACAAGGGCGCACACGCGGCGTTTTCATCCGTGTTGGAACGGCAGCCGTCATCGGTGACTTCAGCGATCAACCGCAAGCATAAGGCAGCCAAAAAAAGAACATATTGTATAAGGAGGTCAGCAACATGAACATGCGCAGAGCGTCATTCGCGGGAAGCTGGTATCCTGATATTCCCCAGGCCTGTGAGCGGGAAATCAAGCAGTTTTTAGGCACAAAGGCGCTTGATATTCCAAAAGGCCCATGGGTCGGCGGCATCGTCCCCCATGCAGGCTGGTATTTTTCCGGGGCGATCGCCTGCCATGTGATTCACGCACTCGTAGCAGAAACCGCGCCGGATCTGTTCATTCTATTCGGCATGCATCTTCACCCCGCCTCGCCCAACTATATCATGACCGAAGGGACATGGGAAACGCCCTTTGGTGAACTTGTGGTTGAAACCGAACTTGCCCGAGGCTTGACGGAAAGATTTCCGTTCCGCATCGAAACAGCCCAGAACCATGCCAAGGACAATACCATCGAACTGCAGCTGCCTTTTATAAAATTCTTTTTCCCGAAAGCCAAGATCGTCCCCATGGGATTGCCGCCCAAGGATACATCCCTGAAGATCGGCAAAGCCGCAGCAGAATTGTCGTCTGATCTGGGCCTGAACGCCAGGGTAATCGGATCCACGGATTTAACGCATTATGGGTTTAACTATGGATTTATCCCGCAGGGAACGGGTGCGTCAGCCGTAAATTGGGTCCGGAATGAAAACGACCGCAAGGTTATCCAAGCCATGCTGGACATGAACCCGGCCGGGGTTATCGAGGAAGCCCTGGCAAACCAGAACGCATGCTGTTCCGGGGCAGTTGCCGCAGCCCTAGCCGCAGGCCAGGCCCTGGGGGCGACCTCGGCAACACAAACTGCCTATACCACCAGTTACGACAAACGTCCGGGGGACAGTTTTGTGGGATATGTCGGTATACTGTTTTAAGCTGTTTGCTGTTTACAGACTACAACTCATTTTTCGGGTTTTAACCATAGATAGAGCGAAATCGGTGATCCAATGGCGCTTTGCACTGTTTGAGCCGCTTAGGGCATCTTACATCAGCGCAAAGCGCCAGGGGATTATTCATTTTACGTTCGCCGAATCCTGAAAGTTGTGTTGCGCTTATTGTTTTTTTTGTATTCTTGCCCAGGTGTCTCGCAAGGTGACGATGCGGTTAAAGACGAGTCGGTCTTTGGTCGTGTCGACCGTGTCGACACAAAAATATCCCTGCCGCAGGAATTGATAGGTGGATCCGGGTGTTGCCACAGCCAGGCTCGGTTCCACATAGCACTCGCTCAACACCTTCAATGACGCCGGGTTCAAATAATCATTAAAGCGCTTGCCTTCTTTCAGATCATTGGGATTTTCTTTGCTGAAAAGGTGCTCGTAAAGCCGGACCTCTGCTTTGAGGGCCTGTGGTGCAGATACCCAGTGAAGGGTTCCTTTGACCCTTCGGCCGTCATCGGACCAGCCGCCGCGCGTTTTTGGATCGTAGGTGCAGTGCAGCGTCAGGATCTCTCCGCTGGCCGCATCTTTTTCGACATGATGGCAGGTAATGTAGTAGGCGTGTTTGAGCCGGACTTCACGGCCAGGCGCCAGGCGAAAGAATTTCTTGGGCGGCTCTTCCAGGAAATCTTCTTTTTCGATGAACAGTTCCCGAGTGAAGGGCAGCATACGGGATCCCATGCCGGCGTCTTCGGGGTTGTTTTCGGCCTCCAACGTTTCCAACTGTCCTTCCGGGTAGTTGTCGATGACGACCCGTAAAGGATTGAGAACACCCATCACCCGCGGCGCTTTCTTGTTGAGGTCTTCCCTAATAATGTATTCCAAAAGGGCCATGTCCACCATGCTGTCTCTTCTGGCAACCCCGATGCGTTCACAGAAGTTCCGAATGGATTCGGGTGTGTACCCCCGCCTTCGCAGGCCCGAAATGGTCAACAGTCTTGGATCATCCCATCCTGAGACGACCTTCTCTTCCACGAGTTGGATCAGGCGGCGCTTGCTCAAAACAGTATAGCTGAGATTCAGGCGGGCAAATTCGATCTGCTGCGGGTGATAGACATCCAGTTCATCCAGAATCCAATCGTACAACTGACGGTTGTTTTCGAATTCGAGGGTACAGATGGAATGCGTGATGCCTTCAAGTGAGTCCGAAAGACAGTGTGTAAAATCGTACAGGGGATAGATGCACCAGTCATCCCCGGTTCTGTGGTGGGAGACCCTTCTGATTCGATAGAGTGTGGGATCCCGCATCAAAAGGTTTGGATGGCTCATGTCGATTTTGGCGCGCAGCACATGCGCGCCATCCTCGAATTTGCCGGCACGCATTCCCTGAAACAACTCAAGGTTGTCTTGAATGGATCGTGTGCGATAGGGGCTGTCTTTGCCGGCTTCGGTCAGGGTACCGCGATAGATCCTGATTTCATCGGCGTTCAGGCTGTCAACATAGGCCTTTCCTTTTTCAATGAGCCTGCATGCGTAGGCAAATAGCTGTTCAAAATAATCCGAAGCAAAGAAGCACCGATCCCCCCAATCGAAACCGAGCCAGCGTACATCCTGCTGGATCGCATCAACATATTCGGCATTTTCCTTGGTGGGATTGGTGTCATCGAATCGCAAATTGCAGGTGCCGTTGTTTTCAGCGGCCAGACCAAAATTCAAACAAATGGATTTGGCGTGGCCGATATGCAGGTACCCGTTGGGTTCCGGTGGAAATCGGGTTGCCACTTTTCGAGCGAATTTGTTGGTTTTGAAATCATCTTCGATGATACTTCGAATAAAGTTGGGTGGCGGTGCAAGGGATTTATCTTTGTCAGGAGCGTCTTTGGCCTGGTTTTTCAATGAGGATTGCTTTGGCATGACTGCGGGGTTCCCTAATTTGATACGATCACTCTGTAGGCTTTAAAAAATTGATCCTGGGTCCTTTGGGCGTTTTTTTCCGCAGCCTGGGCTTTTTGTTCGGCCTCGTTGGCAGAAAGAATGAGACCTTCGGCATGGGCAATGATCTGATTGGTTTTTCTGATACGGCTTTCGATCTGCAACTGCATGTTTTTTCTAATACGCTTTTTGCCGCGCCAAGGTTCAAGAAAGACTTCGGTTTCTTTTTTTACCTGATGGGCCTCTTGAATGGCCTGCTCGGCAACAAGCCTGGCATCCTGGGCGCTTTTTCTGGCCAGCTTAGCCTGCCTGGCTGCGGTCAAAACAGCGCTGTCCCCCATCTCGCCGGACGAGGGGGCATCGATTTTTGCTTTGCTGGAAAGCCTGGCTCTATAGCGCAGCTGGTCTGTCAAGGGCTGGTCTGCGGGGGGTTGGCGCTGGGAAATATGGATCGTACCTGTGGCATCTTGCCACGTGTATAGGGTTTGCGCTTGGATATTCTGTTGAACAAGAAGGCAGAATAGGATACCGATAAGTATTTGTGTAAATCGCATGAATCGATGGTCCATCGTTTGAAAGAGAGGTTTGTAACACTCGACATCAGCGGTTACCATCCCCATGAAAATAGATTTTGCGATCTAGTGTACAGGAAATATCTTGAGCTCGTCAACACAATATTGATCCCTTCCGTCAAAGCAAACAGGTGTTGTTATGCTGAAAAAAACAGACCCCACCCGAACCACGAGCTGGCAGGCGCTGGCGACCCATTTTGAAGAGATTAAAGACACTCACATGAAAGATCTATTTCAATCGGACCCCCGACGATTTGAAAGGTTCTCTGTTCGATTCAAGGATATCCTGGTGGATTATTCCAAAAATCGCCTGACGGAAAAAACCTTGAGCCTGCTCTTCCAACTGGCAAAGGAAGTCGACCTGGCGGATGCCATTGAAAAAATGTTCCAGGGCGACCGTATCAACGAAACCGAGAACAGGGCCGTGCTCCATGTTGCCTTGAGAAACAGGCGCAATCGTCCCATACGGGTCAATGGCCAGGACGTCATGCCCGAGGTGAATGCCGTTCTGGAACAAATGAAAGCCTTTTCAACCCGTGTCAACACCGGCGACTGGCAGGGGTATAGCGGAAAAAGGATACAGGATCTCGTTAATATCGGAATCGGAGGCTCGGATCTGGGTCCCAGGATGGTGACCGAGTGCCTGAAACCGTATGCCAAACAAGGCTTGGACGTCCATTTCATTTCCAATGTCGACGGAACGCATATCACGGAGACCTTGAAACACCTGAATCCGGAAACCACCTTGTTCCTGATTGCTTCTAAGACCTTTACCACCCAGGAAACCATGACCAACGCCGATTCGGCAAGGAGGTGGTTTCTGTCACAGGCCAGGGACGACGCCCATATCGCCAGACATTTTGTGGCGATTTCCACCAACCGGCCAGCCATCGAAAAATTTGGCATTCACCCCGACAACATGTTTCGTTTCTGGGACTGGGTCGGGGGCAGGTATTCGCTCTGGTCTGCCATCGGATTGTCCATCGCCTGCAGCATTGGATTTGAAAATTATGAAGCGCTGCTGGAGGGAGCCCATGACATGGACCGGCATTTCCGATCGGCCCGGTTCGAGGAGAATATCCCCGTTATTCTGGCCTTGATCCATATCTGGTACAATAACTTCTTTGGCGCAGAAACCGAAGCGATTCTGCCTTATGACCAGTACATGCACCGCTTTCCGGCTTATTTTCAGCAGGGTAACATGGAAAGCAATGGCAAGTCCATCGACTAGAAACGGCAGGCCTGTCAATTGCCAGACAGGACCCATCGTGTGGGGAGAACCCGGCACCAACGGCCAGCATGCCTTTTACCAGTTGATCCATCAGGGGACACGGCTGGTGCCTTCGGATTTCCTGGCACCCGCCATCACCCATAACCCTTTGGGTGACCATCACGCCATTCTTCTGTCCAATTTTTTTGCTCAGACGGAAGCCCTCATGAACGGAAAGACCGCAAGCGTCGGTCGCAGCCGAGATGAGAGCTGAAGGAAAAGACGAACAAGACATCAAGCGATTGCTAGCGCATAAAGTTTTTAAAGGAAATCGACCGACCAACTCGATCTTGTTCAAGCAGCTGACGCCGCGTGTTCTAGGGAGCCTGATCGCCATGTACGAACATAAAATATTTGTTCAGGGCATTGTCTGGAATATCTACAGTTTCGATCAATGGGGCGTTGCGCTCGGCAAGCAACTAGCCAAAAAAATTCTGCCCGAATTACGAAACCAAGACGGTATTGAAACACACGATTCATCGACGAATGGGCTGATCAATACATTCAAGAAAATGAGACAAGCACAATAGCCAAAAAATAAATCATCAGCCAAGCTTGTATTTTCGATCCTTTTTGAGTATAATACTAAACTTTTGCAGTAGTTGCCCCACAGAAACGGTTCATTCATGAAGCTAGGTATTCAGATTCGCTCGCATTTTCCGCGGCAAGACTTGGCGAGCTCAGTCGAGTCGCCACGCGGATCGCGTTCACTGCTGCGGTTCAGGGCTGATGCATAGGAAACCCTTCAACATCGTCATGTATTCCCATGACACCTACGGGCTTGGTCATATTCGACGGACCATGGCCCTGGCTTCGCGGTTCCGTAATCGCGACACCAACGTGCTCATCCTGACAGGGTCACCCATTGTGGGCCGGTTCTCATTTCCGGACCAGGTCGACTTTGTTCGTATTCCGGGGATGATCAAAAAAACCAACGAAGAATATCTGCCGCTCTCCATCAAGATCAATGCCAGTCATGTGCTCAATATTCGGAAAAGCATCATTGCGGCAACGGTGAAATCTTTCTATCCGCATCTGTTTATCGTGGACAAGGAACCCCTGGGGCTGAAAAAGGAAATTGTGACCACGCTCAAGTGGCTGAAAAAAAATGCACCCCGGACACATACGGTCCTGGGGCTGCGGGATATTATGGACGATGCTGAGACCGTAAGAGATGCCTGGCGGAAAAAGGGCATCTATCACGCGCTGGAACACTATTACAGCGACATATGGGTATATGGGATTCAGGATTTTTATGATCCCATTTCAGAATACAGAATTCCGAAGGCTGTTGCCGAAAAGATGCACTTTACCGGTTACATCCCACGCCAGGTGAAAACCCTTGGGGACGCTGCAAGAGAGAGAAAGCGGCACAGGATCAGCAGCAAGGACAAGCTGATTCTCGTCACGACGGGGGGCGGTGGGGATGGCTATCCAGTCATGGATGCCTACCTTTCGATGCTTGAGCTACTAGGTCCCGCCAACCCGTATAAGAGTATTCTGATCACAGGGCCATTCATGCCCAAGGCCAAGCGAATGGATGTTCTCAGACGGGCCAGAAAAGTCAATGCCCTGGTTTTCCATTTCTACCGTCAGATGGAAAAAATTATCGCCGCTTCAGACCTGGTGATCAGCATGGGAGGATACAACACGCTGTGTGAGCTCATGAGCCAGAAAAAACTTTGTTTGCTCATTCCCCGGGAAACACCCCGAATGGAACAGACGATTCGAGCGCAATGCTTTAAAGAAAGGGATCTGTTGGATTATATTCCATGGCAGACCTTGTCCCCGGAACAGCTCCTTCAAAAAATCAAACAGATGCTGCAAAGACCGGATATTTACAAAGCAGCCATGTCAAGGTTTAAGATGACCGGATTCGAGGTCATGCTTAAACGCATCCAGGGATTTAGATAGCAGATACCTGCGGATATCTACTTGGGGAATATTTTTTCGATCAACACCTTGGTGATCATATAGGTCGGCTTGACCCCTTCTTCTCCCATGGCCCCTGCGGCCAGCGTGTGACCTGTCATCAACGGATTGTCAGAGCCATAATAGGCATAACGCAAGGTGACATCCTTGGAAATGTTTCCCTTGATGATGGCGGCACCGATGGCGCGCTGGTAGTGCCCGCCCTCCATTTCCAATCCGACCGTCTTCCAGTCCTCCAGAAATTTGTGCAGCACATCCCGGTTCTGGAGAGAGGTTCCCAAGACCGTTACCATGGGCCCCGTGTAAACGTCTACCGTTGCTTCAAACGCTTGGGCATCCAAATCGTTTTCAAAGATATAGTTGTCCGAAGTGCCTTCGAATACATGGGCCGTGGCCAGCATGATATCCCCCTTTTTTCCGGTGAGGATGCCGGCTTTTCCCATGATGGAGATGGATTGGATGTTCAGAAAGACGGTCGTGTCGGCAAGCGTGACCGGTTTCAGTATGTTTTCCATGAGCTCGAACGCCTGGGCCCCAAATGCGTAGTCCATGACGATGATGACCGGTTTATCCCGGTCGGATTCGGGTAAGGCCAAAGAGATCTGCGGGTGCAAGGGGAGCTTGTTGAATCGCGCTGAATCGATGATCTGACAATCGATATGGGTCCCGGAATGATCAGACACCGTGGTGAGTCCATGGGCTTGACCATAGGCCGTGATTTCCTCGCTGACGGTTCGAATCTGACGAATAAATTGGTACAGATTTTTTTCGAGGGCCATGGATTTGCTTTTCTTGATGGCGGCAAACCCATATAGAAGATTTACCACGCTGTGAAGATTGGCGCTGATAAGGTGAATGGGGCGCTTCAAGAGGTCCATGGAAAGGAGCTTGGCCTTGATGTCTTCGGCCCATACCCGTCCGTAGCGTTGGTGGCCGATGATGTTCATGAGAGAAGGCTGCAGGTAAATAACCAGCGCGTTTTCCCTCGAGGCGGTTTCATCCTCGATGAGTTTTCCGAGATGATAGATCAACGAAAACAGCCCGTTGTTACTGCGGTAGCGCTGCTTGTTCTCTTCGAGATAGGCATAGGTTTTTTTTGTTTCCTGATAAGATCTTCCCAGGAGGATGCTGAGATTCCAGAGCGCTTGATCCAGTTGGGTGTCGTCGAGTTCGTGAAGGTGTTCAACCGTATGTTTGAGAGCGTTCCACTCGATGGAGATGTTGTCCGAGTCGTCTTTCATACGGGTGTGAATCTTTTTGGCTTCGGAAAAAAGAAATGTCATATGGGTCAGGATATCGTAAATTTCGCTTAATCCGCGCGAAATGACCATGCAGATCTCGTGGTCGCTGACCCGGTAGGCGATTCTGCGTCGTTTCAGGGGTTCAATTCTCTCGAAGGCCCGATTCTCCGGCGGGTTTTCCTCGGTCAGGATAATTTTCGTGCACGCTTCGATACCGCGCGGCAATCGGTCGATGACATATTCCAGTCCCTTTAACTCCACGACCCGGGGATCGTTCATGGAGCCGTAGATTTCAGGGCTCAGATTTTTGAGACAGCTTTCGAGATCCTTGCCAAATTTTCCCGACGGCCGATAGAATCCTCTCAGGGCCAAGGCGTCGGTAATGGTCTTGAATTCCCGAATGGCATGTCTGGCTTTTTGAGACTCGGTGAGTTCGTACATATGGGACCCTCTTAAACCCCAATCGGAACGTTATTATGACAATCACTATAATCGTATTCGGTTGACACCCTCGGATCCTGGTCTTTTAGTCTTTAAACACCAGTTTTCCACCGATCAATCCGGCGATTATCGCCGCTGCCAGCGAGATCAGGCCGATGAAGACAAAGGCATTTCGTGCCATGGATGCTGTTTGCAAAATGCCGGGGTTCGCCAGCCACCAGAGCACCAGGGCGACTGAGGTGACGGTCACGATGCACGCACAAATGATCTTCGTGATGAAACGGGATGAACGCAGACCCTTATAGCGGTTTTGCCATTCAATATATCCCGAGAACAAAACAAACGGGAGTGTCAGGACCACGAAAACCATATTGACATGCGCGGCCGTTGCCAGGGCGGCGCTGCCTGTCAGGGCACTCAGAATCATCAGCGCTACAGAGATGGGTAAAACACCATTGGGGATGTGAACGGAGACAGGATGGGCGTGGTGTTTCAGCATCGTTTGGATCATGAACCGATAGGGCCGTCGGTAAACGCGCTTAGGTTCGGGGTCCGGATCATGGCCTTGGCGTACCCCGGATGTCTGCGGTGTTTTTTGATCCATTTGTTTTGAATTCTGCGCATCGGCTTTGGCTTCCGCGATGATTTCTTCGAACAGGCTTTTGTCCGCACCGCAAACCGGGCATTTTTCCGGGGGCGCTTCTCCGTTGTGAAGATAGCCACAGACCGTGCAACGCCATTTTTTCATCTATTCCGCCTCCTGTCATAACGTCATGCAACAATATTTTATACTCGAACTGACCTTTGATTTCAATCATCCTTTTGATTGGGTCTTGGCGGCCACCTTCTGCTGATAATACAGGCATTGATGCCGCCGACCCCCATGTTGATCTTGCCGGCAATATTTCCTTTCATGATCTCTGATTCATCATCCACAAGGCAGCTGTGATACGGACGAACCCGGTCGTGCAGTTCATCTTCCCTCAGGTCGATGGGCAGAAGTTTGCCTTTTGAAAAACCCATGTGCTGGGCTGTCAATTCCCAGCCGCCACACACGGACATGCCGTGTCCGAAGGATCCCTTCCTGGCCGTAAACCGGGTGGTGCCGGGAAAGACCTCCAATGTGTTCTGTAATTCCGCCCAGTCCCCCGGGGTGGCCGTCGCATGCATATCCCAGGTGGCCACGTCCTCGGGCGAAACGCCGGCACTGTTGAGCGCCTCGTCTATGGCGGTCCTGGGTCCCTTTTGGGAGGGGGTAATGATGTGGTCAGCGTCGGATGTGAGCGAAACGCTCAGGATTTCAAGACCCAGGGGTTGAAACCCTTTTTGCATGAAGTAATCAGCATCCCCGATGATCCATATGCAGGCACCTCCGGAGATATGGGTGCCCCGCAGACCTGCAAAAGGTTTGGATACCTGGCCGTCATGGGAGAGCACCCGTGCGCCGAAGAAGGCCCCCACGGAAAGGGGATGGGGTTGTGGGTCTGTGGTTCCAATGACAACGGCCTTGGCCTGATCGAACTGAATGGCGTTCAGTCCCAATTTCAGGGCCGTACCAAACCCGGAGCATGCCGCTACCGGTGCAAACGTGGGACCGGTTATTTTTCCGATCATGGAAATCTGGGCCGCAGGAATGTTGGGAATATTCCAGAGCAGCATGGGATCCACGGCGCTCCAAGGTTCCAACGGACAACCATAGGTTTCATTCAGCTTGCGACGGGCGTTGGATTTTCGCCGCATGACATGCATCTTTTCCTTGTTGATGTCGCCGGTGATGCTTTCCGCTTCGATTTCCTTCAAGGCCGCAAGATACTGCTTCAATCCTTGTGAGCGATTGGCCCAGAAGGTATACCAGGCTTCAGTGACATCGTCAAAGTCGATGCTTTCAGGATCGATGGCATCGGGGTCCTGTGGTGCTCCCACTGTCTCCAGAATGTGGTGTTTTTCTGCGGCAGTGGTCTGAAGGTAGGCCGCCAGTTCGGGATGGTGGACCTCCCGGCACCAGAAACGGTTCCATCGTTTCTGGGCCTTGTAGTAAACCAGGACTTTCTCATATTGCAGGGGGAAATCACCCAGACCGGTGCCAACGTAGATGTGCGCCTTGGTTCCCAGTTCCTGTAATACGGGCTCTATCCCTGGGTTCTGGGCCAGGGCCTGGATGAAGGCACCCATGGCGTACTTGGCCATGTTGCCCATTTTTTCGTTCAGCTGGGAATATCGCCGGGGCCCGAATCGTTGATCGAACCAGGATTTGTATACGGTAAAATCGAATTCCGGGCGACCCACCAGAAAGTTGGAGGGCCCAAATCCCGCATGGGGTGTGAGCCAGCTGATGGCATGATCGAGATTGTGTTCAAAGGCTTCGATGTTTGGTGATTTGGGGGCAACCACACCCCATCCAAAAATACCGCAACGCTTCATGGAATCCCCTTTTCGAAGTAACCGGAACGTTATTTTGACAAATGCTATACCAGTTGTCATATATATGTTCCGCATAATGCTCACGGATGAGAGGGTCCCCTATTTTTTAAAAAAGACATATCATGATGAATCTGCCCCGCTAACGTAGTGCCCTGCCGGATGGATGATGTTTCCCCGGTCTTATGGTATCACCAAACGATCTTGTTTCATCATCCATCCGGCGGGCACAAGGTAAAGCATGGGTTGATATGTCTTTTTGAAAAAATAGGGGACCCTCTTAAACCCCAATCGAAACGTTATTATGACAATCACTATATAACAGGCGCGGACATCAAGTTCCATAAATATCAATATCCCATATCAAAAACAAGACTGTAACGGGCTATTAAAATTAGGATGAAAGTATTTATGACTTCTTTGGAGGGGTGGGGGCGTCTGGACCCTTCAGGTTTTAGGCTGTACCGGTGTATGCGATGCCTTTGATTTACGTTCGATTTCGAGCTTCTTGAGATCTTTACGCATGATCTTGCCTGTGGCGGTCATGGGGAGTTCTTTGACGAATTCGATTTCCCTGGGATACTCGTGGGCAGCCAGACGGATTCGTACAAACGCCTTGATAGCCGCTGCGGTTTCCGGTCCTGGGCTTACACCGGGGGCGAGCACGATAAAAGCCTTTATGATTTCGGTTCGAATGTCATCCGGACTTCCCACGACCGCGACCATGCCGACCGCAGGGTGTTTCATCAGACAATCTTCGATCTCGGAAGGACCCATGCGGTATCCGCCGCTGGTGATGATGTCGTCTTTGCGGCCGTTGAACCAGACATAGCCATCCGTATCTTTTTTGGCCAGATCGCCTGTGAGCAGCCACTCTCCGACATATTTGTCACGTGTGGCATCAGGATTGCGCCAGTATTCCAAAAACATGACCGGGTCGGGTTTTCTGACCGCAATCTCTCCCACCGTCCCGGTTTGGACCGGGCAGCCCTGTTCGTCGACCACCTCGACCCGGTGCCCGGGTATGGCCCTGCCCATGGACCCGGGCCGGGTTTCCATGATCTCTGCGCAACAGCCCACGATGAGATTACACTCGGTCTGACCGTAAAACTCGTTGATGGTTACATCCATGACGTTCCTGCCCCAGTCCAGTAGTTCGTGACCAAGGGTTTCGCCACCGCTCCCGATACTTCGCATTCGGTAGTCATGGCGAGTTTTTGGGTCCTTTACCAATCGCATGAGCTTGAGCGCCGTGGGGGGCATAAAAGCGTTGCGGACCCTGTATTGGGTTATGAGGCGAAAGGCGTCTTCGGGGTCGAATTTTTTTGCCCGGTGCGCCAGAACCGGGACGCCGTGGTGCCAGCTGGGAAAGAGCACGTCGATGAGACCGCCGATCCAGGCCCAATCGGCCGGTGTCCAAAACAGGTCGTCATCTTTAGGGAAAAAATTATGCGGGAATTCAACCCCGGGCAAGTGTCCCAGAAGCGTGCGGTGCGCGTGCAGGGCTCCTTTTGGGGGACCGGTTGTGCCGGAAGTGTAGATGATCAGCGCAGGATCGTCGGACCGGGTCATTACCGGGGTAAAATCCGGAGCTCCTTTTTGAAGGGTTTCCTGGAAATCGAGGACGCGATCGGGTTTTTCGCCGCCGGTCACAAGTACGGTTTCAAGGTGCGGGAGATCGTTCCAGATTTCAATTATCTTGGGGAGGTTGGCCGCATCCGTTATCAGGCATTTGGCCGCGCTGTTCGACAAGCGATACGATAGGGCATCCGTTCCGAAAAGCGTGAAAAGTGGAACGGCGATGGCACCGATTTTGTACGCGGCAATGTGTGAAATCGCGGTCTCAGGGCATTGGGGCAGCAGGATCCCGACGCGGTCCCCCCGAATAATGCCCTTAGCCTGAAAACCGTTGGCCAAACGATCGGAGAGCTGTTTCAGGTTCTGAAAGGTATAGTTTTCAACCTTTCCATACTCGTTTTCATATATCAATGCGAGACGTTTCCCTTTGCGTGCCCACTTGTCGCAAATGTCGACGCCGATGTTGTAGAATTCGGGTAAATCCCATCGAAAGGTATCGTAAACCTGTTGGTATGTCCGACCAGGGGGCAACATACGTTTTCCTTTTGGTATTCTCGAACAAAATCAACTGTTGCTAAACACGGGCTATGTTTCCCAGTACGGCTCCCGTAGCTCCCGTTTGAGGACTTTGCCCAGAGCATTCCTAGGAAAGTCATCCCGGAATTCGATCCGGGACACACGTTGATATTTGGCCAGCTTGGGGTTGAGCCACGCCAACAGGTCTGCTTCGGTCAGCGACGCGTCTGGGTGAAGAACCGCGACAGCCAGGGGAGTCTCTCCCCATTTGGCATGTGGGATGCCGATGACGATGGCGTCCTGTACGTCTGGGTGACGGGTCAGAACATCTTCGATGTCGCTGGCGAATATATTGATCCCGCCTGAAATGATCATGTCCTTCTTTCGATCCAGAAGGTATAGAAACCCGTCCTCATCCAGCTTACCCATATCGCCGGTTTTCAGGTACGTTTTGCCGGATTCATCGAGCCAGATCGCTTCGGCTGTTTTCTCGGGAAGTTTGTAGTACTCGGGCATAAGAAACGAGCTGAAGGCCACAATTTCACCGGCCTCGTCCCGGGGGCACTCGTTCCCGGACGCATCGATGATCCGGACATCCCAGCCGACCAGCGGTATGCCTACCGAGGTCATTTTCTCTTGCATATCCTCTGGTTTGAGCGTGGTGGCGACACCTTCGGTCAGTCCCCAGAGTTCCACGAGTTCGCCGCTGAAGCGCTTAATCACTTCCGCCTTGGTGGCGGCACGTAGCGGCGACCCCGCGGAGTTCCATATTCGCATGGAGCTGATGTCATAGTCGTCAAATCCGGGTTGTTCCAGCAACATCGAAAACTGGGTGGGAACCATAAACGTGTGGGTACACTTCTCTTTTTGAACGAGTTCCAGAAATTCCACGGCGTCAAAGTTTTCCATGATAACCAGGGTGCCTCCGGCAAAGAGTGTCGGAAGCATGGTCAGCCATGTGCCGTTGGCGTAGAGTGCCGTGGTTACGATATTTACGGCACTCGAGTCGATTCGATAGTCGATAGCGAACATGCTGGCAAACTGTGTACGGTTGTGATGCGTGTGCAAAATACCTTTGGGCACACCGGTGGTGCCGGATGTGTACATTATATTGAAGGGGTCTTCGTAGATTAGACGAAGGTTAGGTTTTTGATCCGTGCCATCGTCAACAAGCGAGTTGTACGATTCCCATCCATCGACGGCATCCCCCAGAACAATGAATCCATCCCCTGCTATGCGGGTGAACAAGGAGCGGTGTGGCGCGAGGAGTCCGATTTGACCCGGTCCCACACATAAAAAACGGGAATCCGAGTCAAGGACCATTCTGGCCAGTGCTTCTCCCTGAACCATGGCAGACAGGGGAACGATGACGCCGCCGGCTTTTATCACGCCAAAGAGGATTTCAAGGGCTTCGACGCAGTTGGTCGTGAGCAGGCTGACCTTGTCGCCCTTTTTTAAACCACGCTTTGTTAAACCATTGGCGACACGATTGATTTGACGGTTGAGTGCTGACCAGGTCACACGACGGTCCCCGCAGATCAAGGCCGGTTTTTTTGCACGCCATTTTCCGTGGCTGTCCAGGACATCGGTGATGATGACATCCGGGTTGTCGAATGTTTTCATAAACCCTCTGGTTTTGTTCTTGGGGATTCCGGTTCAGGTTTTTCGAGTGTCGCCAGGGGCGGCTCGCTATATCATCAGATAATTCTCTTTGACCTCTTGGTTGGCGCTCAGTTCCTCGATGTTTCCCTGATATCGAATCCGGCCGTTGTCTATCACATAGGCGCGGTCCGATGTCATGGTGGCGAACCGGATATTCTGTTCGGAAAAGAGAATCGTTTGCCCCATTTCCTTCAGCTTCAGGATCTGAGCTCCCAGGTCCTTTACCACAAGGGGTGCCAATCCCTCAACGGGTTCATCCAGCAGCAGCAGTTCGGGGTTGCCCATGAGGGTTCTTGCCAGCGTGAGCATCTGTTGTTCCCCGCCGCTCAAGGTGCCGCCATTTTGACTGTGTCTTTCGGAAAGAATGGGGAAGAGTTCGTATATCCTTTCCACCGTCCATGGTTCGCTCTCTAAATTTTTGGGGATCTTCTGCCCGATTTGAAGGTTCTCGAGCACGGTGAGATCAGGAAAAATTAACCGATTGTCCGGTACATATCCCATGCCTTTTTGAGCGATATAGTGCGGCGGCCGGCCCAAAATCTCATTACCGTGAAAACGGATATTTCCCGATTTCGGTGGGGTCAGACCCATGATACTGCGCATGGTCGTTGTCTTGCCTGCCCCGTTTCGACCCAGCAGGCACACGATTTCGCCACGGTTCACCGTGAGGGATACGTCAAAAAGGATGTGACTGGTCTCGTAATACGTGTTGATCTTTTCGACATCCAGTATCATGCTTCCTCCCCCAGATAAATTTTCTGCGCCATTTCGTTTTTGCGGACCTCTTCCGGGCTCCCTTCGGCGATAATAGCGCCTTGGTGCAGAACAGTCAGGCGTTTGGCATATCCAAAAACCACCGACATGTCGTGCTCGGTAAAGAGAATGGTGAGCTGCATCTCACGATTCAGTCGCGTTACGAGATTCATGGCCTCATGGGTCTCCTCCTTGGACATGCCGGCCGTGGGCTCGTCCAGAAAGAGTAACTCGGGCTTGTTTCCCAGGGCGATGGCGAGTTCCAGACGTTTTTTGTCACCCTGGGAGAGATTTCCGGCCACCGTGTCGGCGTGCCGGGAAAGCCCGGCCACCTCGAGCAGTTTTCGGGTTTCCTCTTTGGCCAGCCGGCTGGCCGGCGTGAAAAAATTAAGTGTTTTTTTCTGCTGCGCCAGAATTGCCTGACGAATATTTTCGTAAGTGGTCAGGGCCAGATAAATATTGCTGATTTGAAACGCTCGCGCAATCCCCAGACGGGCGATTTTGTGAGGCGGCCAGTTGGTTATGTCTTTTCCCTGAAATAAGACTCGCCCGGAATCGACCCGGTGGTACCCGGTCAGGAGATTGAAAAAAGTGCTTTTCCCCGCGCCGTTGGGACCGATGATGGCGGAAATTTCACCGTTCTCCATCTTGTAATTGACATCGTGGGTAGCTTGAAGACCACCGAAAGCCTTGTTAAGTGTTCAACTTTTAGAATTGGCATGTTATGTCTCCGTGTCGCTGGATTCCTTTGCTCCGACCCGGTATTGTCTGAGGCGAGTCTGGGCCAGCCCCAGAACGCCCCCCGGTACAAACAGCACCACCATTATGATCACCAGCCCGATAGTCAGGGGCCAGTATTCGGTAAAGCCGGTGGCAAATGCGAACAGAAAGGTATAGATGATGGAACCGATGAGGGGTCCCAAAAAGCCCAGTGGGCCGCCGATCACGGTCATAAAAACCGGCACACCGGACTGGTGCCAGTTGCACAGGTCCGGAGCGATGCTCCTGTTGAACGGTCCCAGCAGGCCGCCGGCCAGTCCCGCGAACATCGCCGGCAATCACAAAGTTGATGAGCATGTATTTACGGACGTGAATGCCGATAAAGCGTGTCCGGTCAGCAATTGTCACGGATGGCCCGCATGGTGTAGCCAAAATGGCGATACGCTGATAAACCACATGACCGCCAGGGCCGCCGCCACGATAGCCAGGGTGAAATAATAGTAGGCAGTGACGTTCAGGAGATAATCCGGGGG